>CAVTFE010000069.1:0-126147 GCA_963733745.1 uncultured bacterium
GGAATGTAAAAGCCGGTGATCGCGCCGCTTGTGGTAATGCGCGAGACCTGATTCGTTCCCTGCTCGGTAAACCAGAGAGCGCTATCTGGTCCCCTGGTGATGCTGTCCGTGTAACTGTCGGCGGGTGAGACGGGAAACTCGGTCTATGCGCCAGTCATGCTCAGGCGGCCAATCGCCGCGTCCTCGGTGAACCAGAGGGCGTCGTCGGGACTGGCGACGATAGAATATGCTCCGCGAGGAGGCGCGGGTAAGCGAAACTCGGTGATCGCGCCAGCGGGAGTGATGCGCCCGATCCGGTTGCCACGTGATTCGGTGAACCAGAGATTGCCGTCTGGCCCAACCGTGATGTCAAATGGCCCGCTGTCGGGCTTTGGAAGCGGAAACTGTGAGATGGCGCCATCCACCGTCATGCGCTCACAGCCACTGTTCGTGTCTGACCCCTCGGTGAACCACAGCGCGCCATCGGGTCCGGCGGTAATGCCGCCAAGGAACACCTCGTCTCTGGAAGAGGGAATTCGGCGATGGCACCATTGGTCGAAATGCGCCCAATCCTGTGACCAATACCCTCGGTAAACCAGAGCGCGCCATCCGGCCCCACCGTGATTCCCCAGTGGCTGGCTCAGTGGTGTGGGAAGAGCGAACTCCGTGATGACAGGTATTGGCGTCGGTGTCAGGGTAGGAAAGTGGACGGTCGAGGTGGTATCACAGGACGTCAGGCTGGTAGCGAGCGCGAACAGCAGCGCGATCGTCGCCATCAGGGTGAGAAGACGATGCCTATCCCACACGCTCGCCGGTGAGCCTGAAGGCGCCTCGTGAGCCGGAGACTGGCTGGACTTCCGGGCCATACGCACTCCCTACGAGCGCGGCGTGAACGGCTACAGTTCACTTTATCGCCGCCTCGCCATCGCTCCAGCGCAATTCTACCTTATTCCAGCCAGACATGCTCTTAAGTCGTATATGCGTGATCACGAGTGCGCGGTGAAGTTCAGCGCGAGCTTGACGGTGTCCGAGACGCCGCTCACCGACGGCACATCGGGGATGTTGATGTCGAAGTCCTTGTACTTGATCGTCGTCTGCGCCTGGCCGCTGAGCTTGGTGTCGCTCTCTAGCGTCGCCGTCGTATCGAAGGTGGCCGAGCGCGTCACGCCATGGATGGTGAGGTCGCCGGTGATCTTGAACGAGAACGGCTGGCCCACCGTGACACTCTCAGGCAGCCCGCTGATGGACTTCGGCGTGAAGATGGCGAACTGGTTGCTAGCATCGCCCGTCTCCAGGATACGCCCCTGTATCGTGCGATTACGCAATGGGCTATCGGTCGTGAGACCCGTCAGGTCCACCTTAATCTGTCCGACCTGACTCTTCGAGGGGTCGTCCTTATCCACCTGAATCTGCCCGGCGACCTGGCTAGTCGTGCCGACGACGGTGTTCTGCTGGCCAAAGAGGACCTCATCGATGGTGAAGCTGGCCTCAGAGCCAGAAGAGTCAATGGTGAAGATCGTGCCACTTCCCGTCGGAACCAACGTTGGCGCCGTCACCGCTCCAGTAGTAGACGTGCGCGCGCCATTGCCGCCGAAGACATAGAACGCCCCGGCGGATGATGGCGAGCAGCGCTACCACAGCTATACCTAGGCCAATCTTGCCCTGTGGCCGGTCGAGCAACTGTTTCATGAGATCTAATTTCCTTTCGCCCCTGTCCTCACTGTATCTATCGCAAGACAGAAGTGAGACAATTTCTGTTGCTGAGAGTATCTGCCGGAGTTACATGAGTTGCTTTACGACATCTGCAGGCCGATGTCGAAGGTGGCGCTGTAGCCCTCGGCGGTCTTCGTCGGAGCCAGAAGGAGCTGGCTACCGCCCTGGCGGTAGATGCTGTCGCCATCGTTCCTGAGCGTGCGCTGTCCTTTCGCGTTATAGGGCGTTTGCGTATAGACCTGATCGGTGATGTTGTCGTCGAAGAAGAGCTGCGACGTGAACTCGTAGGCTGAGCCGGAGCCGGTGTGGCTGCGAATCTTGAAATGGATATGCACGGCCCGGCCCTGGTACCAGCCGGGATAGATCGTCGTGAATTTGGTGACGCCGGAGCTATCCGTCACCTGATAGCCGCGCAGGAACTTCTTGCCGATGGTGCTGAAACCTGGGATCGTTGACATCGGAGTAGATGCCCGCCGCGTCGCAGTGCCACACATCCACGCTGGCTCCGCCGAGCGGCGCGCAGGCGTTGGTAAGTTGCGAGACGCGAAACGTCAACGCGAGCAGCGCGCCCTGCCGGACCGAGCCATCCGAGGGATCGGAGCGAATGTCGGAGCGATTCAGCTTCTCATCCACGAAGTACGGCCCCTCGGTCAGCGCTGGGCGCGCCACGCAGGCAGGCATATTGCCATGCCGCTCGTAGCGGTCGAAGCGCCAGTGGTCGCTGTGGCTTGCCTAGTGGCGTGGAAGAGGAGCCAGGCGCGCAGGCCGCAATCGCCACCGCCGCGCCAGCGCCCGCCAGCGCCAGCAGCGCCTCGCGCCTATTCAGCAGCCGTCCCACTGGCAGATCGTCATCATATGGTTCATTGTGCGCCATCCTGGATCTCCTATCGCGCTCGTCGCGTTGTCATGCGCAGACTATAGGAGCCAAAGATGGGAGCAAAATGAGCCAGCGATGAGAAGTTTCTCATCGAACGTAAAGGCTATTCGTCGCGCAGGCTGATTCGGCGAAACAGCCACTGCGCTATTTCAGACTCACTGTGTCGCTCAGGATCATCTGCTTGCCGCCGGTGTAGGTCAGCACCGCCGTATAGGTCTTCGACTGCACGCCCTGCGCGACATGCTCGAACAGACACTTGAACCAGGTGTCAGCGTCAACACGGCGATCTCGCCGCCTTTGATCGTTTCCTGACGCCGGATTGGCGCTGGCCCATGGCTGGCCGGAGGGATCGGCGTCGCGAATCGTGACCTGCCAGTCCACTGCGCCCGCACTGCGCGTGTTGTCCAGCTTGAAGGTCATCTGCTTCAGACCAGAGGCACAGGACTGCGTATAGTCCGTCGCCGGCACGACGCGGAAGTCTACCGAATATCCCGGCGTCGGCGTGACGGGCACGGTGGGAACAGGCGTCTTACCCGCGCCAGCCGTCGCGGTCGGCGTGCCATTGGGCTGTGTCAGGATCGGCGGATAGGGATACTGGCCACCACCGTCCAGCGTGTAGTTCAACGGCTGTCCCTGAGTCGGGAGGCCGACGAAGCTGATCAGGCTGCGTCCGGCGCAGGCGACGTAGAGCGCGCGACCAGCGGTGTTGGTCTTGTCGAAGTACGTGCTGTTCGGCAGGCAGCTCAGCGCGTTGGTATCCAGCAGGCGATGCCACGACTCGTCTTTGCCGTTCGCGGTCGCCCCTTCGTTGGTGAAGAAGACGCCCGCCTCGCCAGTGGCGAAGCGCATCTGCGGCTCATCTGGCACGAACTCCATGCTGGTGAGCGCCCGCACAGCTAGCGCGGGATCATCGCAGGCGATCACGCATTCCGCGCCGGTCCGCCCGCCCTCGAAGAGCCAGTCGCTCAGCGTGCCAACGCGCCGCCAGGTCGCGCCGCCGTCGGTGGTGAGTTTGACGCCATCGGAGTCGAGCGCATAGACAATGTTCGCGTCGTAGGGATCGCTAACGAACGTCCACGCCTGGCTCGCGCCGGATGTGGCCGAGGTCGCGCACTGGCCGTCATGCGCCCCCGAATGCGCCGGGCCAGGGATAATGCAGTCCCAGCCGTCCAGCTTCCCATCCGACGCGCGGTGGCTGCGGTAGAGATGCTTGCCCTGCTCCGCGATGTCGAAGAGCGAACCATTGGCGCGCGTCACGCGGTCGCCGACGTAGTAGGTGGGATTGTTGTGCCCACCCGCCGCCTGCAGGATCGTCGCGCCCACTGGCAGGACAGCGCCATCCCGCGTCCAGCCGTCGGTTCCTGCGACGAGGGTCTGCTTGCGCCAGACCGCGAGGTCTGCCGAGGTCCCGGATCAGGCTCGGCGGCGGGCGCTTCGACCGGCGCGACCATCGCCAGATCCACCGGCGGAGGCGTGCCCTGCTTCGGCACGGTGAGGATGATTGGACGCGTCCCCGCCTGCCAGTCCGTCACCGCTTGCAGATAGGCGGTCGCCCCGCCCTGGGTCGAGCGGCCATCAACCAGGACACCGAGCGTCGCGGGGAAGCCCGCATTGGTCAACTGGCGCGCGTCGTAGAGGTCCGGCGCGTCGCCATTGAGGCCGACGTAGACGCTCAGACCCTCATTCGGTACCGGATGGACGACCAGATCGCCGCGCGCGGGATCGGACCAGTAGCCAGCGCAATCCAGGCAGAGGTCATCGCCGCCGTGCCAGTGCAGGCCGCCATCCGTCGAGTACCAGTCGTGGTTGTCGACGCTACCGAAGTAGACCGCCGGGAGCTTATAGGGATGTGTGCTCTTGGGTCGTGGTAGCCCGGCGAGCATGATCGCCGAGAGCGACTCCAGGTTGAAGCTCTGCTGCCACGTCTTGCCACAGTCCGACGTGCGAGCGACGCCGCCCGCCGAGGCGAGCCAGAGCGTCCCACCCTTGCACGCGGCCAGTTCGGTGTTGTGGGTGTACGCCGGCTGGTCTCCGGTTCCAGGCGTCAGTGTCAAGGCGAAGTTGGCCGAGGCGAGCGCCGCCAGTGGGTCGATATGCAGCGGCTGCGTCGGCAGCGCCGTCTCTGCTGTGAGCGACGCGCCGGAACGCGCAATAGAGGAGGCATCTGGGCCATCCAGCCGATGCCAGCCGTCGGCGGAAGGGACACCAGCGGCGACGTTAAGCGTCACGCCGTCGTCGAAGAGGACGAGATAGCCGTCCGAGCCGGTCGCGACGGTTCGCACGCCGACCGCGCCGCCACGCTCGCTCTTGACGATGTCAACATAGGTGGGCGGAGAGGGCAGCCGCTTCCACTCGCTCTTGAGGGCGCTGGAGGTCGCGCCGCTATAATCGCCGAGCCAGAGGGTTCCGCCGCAGGGAGCGGTCGCCGGATCGCACGCCGCGCCGTTCTGCCGCCCATCCGCGAAGTAGGTGGGACCATCGCCGCCGGTGAGCGTGTTTAGATAGACCTGCTCGGGATGACCTGGCGCCACTGTCAGCCCGGCGGATGAGCCGCTGCGTGCGCCGGTGTAGGAGGGGAAGGGGCAGGCGTCGCCGGGCAGCGCGTCCGACGCGCTCGCATCACCGGCAAACGTCTTTCCATTGTCGAATGAGACGAACACATGTGCGCCGCCACAGGCGTAGACGATGCGCCCAGAACTCTGCGCCGGGCCAGCGGCGACGTGATAGACATGCGCGTTCGACGGCATCGTGGTCAGCGTCCAGGTCGCGCCGACGGCATCGCCGTTGTGCGCCGGGCTGGTCGCCACACCGCAGACGCCCGCCGCATAGAGCCGCTTGTTGTCGTCGGGCGCGAACTGGAGCTGCGTGACCGGCTGCGCGTTGCCCTCACAGGTAAACTGGAAGACGCGCGCCCAGGTCTTGCCGCCGTTGTCAGAACGGTAGATGCCGTCGAGCGCCTGCCCCGCGCCATCCTGCGCCATCGCCGCGATCACGATATTCGGGTTATCCGGCGCGACCAGCACGTCGCTCACGGTCGTCCCCGGCAGGCTACAGCGCGGATCGGCGTCCACGCAGCCACGTGTGTTGTCGCCAGGCTGGGCTCCCGTGATCTGCTGCCAGTTCGCGCCGCCGTCGTCCGAACGCCACAGTCCACCGCGCAGCGTTCCGGCGTAGACGTGGGCGCCGTCGCTGGTGGCGGCTAAGCTGATCACGCGCCCGCCGATGGACTGATAGCCAGGGTAGTTGAAGGTCTGCGCGTTGTCGGCGCGCGGGCTGGGGTCGGCGATCTTGATCGAGATTGGGCCGGGGACGCTGTCGCACGCCTGCAGGACCGGCATGAGCAGCGCGAGAAAGATGATCCCGGTCACGAGCGGCGCTCGTGATGACAGTGGCCGCATGAGGCAGGTCCTCTCTATGTGGAGCATGTATCACTCCACAGGGAGCGCGCCGCCGGGAAGAATAACGCCAGTGAAGAATATGACGGCGCCTGGAGCGGTGAAGGGTAACTCGTCCCCTCCCTGCTATTGTCCTCTATCATACGGCGTCTGGCAACGAGGGTATGTGGTCAGGCGCCAATTGTCCCGGAAGTCCTGCTCGCGTTCAACCAAACATCGCGTCAAATCGTTTATGTAGTGCGCAGGGTGAACGAACGACGCGTCCTTCGTGAGAAAAACAACCGCCAACTCCCTGTGCAAGCGGCGCGAGGCGCTGTAGGTTTGTTGACACCCCTACGGCGCTGCTCTATACTACTTTGGTTCAGACCCCGAAAAGAAGCTGACTCAGTCATCGCTACACGCTCCGAGTCATACGGCTCCGGACTGGCGCGAGGGAGAAACGACGGATGCGCAATCGCGGATTAGGCCGTACCTTCTTCAACCTGCTGCTGATTCTCCTGCTGGCCACCGCCGCCGGATATATTCTCTGGCCTACCAACAAGGGCATCCATGTCGGCGGATACAACAACAACCTGGACTGGAAGTTCGGCCTCGACATCAAGGGCGGCATCCAGTTCGTGCTGGAGGCCAGTTGTCCGCCAGATCAGCCAAAATGCGACATCGCAGGGGCGATGCCCAGCGTTCAGAAGAGCATCGAGAACCGCATCAACGGCGGCCTCGCGCTAACCGACGCCATCGTGACGCAAGAAGGCGGCAACCGGCTGGTGGTCCAGTTGCCCGGCCTAACTGACGACACACAGGCGCGGCAACTGCTCGGCAAGACCGGCCAGATGCTCATCATCGATACTGGGTCGCAGAGCCTGCCGGTGGGGACCGACGTCACCGGGCTGACCTGTACCGATACCTGTACGTCGGGCCAATACAAGATCCAGTTCAAGGGCAGCCAACTCGACACCAATTCAGTCAGCGCCGGGCTGGATCCGAACACACAGCAGCCCGTCGTCACCTTCCAGTTCAAGGGCGACGCCCAGAAAGGCTTCGCTGACTATACCGCCGCCAATATCGGCAATTTCCTGACCATCACCCTGGACAACAAGGTGATCGAGTCAGCTACCATCCAGAGTCAGATCACCGGACCTGGGCAGATCAGCGGCGCCATGACGGTGGCGCAGGCGAACGACCTCGCGACCTTGCTCAAGTATGGCGCGTTGCCTCTACCACTGTCCATCGCCACCGAACAACAGCTCGCGCCAACGCTCGGCGCAGAGGCCATCCAGGAGAGCATCCGCGCCGCCGCGATTGGCCTGGGGCTGGTCATCCTCTTCATGCTGATCGTCTACCGGCTGCCGGGCTTGCTCGCGGATATCGCGCTGCTCCTCTACGCGCTCTTTCTCTTCGCGACGCTCAAGCTCCTCGGCGTCACGCTCTCGCTGCCAGGCATCGCGGCGGTCGTGCTGACCATCGGCATGGCAGTGGACGCCAATATCCTGATATTCGAGCGTATGAAAGAGGAGTTACGAGGCGGGCGCACGCTCGCGTCGGCGGTGGACCTCGGCTTCAAGCGCGCGTGGCCCTCGATCCGCGACTCGAACTTCTCGACGATGATCACCTGCGCCATCCTCTACATCTTTGGCAACAACTTCGGCGCGACGATCATTGTTGGCTTTGCGATCAACCTCTTCATTGGCGTGCTGATCAGCCTCTTCACCGCGATCTTCGTGACGCGTACCCTGCTCAACCTGTTGGTGCCCACTGGCGTCGCCACACACCCGGCGCTCTTTGGCCTGCCGCAGGGCGCGCTCAATGTGCCACGCTATAACCGGCCAGTGACGCGCACATCCGCAAAGGCTCCTGCGCTGGCGAGCGCTAGTCGCGGAACGAACGGCGCGAACGGGTCGGCGAGTGAGAGTCCAAATGGCGACGCGCTGACAGATGACGGCGCAAGCGAAGATACGAGCGCCGTGGCCACGGCTGGCGAGACGGAGGAATAGGACGTGTTTCACCTCACACGGTATAAGTGGTGGTTCTTCGGCATCTCGCTGGCTGTCATTCTGCCAGGACTGCTCGCGCTGATCTTCTGGGGCCTCAACCTGGGTATCGATTTCACCGGCGGCGCCGTCGTGGAGATGCGCTTCCAGGCGCCTGCGAGCAAGATCAGCCCAGATAACATCGCCACAGCGTTCCGCCAGGTTGGCGGCGAGGATGTGCATGTCTTCGTCGCGTCCGATCTCTCGTCGAACCAGCAGAAGATCGAGTACGTCTATATCACCTTCGACCGCCCAATCGGCCCGAACACCATCAAGACTGTCACGGACAGGCTGAACGACCCCAAGGCGAATCTCGGCACAGTGTCGGTCGACAAAGTCTATCCTGACGTCCGCAAGCCAGATGGCAAAGAGGTCGCGATGATGGTCGTCCACTCGGACAAGACCATCACCGCTGACGCCGTCCAGGCGCAACTGAAAGACCTGCCGCCGACCGAGGCGCCGGTCATTGATACATCTGCGACGCCGACGCCAGGCGCCACGGCGAATGCGACGACTACGGCGACCGCTACCCCCAGCGCGACCGCTACCGCAACGACGCAGACCTTCCCGGTGAGCGTCACGTCGGTGCTGCTTGGCGAGAACAACAACACTTACCGGGTCGAGACGAAGAACAACCTCGACGTGCCGCAGGTCAACCAGGCCGTCTACATCCTCTTCGCGCAGAATGGCCCGCTCTTCGTGCAGAACAAGAGCACCGCGAGCGCCGCGATCGGCGCGGAGACGACCCGCAACGCGATCCTGGCCGTGCTGGCGGCGTCCGTAGCGATCATGTTCTTCATCGCCTACGCCTTTCGCCATGTCGGCACGTGGCGGCGCTCCTTCCGCTTCGGCGCGAGCGCGATCATCGCGCTGCTGCATGACGTGCTGGTGGTGCTGGGCATCTGGGCCATTCTCGGTCACTTCTTCGACTTCAAGGTGGATAGCCTCTTCCTGACAGCGGTGCTGACGGTGGTGGGCTTCTCGGTACACGACACCATCGTGGTCTTCGACCGTATCCGCGAGAACCTCTCGCGACGCACGTCGGAGACCTTCGAGACGATCGTGGACGCGAGCCTGATCCAGACAATGGCGCGTTCGATCAACACCTCGTTCACGGTGCTGCTGACGTTGACGGCGCTCGTGCTCTTCGGCGGCGCGTCTATCCGCGAGTTCACCCTCGCGCTGCTGATCGGTATCCTGTCCGGAACCTACTCCTCGATCTTCAACGCGAGCATGATCCTGACGGTCTGGGAGACGGGCGAGTGGCGCACTATGTTCCGTCGCGGCAGCCAGAAGGCTGTGTCTCCAGCCTCACAAAAGCAGCTTGCCGGGACACGTTCATGAGGTAGTTCGAGTCAGCGGCGGGATACGGTGATGCGCTACTTCCGCCGCTGGCGTCAGCGCGCTGGCCGTACGGCTCGCTTGACGGCTGAAAGCGACGGCGTGTATACTGGGTCGGTACTGCTGGGCGTGCGTCCGGCGCGCCGACCACCATTCCTCGGTAGCTCAACGGTAGAGCAGGCGGCTGTTAACCGCAAGGTTACAGGTTCGAATCCTGTCCGAGGAGCCAACCCCAATCCTCACCCAGGCTGCGAGTCCGCTTCGCACCTGGGTTTTTCGTTGCTCAGCTTGTCACCCTCCCTCCTTTCTTCATCCGCAAGACCGAAATTTGGTCAGGTAACAGCCCACATCACCCCATTTGACGGGATTGACGGCTGTTACTCGCTGGTATCCGTCATCTAGTCGTTGTCGTCGTCGCGGCTTCTCTCCGCCGCTACTTGGCCACCTGGTAGGTTCGTCCGATGGCCTCGCTGGCGGACCCGCATCCTGCCGACCGGTGAGAGCTGCGTGTGCTGTGTGCGCGCCTGGCGGCTCTTGAAGTCCTCCAGGTAGATCTCGGTGATCTTGACGCTGCTGTGGCCCATGAGCCGCGAGAGGCTGTAGAGCATCCCCGCCACGCTCCAGCCAGGTCCGCGCGAAGGTATGCCGCAATTTGTGCGGCGTCACGGCCACTTCCTCGCCCGATCCTGCAGCCTCGGCGATCTTGTGCAAAGATTTCTCGATCGCCCGACGGTCGACATCTGCCGTCCAGCGGATATTGGTGAAGAGCGCTCGCACTGCCTCACTTTCTGCCGCGCGATGGAGGTTGATGATATTTCCAGAGGAACTTGGCGGTCGTGGGAGTAAAGCCAACTTCCCGCTCCTTGCGGCCCTTGCCGATGGATCTTGAGATAGTCGTCGTGCACATCATCGAGGGTGAGCCGGCAGAGCTCCTCGACACGGATGCCAGTGTCCAACAGCACCAGCATGAGCGTGTAGTCTCGAAAGCCCAGCGGCGTTTCCAGGTCGCAGGCCCCAAACAGCGCTTCAGATGTGCGTCGGTGAAGCTCACCCTGAGGCGCTTCGTCGCCGATGGGCTTTTGCAACCGCGCCGCCGGGCTCTTCGCGATGACCTCCTCATCCGCCAGCCAGCCGAACAGGAGCTTGATCGCTTTGACATACCCCTGCATGCGTCGCTGTGCTGGGCGTATGGCCATCCGAAGCTCACCTGGCGGCGAGGATTGTCCGAGCTTGCTGGACGCTGCTGGGTGTGAACGAGGAACTCCCGCAGGTGGGCGACGGTCACCTCCTCCACGTCCTTATCCCCTGTTCCTCGAGCCAGCGCCCGACCACCCGGAGCTGGGAACGATAGGTGCGCAGCGTGTTGGGTGATCGATTGCGCAGCTGCCAGTCCATCAAGAATCCCGTGATTGCCGCTTGAACCTTCATTAACCCCTCCCTCTTCTCATCGTAGCACATCCATGTTCTGTTTGTCAATGATGATAACGGAAGTGATCAGAAATGTTCAGAACATTTATGGCGCAAACCGCGCTGATATAGTACAATGTGAGCAAGATCGAACGGGCTGAAGCTAGAAGTCTAGCTGGATCGTCAGCAAAAGTAAGGTAGCATCCTGATGGGGGACAGAAGGCGGGCGGAAATGAGCGTTGAGTATCTTTTGAAGACCGCAGCTGTGGTCGAGGTTATGCAGAGAACGGGCGCAGGCCGTTTCATTGTCGAGAAGCGTATGTCTGAGCTCGAGAGCAACGGAGCTATTCGTTTTGTAGATGATCCGCGGGACAGCCGGAAAAAGCTCGATCAGCCGGGCAGATGTTGAGACAGTAGTCAAAGCTCTGTCTCCCTCTTAGGCAGCGAGATACATCAATCACTGAAGTCTAACCAGGCACTAGTATTTTATAGCGCATTCCTGCTTCCTCATGAGGAATGTGGTGCCCAAAAGACGCTAAGTGCGCCTAACACAACCAACTTGCGCTCGGGCCGTTTGCTGGCTTGCCTACTCCTCTGAGGACCTTGAGCGTTCGTCCAAATGCGCGCATCCGGATCGACACCGAATACTCGGACGACGACAACATCCACGTCTTCCAGTGCCGCGTAGCCCCATAGTTCTTCGGGCGGCGGATCGCCTTCAGGCGTATCGCCTTCACTCATCTCGATGTCCGCCCGGCTCAGGGAAACCGTATAGACGGGACGCCCGTGGTTGTCGAGATACCCGGGGCTCAGGGAACAATGTCAGCACCCAGCGCGTCATGACAGCTCCGACGCGCATTTCCACGGCCGTCTGCAAATCCTCATTCGCCTGGGTTGTAGTCGTCTGGCAGCTTCGCGCAGGCTCACCACCGGTGTATTCATGCGCGCAGTGTAGCATAGCTTTTGTTAGGCGCACTAAATGGCTGACTTGCAAGAAGCGGCTACCTCTTCGGTCACAGGTCCCATTTCTCCCTGTAAACTAAAGCCCCGATCTCCTCAAATTCTCAATAGATTGAGCAGCACAATATGATTGAAGGCAACAATCACTTCGTCTCCAGTCGTTACCGTCCTCCGCCATAGGAGCCAGACGCCATCATAGTGCGCTTCAGCATCGCAGAGAATCTTGCCAGAACTGGGGTGAAGTCGCCGCTGGGGCGAAGCGTGAACCGCGGTGCGGCAGTCCGGGCGTGGACGAGCGCGCTTACGCTACAGGCCGGGTAGTGGACCGCCAGGCGCGCCAGGATATTGCTGGACGGCTTGGCGCCGGCGGATAGGCTGGTGTCCCCAGGGCAAGAGCGCAGAGCAGGCCGATCAGCAGGGCCAGCATGCCGGCCCCAGCGATGGCGACGCCAAGAAGTTGGTTGTCGCGCTCTAACTTCTCAGGGTGATCATAGTAGTCGGTCGTGTGCTTCTGGGGATTCTCGTCGTTGTCGTCGAAGAGCGTGATGGCGTAGATGGTGTCCTTGTCAGTGGATGAGTCCACGTACCAAATGGTGACCTTACCGTCCCTGAAGAACTTATCCGGCAACGGGGGCATAAGTTGTCCTTGTAGAACAAATACCGGTCGTCACACTGGAGACGTCAGCTCGTTGCGGTCTTATACATTGGCGCGTGTATATTCGGCATAGGCGGCGATCGCGCCGTCACGTTGGGTGTAGGTGGGCGCAATCGCGCTGAAATAGATGTAGCCACCCGCGAGCAGGAGGAGTGCGCCGATCACCACCCATGTCCAGCGAGTTCCAAAGAGTCGCCCATGTCTTCCCCACTTCTGCCTGGTAGACGGCGACTTGCGCCACCACCCAGCAATCATCGCCGAAGCGGCGCGTCTCGGTAGCGAGTAGCCTAGCAGATCGCAGATTCCGCGTCAAGCGTGTCAGTTCCGCATGAAGACAAGGGCTCCGCAAGGATCGAACGCGCCCTTGACGGGTGAGACCAGGCCAATCTCGGCGAGTGACATAAGAGTGGGCGGTTTGCCGCTGCGGAGCAAGTCCAGCCGAGCCTGTCGTACCGCGCCTAAGCCGCCAGCGCCGCATATTCTGTCGTGGAACTGGTAGATCATCGCCCAGGTCGAGCAGTAGAGTTATCTGGCGTTGCACCATACCGTTGTAGTTTGGGCAACCGCCAAGCGCTTCCCTGCGGAACTTTGAGCGTCGGCGTGCTGCAACGGTATTACGCCTACACGGTATCACACGGACGCTGTGCCGTGTTGCCGCTTGCCGTGTGCATGCCTCATACAGCGGTTTGTTCCACCACTGTAAAATGGCTCCAAGTGGTGAGCTTCAAGATCCTCAACTATCGCTAAGGCTGCAGACGCTTCATCAGCTGAAGCGACCCACCCCCGCGCAGGAAGTGTAGGCGCAGTAGGTGAACCACAGCGCGCCATCGGGACCGAGAGTGAGCGCTTCAGGGCCATCTCCAGTTGCGGATAATTGCGCCAACGTATACTCGGTGATGCGGCCCTGCTCATCGATCCGCCCAAGCCCATTACGCCAGGGCTCACTAAACCACAGCGCCCCATCCGGCCCGCCGGTAAAGTCCACAACCTCGCAGGGGCCGTCGGACGAGGTGGACGGGATGCCCGTGTGGAGCGCGCAGCAAGGGGAATGAGAACTCAGCGATATCCCCATCAACGGTGATACGGCCAAGCAAATTTTGCGTGGGTTCCAGGAACCAGAGCGCCCCATCGGGCCAGCAACAATGTCGCAGGAACGTGGTTGACCCCGGCAATTTAAACTCTATGATACGCCCATCCAGGGTGATGCGCCCAATCCGCCCGCTGGCCCCTTCAGTGAACCACAGCGCGCCGTCCGCGCCAACTGCGATGCTTTAGGGATAGCTGCCGTACGGGTTCTCAGGATGTGGGGGATGGGATATTCTGTCACCGCCCCTGACGGGGTGAGACGCGCGACCTTGTTCCCACCCAACTCGGGGAACCACAGATTTCCGTCAGGACCCTGCACTATGGAATGGGGCTGAGTTGTGGCTGGGCATCGGGTCGCGACTAGGCGGGGGGACAAGGATCGGTGAAGTCTCCTTCTGCAAGTGACCGGCCCCATGGCGCCACATAAAACTCGCTAAACCAGAGGTTCCCGTCGGGACCAGCCGCGATACCATAGGGAGCTAGACCCCTGCGGGGAAGTGAAAACACTGTAAAGACGCCAGCCGGTGTCATACGCACAATGGCGTCATGGACCGTCGGGCCGACCGTCGCCCTTCCCTGTCGCCCAATCGTAGGCCGTCAACCAGAGATCCATCAGGTCCTACGATGAGGCGGTTGGGTATGGTACGCCGGGCGAGAGCCGAAACAGCCTCACACGATCGCCTGTGGAAGTAGGCAATAGGGACGGCGAGGAGACCGCTGGTGGCCACGGAAAAGCGTCACAGGCGCTCGTCAGAGGCAAAGCGCCATGAGGAGTCCAACGAGGGTCAAATGCCGCAAGCTGAATGGCGCATGAGTCCCTCGCAACAGAAAGATTGGGTGATGTGCATCAGGATACCAGAGACGAGTGAGCCGAGCAAGATTTTCCCTGCTTGGCTCTCACTGCTACATCCACGTGTCCAGTGCGCTGTGAGTGAACGCCAGAGCTGATTCGAGACTACCTCTTCATTAAGCGCCAGGTTGAGCCAGCGCCCGTTGTACGTCGCACTTGTCCTTGGCTTGGCGCTCCAATGTGTAAAGGGCTGCAGCAGGAGTCCCGCAGAATAGGTGTGCGACCCTGGGGGTGGCGTCCCCGCATCGATCCGGCGCCTGACTCAACGAGGAACCCGCCATGAATTCAACACTTGGCTGGCTGGGGTGGCTGACGTTGACGTTCGTGGGTGGCTTGATCGCGGTACCCATGTTCTGGCGATGCGACATGGCGCCACAGCCTCCCATGTACCCTCATGTGGGTATGTTCCTCGTTGCGGCCGTCGCCGGTACCAGTCTTAGCGCCGTGATCCTAGGGATCACCGCCTGCCGTGCTGCGAGGCAGCGTCAGCGCTGGGGCTGGTTTGTTAGTTTTCTCTTCCTCACCGGAGTGATCGCCATAGGGACGACGAATCTTCTTCTGGGGCCTGGTGTGCTGAGTCTGACTCTCCCTGTCTTGCGAGGGCCTCCCATCCGTGGCTCCACCGTTGGCGCTGGTGACCGCGGCCTTCGTCTATCGTGGCAACGAAGTGAAGCAGGCGCTTCCAGCCTCACCACGAGAGTAGGAGCGAAAGAGCCCTTCACAGGCTGACACTGGCCGCGGTGGCCGGTGACGCTGTTCAACCGCGTCGACACGTGCATCTCTTGTTGGCGCTCTATGCCACCGGCCCGAGTGGCAGGCTGACCTTGTAGACCTTGGCGAAGTGGTCCGCGAGCACCTGCTGGACACCGCCCTTCTCCTCTGCCTCCTGCTCAAGCGCGTCCAGGTGCTGGAGCAGCAGATCGCCCACCGAGTACGCCGGTTTGAACTCTAGTGGCAACACCCCATGCGAGGCGAAGACCCCAAGCAGCATCTGGACGCGTTGCTCGACCTGCTCGACACGTCGGAACCGTTCATCCATCCCGCGCTCGTACCCATGCAGGGATCGGCTTGCCCTGCTCCTGATAGCGTCGACACTTGGCGGTGATGCGCTCGACCTCCTTCTCGGCGATCCGTTCCATCCAGCGCTGCAGCGTCATGAGCGCCGTACTGGTCGGCGAGGCGTCTTCGACCTCCAGCGAGCGAATCACCCCCGCCTCCATCCGTCTCAGCAGGCGCATGCTGCCCCGATAGCGTGCGCCACGGACGAGTGTGCGCTTCTCATCGTCAAGTGGAGGCACGCCAGCGAGCGCTCCGAACGCCTCGCGCAGCTGCTGCCAGGTGGGATGCATCGGCCAACGGGAGCGGTTGGCGTCCTCACTCTCCTCCACCAGGCGCAGCCAGTGGCGGGTGAGATGGAGGAAGAGCTCCTCCATGCGGGCAAAGAAGCGCGGCAGGGTGCCGATATGCTGCAACTCCTCGGCGCTCATCTCCGCCTCCACCTCCTCATCGGGATCCTCTTCCTCAGGAGGCGCATAGAGCCGAAAGCCCTTGGCCCCTTCGCGTTTGAGCTCGAACTCCAACCGCCAGACATCCTGCTCGGGATCGAATGCCTCGCCACAGCGAGCGGTGAGGAGCTCGGCATAGGCCTCGTTGCCCTTCTCCTTGGTCTCCAGCGTCTTGTTGTAGAGCCGCGCCACCACCTGACTGCGACCAAACTGGATGCCCGTCGCAGCTCCACCTTGGAAGTAGAGCGCGCCCTTCACCCGTCCTGGACGGATGAAGCAGCGCAGCTCCTCCGAGAGATTGCTCGAGCGCTCGGCGCATAGCCGCCCTGCCAGTCGATATGGATGTCCGCCCGCGAGATCTTGGCGGCGCTGAAAGGAGATGGCATCCTTCGCAGCGACGATCTGGTCGGCGTACAGATGCGACTGACCCAGGCAAGCGCTGCCTCACACGCGCCTGCTGCGCCCTCAGGATGGGTATGCAGCGCATGGGAGCGCATCTCGATGAAGACGCTGGGCCGATTCTGGATATGCTCGCCCAGCAGCTTCACCGAGAAGTCCTCGGTCTCGATGAGGAAGGCGTAGCCGCCCTTGGCACCTTGCGGTGCGACGCGCGCTTCCAGCCACTCGGGACAATGCACTTGCCGTTGGGCTGCACGCGCCTGCGCAACTGCCTTCTCCTGTGTCAGCCGCTCGCGCATGGCATCGCTCAGGGGCAGGTCACACGAGAAGTACACGTATCCATCCCCGCCAACAGCGCCGCTATGTGCATGTCGTCTGTCAGTATTTTCGCTTCAGTCGTCATCGCTCTATCTCCTTGCCAAGTGCATGCTATCAACTCTATGTCAGCGTTGAGGGCCGTGAGACCCAGTCGGCCCTCCTGCCCGCCCGACGGCGTCCTGCCGTCGGGCGGGCAAAGATAGAAAGAATTGGCCGCGTTGCGCCTCCCTCGGCGCTCGCCGGTCGCCCGCTGCACGCGCTTGCCATCCCGCCGAGACGATCGGGGAGGATAGCGCCGCGCGGCTTGTCGTCAAGGCCAAGCACTCCGTGTGGCGCTCCGCTCCGCTGCTCTCCGCTCCGCGCCAGCCTTGACGCCGGCGCTCGCTGCGGCGCTGCAGAAGTCCCCGATCTCGGCGGGGCTGGCCGCGCCGTCCGAGCGGCCTGGACTCGGCGCTCGCAGAAACGTCGGAGAGGCGCTGGACGTAAACCTCATGTCGACCTCACTGCGGTGGCTGCGATCATTGGAGAACCCAGGTCCATGACCAATGCGGATCCTCCTGCTTTCCTCCGTCTGCCTCTCCCTCGGTTGCGGTGTGCGGAGATTGGCGCGCTTGACTGTATTTATCTTACGGGGGTGCTTCCTTCTCTTGGTCTTTGGCTGCTGCGCATGCGTGTTGGCCGTCGTTCTGCGTTGCCACGGTCGGAGTGGTGCTTGCCTTTGCCTGCGTCGCTCGCGCTCGTCAGCTGTTACCTGGGACGCGCATTTCCCTGCGCTGAGCCTCGTCTGCTCTGTGCTCTGATTGGTGCCGCTTGTGCTTCCCTTCGAGCCTCATCATGCTGCAGCCGCTGCCTTCCTGTCTGTCTGCTTGCGCCACTCGGCGTGCCCTTGCGTCGCATGGGCCACGATCGTCGCCTGTGCGCAGGCGAGGACCGGTCCGTGCTCGCCAGCTGCCGAGACAACCCATGCGTAACCAGTGCGTCACGGGCGCATAGTCTTCGCGGTCCAGGTCCTCCCTGCGCCACTGGCGCGATGCCATTCACCAGGTCGACGTGAGCTGTGGACCGGTTGATGCCGTTCTGGCTGTTGCGGTGGTGCCCATTGAGAGCGAAAGGGCCACTGCTCGTGGCCACCTCCATGGAAGGTCTGCGAGAGATACAGATCGCAACAAGGCCGCCTCACGCGGACTACGCTGCGCCTCCACAGCTGCGAGGAGCCCATTCAACCGCTCGCGATCCTGCGGTGTCATGACCGCCGAGGCGCCGAATAGCGCTACCTTCTGCGAGAGCGAAGCAGAGGCATCATTGGCGATCGTGACGGCATCCCGAATAAGCCCCAGCCCACTCGCCAGCTCCACCTGCGCCAGGATGTCTCGCGCCGTCACCGGCAAGGGCCGCGCCATCGCCAGATACACCGACAGCAGTGGAGCAGCCAAGCGCGCGGGAGAGGATGAGCGCCCAGGCCACCACACTTACCGGCGTCTCATAGCGCCAGGCCATGTAGGCGTAGGTGCCTGCCTCCAGGACTGCGACGGTCGCCATCACCCCGCGATGCAGCCGCATCGAGCGTGGCTCGGCGCGCCGCATCCCCAAGAGGCGGAGCATCGACGCGGCGTAGAGCATCGCCACATCCATGCACAGCACCAACAGCGTGCTCACTCCCAAGTGAGATCGCCGCGGGCAGATCCACATGGCCTTGCTGTGCGCCATCCAGGACACTCAGCAACGCATCACCACCCAGCGCCACCAGCGATCCGGCCGAGAACAACACCAACATCAGCGAGGCGCAGACATGGGCCAGCCGCGCCATGCCGGATCCTTGCCGCGCGATGTCGGCGAGCTGATCCGCCACTTCATCGCGTTCCCCAAACCAGCGCGCTCGCCAGGTCTGTAGCCGTCCCTCGACGAATGGCGTCAATGGTGTCATCTCCCTTTCCGGTCTCTTCATCGCGACATCTTTCGTTCGTCGGATACTCAGGGCGGGCTCTTGGCGACTGCTCCCTGTAGGTCCGTCTCCTCAATCGACAGGGTCGAGTGCTATACTGGTGTCGCATCGACCGAGTGGGGGGAGTTCGCTGTCTGACAGTGCTCGACCCACATGACGGCTCCATCGCTCCCACATCCAGTCGCGAGAAGCTTGCTGATCCTCCCAGGGTTGATGAGTGTGCTTCCTCTTCTGCTTGCTCCTCCTGATGGGGCCTTGCCCCGCTGGATCTTCAGCGCCTCCCCCACCTTCTCTCGCCGGTGAGCCGCTGTTTTTCGCCCTTGTCGTCGCAAGTTGGGGCTCGCGGTGCGCGGACCCTGCAGCATTGCGCCGCGGGTCGCCTCTCGTGCCGTGCGGTTCTACCTGATCGTGAAGGAAGAGCAGTCCCCCATCCGAGCCGACTGCGGCTAGCAGGGTTGGTGGTGCGCGAGTGTGGAGGCGCTGGCCTTTGCGCTCTTGGCGCTCACTGCCGATCCCTAGTCGCGTGTTTGACTCACTGGACCGCGATGAGCCGTGTGACACCCTTACCCTCGTTCATCTGCCGTCTGGAGTGCGCTCCCCCTCGCCTGCGTTCCACTGCTCGTCCTCTATCAGCCAGCGATGGGCAACGCGTTAAGCGGACTGCTTCTCAGCGCCTGCGCCTTGGCTGCATCGCGCTCGGCCTTGCGAGCCGCACGACGCTGCTTGGCCTGCAGCTTGCTGACCTTGCGCGCCTCCATCAGCGCCCGACGCTCATCCGCCGTCGCCTCGCGCACGTCCGTCGCCTGGAAGATCACCAGCGCGCCGACTGCCTTCTCGCCTGGTCGCGCGTTGCTTCGAGTGAAGCCGAGCGCGCGCATGGTATTGGCGGAGACGACCAGCCAACGACTCCTCCATCTCCCACTGCTCCAGGATGTCCGGCTTCGGAGAGACATCCAGTGGCATCTCGCACAGCACCCGATCCTGCATGCCAGGGACATTGAGCGTGAGCTGGATCTTGGTCACCACCTCCCCCGTCGACTGCACGGTGTAGCTCGACTCGTCGGTTTGCTCGGCCTTGCCCGTAATCACAAAGTTCGCCATGATAGTATGTTCCTCTTTCGTGTTGCACCCCGCGCTGGCTTGAGCGCCAGCGCATCGTCTTGGCTGGACGTTTCGAATGCCCGGCTGCGTCGTAGTGCCAGCATTCGCAGGCATAAAATATGCCCGCCTCCCTGACTCGGCCTTGTGAACCCATGTTCACTGCGCTACGAGCAGGTAATTTTCGGGCAACTATCGAGAGGTAATAGGTTGCTAGTTAGCTCGCCCTGAATCATGTCGACACAGCGTAAAGCCGCTTGAATTCAAGGTTTGCAAAGGAAGCTAGCCGCAAGGTTACAGGTTCGAATCCTGTCCGAGGAGCCTTTCCACTTCCTAGCCCTGAGTCCAATCCAGATGGATTGGACTCAGAGTTTTTCATTGCTTGGGTTTGTATGGCCTTCCCCTAAAAATGTCTTTTCCGGGTGTGCAAAATGTCACTGACCATATCGATCCGATAGTCTAAATTAGGTCCCTTTGACACTACCTCAACCGTGACCCTGTACCTATCAACGGCCTGTGATGAATCCAACAAAGATATAGTAAAGCGTCTGTCTGTATCAAACGCTGAGGTATCTTATGAATCGCACTCCACCACCTACGGTACGTCGTCGCTTACGGCAGGAGATAGGATTTGGTTGTCCTTTTCCTGGCTGTGGTTCTCCCTATCTCATGTACCATCACTTCGACCCGCCTTGGCGTGAAGAACAGCGTATGAATCCCGAGGGTATCATTCCTCTCTGTGCTCAACATCATGCTTTGGCCGATCAGGGCACTTGGACAGTATCGCAGTTGCGCGAATATAAACAGAACGCATCTCATCGGCACACGTCCGTGCAAGGACGCTCCGAATGAATGCGTGGGCACCACCCTCGGTGAGGCCGGAGGAAACTTTGTGTATCGCTGCCGAGTATTGTTGTCGTATATGGGTAAAGATGTGATCTGGTTCACGCGCAACCAGGCGGGCTATTTTGAGGTGAACCTGTGCATGCCACGGACTCCTACCCATTCGACTTGGTGATGGAGAAGAATGACTGGGCAGTCAATGTGTCAGAAGAAATCAAAGACATGGATTGCGCTCTGCATGGTCACCGCCTCCACATTGTGTACACAAATGGAGACTCCCTGTCCCTTGATTAGGTATGATGTCCTGTGCAATGAACCTGGGCCCGCCAAAGAGAAGCGTGGCGCCGTCACAGCCCATGCTTACATGTGCGAGCCTTTTTTCAGTTATCTTTCTCTTCGGGTCGGTTAGGGATGAAAGTGAAGGCCCTCGGAATCAATATCAGCCCTCGTTCGATGCGACTATCGGGAGGAGTTCTTTTAATTGGTAACGTTGTGAGCGGGTACCCCATTACGTTTGCCATTGGCGATGGGCCAAGTGGTCAAAGAACTGCTATCCGAATTGCGCGATCGTGACTAGCCTTTTTACCAACTATGGCTAGGCGTCGCTATCCTCATTTGGTCTTATGCCGGCTGTGGAGGAAGGTGCGGCGTAATACGCACGGGCGCACTCCCCATGGCTAAATGTGGCTGCAACTGCTATTCCTGAAGGCATCAGGTTGGCCGCGAGCAGCGTTAGTTCGCCGTCCATGTGTCTGATATCGAATCTCGCGGTACCTACTGCTCTAGCGTTCGATGCGGCGGATGACCAGGCGGGGATCAGAAGCTTCGCCATCGGCTTCTAGCGCGTCGGGAAGTTGCGCCGAGCGCAGGTGCAGCGCCTCGCGGGCGATGTGGCCGTTGGGCAGCTGGCGCAGGCGGTAGGCCGTGGCGTAGTTGACGCCCTCGGCGAAGAGGTCGAGATTCGGGCTGGCGATGACCAGGCCCATGCCAAGCTGCTGCGCGAAGCGGATCACCAGGTCGGCGTTGCGCTGGTCCATGCGCGCGAAGGCCTCGTCGTGCATCAGCAGGCGCAGCGGCGCGTTCGAGACGGCGAACTGCATCGCCGCCGCCGTCAGCAGCAGGACGTAGACCGGCACGCGCTGCTCGCCGCCGCTGCCGAAGCCCGAGACGGCGCTATCCCACGGGCGGACACGCGGGTCGAGGTCGTCGCTGTGCAGCAGCGAGATGTCCACCCAGCGGCGGTAGTCGAGCTGCTCGACCAGCGCCTCGACGGAGGGCTGCGTCTGCCCCTTCATCTGCTCGTCGAGCCAGGTGGCGAAGATCGTGGTGAGCTGCGCCTGCACGCCGGCGGGCATCGCGCTGCCATGCTCCAGGATCGCGGTCGCGATGGTGACATGGTCGAAGGGGATGTCGGGGTGGCGCGTCAGGCGCACGGAGAGCTTGAGTGTAGAAGCGCGTGTTGCGCGCGAAGAAGCGCGCGGTGGCCAGCCGGTCGTTCAGGCCCAGGATGATCTCTTGGCGCGCGCAACTGATCGGCCAGGTGGCTGACGACCTCGCCGAGGATGATGTCGCGGACGACGCGGGTGACGCGCTGCGCGAGGGTCTGCTGCAACTGCTCGATGGTGACATCCAGGTGGTTGAGCAGCAGGCGGATGTCGCTCGTGCCCTCCAGGCGTGGCGCGACATCCAGCAGCCAGCCCTGCGGCGCCATCGCCAGCTCGCGCTTGCCCGGCGCGCGCAGCCCGAAGCGGTCATCCGCGCCGACCATCGCCTGATACTCGCCGACCGCCGCCAGGAAGCCCTCTTGCTCGCGCTCGGCAGCGCTGAAAGCGCGCGGCAAGTCGTCATCGAGCCGTGGCGGCTCTCGCGGCTCTTGGTCAGTTGGCGCGCGTAGCGCACCGGGTCGTCTACCTGGTTGGCCGGCAGATCGAGGCTATCGGCGACGGCGGCGAGCAACGCGCCAAAGGCTTCGTTGCGCTCGGCGAAGTGCGCCGCCGCCTGCTGCGCCAGCGTCTCCTGCTGTCCATGCGCCGTCCGCGCGGCCTCGAGCTGATGCAGCGCGATGCCCTTGGCCACGCCGGTCTGGCGGGCGCGCTCCTCGGCCTCTTGAGCCGCCGCTGCAACTGCGTGATGCGCGTCTCGACGTCCTCCAGACCCGCCTTGCGCAGCGCGTTGCGCGCCTCGTTGAGGATGCGCTGCGCCTCCTGCGCCTTCTGCTCCACCTGCTCGCGATGCGCGCGCGCCATGCCGAAGCTCTCGGCCTCGGCGCCGTGGGCGTCCTCCGCGGCGCGTGTATGCGCCTGCGCCTGCGCCAGACGGCCGCGTGTCTCGGCTGACCGCGCGATGGAGTCGGCGACCGCCTGCGAGACCGCGAGCCGCGCGCGCATCAGGCTCGCCGGATTCGCCAGCGCCGGGAAGGTCGCCGTCGCGTCGGTCCAGCGTGCGCGCGCGTCCTCCTCTTCGAGCGCGGCAGCTTCCACCTCGCGCCCGGCGGCGGCCAGCCGACCGAGGACTGCTCTTCGGCCTCGCGCAGCGCCCGCATCTCGATGCGCCGCTGCTCCACCTCGTCGAGCATGTGCGCGACCTCGGAGAGCGCGCGCGCGCGCTGCTCCGCCTGGGTCGCGGCGTCGCGCTCCAGCGCGTGGGCCGCGCGCGTCTGCTCCAGCTCGCGCTGCACGGTCGATTGCTCGCGCGCAGAGCTCTTCGCGCCGCGCCGCCGCCGCCGCCTGCCGCCGCACGACGCCGATGAGCGACTGCGAGCGCTTCTGCGGACGCGCTCGCCCTCCACGTCGCCGAGCCGGTAGCGCCCATCCGCGCAGAGGTAGTCGCCGGTGCGCGGCGGTCGCGCGTCAGGATCAGCGAGCCGAAGCGCGCCATCCAGATAGCGGCGGACCTCGTTCACGGAGGTCACGAGCACGGCGGCGACCGAGCCTTTGGCCGCCTTGCCACCGGCGGGCGAGGGTATCGAGGACATGCCAGTCCACCTCGTCGCCGAGCGCCGAGCGCGCCGCATCGATCGGGATCGAGACCGTCAGCAGGGTCAGCACGTCGAGGTGGTCCAGCAGCCCCTCGATGGCCTCGCCCCAGGGCGCACGCCTCGCGCGCGAGGTCGAGATGGCGGTAGAGCGGCGCGACGTTGCGGTCGATGCTGGCGCAGCGTCTCCAGCGCTTGCTCACGCTCCGTCGAGAGAGGCGGCGACGGCTCGGACTGGGTCTGGTTGATCTCCGCGCTCGATGGCGCTCAGCCGCTGCTCCAGTTCGCCGACGCGGACCTCGAGGCGGCCGCCCGCGCGCTGGCCTCGCGCGCCTCGGTCGTGCGCCACCTCTAGCTCGTCGGCGACAGGACTGCATCAGCGGCGGCAGCGCCATCGTGCTCGGCTCGGTCGACCGGGGGCGCGGCCCATGTCCGACGGGCCAGCGCTGGATCATGCTGTCCCAGCGCGCCCAGAGCGCCTGCCGCGCCGATTGGAGGCTGCGCGCCGCCGCCTCGTGCTGCGGGCGCGCGTCACGCTCGGACTGCTTCGCCGAGTTCACCTGCGCCGGCGTCGCATCGATGCGCTGAACATGCTCCTCGAGGCGGGCAAGCTGGCCGTCGGTCGCGACCCACGCGGCGTGCAGGCTATCCGCCGACTGCTGGTCGTCCGGCTCGGCGAGAAGCTGATCCCAGGCCTGCCCGAGCGCCTCGGGCAGCGCGCCCAGCGAATTTGTGGCGCGCTCGCGCATCTCGCTTTAGCCGGGCGCGGGCGCTCTCCAGCTCAGCCTGGAGCGTCTGGCGGGCGGATGCGACCGACGACTCCGAGCGTTGCAGGCGCTCCTCGGCCTGGCGTAGCTCGCGGGCGGCGCGATCCTGGTCGTGCTGCGCGGCGGTCAGCGTCTCGTTGGCGCGGGCGACGGCCTGCACGACGTCGCCCTGATGCAACTGCTGCACCGACTCCAGCTCGCGGCGGACGCCCTGCTCCTCGGCGTACGCGGCCTCCTCGTCGGCCTCGGCCTGCCGCGCGTTGGACTCGGCCTCGCGCAGCGCCTCATCGGCCTGCCGAGCGCTGCGCAGGCGTCGTCGTTCGCCCACGCGGCGCGCAGCCAGGCCAGCCCGGCGTGCTGGAGCGCGGCGTCGTGGTAGCGTTTGCGCGCCTCGACCACGCCCTCGAGCATCTGGCGCAGCTTGCCATATTCGTCGATGTCGCGGTGAATGCGCTGGATGCCCTCCAGCCCCTCGACCAGCCGCTCCAGGTGCGGGCGGTCCACGATGGGCAGGAACTCGCGCACGACGCCGCTGGGGTCCGCCACCAACCCGTCGTCCACACTGAGGCCGAGCATGCGGTGCAGCACGTCGTAGAGCGCGTCGTAGCGGCGCTGCCAGTCGGCGCCCTCGATGTTGAGCAGACGGCGCGCAACAACTCGGTTGTAGTCCTCGGCCTGTGAGGCGTTGAAGACGAAGCCTCCCGCGTTGACTGCCGCCGCGTTGCGCTCGCGGAACTCGTTGAACTGGAGCGGCGCCATGCCCTTTGGCGTCTGTTCGAGGAAGGCGATGTGATCAAGCGAGCCGGGGAGCGCGTAGTAGAACGGATGCGAGGAGTTGGGCGTCGCCGACGCCGCCGCGCCATAGACCCAGCGCCCCTCGCCCTCGTGCTCGACCTCGACGGCGCAGTAGCCGACCGTGCGCTGGCGCCGCCAGCCCTTATCGGGGCGGTCGATGCCGTGCGGATCGAAGAAGAGGATGGTGTTGCTGAGGGTACGCTTGCTGGTGCGCCCACCCTCGCGCGCCGCCAGCGTTGAACTGCTTGCTCGGCGCGGGGAAAAGCGCCCAGTCAATCGCGTCCAGGATCAGCGATTTGCCGGAGCCATTCTCGCCGATGATGGCGAGCATGTCGCCGAGCACGTCGAGCGTCGCGTTCTCGTGGCCGTGCCAGTTGATAAGCCGGATGCGGCGGATCCATGCGCGGCCCTGCGCGCCGCCTGTCGTTGCGCGCTCATGAGGCTTCGTCCTGGGTCGTTGCTCGGCCAGATCGTCGTACTGCACGAGTCCGGCAGGTGGCAGGAAGCGATCGATCAGGTCGGTGAACTCGTAGATGCCGCTGAAGTCGCGCTCGTCCAGCTTGTAGCGCTCCTCGGGACGCTGCGCGGTCGTCGGCGCCGATGCGGCGCATCAGCCGATGGCGCTCGAAGGCGGCGAACGCCTGATAGAAGGCGCGCTGGTTCAGGCGGACACGCTGGGCGGCGCTGGCGCTGGCTGCGCGGCGGCGGTCGTCTTGCGCGCGCGCGTGGCGGTCGCTGTGCTCCCGCCACTGGCGCCCTTCTTGCGGCCCTTCGGCGCGGATCGCCAGACCTCGATCAGTTCATCCTCGGCGTCGGCGTCGTCCTCGGCCCCGCGCGTCGCCAGCGCATCGTTGATGACTGCCTCGTCGAAGCTGAGCCAGGGCGAGAGCCGCTGCCCCTCCTCGGCGACGTAGCGGAAGAGCTCGGCGAAGCGGAAGACCGTGACGGAGTCGCCCGCCTCCAGCAGGCGCACGCTGCGGTAGGCGCGGATCAGGCAGGCGTAGGCGGTCTGCTTGCGCGCGGTCAGCTCGAAGATGTCGGCGATGCACAACTCGCGCGAGCGCGGCGCGGTCGGCCAGTAGGCGCGCGCCCAGCGACCCAGGCGCAGCTCCAGCCGCGCGCCCAGCTCATCGTCGAAGAAGCGCTGCTCGTTGACGAAGTGCTTGGTGAGCCAGATGAACTCGTCGGGCGATTCTCGTCCTGCAGGATGGCGCTCTGCTCGATCAGCATGCGGCGCACCCGGCGGGCGAGATCCTGCTCGCGTTGTCCTGTGTAGGTCGGCATAGTCGGCGCTTCTCCGGTGAGATGAAGAACGAACGGTTATTCTCGGATTATTCCTGGGTGGCGACCTCGCGCCGCCCCAGCAGCCCTTTCAGCGGCCAGGGACGCCGTGGCGCGGTCTCCGACGCCGCACGGTCGCGCTCCGTCAGCGCCCAGGCGGGGGCATCCCGACAGGCGCGTCAGCCAGCGGCTCCTGCTCAGGCAGCCGTGCGCTCGCCGCGATGGCTGGCAGCGGGCGTGTTACAAGCTCTGGATCGTCCGAGAGCGGCGCGGTCGAGTACGGCTGCCGCCACATCCGGCATCTCCTCCGGCCATTACGTCGGGCGGACGCATTGGCGGCGTGCGTGGCGTCGGCTGTAGTTGCGGTTTCGGCGCGCGCTCATGCGTCTGCTCGCGCTCGTCCGCCTGATAGGCACGCGCCACGGCGGCGCCTCCGCGTTGGCGGGAGCGAAGCGGTAGTTGTCCATCTCCACCTCGAAGCCCGGCCCACGCACGACGGCCCGCGTCGCCATCCCTGAAACAGGCGAGTTGATGCGCAGGCCAAGACGGCGCAACGGCGCGCTATTGCGTGGCAGCCAGAGAAGCGACGCCAGCAAACGCAGCTCGTCGAACGAATGCAGACCTTCTAGCCGCTCCGCCGAGCCAGCCGCGATCAGCCGCTCGATCAGCCGGGCGCGCGCATCCTCGTACTGGCGCACGCGGGGATCTTCGCCGGGATCCCAGTCCTCGGCAAGAGTCAGAGCAGGAGGAGGAGCGGCGGTGGCGGACGCAGGCGGGGGCGCAGCGACTTCTGCCAGATCTCCTCGTCCACCAGCGGCAGCGGCGAGCCGCCATGCTGCGCCAGCCAGCGGTCCAGCCGCACCTGATCGTCGCTCGACGGGACGCGCTGGAGCCAGATCGCGGCGTGGATCGCGCCGGAGGCGTTCCAGAGATACTGGCGCGCGCGCTGGGTCGCCACTTCGCCGCCCTCGGCCAGATCGCGCGCCCGCCGCAGCAGCGCCGCGATGGCCTGTGTCTGTTGCAGCCGCAGCGAGATCGCCGCGTGGATGCGCTCGGTCAGGTCCACCAGCGCCAGACTGATGACCTTCGCGCCCTCGCGCCACGAGCCTGGACCGGAATCCGCCATGAAGCGGTCGAAGAGGTTCAGCTCGCGCATGACATCATGCGCGACGGCGTCGAGCCGCTCGAGGCGCTCCTCTTCGGTCTCGCCAATGCCGACGCTCCACTCTTCCTCGCGCTGTGCGCAGCGTCTCTTGCAATCGGCGCATGTTCTCGCCGTCGTGGCGCTCGTCGCGCACCAACTCCAGCCGGTCGCGCACCTTCGCCGCGCCCTCCGCCGCGACGCGGAAGAACTTTTCATGCAGCATGGCGAGGCGGTCGGCGATCTCCGCCAGCAGCTCGGGATGGTTGCCGTCCACACGCAGGGAACGCAGCTCGCGGGCGAAGTCGCGCGTCTCGGTATTGATGCCGTGCAGCGCCTGCCGCAGCGATTGCCACGCCGTATGCGTACGCAGCGGGTCGGTGTCCTCGTAGTGCAACTCTTCGAGCAGCGTATCGAGCGCGGCGATGGCCTGGGCGAAGTAGTTGGCGCTGAGGCTGATGTAGCGGCGGCGCAAGAGGCGCTGCACCTCATCCCAGCGCGGCAGGAAGACACGCAACGACCGCGCCAGCGCATAGTCGCGCTCGACCCGCCGCCGCAGCCCGTCGCGCTCGGCGCGCTCTGGCGCGAGGCCGCCATCCACCGCCTGCCAGCCCTCGAGCTGGCGCAGCGTCTCGACGATCTCAGCGCGCAGATCATCGGGTGCGGGCTGTCCGCGATGGCGTAGCACTGCGTCCAGGTCGGCGGCCAGATCGTCCACCGAGACGCCGACGCGCCCCTCAGACTCCTGCTCGCGCAGCGAGGCGATGATGATCGAGCGGCGCTGCGACCGCGCGCCCGCCTCGTCCCCCGCGAAGGCGCGCAGAAACTCCGGCGGCCCGGCGATGAGCGCCTCGGCCGCGCGCGAGATATCTTCGATGCGCTGGGGATCGAGAGCCACGAGCGCCTCCTGGAGAGACGGAATGAGAATTACGCGCTACTGGCTGGACAGGCCGCCGTCGCCTCATGGGACATGCGTTCCAGCCGGGAAGCCAAGCCGCCTGACCGCCTTCGAGGTAGCATAGCACAGGGTATCTGAGCGCCCGGACAAGTGGGCTGGCAAGCGCCCAAAGGTACCAGCGATGATCCCCAATGTGTCGAGTCGGTGTCGTGTGTTGGGTCGCCTCGCTGAAAATCCAAAACTGGAGCGTACGATTCGGGAACGCCGGGCGTATAATAGGGTGTCGGTAGCGCGTCGCCGGATGCCGTGCGCCCACTGACCCCCAACACCGCAAGCACTTATCAAACTTCAGCAATGATCTATGCCCTCACGCCCGCCTGGGCCTGCGAGGGGAAAGGGCAGTGAAGAGGCGATGAATCGCATGGGATATCGCGGCGGCCAGTCCGGCGCCATGGGCGTGATCCCGGGAGGGCCGCTGGGCAAGGCGAAGTACGCGCTGGCGATGGGCGACGCCGACGAGGCCGAACGTATCTGTCGCAAACAGTTAGAGCGAGCGCCAGATAACGCCGCCGCGCGCGTGTTGCTGGCGCAGGTGCTGCTCCAGAGCGGACGCGCTGCTGAGGCGGCGGACGAGGCGCGGCGCGTCACGCGCGAACAGCCCAAGAACGTCGAGGGGCTAATCGTCCTCTCCTCCGCGTTGACACAGCGTGGCGGGCTGGGCGGCGTCCCAGCGGAGGCGGAGCAGGCGGCGCGACGCGCGGTCGAGTTGCAGCCGAAGAGCGCCAACACACGTACCCAGCTCGCCGACGTGCTGATGCGCAAACGCGACTTCGCCGGAGCGCGGCGCGAGATCGATAAAGCCATCGAGTTGGAGCCGCGATCACCCTCGGCGCACCTGATGCGCTCGATCATCGCACTTAGTGACAAAGACTACGATGGAGCGATCCAGTCCGCCGACGCGGCGATCCGCTTCGGGCGGCAGCTTCCCCCTGGCTCGCTGGCGCAGGCCGACTTCATCAAGGCCAACGCGCTGATCGAGGTCAAGCGCTATGACGAGGCGCTCGGCGCGCTCAACTCCGTCGAGAAGCAGAATCCGGCGATGCTCGGCGCGAACGGCTACTCGCTGCGCGGGCGCATCTACTTCAAGCAACGCAAGTTCAAGGACTCCTACGCGCAGTTCCTCGCCGCGCAACGGCTCTCCGGGCGGCTGCGCTGGGCCGCTCCCGTGCTGGCGGGACTGGTGATGGTGGCGACTGGCCTCTTTGGGCAGAACGCGCCGTATGTCCTCGTCGCGCTGATGGCGGCAGTTGTCTTGCTAATCCTGTGGGGCGTCTCGCTGATTCCGGTCGCCGGCGGCTGGCTCGTATCGGTCCTAGTGATCGCGCTCGGCGGCGCGTTCGCCTACACCGGCCTGCGCCAGTTGCAGGGGCGCTTCTTCCCGGCGGATCGCAGCGTGCTCGTCTCCGGCGTGCTGGTGAGCGCAGCGGTTGGGTTGGGTGTCGGCGCGGCGACCTTCGCCGTCTGGAACGTGGTCGCGGTCAACTGGCTGCACAGTACGGCAGGCTGGTTCACTCCCACCTCGCTGGCCGTCGCGGGACTGCTTGCGATTCTCGGCTTCACGGCGACGATGTATGGTTGGCCGCGACTGCTGGCGCGCTACAGCCGCTCGCCACAGGCCGCGGCGGCGTAGGAAACTGCGATCATCGGGCGGGTTGTCTTCGGGCAGCCCGCTCGTCGCATACATGGGAGGCAAGCTACATGGATCAAGAGTTCAAAGCGGCGACGCAGCCGGGATATGACGCCGTCGCCGAAGAGTATGCGGCGCGCTTCTTCGACGAGCTGGCCGCCAAGCCGCTGGATCGCGCCCTGCTGGATTGCCTCGTCGAGCTGACACGCGGACTGGGCGTCATCGCCGACATGGGCTGTGGACCAGGGCAGATCGCACGCTACCTGGCCGATCACGGCGCACAGGCCATGGGCATTGACCTCTCGCCGGAGATGGTGCGGCTGGCGCAACGTCTCTCGCCCGACATTCTCTTCCGCGTAGGTGACATGCTTGCGCTCGATCTCGGCGCCAATTCACTGGGCGGGATCGCGGCGTTCTACTCGGTTATCCATGCGCCGCCGGATCAGATTCCGCAGGTCATGCGTGAGTTCTGTCGCGTGCTGCGTCTGGGTGGGCTGGCGCTGCTGGCGTTTCACATCGGCGATGAGGTCAGGCATCTCGACGAGTGGTGGGAGAAGCCGGTCTCGCTCGACTTCCATTTCTATCAGATTGAGGCGCTGGCGCGGCGACTGGAAGAAGCGGGATTCCGCATCGAAGCGAGGATCGAGCGCGCGCCGTATGTCGGTTCGGTCGAGCATCCGAGCCAGCGCGGCTATATTCTCGCGCGCAAGCCTGCCTAATAGGTGGTCTCGCCTATTATCCGAGATGGATGGCTCCAGTCAACACGGCGATCAGTAGGCCCAGCACGGCGATAATCGCCAGACTTACCAGCGCAATAGCAAGCGTGTTCCATGCGAGACCACTGCTCGAAGGATCTGCCGCCAGCGCGGGCGAGACGGCTGGCGCGAGCGTTCTGCCACGCGCCGCTTCCATCGCCATCGGACGAGGAGCCGCTGGAGAAACACTGACGGGCCGCACTGCGGCGGGCGCAGGGGTATACCGCTGTGTCGCGGCCAGACCACCTTGTCCCTTTCCCGCGAGGAACTTCTGCGCCGCTGCGACGCCAGCGTTGAAGAGCGCCTCAGATTGCGTCCGCGTGATCTGGAAGTCGGTGGCCTGAATCCCAAGCGAGTCCATACGCACCGTGCGCGCCAGCTTATCCTGGTCCATGTACCACGTGTCGCGTGCGTTGGCTGCCGTCTTCAGCATCGCCTCGAACGCCGAGAACGGCCCGGTGATCTTGTTTGGCAGGGAGAGCGCGTCGCGTGGCGTCCCTGGCTCATACATAAGAAAGCCGATGGTCGGGTAGAGTGGAGGGCCGCCGCTGTCGAACAATTCAAGTGGATAATTGCTCAGCAGGCCGCCGTCCACGAAATAGCTACTCCACTGTTTGACGGGATAAAAGAAGAACGGGATGCTCATGCTCATGCGCACCGCCAGGCTCACGTCCAGGTCGTCGGGATTGACGCCATACTTGGCGGCGTCCGTCGGCAGTACGACCATCGTCCCCTGCACGATATCCGACGTCACCACACGCGCCTTGTAGCGATAACGCTCATCCTGCGCCGTCTCTGAAAGGATCAGATCGCGGAAGGTATGCACGCCTTTGGCCGCGAGCAGGTTGCGCATGAGGTTGTGGAAGTAGTCGCCTTTGTACAGGCCATAGTGGCGTATCAGGTCGATGATGGAGCCGAGGCGCGGGATGCGTCCGATGAGCGGCGGGTCCTCGAACTTCGAGAAGTCGATGCCCATGATGATCTGTTTGATCTCGGCGGCGGTGTAGCCAGATGCCACCAGCGTCGAGACAATCGCGCCCGCCGAGGTCCCCGCGACGCTAAACGGTCTGTATCCCGCCGCCTCGAAGACGCTGAGCGCGCCCGCCAGCCCGATTCCGCGCACACCGCCACCCTCGAACACGCCATCGTAGAGCATCGAATCGGTCTGCGCGCTCATCCCTATCGCCTCCGCCACTACCCAATCATATTCTGTTGGACATGCCTATCAGCGCATCACAGTATGTAGCATATAAACATAGACCGATGTGGCGCCAGATGGCGGACACGACGAAGCGCCGCTCGCGACAGAAGAAAGCTCTACCACCACGAGCAGCGCCTGAGAGGGATCTGTGAAGGATTCGCGCCAGATTAGCGCTTGGTGTACTGCGGCGCCTTGCGCGCGCGCTTGAGGCCGTACTTCTTGCGCTCCTTCATGCGCGAGTCGCGCGTGAGGAAGCCGGCCTTGCGCAGCCGCTGCTTGAACTCCTCGTCGTAGCGCACCAGCGCCCGCGCCAGCCCATGGCGCACCGCCCCCGCCTGGCCGCTCACGCCGCCGCCGACGACCTTCACCTTCAGGTCGAAGCCATTGGGCGCCTCGACGACCTGCATCGGCCCGCGGATCGTCATCATATGCGCCTCGCGGCCAAAGTACGCCTGCGCGTCCTTGCCGTTCACAACGATGCGGCCCGTGCCGTTGGGGTAAACCCGCACACGCGCGACCGCCGTCTTGCGTCGACCTGTGCCGTAAAAATACGTTCCTGTCATCTCCGCCAAGGGTATCTCCTCCGTCCCTCTCTCGTCTTGCGGCGCAATTCAAGCGACGCCGTTCACTTCAATCTAAGCCTCAGCCGGCTGCTCTTGCTGCTGTTTCGCGGCCAGTCTCCGCCAGAACCTTCTCCGCCGTCGGACGCTCCCAGGGGACCGGCTGCTGCGCCTGATGCGGATGCTCAGCGCCTGCATAGACCTTGAGCCGGTGCATCATATCGTCGCCGAGCTTGTTGTGCGGCAGCATGCCCTTCACCGCGCGCTCGATCACACGCTCAGGATGCTTCTGCAGCGCCTGACGCAGAGTCTCCTGCTTCAAGCCGCCGGGGTACTGTGAGTGGCGGTAGTAGATCTTGTCGTCCAGCCGGTTGCGCGTCACCGCGACCTTCGCCGCGTTGACGACGATCACGAAGTCGCCGCAGTTGAGGTGCGGCGTAAACGTCGGCTTGTGCTTGCCGCGCAGGATCGTCGCCACCTCGCTGATAAGGCGCCCCAGCACCATGCCCTCGGCGTCCACGAGATACCAGCGTGGCTCCAGTTCATCGCGCCTGGCGCTATAGGTTTTCGGGTTCATGATTCCTCGCTCCCGCGCCGCCCGGCGCGCCTCTCCATCACCTAATCTTCTGCTCGATCTTCATCCTGCCAGGAGACCATCCCGGCTGGATACTCCACGCTCGTCAGACACAGCCCCTTCGCCGGAGCCGCCACGCCCGGATGCGCCTTCTCCCGCGCCGCCAGGATCGCCGCGAACTCCTCCACCGAGAGCCGCCCCTCGCCGACCAGGACCAGCGTCCCGACCAACCGCCGCACCATTCCGGTCAGGAAGGCGTTGGCGGCAAAGATACATCTACCATCTCGCCGTCGCCCTGCCAGAAATCGCTTCTCGGCCTGACGTGGCACTCCGCCGCAAGCATCGTGCGCACCGTATGCCCACGAAACCCCTCGGCGCGGCTATCGCGAGGACTCGACCCGAACGCGCCGAAGTCATGCTCGCCGAGCAACACTCGCGCCGCCCGATTCATCGCCTCCACGTCCAGCGGCCCCGCCCGTCGCCAGGCATATCGCTCGACCAGCGGCGACCGTACTGGATCGCACAGGACATGATACGAGTAGCGCCGCGATAAGGCGCTCCGCCGCGCATGGAAGTCGTCGCCGACCGCGCAGACTGCGCGTATCGCCACGTCCTCCGGCAGCAGCGCGTTCAGCGCCCGCCGCCACGTCGCCTGCGTGAACTCCGCGCGCTCGTAGAAGCCGATCACCTGACCTGTCGCATGCACCCCCGAATCTGTCCGGCCCGCCGCCGTCACCGTCGTCGCCGCACCCGTCAACCGTTCCAGCGCCGCCTCAAGCGCTCCCTGGACCGTCGGACCTTTGTCCGCCGACTGCCGCTGGAAGCCGCTGAAGCGCGCGCCATCATAGGCGACGAGCGCCGCAGAACGCCGGCATAGAAACCGCGCTAGACCATCTCGAGCCGGGCGATCTGCGACGCGTCGCCTTGCCGGTAGCCCAGCTTGGTGATGCGGGTATAGCCGCCGTGCCGCCCGACATAGCGCGGCACGATACTGCTCGAAGATCTTGCGCACCGTCAGTCTCGCGTGGCAGCCGCTTCAGAATCATGCGGCGCGCGTGCAACTCGATGGCCAGCGCCTCGCGGGCAGTGGTCAGCGCGAGTTGCGCCTCGTCACGATCCTTGATCAGGCTGAGCAGGTCTTTCTGCAAGCCGGCGAGCCTGTCTTCCTTTAGCTTGCGCGCCTCGGCGCTGAGCGGAAACTTGCCCTGATCGGCGCGCTCCTCGTTGGTCGGAATCTTCTCGTCCAGCGAGAAGCGCCCGCGCCGCGCCAGCTCCAGCAGTTGCTCGGCGGTGTAGTCGTCGTCTACGACGGAGCGCAGATGCGCCTGCGCGTCGGTCGCGCCACGGATGGCGATGCCGATCAGCTTTTCCGCCTCACTCTGCGCGACCTTGGCGCGCGCGAGCGGTGACCTGAATATGCTCATGCAGGAACAGGCCATCCACCATGCTGCGGATTGCCGCCCGTCGCCGCGCCTCGGGCATGTTGATGCGGTTCCCCGCGACACGATGCCGCACCCTATTCCTCCTCGTCCTCGTCTAAGAGATCGCTCAGCGCGGAGTCGACGCTCGACCCGCCGTTCAGTCCACCATTCAGCCCCGACTGGCCGAAGCCGCGTTCGAGGCGCCGCCGCGCTCGAGTTGTGTCGAGGTCGGCAGCATCCTCCGCGCGATCAGGCTGTCGTGCAGCTCGTCCAGGCTCTTCTCGCCGAAGTTGCGCACCGCGAGCAGGTCCTCGCGGCTCATCGTCAGCACCTGCCCGACCTTCGTCAGGCCACTGCGCTTCAGGCAGTTATACGCGCGCACCGTGAGGTCCAGCTCCTCGATCGGCGTGTCGTAGATCTTCTGTGGAATCTGGAAGCTCGTCTGTCCAACCGCGATGGCTGGAACCTCTGGCGTCACCTCCACCGGACCAGTGTGGTCGGCGATCATCTGGAAGTGCTGCACGAGGACGTTCGACGCCTGGCGCAGCGCCTCGTCCGGCGTGATCGTGCCGTCGGTCCAGATCTGCAAGGTGATGCGGTCGAAGTTGGTCATCTGCCCGACGCGCGTGTTCTCGACCAGATAGTTGACCTTCTCGACCGGCGAGAAGATCGCGTCCACCGGAATCTGCCCAATGGGCTGATCTTCCTTCGACTCGGCGGGCACATAGCCGCGCCCGGTCTCGACGATCAGGTCCATCTCCAGCCGGGCGTCCTCGCTGTCGAGCGTGCAGATCGGCGTCTCGGGATTGACGATCTCGACCGTGCTCGGCGCCTGGATATCGCCAGCCGTCACAACGCGCGGCCCCGTCACCTCGAGGCGCATCGTCACCGCGTGATCGGAGAGCGAGCGCAACCGGATGCGCTTGACGTTGAGCACGATGTCAGTCACGTCTTCTTTGACGCCAGGCAGGTCCTGGAACTCGTGCTGCGCGCCGTCGATCTTGATCGAGGTCACCGCGGCCCCCGGCAGCGACGAGAGCAGCACGCGCCGCAGCGCATTGCCGAGCGTCCAGCCATACCCTGCCTCCAGCGGCTCGATCTCGTAGCTGGCGTAGTTGTCTTTGGATTCGTGTGGTGTGATGCGAGGCAGAGCAATATCTAGCACAGGTGTCCCCCTCCCAAATTATCGCTCCAGTGTGGAGTCTCCTGCCTTGGGGCATGGCAGGAAATGCCATCCGCTATTAGGCCACTTGCCTGTTCGCCAGTCATATGCGATACTCCCAACATACCGCAGGGCCTGCGGAAATTCACGCCTGTGGAGCGGTGGTGATACTCAAGCCACCAATGCTCGTGTAAGACGGTCACAGCATCCTCCGTGATGTCTGGTTCGCAGTGAGCAGCCCAGGAATCTCCTCAGCTTCAACTGTGTGGAAGGTCAACGCTGGTAGTACTCGACCACCAGCGCCTCGTCGAAGGGCAGCTCCAGCTCCTGCCGGGTTGGCAGGGCGAGCACGCGGCCGGTGAGGGTCGCGGGATCGAGGCGGAGCCAGGCGGGCACGCCCTTCTGCGAGAGCAGGAGCGCGCGCGTCTTGAAATATTCCGTGTTGCGGCTGGCGGGGCGCACCGAGACCTCGTCGCCGGGCTTGAGGATCGCCGAGGCGATGTCGGTCTTGCGGCCGTTCACCTGGAAATGTCCGTGATTGACAAGCTGGCGCGCCTGCGCGCGTGAGTCGCCAAAGCCCATGCGATAGACGACGTTATCGAGGCGCATCTCCAGCAGTTGCAGCATGTTGTCGCTGGTCTTGCCGGGGCGACGCGCGGCGATGTCAAAGTAGCGGCGGAACTGGCGCTCCAGCATGCCGTAGGTGCGGCGCACCTTCTGCTTCTCGCGCAACTGCAGAGCGTAGCCGGTCTGCTTGCGCGCGCGCGCCTGGCCGTGCTGTCCGGGGCGCGTGTTGCGCCGCTCGACGGGACACTTCGGACTCAGGCACTTGTCGCCCTTGAGAAAGAGCTTCGTCCCCTCGCGCCGGCAGAGCCGGCAGACGGGGCCTGTATATCGAGCCATAGGTTCTGTATCGTCCTCCTGCGGATCGTGTGAGATGGAGCGAGACGTGTGTCTCCTGATCGCTCACTTACCTTCGATATCGTCACCGTGAGAGCCGCTTCCGTTCCCTGACCGGCTCTTCCTGTTGCGCCAGCCGCAGCGCGTCGGGAATCGCTCCCAGTCAGGTCAGTCGCCGTCTCACCTCAGTTGTCAAAAGATTTCTCTATGATTTCGCGCCGTGCGCGCGGGTTCGGAATGCCGAGCCGGTGGTGGGCTACACACCGCCGCTCGTACACCGCCCAGGACGTGAGGCGGCCCTTCTCCGCGCAGTCGCGCTCCATCGCAAAAAGGTCAAAAACGCTAGACGCGCCGTCGCTTCGGCGGGCGGCACCCATTGTGCGGGAATCGGCGTCACGTCGGTGATCGAGACCACCTGCATGCCCGCCTGGGCCAACGCGCGGATCGCCGCCTCGCGTCCCGAGCCAGGGCCACGGACGTAGACCTCGATCTGGCGCACGCCGTGCTCCATCGCCTTCTTCGCCGCGACATCCGCCGCCACCTGCGCCGCATACGGCGTGCTCTTGCGCGAACCCTTGAAGTTCTGCGCGCCAGCGCTGCTCCAGGAGAGCGCGTTGCCGTTGGGATCGGTGATGGTGATCATCGTGTTGTTGAACGTCGCGCGAATGTGGGCCATGCCCCGTGGCACCGACTTGCGCTCACGCCGCCGCTGCCGCCCCGGACCCCGCCGGGGAGCCTTCTCCGCCATGCTTGCCCATTCCTCCTGAAAAGAGCGCCCACGCCCCAGCGCGAGCCTCGCGCGCCACTACATCAGCGGCGCTCCGTAATGTTCGCCTACTTCCGCTACTTCTTCGCGGCGGCCTTCTTGCGTCCGGCCACCGTCTTGCGCGCGCCGCGCTTGGTGCGGGCGTTCGTCCGCGTGCGCTGGCCATGCACCGGAAGCCCACGGCGATGCCGGATGCCGCGGTAGCAGTTGATCTCCATCAGCCGCTTGATGTTCATGTCCACCTCGCGGCGCAGGTCGCCCTCCACCTTGAGGCGCCGGTCGATGTACTCGCGCAGCCGCGCCACCTCATCCTCGCTCAGGTCCTTGACGCGCGTATCGGGATTGACCCGCGTCGCCGTCAGGAGCGCCTTGCTGATGTCTCGACCCGATGCCATAGATGTACGTGAGCGCCACTTCTACGCGCTTCTCGCGGGGAATATCTACCCCGGCGATTCTGGCCATGCGCCAGATCCTCCTCGCTCGACTTAACAACTCACTCGACGGTTGCTAGAGAAAACGCCTGCCCAGCCGGCCGTTTACCGACCGCTGGGCGAGGATGCACGATGTTCTTATCCCTGCCGCTGCTTGTGCTTGGGATCCTTGCTACAGATCACCATCACGACGCCGTGACGGCGGATCACCTTGCAATGCTCGCAGCGCGGCTTCACCGATGCACGCACCTTCACGATTCGCCTCCCTCAGACCACGCTGACGTTGAATGTATAAATCGGATAAACACGAAGGATGGGGAACGACGCTGGGGAGCGCCCTCCCGTCCATGGAATGGATACTTTTCACCAAGCGCGTGAACCGGGCAACCCCACGATGACAGCCTATAGGAAGCGCATGGTTATCTGATTCGGTTCAGCCCAAATATAGAGCGAGCCAGACAGACAACTGGCCACAGAACTGGCCCATTGGCCCATCGCCAATGGCGTCTTCTGTGGCGCTTCGCGCATTCCCCAGCGACTCGTCGCGTCTAGAAACCTCTAGTTGCGCACGCGCCAGGTAATGCGGCCCTTCGTGAGATCGTAGGGTGAGAGTTCGACACGTACCCGGTCCCCCTCGACGATGCGCACAAAATTGAGGCGCACCTTGCCAGAGAGATGGGCCAGTACGGTGCGACCGCCCTCCAGCGCCACACGGAACATTGCGTTCGGCAGCGCCTCGGTCACCACGCCTTCGACCTCAATGGCGTCACGCTTGGCCATACAGTCCTTTCGCCCAGTATTCCAGTCGCGCACACACACGGAGCGTCCCGCCAGAGGCAGGTCTTTCATTTAGAAAGGAAGGGCGTGCGACCGAACATCCTGGCCACCCAAACGCGCAGGGGCAGCCAACTTCAGAGTATATCATAGCATTGCCAGTTCCGCAACTGGCTGATTGCGGCTCCGGCATAGGAGAAACGGCGGTCCGCTGCGCACAGCACGATCAGTTTATTCTATCACGGTACGCAAGCTGCTCGCCATTGCGCGCGAGATCGCCGAGCGCTCATGATATACTCGATGCGCTATGTGATAGCGACCGGCTATCCAGCCTCTCCCCGCTTAATCTCACCTCTCACGATGAAGTGGAGCGTTCTTTTATGAAGTCACGCAGGCCGTCGCAGCCCAAGTTCGCCACGCGCGCCATCCACGCTGGGCAGGCGCCCGATCCCAGCACCGGCGCTACGATGACGCCGATCTTCCAGACTTCTACCTATACGCAGGCGGGGCTGGAGGACCATAAGGGTTTTGAATACTCGCGCACCGGCAACCCGACGCGCGCCGCACTGGAAGACTGCCTCGCCGCGCTCGAAAACGCCACCTATGGCCTGGCATTCGGCAGTGGCATGGCCGCCGAGAGCGCCATCTTGAGCCTGCTGCGCCCCGGCGACCACGTCATCGCGGGCGACGATCTCTACGGCGGCACGTACCGCCTCTTCGAGCGCGTTTTGCGACCGATGGGGCTGGAGTTCAGCTATGTCTCGGCGCGCGATGTCTCCGCCTACGCCGCAGCTATCCGCCCAGAGACGAAGATGATCTGGGTCGAGACGCCGACGAATCCGCTGCTGACGCTGGTGGATATCGCCGCCGTCGCACGTATCGCCCGCGAGCATGACGCGCTGCTTGTCGTGGACAACACCTTCGCCTCTCCTGCGCTCCAGCAGCCGCTCGACCTTGGCGCGCACATCGTCGTCCACAGCACGACGAAGTACCTCAACGGGCATAGCGACGTCGTCGGCGGCGCGATTCTGACCTCGGACGAGAAGCTCTACAGTGAGATGAAGTTTTACCAGAACGCGGCTGGCGGTGTCCCCTCGCCCTTCGATAGCTGGCTCGTCCTGCGTGGCGTCAAGACGCTCGCCGTGCGCATGCGCCAGCACGGCGAGAACGCGCAGGCCATCGCCGAACACCTGGATGGCCACCTGCTCGTGCGCAAGGTTTACTACCCAGGTCTGCCCGATCATCCCGATCACGCGCTGGCGCAAAAGCAGATGCGTGGCTTCGGCGGCATGGTCTCATTCGCCTTCGAGGGTACACGCGCGGACGTGGACGTCTTCGTACGCCATTTGCGCGTCTTCCAGCTCGCCGAGAGCCTGGGCGGCGTCGAGTCGCTCTGCTGCCATCCCGCCACGATGACGCATGGCGCGATTCCGAAGGCGGAACGTGAGCGTCGCGGCGTCACGGAGACGTTGCTGCGCCTCTCGGTCGGCATCGAGGACGTGAGCGACCTGATCGCCGATCTGGACCAGGCGCTGGAGGCCGTCAGCGCACACCATACTCACGCCAAACCGGCCGAGCGTGAGCATGCTGGGGCAGGACGCGCGGCGAAGCGGCGCTAGCAGTAGGTCAACTGGCCGCCTGATGTGCGAGCGCCCAGAACTGCGTCGTCGTCGCGCGCTGGTCGTTGTTATCGAGCGTCACCGCCGCGCAGCCGGACTGATCCGTCACCGCCATCAGCAGCGAGAGTCCGTCTACCTCGAAGGCGAGGCCGTAGAGCGTCTGACTCGGCGTCCCACACGATGGCTTGCCAGCGAGCGGCGGCAGCGCGAGCGTCACATCGTAGAGGCGAGCCATCAGCGCCGCGTCGCGCACATCCGTGACGCCAGCGACGCCGGAGGGGTTTCCGTTGATCGGCTCAGTCTTCACCGCCAGACGGTCTGGTCGCGCCTCGATTACCTTGACGCCGCCTGCCGTTTTGGCGAGCAGGTCCCAGAAAGCGGTGTCTGGCTGCCGTTTGTCGCTGGTCTGGGGAAACGTCACCGAGCCGCAGCCGCTCTCGTCGGCAGTGATTTGGACGCGCTGGTCGCCCGCGAAGAAGAGCAGTTCAGAGCGCGGCCCGATCATATCATCACAGATTGGATCTTTAAGTTGCGCTGACAAAGCGCGCGCCGCGTCATAGACCGCCTGCGCGGCCTGCGCGGCCGCAATCGCCGCGAGGGTGGGCTTTGCGCCAAGCGTGAAGCGCAGGATGTCGAGCCGCGACGCCTTGAAGGGTGGCGCGAAGTCGAAGACAACGCGCTCCAATGTCTGCCAGAACGCCTCGTCCGCCTGACGCACATCATTCTGGGCGAGGGTCACATTCTGGCAGCCACCGCGATCGGCTACGAAGGTCACGTCGGGCTGGCCGCTCTGGTGAAAGGTCATCTCGTAGTGTGGCCCGGCGATGGCGGGGCAGGCGCGCTGCTGTGCCTGCGGCGCGACCAGCAGGCTGACCGCCGCATCGTAGAGCCGTTGGGCCGTTGGAGCGTTGTTTACCTCGATGGTGGTCGGCGTCGGCGGCAGGATCAGCGAGGCGATGATCTTCATCGATTCCGGCGCACCGTTATAGGTTCCCGCCGCTTTGTCGGTCAACGCGCCGCAGCCCGCCAACATGACGCTCACCGCGAGCATGAGGCTCAGCGCCGCCAACCGTGTCGTCCTGTCCGCCCAACGCATATGCCCTGCCCCTCGTACACTGTGTTCGGATAAGAATTGATCGCCGCTGTCATTGACGCGGATGAGACGCAGGCGCAAGGTCAATAGTTCCAATACTGCGCAAATGAGCCTCGGCGGCGTTGACCGGGCGGCGGTGGTCTGGTATAGTACCTCGGATGGCGCCAAGCGCGAAGCGTCCTGGCGACACAGAGAGCAATAGACAGAGCAAAACGCGGCAGGAGAACGGGACGAGCGTATGGACCTCAAGAACTTCAACCTGATTGACTGGCTCTTCGGCCAGGGTGGCGTAGGTCCGACAAGCGGCGCCGACCCGTTCCGCTTCTATATTCCCTGGCTCATCATCAATATCGCTTTGCTGCTTATTCCACTCTACTACGGCCTCGAAGGGCGCAAGCGTTTCTTTGGGCATCACACCCTGAACAAGTGGATCGCCGACCGCTTCATGAACTTCCTCTGGCCCATCGGCCTAGTCGGACTGATCCTCGAGGGCGCGCGCTATGCCAATATGGCGATCCTTGGCTGGCGCTTCTGGCGCTACGCTTGGGCGCTCTGGCTGGCCGCTTTCATTGGCTATTGGGCGTGGTACTTCGTGATGCGCTACCGGCTGCACCTGGCGTCGTACAAAGCAGAGCGCACCAAGCAACAGTACATGCCGAAGCCCAAGCGCGCCAAGTCCGCCACCACGCGCTGAGGCTATCGCGCCAGCAGAAATCCATCATGCGCCTTGACGACAGCGCTTTGTTGTTTCCTGTGCTTCCTTCTCGCGCAGCTGAGATCTGCCGCGCTACCATACAATAGAGACTGCCAATCTTACCCTACTGTAGTGGGGAGGGCCAACGATGGCACACGACATTGAGATTGTTCTGTATCGTGAAGGCGACCAGTGGGTCGCGCAGGCGCTGAACGTGGATGTCTCCAGCTTTGGCGACACTGCGGATGAAGCGCGTGCGGCGCTTCATGAGGCGCTTGAACTGTATTTCGAAGACGCGCCAGAGGCAGAGGTTCATGAGGTCGCCGACGGCCGTATTGAGCGCTTGCGTGTCTAGACAGTATTCCAGCCAGGAAGTGATTTCCGCGCTTGGGCGCGCGGGATTCGCCCAGGTCAGTCAGCATGGAAGCCATCTCAAGTTGCGCGGGCTGCACGGTGGACAGATACGTACCGTCATCGTCAAGCACCCCGCAAAGAGAATCCCAGATGGAACATTCGCCTCTATCCTTCGTCAGGCAGGCCTTCGTCAGGCAGGCATGACACGCGCTGAGTTTGAGCAACTCACCTGAAAGTAAGCGCGCGGGATCGCCAATCGGGCGCAATGAATTGCGCCCCTACAGATAAGCGTCTGCCAGCGACGTTCGCAAGGTGAAGTCGCTCTCCGGTGTGGCCCATCCTGGGGATACTTTTGACGCTTTCGCCGCCTGACGCCTATACTCCAAGCCACCTGCGCGGCTCACTCGCTCTGTGCGCGGGCAGGCGCGAAGGATAGGGCAGGTAGGAGAAATCGAGCATGGCGGTTTTCAGGCGTGGGCGCGCGACCAATAGCCCCAATAGCGCTGCGGACGCTCCGCGCGAAGTGGAGATCGTGACGGGGAGCATTCCGGGGCCGGAGCGCAGCGGCCTCACTCCCGTCGCCGAATGGCCCGAGGCGCTTGCCAGCCTCCAAGGGCTCGCCGGGACGACGGCGCGCCCACCGGGCCTGTCTCGCCGCTCTTTGCCGGCGTCTGCCGCTACTACCACGACTGCTTCTCCGCCGACTCGCGCGGTGGCATGCTCACCAACGTCCTCGACAAGAACCAGGCCGAATACCTGGTCTTCGCCGATGGCGACGAAGCGCTCATCACCGGGCGCTGGCTACCGCATGGAGGTCCCGCTGAGCCGGGCGTCACCGCGCAGAACGCCGCCGACGTCAACCGCCGCGAGAAGTTCCTGATCTAGGGGCTCGGTCTTCCTCGTCGGGCGCGGCGCCCAACGTCGCGGCGCAAGAAGGGCGATCTCTATTGCGCGCCACTGCTCTTCTGGCCCGCGCGCATCGAGCAGGAAGGCTCGCGCGCGTTTCTCAGCATCGACCTGGAGGAGCAGCATATCAACTTTCCGCTGCTGGCCTCGCTGATCGACTCCGATAGCGAGGAGCAGGCGCAGGCCTACGCCGAGGCGATCCTGAGCCAGGTCCCAACCGCCCCCTTCGACGTGAACGTCATCCGCGAGTTCGCCGCCGTCATCGCCGAGTTGATTCCCGATCTGCGCACCGACGACCTGCAGGCGTTCCCTGCGCTGCAGACCGAGGACGCGCTGCGCGACCTGATCGAGCACGACAGCCCGGTGCAGTTGCTCTGCGCCTCCGCGATGGCGCTGGTGCGGCGGCCCACCGAGGCGCGCGGCGTGCTGACCGAGCTGCAGGTGATGGCCGGACGTGGCGAGATGTCGCACGCCGCTGGCCGCGATCTTCGACGATATCGCCAAGCGCAGAGCCAGCGCGCCCGCTCCTGCGATCTCGTCCACTGAACGCGCCGAGCCGCCCGATCCTCGCGGGCGCGGAGTTGACCGCCGCGCAGACGCGCGTGCTGCGCCAGGCCGAGCGCCGCCCGCTGACGCTGGTGATCGGCCCGCCGGGAACCGGCAAGTCCTTCACCATCGCGCAGATCATCCTCGACGCGGTCGCGCGCGGCCAGACGGTGTTGCTCTCCTCCAAGATGAACAAGGCGGTGGATGTCGTCGTCGAGAAGCTCACGCCGCACCTCGGCGGCCTGACGGTCATCCTGCGCGGCGGCGACCGGCGCTATCGCGACGAGTTGAAGAAGTTCCTCGACAACCTCTTCGACGGCACCGGCGCTCCCGCCAAGCCACGCGCCGGCGAGATCGAGATGCTGGAGGAGCGGCTGCGCGCCGCCGACGCCGAGCTGGCACGAGCTGACCAGCGAGATCCGCGAGATCCTGGAGCGCGAGGCGCGCTGGACGCAGCTATGTCGCCGAGTTCGCCGCGCATCCAGACGCCGCCCTACGACGAGGAGACCGCCGCCAGCCTGGGGCCGGAGGCGCTCGCAAGCCGCGCGCGACGAACTGCGCAAGCTGGATGGCGGCAAGTCCGCGCTCTTCGGCTGGCGTCAGCGGCAAGCGGCGCGACCAGTTGCTCGGCGACCTGGCGGCGCAACTGGGGTTGGACGACGCCGCGATCTGCGCATCTGGACGAGATCGCCGCAGCGCGAGACGGCGCGCGCCAACCTGCTCGACATCGAGGATGCGCTCGCCGAGCCACGACGATCTGAACGTCGCTGCTTCACCCGCCACGCGCGGCTGCGGGCGGATCGCGGCGCGCTCGTCGGCGAGTTGCTGGGGCTGCGGCGGCGCGACGCGCTGGCCGAGGCGCTACGACTGAACCGGCGCACGCTCGCGCTCTTCAAGACGGCGCTGGAGGCGCGCAGCACCGCCGAGCAGGACAAGATCTTCGCCGAACTGGACTTCTCGGCGCTGCTCGGCACCTTCCCGATCTGGGCGACGACGAATCCGCACGCCGCCGAGATCATGCCGCTGGCGCGCGAGATGTTCGACCTCGTCATCATCGACGAGGCTTCGCAGTGCGATGTGGCCAGCGCGCTGCCGCTGCTCTACCGCGCCAAGCGCGCCATCGTCTGCGGCGACCCCAAGCAGTTGCGCCACCTCTCGTGGCTGCGCGAGGACCGCCAGGCGGCGCTCGCCTCGCAGCACGGCCTCTCGCGCCAGCCAGCGCTCGCAGTGGAACTACCGCACGCACAGCCTGCTCGACGTGGTGAACGGCGCGCTGCCCTCGCAGGACGACGTGGTGCTGCTCGACGAGCACTACCGCAGCCTGCCGCAGATCATCGAGTTCAGCAACCGCCGCTTCTACGGCCGGCGCCTTCGCGTGATGACGCGCCGGCCCGACACCATCGGCGCGCGCAGCGTCGAGCTGCGCAAGGTCAACGGCAAGCGCAACAAGCACGGCTACAACGTCGAGGAGGCCGAGGCGATCCTCAAGGAGATCAAGAAGATCGCCAAGGCGCGAGGCCAAGAAGCCGCCCAACGAGCGCTCCAGCATCGGCGTGCTCTCGCCCTACCGCGATCAGGTGAACTACTCTGAACCGCATGCTGGCGGCGAAGCTCAAGTCGAAGATGCTGCAGGACCACGACATCATCATGCGGCACGGCGCACACCTTCCAGGGCGACGAGCGCGACGTGATGCTGCTCAGCTTCTGCGCCGACCCATCGCTCGCACCGCAGCACCGTGACGTTCATGAACAACGACAACCTCTTCAACGTCGCGGTCACGCGCGCGCGCCGCCGCCAGGTGATCTTCACCGGCCTGGATCCACGCAACCTGCCCGCTCGACCATTTGCTGCGCGAGTATCTGACCTATGCCGCCGACTGCCTGGAGCCGGACGATCCCGCGCCCGACCCCAACGCAGGCACGACGTATTCGCGCGCGCTCGGTTCAGCTCTGCGCGCCCATGGCGGCTACACGACCTGGCTCGACTATCCCGTCGCGGGTTTGAAGATAGATGTCGTCGCGCAGCACGGCGCGCAGGCGCTGGCCATCGCGGCGGATGGCGACCCCGAGGCGTCCACGGCGCCGGAGGGCGGCTCGCTGGAGCGCGTCGGCGCAGAGGCGATCCTGGAGCGCGCAGGCTGGCGCGTCTACCGGCTGCCCTATCGCCGCTGGCAACGCGAGCGCGAGCAGAGTCTGGCTGAAATTGACGCGCTGCTGGGCGGTGGCGGCGACGACGAGGAGACCGACGCGACATCGGCCTAAGCTCCACATGGATACGGCTTGGCATTGACGCCTACGGGGATGGCGCCTCTCACAGCGAAGGGGGGAATCCGATGGAGCGCGTGACGGGAATCGGCGGGATCTTCTTTCGGGCGCGCGACCCACAAGCATTGAAGACCTGGTACCAGCAACATTTGGGCATGTTTGGGGACCGAGAGGGTCATGAGGATGAGCCGTGGTGGCAGGAAGCGGGACCAACCGCCTTCGAGCCGTTCTCGGCGGATACTGAGTACTTCGGGCGACCAGAGCAGATGTGGATGCTCAACCTGCGCGTTCGTGATCTCGACGCGATGGTGGCGCAACTGCGCGCCGCCGGAATCGAGGTCGAGGTGGACCCAGAGAACTACCCGTATGGCCGCTTCGCCCGTACGCATGACCCAGAGGGCAACCCCATCGAACTCTGGCAGCCGCTGGAGGACGCCGACACCCTGCGCCCAACCGATGGATGAGCGCCACTGCGCCCTCTATCGCGGGCCATGGCGGCATATCGCGCGTGGGATGGTAGACTGAGGGAGGCATACCTTCCACCCTTCAGCAGCGCCAGGAGCCATTCCATGGGCCACACCATCGAACTGTCGGATCGCGCCTACAACATTCTTTCGGCGCTGGCGCGTCAGCGTGGGCAATCGCTGGAGGAGTTGCTCGAAGCGCTGGCGACACATCGCGCGGCGGATCGCGATCCAGTAAGCGATCCCCGCTACGAAACCTTCGAGGAGTTCTTTGTCGGCCTTGGCATGTCTCCTGATGAGATCAAGGCCGCGCAGGAGAGCGCCGAGTCCGATGCCGACGTTTGATAAACTGCCGGAGTTTCTGCGTGATTGGGCGACGTTAAGCGACACGCAAAAGCGCCAGTTCATGAATGCCGTGGCGAAGATGGTCGCTGATCTCAAGCGCGGACAAGGATTTCGCGGCGGATTACGCATCAAGGGCGTACAGGGACATGTGGGAGTCTTCGAGATGACCTGGGCTGACGATGGGCGCGCGACGTTCAGCTACGGCGCTTCTCCCGTTCCAGGCGAGCCACATATCATCTGGCGGCGCGTCGGCTCGCACGATATTCTGCAGAATCCGTGAAGCTGTGGCGCTCTATCTGCTATGATCTGTCGCAGAGAAATCAGTCCCCTACCTAGACTAGATGGACGCGCTCACATGGCAGACGAAGACATCAACTCGCCCGTTCCCGCAGTCGGTGAGGTCGCGCCGGACTTCACCCTTCCCTCCACCGATGGCACGCCGGTCACGCTTTCGGCGCTGCGCGGCAAGCCCGTCATCCTCTACTTCTATCCCAAGGACGACACCCCCGGCTGCACCGTCGAGGCCTGCAACTTCCGCGACGCCTGGCATGTGATCCAGCGCGAGGGCGTCGTCGTGCTCGGCGTCAGCCGCGACTCGGTGAAGTCCCACCAGCAGTTCGCCGAGAAGTTTGGACTGCTCTTCCCGCTGCTGGCCGACGAGGACGGCACGGTGGTGCGCCGCTACGGCCAGTGGGTCGAGAAGAACATGATGGGCAACACGTACATGGGCGTCGCGCGCTCGACCTTCTACATCCGCCCCGACGGAACTATCGGCCATGTCTGGGAGAAGGTCAAGCCAGACGGGCACGCCGAGGAGACGCTCGCCGTCGTTCGCGCCGACGCCGCTGCTTCCGCCTGAACCAGACCCCTGGGAACTAGTGACTCTCTAGCCAGCCGAGAATCGTGCGCGCCAGCCAGGAGGGATGCGAGTTCTGCACGTCATGGCCCGCGCCTTCCACGATATGTATCTCGGCATGCGGGATGCGCGCCGCTAACTGCTGGACGAGCGATGGTGGCGCGAACATATCGTGCTCGCCGGTGATAAGCAGCGCAGGGCAGGTGATGCTATCCGCCATCGCGATGGCAAGCTTGCCTTGCTTCTCTCCTTCGATGATGTCGCTCATGCCCTTCGCAAAGTTCTGCGTCATCGTACGCGCATGATCCTCGCCGTAGTAGTCAACCAGGAAGTCGCGGTATCCCTGAAGCGGTGGGATAGAATGATCAACCAGATTTTGCATCATCGCCCGCATCTGCCCTTCGGGATCGTTCAATTGACCTGCAGCGCCCCACATGACCAGCGAGCGCGCGAGATCGGGCGTGAGCGCCGCCATGAAGAGCGCAACCTCGCCACCGTCGCTGAACCCGATCAGATGGGTTGATCCCGCCCCCAACTTGCGCAGCAGGGCGGCGAACGAGACGGCGTCATCCTCATAGGAGTTGGCGGTGTATATACGTGGCTGCGGCTGCGAACGCCCAGAGCCAGGCAGATCCGCCGCGATCACGTGGTAGCTGGCGGCCAGGGCATTCCGCAGCGCCAGGAGATCATCTCCGCTCTGTGAGAATCCCGGCAGCAACAGCAGCGACTCGCCGTCGCCATATTCCTCAAAATAGATACGCGAATCGTCATGTTCGAACCATGTCATCGTTGGCGCCTCGTTTCTTGCCTGACACAACGCTGTCCTGCGCCGAACCGTTCCTCACGCTACTCCTCGCCCACAGACTCTGCGACCTGCGCGGTGCGGCGGACGATCTCCGCTGTTGCACGTCGAGTGGCTGGCGCATCTCCAGTTGGGTTCATCGCCTGCGCATTGCGTCGCATGACCTCAATCGTCTCGTGCATTTGTGTGACCGGGCTGAATTGGACCAATTCGCAGTCTTCCAGCGCCTCCGGCACATGCCCTGTAGCCATGTAGAACGCCTGCCCCGCATTGATCGTCTCCTCATGGTCGGCGTAGCGCACGACGATCTTGCCTTTGAAGAGATACCCCCAGTGGGGACACTGGCAGCGGTCATCCGGTAAGCCCTTGAGCAGCGGCGCGAGGTTGTGGGGCGGGAACGACGCGAAGTCGATCCGCATCTCACCCCAATCGGCGGCGCTCTCTCCGCCGCCATTCGCCTGCGCCAGCTCCTGATCTGAAGCTACTGACATCACCATCTCCTGTACTTCTGTAGAACTCACATACGCGGGAAGTGCGCCCGCGCAAACCTGACTCACCTGGCTGATTCCTCATCACGCGCTATTCATGGTCTGTCACCTTTCGGCTTTCTACGGGAGTGCGCCATATGCCGAATGCGTATACAGTCAAGGCAAGAGGCGACGCGCCGTCATCACGTCGAGGGTATGCTAGAATCGGACCATATACTAGTTCACGTAATGAACCGGTCGCCAAGCGGGGGAGGTGCGACTCATGTCGAAATATGGTCAGTATTGCCCGGTGGCGAAGTCGCTTGAGATCCTGGGAGACCGCTGGACCCTGCTCATCGTGCGCGACATGCTGACCGGCACGACCCATTTCAATGATCTGGAACGTGGTCTGCCCGGCGTCTCACGGGCGTTACTGGCGAGCCGGCTGAAGCTCCTGCAACGCGCGGGAATCATCGAGAAACGTCTGACCAACGGCGGACGCAGCACGACGAGCTATCAGTTGACACTGGCGGGTCAGCAGCTCTTTCCCGTCATCAATTCCCTCTGGACGTGGGGTGAAACCTGGGCGTTTGGCGATCCAACGCCGGAAGAGCTCAACCCCGTCCTGCTGATGTGGTGGCTGCGCAGCCGCGCCGAGCGCGATCTGCTGCCCGAAAAGCGTGTCGTCGCACAGTTCGACTTCCACGGCGCGGCAGAAGTCTCATTCTGGCTGATCCTGAGCAGAGATGATGTGACCCTGTGCCTGACCGACCCAGGCTATGAAGTCAACCTGCTGGTCACTGCGGATCTGGCGACTCTTTTCCGCGTCTGGGGCAGGCGCATACACTATCGTGAGGCACTTGCCCGCCAGGGACTCTCGGTTGCGGGCGTTCCAAGCCTCGTGCGCGCCTTTCCGCGCTGGTTTGGATGGGACGCCAAAGCGCCGCCTGCTGAAGTAGGCGCCATGTCAGCGTCGTGAGTTATCGCGCCTGACGACATAACACATAGCCATACTGTCGCCGCCTGCCGGTCCAGCTTGCCTCTTACTGCGCCCGCTGGTATCATGGCGTGACTTCCTACACAAGCGGCCAGGGATGAGCCGTCAGCGGCTGAAGGTGAAGGCAGAGGCGAACGCATGGCGATAACCCTCTTCGTGAGCCATGCGCCCGCCGACGACGCGTTCGCCCAGGCGCTGACCCAGGCGCTCATCGAGGCTGGCGTGGATGCGCGCGCCGAGACCTTCGGCCCCGACCAGCAGACGCCGCGCGACGAGCACGAGATCATCTTGCGCGACTGCATGATCTTTCTTCCGGTGCTCTCACGCGCCGCGCTCTCCTCACCTCGCGCCAGAGCCGAGGCGCGCCACTTTTATGACGCCTACAATGACGAGTTCGGGCGCTTCATCCTCCCTGTGCTGATCGAGCCGCTGGATTTGGAGGAACTCTGGCCCTTCCTGCAGGAATATCAGCGCATCGAGGGACCACCAGACGAGGACTGGTCTCCAGACGCGCTCATCGCTGGCGTCTTGCAATGGGTGACGCTGGTGATCCCCGCGCGGGCGCGCACGCCGAGCGGGAACCTGCGCCAATCCGGCGGCCCCGTTCTGTTCCAGGGCTATCCGCGCCAGACCGGCGCGCCGGTAAGCCGCGCGGGTATGGGGCTTGCGACGCGCCCGCTTGGAGAGGCGCTGACCGCGGTTCCGTCTGACCGCGCGCTCCAGACCGTCTCGCGCGGGCGTAGCGCGCTTACCATCGCGCTGCTCGTGGCGTCACTCGTGATCGCTTTTGGTGGTTTGTCCCTCGCCGCGCTACTTCTGCGTGGGCAGGCGGCCCAGCCTGCCGCGATCCTGCGACCAATGGCGACGGCTACGGCAAGCGCCACTGCGACTGGGGCAGCCACAGCTACCCTGACGCCAGCGCCTACAGCTACCACCACGCGCAAGAAAACGGCGCCTACCGCAACACCTACAGCGCTCCCAGCCGTCCTTGCCACGTTCGTCGGCGTTGATGCGAACACGCAGGGAACCTGGCATGGCGCCTATGGCGCGCAAGGCTACCTGATCGCGCCTGCTGCTGGAAACTATCCGTATAGCAGCATTCCTGGCTATGCGCTCGTGAATGTGAGCGGGGCCGCTACGTACATCTGGACTGGCAATACCAACGATCCGCGCGCGCTGCAAAAGCCGGGCGGAAGCGATCGCATCGCGGCGTGCTGGTACTCTGGAAGCGCGTTCACGATTGATCTCGGCATAACGGATGGGCAAACGCACCGAATCGCCTTCTATTTCCTCGATTGGGACGGCTTTGGCTCTCCCACCGGGCGAGTCGAACGTGTGGACGCTCAGGACGCCACGACCGGCGCGACGCTAGACTCGCGCTCATTGGGCCAGGGCAACGGCGATTCTAATCCCAAGGACCAGTTCACAAGCGGGAAGTATCTGATCTGGAATGTGCGCGGTCATGTGCGCTTCACGATCACGAATCTCAACACGACCTCCAACGCGGCGCTCAGTGGCATCTTCTTCGGCTGAGATCCAACTTGTGGCGAACGTCTATACTGGCTGTGATGGGATGGAATGCCTCGTGTCAGGAGGATGGTCATGTCAAAGATCAGACACGGCATTGCGCTCGGCGCGCTCCTGGCTATTCTCACCCTGCTGCTCTCGGGCTGTATGAGTGTCGAGCGTCAATTCCAGTTGAATGGCGATGGCTCAGGGAGCTACACTCTGACACTTGGCTTCCGCGAGCCAGCCAATGGCGATCCCGATAGCGTCTCGGAAAGAGCCGTCGTCCCCCTGAACGCGTTCGCCGATCACGTACACGACACAGGCGGCTCGACGACACGCTATGAAGATCAGGGCTACGCCTACTGGACCTTCACCCGTCCATTTACCTCGGTCGAAGAAGCCAACTCCTTCCTGCAGGAAGATCCACGCCAGTACGACCCCAACCACACGCCTGTGCTCTACCACGACTCGCTACATGTCACGCGCGAGACACAGCTTCTCTCCACTGTCTTTCACGTTAAGGGGACCATCAGCCTGGCCGATTTGCTCAACAACGCGCAGTCCTGGAGCGACGCTACCGAGCGCCTGACCATCACGATGCCCGAAGGAATCATCTCCGCCACCGGCGGCGCTCGTCAGGGCGAGAGCGTCACCTACACGATTCACTACAACGAGTCAGCGCAGATCGACGTGGTGGGGAAGGTTAGTGACTCGCAGAACACGCTCGGTGTGGCCCCACTCCTCATTGGCGGAGTGTGTGGTGTCCTGGCGCTGGCCCTACTCCTGGTAGGCGTCCGGCTGCTGCGCCGTCCAGCGCCCAGGTAGAGTGCGGCGCTTCGTGACTTGCCTTCCCTCGCGCGCCCGCGTCATAGTTTGAGGAAGACGGTACTCCCTTTCTAGAAGAGCGCGACGGTTGAATCACCAGGATCATATGCGCCTCCTGCGCGATGGCGTGCCCACACCCGGAGGCGTCTGGGCCGATCTCGGCTCCGGCGACGGCGCGTTTACCCTGGCGCTGGCGGACCTGCTCGGCCACGGCGCGCAAATCTACTCGGTGGATCGCGAGGCGCACTCGCTGGAGCGCCAGGAGATCAGCATGACGCTCCAGTTCCCCGAGGCGCAGGTGACCTATCTGGCCGCCGACTACACACGCCCGCTTGAGCTGCCGCCGCTGGATGGAATCGTCATGGCGAACACGCTGCACTTTCAGCGCGCCAAGGAAGGCGTCCTGGCGCTTGTGCGCGAATACCTCAAGCCAGGTGGACATCTGCTCCTGGTGGAGTACAACGCCGACCACGGTAATATGTGGGTTCCCTATCCCCTCTCCTACCCTATCTGGGAGAAACTGGCCACGGCCAGCGGGTTCGTCCAGACGCGGCTGCTCGCCACCACGCCAAGCCGCTTCCTGCGCGAGATCTACTCCGCCGAGAGCTTGAAGCCAGCGGAGTGATTGACGCTCACGCGTCGCGCCAGCCGCTGGTTGCTCCATGCCGCGCTTGGGCAATCTATGCTCCACCCTCTCACCTGGCTGATGTGAGGCGCGGACGGAAATGGCGCGCTCTGTGTAGCTGCCAGCGTAACTCTGGATTGGAATGCGGAGGTGTTAGGGTTCTTTCACGAGAGTAGGCTGGAAAAGATTGGCATAAATCTGGAAAAAGTAGGGACTGTCACTGTAACTCTGGAATTAGGCCTATTGGGAGGATTGGAACGAAGTCGGAAGACGATGCGATGATCCTTACGCTGCGAGGGTGGGATATCGTTGCCTCAAAACAGCGCCACCACCAGCGCATCATCTTTGAGCGCTGGTTTGAGGATAATGCTCGGAATCGGAAGCTTGATTCCTAATGTCGCGACGAGTGAGAGCCGGGCATATGCAGCGGTCATCCCTTCAGGCGCGCCGATGAGCAGATACACCCAGTGATCGCCTTGCAATCCACCGGCGTCCGACGGTCCAAATGACCATGTGGCCGTGTTCATGCCAGCGCCCACCGCTGTAATCAGAGGCTTGGACGGTGGCGTTTCGAAGGTAAAATCGACTGCCCCCAGACCAGCCTCGATTTCCTGGAAGCGCAGTGTCGGCGCAATCTGTACGCGCACTGGGTGCGGCTGCTTGCGCGCAATGCGGGTGGGATACAAGTCATACACCATCGGCGCCTCGTCTCGCGCCTCGCTGAACAACTCGACCGTGAATTCCGCGGAGCTGAACACGTGGTTGCGCCACCAGACGCCTTCGAGGAAGCGCACGGCGCGCCGCGGTGGCAGCAGCCCAAAGGAGAAACGGGCCAGATAGAGGTCATGTGGCCCACGTGTGTGTGCGCTGGCGCGCAACAGAGGATTCAACTGGCTGGGCGAAACAACCTCCACGAGAGGAGCCACAAGGGGTCTGCCAATGCGGACGAGTGGGGGTCGTTCACGCACTGCCTCGAGATAGGGTCTCGCCTCCGCTTCGTCTTTGGCAACATCGGTTCCTGGGCCACCACCGTGCGGAGCAAAACCGATGGGCGTGAGCGTCCCCTGCCAAAGAGGATCGAGGATGGTGGAGGGTGTCGCCAGCGGCATACTGTTCGCCTCTTCACTCCGTGTGAGCTTTGCGCAACAAGGTTCGTCAACGTGCGGTCACCGCAGTATGCGCTCAAGCCCTCACTGACTCGAGGCGCGTGAGGGAAGTTGGCTAGGCTGTTTGGAAACACGCGACGGTGCGGGGCGTTCTATGGTTGAGGCGTCGTTGGCGCGCTGGCCAACTTGACTCGACGATAGAACGTCGCAGATGAACAGCCCAATTGCTCGCAGATCTCGGCGACGGTGTGCTGGCGACTGTCGTAGAGGGCACGCCCGATAGAGATCTGCTTTGCCGTGAGCTTGACCTGCTCGCCAAATTTGCATCCAGGCGAAATGAGAATCGCCGACTGCTTTGAGGTGTCTGGGTGGAAACAAGGCATTCCGGTTCGCGTAACTAACGTCAGTTCGGGATAAAGGAGATACCTCCAAGCGGGATATGATGCGGTTTCCTACAACCCGTCAGCCCGAGTGGAGGTATCAGCGTGAGTATACTCGACCTGTATTGCTCGGTGGATGCGTTCTGGCAGCGCTTTGAGCCACGGTGGGAGCGCGAAGTGCTCAACAGCGGGCAGCGCCGTCGGCGACGAGCGACGCGGCTGCATCCCGCCGAGATCATGACCATCCTCATCCTCTTTCAACAGTCGGGCTATCGTACCTTCAAGGCGTTCTACACCCAGCATGTGCAGACCCATCTCAGCGAGGATTTTCCTGGTCTCCTGAGCTACAACCGCTTCGTGGAACTGATGCCGCGCTTCCTCGTTCCGTTGGCGATCTACCTGCAGACGCAACTGGGGACCTGCACTGGCATCAGTTTCATCGACTCCACCTCCTTGGTCGTCTGCCATCACGCGCGGATCCAGCAGCACCGCGTGTTCCGGGTCGACGCCCGCCGCGGCAAAACCTCGGTGGGGTGGTTCTACGGCTTCAAGCTCCACCTGGTGGTCAATGATCGTGGCGAGTTGCTGGCCTTCTGCCTCACTCCCGGCAACACGGACGACCGCCGACCGGTCTCACGCTTGGTCCATCGGCTCTTTGGCAAACTCTTCGGTGACAAAGGCTATATCTCCGCGCCGCTCGCCGAGCAGCTCTTCCTTGCGCAGGGGCTGCGACTCATCACGAAACTGCGCAAGAACATGCGCAACATGCTCCTGCCGCTCGCCGACAAGCTGCTCCTGCGCAAACGCGCGCTCATTGAGACGATCATTGATCAGCTCAAGAATGTCTGCCAGATCGAGCACTCTCGCCACCGCAGCCCATTCAACTTCCTGGTCCACCTGCTCGCTGGCCTCGCTGCCTATTGCCACCAGCCCAAGAAGCCCTCGCTCGGCCTGGATGTCCATCGGCGCATTGCAGCCTCTCCTATCCCGAGCTGACGTTAACTACCTTCTCCCAGTGCCCCGGTGCAGGTCAAGCTGACTACAAAACTGACTACATAGCGGCTGGACGTGCTTGGACGATGCTGGACGATCTGTCGCAAAGAAGCGCGAATTCAAGACAGTGTTGGGCATCCCTGGACGAGTCTGGACAGTGCGCCGAGTGCTCCAAAACCGCAGGTTGCAGGTTCGATTCCTGTCCCACCTGCCCGCGAGGCTGAAGAGAACTCACGGTGCACCGACACAGATCTAGCAGCTCTTTGTGACCGTTACTTGCCCTGTCGTAAGCTGTCGGGGATCGGACATGTTCAACTTCATCCAATACGTGCCGTTGGGCGTGACTTCAACCAGATGTCGCGTGACTATCCCTCGGTACGTGGTGTTGGTCTCGTGCACGCCGTTCACGTAGTAGGAGCTAGCGCCCTCCAGCCTCAACCCAAACGGCTGGAAGTACATAAATTCGGCAAAGCCGCTACCAGAGTCCTCAAACTCTACCGTTGCGTTGATGGTTGTTGGCCCAGGAGTCAGTCTCACTTCGTAGGTAAACGTTACCTCTTGGGTGCTTGCACAGGGAGCTGACCAGGAGGCGGGCGAAGCGGTCATGGTGAGCGCGGTGATATGCCGTTCGCAAGTAAACTGAAAGGGATCCGAAGTGATATTGGTGGGAGGCGTCTGATTCACACCCGGCACGGGATAGGTGAGTCCCCAATTCGGGTAGTGTGGCAGTCCATTCCCATCGAGGGCGCTGAAGACCTGCGTGAAGGAGATTTCCTTGTGGGTCTCCCCTGGGGCGATCTCGACGCTGCCTGAGCGGATCTCACTGTTGATGCCGTCCTCGGTCCCATCCGTCCAGTATTTCAGCGTGCCACCCGGCCCGTTCGGCAAGAGGCCAATAGAGACAGTAAAGGTCATAGGCATGGCGAGGGAGCAGACGCCTGAGAATGAATCGGACTGGGCCGGCACGGCATGCGCCTGGGTCACATAGAAGGGAACTGGTGTTTGCGTCGCATCTGCCGGTCCAGGCCCCGCGGTACCGGTGAAGGTCGGTGTGGCATCCGTCTGCGGCGTGCCGTCCTTCGACTGCGCAAAAGGTGTGGAGGTTGGTGTGCCAGCGGAGAGCGAAGTCGTAGGTGAACTGCCTGGCGGCACATGTGCTTGAGCGAAGACAAAGAGAAAGCCCGACACGACGACGAGCATCGCGAGCGTGAGCGCCAAAGCCCCACCGCCGCGGCGTACGGCGCCTGTAAGCCGATGCCACATGGCGTGTGCGAGATGTCGCGTCATCGCTGGCTGCGTGTTTGGGTCCATGGAGACTCCGTTTACCATGCAAGTCCAGGGGCGCAGTATAACACATTGCTGAGTGGTTGTCTTACTTGATTAACGCGGCGGCGAATATACAGTAACAACGTCAATCCGATACTGTTGGCGAAGGTTACGTCCGGAACTCATAAGCCCATTATTCTCGGCGCGCCTGACAACAATTTTGACAACAACTACGCGAGACGTCCGTAGACGCTGACAGACAGAAACCACGAAAATTTCGACTTTCTTTGGAACAGGGGAGACGCCAAAATACGGCGGTAGACGAACCGCCTCACCCTTCCAAGTTGAAGATCTTCGCCAAGATCGTGGCACATCGCAAATATGCGGAACTTTCTTGTATAGTCCTACTCGGAGGCACGGTACTAGTAGGTGCAGGCGCAATGAGTGAAGCTGGCTGGATTCGACATTTGTCAGCGCAAGTAGGTACTCCCCTGTAGCGCATGCAGCGTAGGATCGCTGCTTGGCATTCTGGACATGTGCTGGTTGACGTAGCATGGCGCCAGGAAGCGTCAGAATGCATCTGACCTCAAGGAGATAGTCCCTAGGTTCGAGCCCAAAGCGCTTGGACACATCGCCTGTTGGGCTGACAAGGGCTACGATGGGTCTGAGTGGCTACTCCACGGCGTCGCAGAACGCTCTCTCACCCTTGTACTCGCCTCTGGCTACATGCATCGAATCAGGAGAGAATCATGAGCACGAACGTACCGAACGAGAATCCCACATCATCGCAACCCACCGTTGTACTCGTCCACGGCGCGTTTGCCGACGCGTCCAGTTGGAACGGTGTGGCTGAACTGCTGCAGGCGCAAGGCGTGCAGGTCACGGCGCCCGCCAACCCGCTACGCGGCATTGCCATCGACTCTACCTACATCGCCAGCCTGATCAACCAGATCCCCGGTCCCGTGCTCGCTGTTGGCCACTCGTATGGCGGCGCGGTGATTACCAACGCCGCCACCAACGCCAAGAATGTCGCCGGTCTCGTCTATGTCGCCGCCTTCGCTCCCGACGAGGGCGAGCGCTTGGGAGAGATCGAGGGTGGCTCGAAGGATAGCGTTCTCAACGCCGCCTTGGTCCCGCTCCAGTACCCGACCGGACAAGGCACGGCGACGGAATTCGCTATTGACCCGGCCAAGTTCCGCGAAGCCTTCGCCGCCGACCTGCCCGCCGAGCAGGCCGCAGTGATGGCAGCTACCCAGCGTCCCGTCGCTGAGGCGGCGTTCTCCGAACTGAATGGAGCGCCCGCTTGGAAGACGTTATCGTCTTGGGCAGTGGTCGCGACCGGTGATAAGGCGGCTGGCGCCGATGTCGTGCGGTCTATGGCCCAGCGCGCCAAGGCGACGATCACTGAGGTCGAGGGCTCGCATGTGATCATGATCTCGCAGCCGCAGGCGGTCACCGACGTGATCCTGACCGCGCTCGCCGCCGTCGGGAGTTGAGTCGGCCCAGCGGAGGGGGCAGACAGGAAGCGGTCGCGATCCAGTCACCGTCGCTTCCCCTCTGCCGTGGCGCATCGAGGTGCCTCGAAGGATATTCCTGCACCTCTCACCAGCTGACGGAGACGCCGCGCTGACCACATGTCACTGCAGTCGAACGGGAGGGAGAAACCATGTCGTCCGATCCCAGGACACAGTCACAGCAACCAGGAGACGAGCTGGCAGGCAAACTCAAGCGCACTGAGTTGCAGCACAGCGCATCCTCGATTCCTGGACGGGAGATTGTGCAAGTGCTCACCGAGATTCCCGCCGGAGTTGAGTCAGGCTGGCACATGCATCCAGGTGAGGAGGTTGGCTACATCCTTGCCGGGACGGTGGAGATGAGAATTCAGGGGCGACCCACGCTTACGCTGCATGCTGGCGATCCCTTCCTCATGCCGCCTCGCACACCTCATAACGCGCTCGACCTTGGCCCTGAGATGGGCATGATGCTCTCCACCTACATCGTCGAAGTCGGGCAGCCTCTGGCAACGTTGGTTGATGACACGTCAGACGGACCAGCGTAGCTTGACACCGGTGTGTGCGGCGCTCAACAGTGCAAAATCGTCCGGCTGCAATGTGGTAGTGATGACACGATCAACGTGACCCAAGCGGAACGAGTTCGGAGTGAAGCGCGAGTCAGATGGGCGAGCCGTGCATCAGGCTACCTTGCCGCAGCATGAAATAGCCACCTACGTCGCCGAACAACATCAGGCCAATTCGCTTCGTCTAATCCTGCTTTGGATACGGCAGCAGAATTGGCAGCAATGCGGTGGAACGAAAAGGGGACTCACCTGAACTAAACAGCGGTAGAGACCTGAATAGTTCACCGTTCTGGACCTAAGTGAAACTGTATGGAAAAGACCGCTCTTATCGTCTATTTTGCTGGTCGCCATGTTTTTGGGCAGGTCGAGGCACCAGGCGGCAAGATGGAATGGGTGTGATACCAACCCTGATACCAACCTGGGCGAATGGTGGCGAAAGTCGGCGAATACTCGCGTGGCAGGAACTCTGAGAAATTGGTTGCCGACGGACAGTGGCGGATAGTGGCGAACTAGGCGGGCCACATCCCGTATGCGCTACCGGAGTGCTTATGATTGCAGCGTGGCGGGTGTAGGTTAGTTGGCTTCCTGCTCTGCTAAGCCGGGCTGTTGATAGATGCCAAGCAGATTGCCTGCAGGATCGCGAAAGTAGGCGTAGATCTCCGCGCCATCGAACGACTGCACCATTTCCCCACCAGCAGCGACAATGGCCGCACTGGTGTTTGCCACATCGGCGACCATGATATGGACCATCAAACCCAGATCACGACTCGGCTGCCGATCGAGCACCCACATGCCGCTCACTTGCCCGACAGTATCATCAAAGGCAGTGGCGCCGTCCTCATGCTGTCGAGTGTGCCAGCCAAAGACCTCCTGGTAGAATCGCGCGGACTCCGCAATGTCTGTGGCGGGAAGTTCGAGATAGCAAATCTTGCCTGTTCGGTAGAGTGGCTCGCCCGTTGGAGTGGTCATCACTTCGCTCCTCTGCAAATAGTAGAACAGACATACTATAGCATGCCGGTTCCTCTCTCTGGGGATGTCCGTGCTGACGACAAAGATGGGCGACACCAGTTTTGATACCAGTGCCAGCGAACGCAGACGAACGGACGGCAGAGAGTTCGCCTCCCCCCTCAGGTTTTGAGATTGGTCAAATTGGCCTGTATTGGCCTGCTGACACCAACCGCGACACCAACCTAGGTGCACAGCTATGGACAACTATGGACGGATTGGCAGAAATCCGCGCGGATAATCAGGCCTGAAAGACGACTATGGACATGTGTGGACAATCGGCAGCGCACTCCAAAACCGCAGGGTGTAGGTGCGATTCCTGTCTCACTTGCCCTTAGAAGCCTGAGCTTATGGGAGCTATCGCAACATGACGCGCAGCCCAACTTGCGTGCATTGATCATATTCGGCCCCAACGGAAAGCAATCCCACAGATCTCTAAGTACAGCCCACTGGGTGATGAGCTCTCGGGGACAACAGGGTCTAATTTTACAGTTGCGGTTAGGTCAGGCGAGAGCGAGATGACGCTGGTAGTGACAGCGCCTGGCCCGCGCCTGGTGGCGTCGTCGCCACTCGGACCAGGCAAGGACATGGGTGGCCGCCTCCGCGGAGGCGGCTTGCCCCAGCGCCCAGAGCACATGGCGAATCTCGGGCACGGTCAGCGGTAAGAGTGCGACACTCAAATCGATCGGCTGCTGGTAGGGCCCCCTTTTGCGACCTGCGTTTTGCTGGTCTGGCCGATGATGTGGCCGTGGCGAGGAGCAGGCGCGGGCACCTGTTGGGCCTGCTCTTGGGCCTGCTCTTGGGCCTGCTCTTGGGCCTGCTCTTGGGCCTGCAGGTGGGCACGCAGAACGGCCAGGTAGGCCAGCGCGAACATGGCCAAGGTCATGTGCCGGTACCAGCCATCCCACCGTCGTACTTCGTAGTGGTCCAGCCCCACCTCGCCCTTGGCCAGTTCGAAGCTCTGCTCAATGCGCCAGCGTTGCCCCGCCACGCGCGCCAGCGTCCGCAGCGAGGTTCCCGCCGGGGCAAACACGACGTAGTAGGCCAACTCGGTCGGATCGTGGCGGCTGCGGCGTACCAGCAACCAGTGCTCCCAGCGCTGCTCCGCGGCGCTCAGTTGCAGCCGCGCCAGCCGCACCCGCGCCCAGTCATACCAGCGCGGCCCCTTCGCTCCTGCGCCCGCTGAGAGACGCCGCCACTCTTTGGCGGGGATGTGGGCAGCGATGCGGTCAGCGCGCGGCTGCCCAAAGCGGCCATCGAGCACGGCCCACAAGGGCTCGGCGCTCGTGACCGCCAGGACGAAGGGCTGCTCCTGCTGTTCGAGCCAGACCCGCAAGCGGCGGTCACCACCGTAGATGCTGTCCCCGGTCACCCACGCCGCTGGGACGCCAGCCACCAAGGCCCGCTCCAACATCCGTCGGAACATCCGTCGGGCCAGTTGCGGCTTGGTGGCAAAGGTCACCGCTTCGGGCACACCGGCTTCTTGGCGACGCTCAGCGTCGTCGGCCCACTCGCGGGGCAGGTAGAGTTCGCGGTCAAGGAGCACGTGCCCCTGCGGCGCCGCGTAGGTGAGAAAGACGCCGATTTGGCAGTTCTCAATGCGTCCCGCCGTTCCGCTGTATTGCCGCTTGACCCCCACCGACTTCGTCCCCTGTTTGAGAAAGCCGGTCTCATCGATGACCAAGACCGCGCGCGGGTCGCTCAGCTGCTGCAGCACGTACACGCGCAGGTCGTCACGCACCGCATCCGCATCCCACTTCGCCCCCGCCAATAACCGCTGCATGCCGTAGGGGCGCGCCTCGCCCGCCTGCTCCGCCAATTGCCTGAAGTTGGCCCGTTTTGGTGGACGGTGAGCGACTAGGCGACGACCGGTGTTTCTGTGATCTTCCTTTCAAAGACCTCTGGGGAGAGAGAGCCAAGCGCGGAATGACGGCGCTGGCGATTGGAGAAGATCTCGATGTAGTCGAAGAGCGCCGCTCTGGCCTCGGCATGAGTTCGCAAGACCGTTCGCGCCAGCAACTCGCATTCGAGGGTCGCAAAGAAGCTTTCGGCGAGGGCGTTGTCATAGCCGTCGCCGACCGAGCCCATCGAGGAGCGGACCCCGGCGCGCTGGCAGCGCTCCTGGAAGGCGGCGGCAGTGTACTGGCTGCCGTGGTCGGAGTGATGAATCACCCCCGCCGCGGGACGGCGATGCTGCAGCGCCATCGCGAGCGCCGCGAGGGGGAGTTCCGTGCGCAGATACGCCGCCATCGACCAGCCGACGATGCGACGGCTGCACGCATCCAGCACCACCGCGAGGAACAGGAATCCCTGCTGGGTCGGCACGTAGGTCATATCCGCTACCCACACCTGGTTGGGCGCCGCGGCGACAAACGCGCGTTGCACCAGGTCCGGCGCGCTCGGTCGCGCAGGGTCGCGTCGGGTGGTGTGGAACCGGCGGCGATGACACCCGGCGACCCCTGCCACGCGCATGAGGCGGGCGACCCGCTTGCGCGAGCAGCGCACCCCCTGCGCGGCGAGGTCGGCGTGAAGGCGGGGCGCGCCGTAGGTGGCGCGGCTCACACGGTGAATCGCGACGATCTGGCGCTGGAGCTGGGCGTTGGCGACGGCGCGCCGTGAAGGACGGGAAGGCGTGCGCCGCCGCCACGCCCAGTAGCCGCTCGGGGAGACACCGAGCACTCGGCACAGCCGACGGATTGCAAAGGAGGCCTTCCACTGCTCGACGAACTCATACTTCCTCATGGGAGTGAGTTGGTCTCCCGAGCGAAGGGGGAACCGAAGAAGGCCGCGGCTTTTACCAGGATCTCCCGCTCTTCCCGTAGAATGCGCACCTCTTTGCGCAGCCGACGGAGCTCCGCCAGTTCCTCGGTGGTCAACCCGTCGTGCCGCTCGCCCGCATCGAGCTCGGCCTGGCGCAGCCAGTCGCGCAGCGCTTCTAAAGAGACACCTAACTCCTGGGCAATCGCGGTTTTCGTCTTCCCACTCGTGCGCACCAGACGAAGCGCTTCCGCGCGAAACTCCGCGGAATACGGCGGATGACTCTTCGGCATCGTGGATCCTTTCCTTGGAGCCTGTCACTCCAAGCCTACAAGGGTCCACTCAACCGGGTCAACTTCACTCCCTATGTGGTCGATTTGCTGCACCGGGCGCTGCCGAGCTATGTCAAGCACTTTCGGAAGGAGCTCGTCCGGCAACTGTCTGGTGAGCTCTCGCAGGCACACTAGACGCAGCGCTACTGGGCGGAGGCCTATTGACATCCTTCGACTCGAGGCCAAGTCACGTTGCTTCCTCCTCATAGCAAAACACGCTCTTAGGCAAGCGAGCCGCTCACAAACCCTCATTTGTGAGCGGCTCGCTTGCCTCAGGTACGCCGCTCAAATCCGTGAGTCAAACGGGGATACGCTAGCGCGTGGAGCGGTCGGCGCCCACGAGTTCCCGCTCTTGTTGTGACGGTGCTGGCAGCGCTTCATGGGGCGCCTTCAGTGGCGCGGTGCGCTTGAGCGGCAGGAGGCTGTAGCCCCAACACGCGAGGAAGGCGACACCGAGGGCAAGTGTCAGCCAGATGCCAGCATCCATGATCCCCTGCGTCGTCTCAATCAGCGCCGCATAGAGCCCAACGACAGGGCTAACGCATGAGAAATTGCTCACAATAGGCTGAGAGGATACAAGAACGTGAGTTCGGACCAGGTGGCGAAGTCAAGACCGCCCTTTTGGCTCATGAACAGTTTGGCAGGTTGCAAGCTCTGCTCTCTTCCCCTGTGGTTCCTTTTGTGGTTCCTTTCCTGAAGAGCAGAACCTGTATGTCTTGTTTCCGACCATGGTAGGTAGCAGAGGCTTGGGATCAGGTCTTCTTTTTGGGGGTTCGCATGCGGCTCTGGAGGGATTGCAGGCCGGAGAGTAGCCTCAGCGAGTCGACAGTCGCTTGCCAGGAGTGCAGTTTGGGGCTTTCCGGCAAGACGTTTTCCCATATTTCCATCCAAGATATCGCGGCGTCAGGCTGCTCCTTTGCGATTGCCAGCCGCACCTGAAAGTCGGCAAACGCCTCGAATTCGCTGAAATGAAACTGCGTGCGCGTCAGCAGCGGCCTGCCGAGTTCTTCTGCTTCTGCGATCCGATCGTTCAACAAGGCCGCTGATGCAGCACCCAGGCGCGCAAACAGGTAATCGGGATGCTGCGCGAAATTCGCGTCGAGCACCTCCCGTGCTTCCGCATGGCGCCCCTGCACCTCCATGGCGTATCCCAGATTATGCAGCAGGCGTGGGTTGTGGGGCAGCATCGCCAGAGCAGCCCGCAGCTCAGATTCCGCCATCACCCCGTCGTCTGCGTGGAGGGCGTCGAGCGCCTGAACATACCGGTTGTTCACTTCCTCCACGCCGAAATCCTCTGGCTCGCCGGTGATCTCGTATCCCATCGAGAGCAAATCCGTCCACTCGCCGCGCATCCACATACGCACCGGACCAGGCGGGATGACGTTGGCACGAGTGAGGTGGCTGAGCGCCTCCAGTCGCAAGTCGTCGGGACCATGCGGGCTGGTGACGAATTCCTGCAAGGCAGCATTGGTTTCGGCGGTGTTCAGCACCGAGGCCAATTGCGCTGCGAACGTTCGCCCCATGGGATCGCCGCACGCGAGCAGTGCTGGGATCACCTGCACGAAGTCAGGATGGCTGCCCGCAAAGGCGCGCACTGCTCGTTCGACACGCTCAACGTTCTCTAGGCTCGCCAGGCTCGCGATCTTCGTGCGCAGATCGCTCATCGTGCGCGGAGTCAGCCAGTTGCCCATCGCGAATGGCCAGGGGGCATGCCGTTCGGCCACCGGCTTGGCGAGATCGTCCAGATTCGCTTGCGCCAGATCGAAGTGTGGATCGTTTTCCAGCGCCTGTCTCCAGAGCGCGCGCGCTTTACGTTCATGGCCCAGGCGCCAGGCGGCGACGGCGGCCAAATGCAAGCCAATGGGATTCGCCGTCGCGTCTTTGGTTACTCCTTGCTTTGTTGCTGCCTGATACGTCGCCCACACCCTGGCGTCGTCTTGCAAGTAGGTAAACGCCTCGACCTGCTTCACCCAGGCGTCGTGCAGGGGCGATGAGAGCGTCAGCAACTGATCGGCCAGGGGGCGAGCCTCGTCACGATGGCCACTGATGCAGAGATAGTGAATCAGGTTTGACAGCGCATGGATGTTGTCAGGATTGGTCGTCAGCACCCTTTGAGTTATTGCGATAGCTTGTTCGATGTTCCCTTCCAACAGTGAGATCTGGCTGATATTATTCATGGCCGACACGAAGGTGGGCAGTTGGCGCAACACTTCCTGCTCCATGTGGCGCGCAACAGCAAAATCGCCCCTCGCCAAATAGATCTGCGCCTCTTCATGCTGAGCGGCGAAATCGACGGGATTGTCTACCCGCACTCCGCTGTTCAAAAGGTCTTGCTGGAGCAACGGCTCTACCGCATCCAGCATCGCACGTGCGCTTCCAGCTTCAGGATGATCTGGAAAGCGAGCCAGGAAACGGTGAAAGGTGCGAACGGCGAGAGCGGGATACTGATGCATTGTATAGGCGCCGGCGATGTTCAGGAGCATCTCCGCTGCGTCAGGCGACTGCGGGGCGATGCGGAGATACTGCTCTAACGTCAGCGCCATGCTCCCCAGATCGCCGGCCTCCTGATAGGCGGTGGCCAGCAGCGGCAACGCTTCCGTCACCGGTGGTGTCCGCTTCGTGAGGGACTCTAACAGATGAATGGCTTCTTCGGGCTGATCCCGCGCCAGCAACACGTCGGCGCGATGAAGCTCCTGCGCCACCGCCGTCACTTTAGCATGCCCAGGGGAGTGAATCATGTGTGGTCGTAGACGTTTTTTCTTTGACATAGGCAAACCTCGTACGTCTTGCTTTTTCGTCCTTCCCGATGTTCCACTCTATCACAGAAGGAGACCTGTGTCCCTCTCCTGTCCCTCTCCTGTCCCTCTCCATGACGCATCCCCGCCCTTCATCCTGTCCTCTTCCAGAGCAAGATGACAGGGCTACCGCATGAGACTCAGCTGAGCAATTGCGCCATAAACGCATCGTTCCACGCGGCCTGTTTTCGTCTGCTGCGGACACTGCCAATGGTCGCACGGTGTTGGATCAGATTAATGGCGACTTTTCGCAGCAGCGCTAGCCACGCGCCGAGCTGGCCGACGCTGGCGATCCCGCAGCGGAAGCCCACGTAGCCATCAGGGCGGACCACCACCAGTCCAGCGCCTGGCTCGCTCGTCAGCTGGTGGACGACCACGAGAAGCCAATCGCGATGGGGCGTTACCTGGCAGCTGCTATCCCTCAGAGCCAGACTCATTTCTATCCAGGGGAGGGGCATCTGTCGGTGATGGTCAACCATCTGGAGGAGATCCTGCAGCTCTTCGCTGTGGAAACGCCACGCTTTGTGTGAGCGAGCCCCGTAGTGAGATCCCAGCCTCTGCAGCTGATCTGTCCAAGCAAGAGATTCGAAATGGAGCGCACGGTGAGGACGCGCGCGTATAGTATGGTCGCTCGGTACCGCGTTGCACCGTGCTCGCCCGCGTCGGTTTCCCCACCTCCTTGCAATGGCAAGGTGAGCGAGCGCGAGGTGTTCTTGGTGTCGCCACAGAGGCCGATCTGCGTTGGTCGAGATGGCTACGGTGGTCGCCATGCTCAAGCATGCGACGATCGTTGATGAGAGGAAAGAAACGATGTCGCATCCTCACAGGTCCTTCGGGCGCATCACCCATTGGGGCGTTGCCCTGGTGGCAGTGGTATTTCTGTTGGCCGGCTGCGCCGCCACCTCCACGGGGGTCACATCGACTCCGTCCGTGACGGCGACGAGCACTGCTTCTTCCTCGATCCCCAGCCTGCGCTACAAGATCGGGACGCGCAACCACTCCCTCCAAGAGCTTGCCAACGTGGTCTTACCCGTGAATGCGGGCACGAATTTTCAATGGACGCCTGCCAACGACTTTCAGGGACTGACCTGCGCATCGGGGGAGACAGCCGATCCTGGCGGGCCCGCGGGCCATGAGCAGTATCAGGTATTTACCTGCCAGCTGGCCACAAGCCAGGACACAGGTGCAGGCAGCTTCACCTTTGCCGAGGGAGGGTCAACCACCGCTCAGGCGCGCGCTGACGTCGAAGTGGACAGCCTCACTGGGGCGCAAGGGTCCGGTCCCGACCTGGTGTACCAGATCACGACAACCTCCGCCTTTCATGCCGCGGCGAGCGTGGCGCTGGCAGTCAACGCGGGGACCAACTATCAGTGGACGCCTGCCAACGATTTGCAGGGGATGGTCTGCGCATTCAAGGGCATCGCGCATCCTGAGGGGCCACCTGGCCATGTGCAGTACCAAGTGTTTACCTGCCAGTTGACGGCAGGCCAGACGGCGGGCCAGGGCAGCTTCACCTTCGCCGAGGTGGGGTCAAGTGTCCCAACCGAGACCGCCCAGATCAGCCTCGTGTTGGGCCAATAACGACGACATCATGTGCTCTCTACGATGCCTGCTCGGCACAATGAGAGATTGCTCAAACCGTCAGAGGGAAGGCGGATCGGTGATGGCGTAGTGAGAGCACGAGCGTATTCGTCCAGCAAGCCTCTGAAACACGCCCCTTTTCCACCACTTCCTGTTCCAGTTGTTCCAGGGTGTCCAGGCGCTGCAGCAGCAGCTCCCTCACCGAGTAGGCGGAGAAGAGATCGAGCAGCATCTGGACCTGCTGCTCGATCTGCTCCACCCGGCGGAACCGGTCTTCCATACCTGCGCCCAACATTCCTGTGGAACGAGTGCGCCGTGATCGTTTCGTGACATGGAGGGTGGCCGATGAGACAGCCATGTGAGGGATAAAGGGCACACTCATGACAGGCACACCTCACTGACGCAGCGCTGAAAGACTGAGCTGGCGCCAAGCAGGCAAAACAAGGAATTCGTTCGGATCAAACAGGAGGCATCTTCCATGAACAGTCAGACCAATCCCCTCTTTCAATGGGCCAACATCGCCATCGCTGTTGTCGCCGGCGCGTGGACGCTCTTCCACCTCTACTGGGATCTCACCAAGCACACCAGCGAAGACTATTGGGGCCAAGCCTTACTCGTGCTTTTTGTCCTCGCGCTCATTCTCGCCTTCGTCCGCTACGCCCAGGAGCGCGCGAGCTTACTCGCGAGCACCCCCAACGACGCCTATCCTGAGCCCGCCATCTCCCGCTTCTTCCTTTCGACTGGCGGCGCCGCGGCGTTGTGGTTTGTGGTACGCATGAACGTTGGCGCGCAGTGGTTCCTCGCCGGTTGGGAGAAAGTGCAAGATCCCACCTGGGGAGACTAGTGGAACCGCACTCAAGGGCTTTGTCGCTGGCGCGCTGGCCAAATCCAGTGGCGCGCATCCGTCCGTGCAGGGCTGGTACGCCAGCTTCTTACAGAACGTGGTGCTGCCCAACGCCGGTGTGTGGTCGTTCCTCATCACCTGGGGTGAGGTCGCGGTCGGGTTGGGTCTGTTGGTGGGCGCGCTGACCGGCATCGCGGCAGGCTTTGGCGTCTTGATGAACCTGAACTACCTGCTCGCTGGGACGGTGAGTATCAACCCGGTGCTGGGCGTCATGGGCTTGTTCCTGGTGCTTGCCTGGCGCGTGGCTGGCTTGATTGGGCTGGATCGTTGGCTGCTGCCGCTGCTGGGCCTGCCGTGGAAACCGGGCACCGTCTTCCAGTCGGCGCCACCTGCAGCGACTGTGACCCGCTCATAAGGCAGGTGTGAACTGTTCGGGATGTCAGCGAGAAGAGAAGGCGCCCGCGGTGAAGATCCACCGCGGGCAGGTCATTTGGCGACGAAACAGGGATCGACCCAGCATCCCAAGGAGAGCAGATCTAGAGGGTGTACAAGGGTGATAGGCTGAGGGGTTGGGCGGCTCACTCTCGTCATTCCAGAGCCGCCAAAGAGTCATGGAGTCGCATGTCCTCAGCTATCTATCCCAGTGACCTCAGCGATCGTGAATGGGCCGTGCTCGAACCCTTGCTCCCAGGCGCCAAGCTGGGAGGGCGTCCCCGCAGCGTCGATCTGCGGCGGATTCTCAACGGTGTCTTCTATCTCCTGCGGACGGGCTGCGCCTGGCGGTATGTGCCACGCGAATACGGTCCTTGGTCGACGGTGTATCATTATTTTTGCCGCTGGCGAGGGTCGGGAACCTGGGAGCGCATTCACCGCGTCCTCCGTGAGCGTGTGCGCCGTGCCGTCGGACGCGAGCCGACGCCCAGCGCCGCCATCATCGATAGCCAATCGGTGAAGACCACTGAACAAGGCGGGCCGCATGGCTATGACGGCGGCAAGAAGGTGAATGGCCGCAAACGGCACATCCTCGTCGATACCCTCGGTCTGCTGCTCAAAGTCGTTGTCCATCCAGCGAACCTCCAAGACCGCGATGGCGCGCGGCTCGTGCTCGCGGGGCTGCCGCAGCGCTTCCCGCGTCTGCGCCATCTGTGGGCTGACCAGGCCTACACCGGTCCGATCCTGGACTGGATCAAGGAGCAGGTGGGCTGGAGTGTCGAGGTCGTCGAGCGGTCTCTCCGCCGCGGCTTCGTGGTCACCGCCGATGGCCAGTTCCAGCGGGTCGCCTTGCCGAAAACATTCGAACCCTTACCAAGAAGGTGGGTCGTCGAGCGAACTCTGGCGTGGACCAGTCGCTACCGCCGCATGAGCAAAGATTACGAGCGCCTGCCCGCTACGAGCGAAGCGCTGGTCTATCTTACCGGCATCCGTCTCCTCCTCGGTCGCTTGACTCGAGACCAGAAATGACCCTTCTTGTACGCCCTCTACTGACGAGATCGGTAGTTCCACTGGATGGTTCATCTCGGGCTGAGCGCGTGCTGCCGGTGGCTGCGCAGGTCAGCGCGCTGCAGATTCGCATCGCGGAGGATCGCCATACGCAGATGTGCTGCGCGCAGCACGCTGTGCTGGAGGTCGGCGCGTGTCAGGTCAGCGTCCGTGAGATCCGTCTTGGAAAGCGTGGCATTGGCGAGTTGCGCCTCTACCAGCTTGGCGTCCCTCAGTGACGCTGGCGAGAGCACAGCGTTTGTTAGGTTGACATTGGTCAGGGTCGCGCCATTCAGATGGGCGCCATCCAGTCGTGTCTGAGTCAGATCTGCGCTGCTGAGGTCAATCTCCTCCAAATGGGCGTTGCGCAGATCGCAGCCCGCCAGATCCCAACCGCGGAAGTCCCGCTGCCCCGTGCGGTAGAGCGCAAAAAGACGTTGCGCGTTCGACGCATTCATGGGTCTGCCTCCTCCTTGTGTGTCCTGTACTCGTCCACGTCTTATGGGAACGAGGCTGTATGTCACCTCTCCACCGCTGCAGTGGCGCGCAGCGGTCCCAGTCTCTCAGTGTCTCCCCGTTCCACTCTCTGTTCCTCGTCCGCCGCCGATTTGAGCAGGGCGCGACGTGTGCGCCATCTCGCGCGTCGCCATCTCGCGCGTCGCGCGATTCGCGCGCCAAAAGAGCGCATAGAGCGCAATCACCACGCTGGAGCCGATCGCGCCAGCGATCACTACGAGCGTCATGGCTCTCATAGCGCCCCATCCTTTCGTTCGATTGGGCACGCAACCTCAGATGCAGGATCTGTTCTCGCCATGAAGAGGGCGCAGCCGACAGGTATCCATCCGCCTCTGGCCCTGCCGCAGACACGCTCCGGTTCAGGGCCTCCAGGGCCTCCAGCAGTAAGCGCATCGAGATCCAGTCCGTGTGGTCATGACCAGTCGTTGGGATATCACAGCTTCCTCACATCTTTGCATCGTTGCGCCGCTCAAGTGACCGGGCAACGCTCGGCTGTCGGCTCGGAGCAGTGAATAGCCAACTCGTGCATGAGCAGGGTCAAGGGTCGCTACGTGGAGTGCGGATGAGCTTCTGCGCTGAAGACGGGCCGAGGGTGTGTCTGGAGGAAGAGAGGAAATGCAGAGGACCTGGAGATGCAGCTGGAAGCGACTCTGGAGTGAGTTGTGACGTGGCTGCCTTGGGGCGTGACCATGTCGTGAGGACAGTATGCGGAACTGTCCATGATGCGGTTCCACGGTGAATGTCCATGATACGCAGCGCCAGTGCCACGGTCACCTGCAGCCTCATTCGCTTCGCGCCTTCGTGTCGTTTCGGGTAAATAGCGGGCGCAGGTCTCCGGCGGAAGAGTGGCTACCCAGCCAGGAAGGGAGGACCTCATGTCCGTTCCACATGACGCCCGGGATGCCCAGGATGCCCAGGATGCCCAAAGTACCCAAAGCGCCCAGGACGCCCATGGCGCACTCCAACAGGCGGACGACTCCTCGACGGAGCGCGCAGCGGCGCCACCGCCCATCGCTGAGCCCCTCACTGCCCTCGACACACGCCGCGCCAACGCTGAGGCGATCAAGCGCGCCCCCGAGACCAGTGAGGCCGTGAGTGAGGCGCGACGCCGTGGTCGGATCGAGGCGGAGACGCGCCGTATCTCGGAGGAGATGACCCAACGCGCCCAGGAGCAGCGCCGAACCGCAGAAGCGCGCACGCAGCAGCAGGCGCGCGCCGTCACTGACAACACCCCAGCTGCGGGCGCCGCCCTGCGCCCGATTCCCGGCTCCTGCCAGTTCAAGCGATTGCTGGCCCCGCTCGACGGCTCCTTCTACGCCGAACGCGCGCTCCCCTACGCGACCGCACTTGCGCGGCTCACCAGCGCCGGTCTGCTCCTTGGATACGTGCGCCTGCCTTCTCCGCCCGCCCGTGTGGAGGTGGTCAGGCGCGTCGCCGCAGACTTGCTCAGTCCTGAGCGCGAGCTACACCCCACGGACGTCCAGTCCTATCTCGAGGCCCTGCGCGTCTTGCAGGCGTTTCACGCGCCAACCGTGGGTGTGGAGACGATTGAGCAGAGCGACGCGGCCCTTGGCTTGCGCCAACTGGCCGAACAAGACCACGCCGACGGGATCGTGCTGGCCACCCACGCGCGACGAGGCATTGAGCGGCAGGTCTTGGGCAGCACGGTGGATGCGCTCGTTGTGCACAGCCACTTCCCACTGCTCATTATTCCACCGAACGTCATTGTCCAGCCGGAGCCGTCCTTCGGGAACGTGCTCGTGCCGCTGGACGGCTCGCACGTCGCCGAGCACGCCCTGGGAGCGCTGATGGGAGTGATCCACGCGTCTGCCAGCCCCGCCGTCTCTCACCAGGAGGTCCCACCCTGGCAGATCACGCTCTTCACGACCGTGAAGACCGAGGCGCTCACGGTGGAGGCGCTGGCCTATCTGGATGAGGTCGAAGTCAGGCTGAGAGCGAATGATCTGCCCCAAGAGGCGTGCATCACGAAGCAGGTACAGCTTGGCTCCGCTCCGGGAGCGATCGTGGCGACGGCGGGCCATGGCATACAGTCGGCGCGTTCCGCCGAACCTGGCGCTGGTCCGTTCGATCTCGTGGCGCTGGCGACGCACGGCCGCGGCGGTTTGGGGCGTCTGCTCTATGGCAGCGTCGCACGCTATGTGCTGCCGCGGGTGGCCGTGCCAGTGCTGCTGGCGCATCCAACCGACGTGAGTAGGTAGAGGCGAGCATGTGCGCGCCACCCTATCGCCAGGCAGAAACTGCCCAACACCCGGCTCCAGTCTTCTAGTCCGAGCGGCTGGTGCGCGCGCAAGGCATTGCGCGCCCCCAGGATCGCCTACGGGCTACTTGGGTTGGTGGCAAAAGGCGCCGAGATCCGCGAGCAAGTGGAGAGGAAGTTGATCGGGCGGCGGTGGCGCCGCACCCCGCATTCTTGTACGTGCCGCAGCTTCAGGCAATCTTTGGCAGGCAGGCGCTCCCACCGAGTAAATTTGTGCCGAGCATCGGGCTAAGCGCGATCATTTTCTAGGCGCCGGAGTGCGAGAAGTGGCTACGCCTCCGTGCCGAGGCACGGAACATGGAGAGACATCATGAATGACACCGCAGCGTTCGTCTGCGATCATAGTCGTGATGAGCCTGTGCTTTTCTCCTGTCCCATTGTGAAGGCGTTGTGCGCCAACAGGCGCCCTAATTTAAGGAGGGAATTCGACCCATCACGTTCGTCTCCGTCAACTGCAGGCAAGAAGGTCATTCCTAGAAGGTCATTCCTTTGAGAATCGCTGTGGTCAACGAATCTCGGGCCGGGGAGACTCGCGTCGCCCTGACACCCGAAGCCCTGCCACTCGTGCTTCGAGATGGGCACGAGGTACTCGTAGAGACCGGCGCAGGCGACGCGGCGCATTTTCCTGATCCACGTTACAGCGAGGCGGGAGCGCGGATCATCCAAAGCGCCGCCGAAGTGTATTCCCAAGCGGACGTTGTCTTTCGGGTGCAGGCACCTGGCGACGACGAGATTGCGCAGATGCGCGAAGGGATGATCTGCATTGGCTTGCTCGATCCTTTGGCGCACCCTGAGCGCCTAGATGCTCTTGCGCGGCGTGGTGTGATCGCGTACGCGCTTGAACTGCTCCCCCGCATCGCACGCGCCCAAAGCATGGATGCGCTGACAGCTATGGCAACCATCGCGGGGTACAAGGCCGTTCTCATCGCCGCGGATCGCCTGGATAAGCTGTGTCCACTGCTCATGACCGCCGCAGGCACCATCGCACCAGCCACTGTCCTCATCCTTGGCGTCGGCGTGGCGGGGCTGCAGGCCATTGCCACTGCGAAGCGGCTCGGCGCGCGCGTCGAAGCCTTCGACCCGAGAGCCGCCGTGCGCGAGCAGGTGCAGAGCCTGGGGGCCGCATTTCTGGAGATGGAGATCACTGAGTCTGTGGAGACGACCGGTGGCTATGCCCGCGAGCAATCTGCGGACTTCCTCCAGCGGGAGCGCGCCATTATCGCGAACCAGCTGCCGCACGCAGATATCGTCATCTGCACAGCGCAAGTGCAGGGCAAGCGTGCCCCTGTGCTCGTCACAGCCGAGATGGTACGCAGCATGCGACACGGCGCGGTCGTAGTGGACCTAGCGGCTGAACAGGGTGGCAACTGCGAACTAACCAAACGAGGACGGGAGATCGACGCAAACGGCGTGCTGATTGTTGGCGCTGGCAACCTACCTGCCCTGGTCCCTGCGGACGCCAGTCGACTCTACGCGCGCAACATGGTCAACCTGTTCCGCTACCTGTATCCGGCACACGCCGCAGCGATAGACGATGCAGATGAAATTCTCTTGGGGACGTGCGTGAGCCGTGGCGGCCAGATCGTCCATCAAGCGGTGCGCGCGGCATTGAGTCAGAATGCGCTACTGGCGGAAGGAAAAGCGGTATGACAGGCATCACTATGGAATCCCTCTACATTCTCGCGCTGGCAGCATTCGTCGGCTATGAGGTCATCCGCCACGTCCCACCGCTCTTGCACACGCCCCTGATGTCGACCACAAACGCCATCTCCGGCATCTCGCTGGTTGGTTCCCTTGTTGCGGCTGGCAGCAATCAAGGCCTGGTGAGCACGATCTTGGGGACCATCGCTGTGACGGCCGCCACGATCAACGTCGTCGGCGGATTCCTGATTACCGACCGCATGTTGCGCATGTTCCATCGCGGCGATCGGTCAAACGGCGCGGGGCGGCAGCCATGAATACTCTTATCGCCAATGTCTGCTACCTTGCTGCCACGATTCTCTTTGTTCTGGGGCTCAAGGGCCTCAACGCGCCGCAAACCGCGCGGCGTGGGCTCCTGTTGGTGGAAGTAGGCATGGCGCTAGCCGTTGTGGGCACCCTGCTGCTCAACGACATCGTGCAGTACCAGTGGATCCTCGTCGGAGTGGGAGTCGGCTCAGCCATTGGCACGGCGATGGCGCTCTTCATGCCCATGACGGCCATGCCGCAGCGCATTGCGATCTCCCACGCATTCGGAGCGTTGGCTGCGACACTTGTTGGCGTCACCATTTACTACCTGGAGGCGCGCAACATTGAGCATATCGAGATGACCGCACTCGGCTTTGAGGTGTTGCTCGGTGCACTAACCGTTACCGGTAGCCTGATGGCGTTTGGCAAACTGCAGGGTATCCTGCCGAGTGCGCCAGTGACCTTCCCCTATCAGAATATCGTCACGGTCTCGCTCTTCGCCGTCGCAGCGAGCTTATTTGTCTACTTGATCGTTAATCCTGCTGCCGTGCCTTTGTTCTATCTCATGCTGGCAGGCGGTCTGCTCATTGGGGTGCTGCTTGTGCTCCCCATCGGCGGCGCTGACATGCCGGTCGTGCTGGCATTGCTCAATTCCTACGCTGGCCTTGCCTCTGCGGCCACTGGACTCGTGATTGGCAACAATGTGCTTATCGTCGCTGGCGCGCTCGACGGCGCATCTGGCTTCTTCCTCTCGATGATGATGAGCCGCGCCATGAATCGCTCGTTCACCAATGTGCTCTTCGGGGCGGTCGGATCTGCGCGGCCCGCGACCCAAGCGGCAGCCGAGGCGAGAATCGTCGTGCGCTACACGGCAGAGGATGGCGCGTTCATCCTTGAGCAGGCGCAGTCTGTCATCATCATTCCCGGATATGGGATGGCGGTCGCGCAGGCGCAGCAGGCGCTCGCCGAGCTCGCCAACCTACTGATCGCCAGGGGAGTTCGTGTGCGCTTTGCTATCCACCCTGTTGCCGGTCGCATGCCTGGCCATATGAATGTGTTATTGGCGGAGGCCAACGTGTCCTACGACTTACTGTGCGAGCCAGAACAGGTCAACGATGACTTTCAGGATACGGATGTGGCGCTCGTTGTGGGGGCAAACGACGTCGTGAATCCTGCGGCGCGCACGAAGAAGGACAGCGCGCTCTACGGGATGCCGATCCTGAACGCGGATCACGCCCACACTGTGATGGTGCTCAAGCGCACCTTGAATCCAGGCTTTGCCGGGGAGGACAACGAGCTGTTCTACGCGCCCAACACGATGATGGTCTTTGGTGACGCCAAGGCGACACTCACTACTCTCGATCATCTGTTGAGACAGGCGGGCGACAAAGGCGGGGAACACCAACTGCAACTTTCTGCTGGCGCCTCCTGATCGAGTGTGCTCGGATTGGAGCGCAGATCGAGCAGCGCATGTAGCTGCACTTAGGATTCTCGTCCTCCCTGGACTATTGGGCTCAAGCCCGCGCACTCGATAGGGGCTACTCACGAAGCAGCTGGATGGGCTCGAGGAGGAAGCAGGACGTAAGGGAGTAGGAGATTGAACACAAACTGCGCGGAGCACACCGCTCAATCCAAGAGACTCTTGCAAGATGGGGGCTGAGTAGGATGCAGTCCTCTTCGTGGTCACCGTCACCATATTGATGCGCCTCCCTGACATGATCACACCCATTCCGGTGACATATGGGCGTGTGGGAAGCTGCCCAGGCGTTTGATCTGAAACGCCTTGATGATATCGGTAATCCCATGGAGCAACGCCCAGATTCCAGCGAAGATCAGCAAGGCGGCTGATTGGCTGACAAGTAGTTGCCCACTCGCCCAAAATCCCAGTCCCAGCATCAAGATCCCTGCGGTGAGCCCAAGCCACCAAAATGGATTCATGCGCCTGGTGGCAAACGCTTCGACGATCCAAAAGATGCCGATCAAGAGAAAGATAAATCCCAACGTGTCGGCAACCACGAGGAATGTTCGGGTGGGATTGAAGAGCGCCCACAGCCCGCCCACGATGAAGATGGCGCCGAAGAGATACCAGAGCCACTTCCAGCCGCCAGCAAAGGCCCCCACGAAGAACTCCTGGACGCCGGCGACAAGCAACATGAGGCCGATGATGACTCCCACGGTAAACACCGACGCCCGACCAAATTGCAGGATCACGGCGGAGGCGAGAATCCACAGCGCTCCTAGCACGATCCACGCCCACCAAAAGCGACCGATCACGGTGACGAGCGCCTGCTCATCGGCGCCTGAATCGTTCGTGTCGAGCTGTCCCGACACAATCTCTGGTAGCTCCCTCGACGGATCCATTAGTCGCCTCGTTTCCTTGTTTGTGGACAACCCCTCATCATGGGCGAGAGCGCCTCTCGGCGAGCGCTGGTAGAGAGGACGCTGCACGATGATACATCGGGCGATGAGCAGTACAGAACAGGACGCTAGAAGAGGTACACGTGAGTTCGTGGGACGCATACAGGAGCGGATGCAGAATCGGTATGTCCTTAACTAATCCCATATCGGGCAAGCGCTGTCAACGCAGGAGTCGGGCGCTCTGACTACCCCTCGCAAGTACCTGCAGATCCGTCGAGGCATACAGTATAGGCATGTGTATATACAGAGGGCGCTGGGTCTCACTGGCGAGGAACAAACCGCTCGCGGGCCAGGGCGAGCATGGGATAGATGTACAGGCGGTTTCAAAACGCCTCGTTCAAGAACTTCTGCACATAGGACTCTGCCTTGGCTTTAGATACAGGTGTGCCATCCCAGTACGGTTGCAGTTCCTTCGCCACCTGTGGGCTGTAGACGAGGTTGACACGCCAATTTTCTAACCATGAGAGGCTCACGATCATTGTGACGAAGCGATGTGAGCCGCGGTGCCGCCCGACCACTTCGAGTTGCGGATCACCCCCCTGATACCCCATCACGTGGAGAAAGTAGAGTTTTGCTCCAGGCGCAAAGTGCTTGCTCCCCCGTTTTGTAATCTGGCCGCCAGGCCCATAGGGCCGTTCGCGCGTCATGTTGGCGACTGGGCACCAGACGGGAACTACCTGCTGCTGTTCGTCCACGGCAGTGCTCCTTGCTGGCCTAGACGCATTACCGGCAGGCGACGAATAGAGCGCGCGGTTGTTGTCACCTGCTCGGTGATCAGGCGCTATGGCCGCGACGATGAAACGAAGCGCACGTCTCAGCTAGACAGGGGTCACCTCTAGACAGGCATCCGCCACCCTCAGGAGGACGTGCCGGATAGCGAGCGGTTGAGGCACTGTGCGCCCCGATGGCCGCCATGCACCGGCGCTCCATGACGCCAACTTACCTGACATACTGTACAGGCAGGTCACCGACAGAGGCGCGCAACGCACAGGCGCATGATCGCACATGCGAAGAAACTGCGATAGACAGCGAAGTGGTGTTCCCAGCGGATCAGCAGGCGCCGATAGTTGCCCAGCCAGGCGAAGCTGCGTTCTACCGTGTATCTGAGCCGATAATCAGCCTTGCGGGCCACCACCGGCCGCCCGCGTTTCGGACGCCATGTGGCTGGGCGGCGTCGAGGCGGTATACACATCTGGATGCCGCGTCGTCGCAGGGCGCACCGGAAATCCGTACTATCATACCCGCGATCGGCCACGAGTTTCCCTGGGCGTTGCTTCGGACGACCGTGCGGGCGTACGACCTTGATCGTGTCCAACGTTTGCTCAGCGAGCTTCACCTCCGCTCTGTTCGCGCTATCGAGGTGAAAGCCCAAGGGCAGACCATGGCCGTCGACGACCAACATCCACTTGGTCCCCTTGCCTTTCTTCGTCACCCCGACCTGCTCGCCGCCCTTCTTGGCGGGTGCGAAGGAGCCGTCGAGGAAGGCCGTGGACCAGTCCAGCCCGTGCTGAAGGTCGAGGGCGGCAAGAGCGGCACGCCAGATGCGCTCCCAGATCCCCTCTTCGCCCCAGCGCTTGAGCCGCCGCCAGACGGTCGTCGGTGCGCCGTACTCGCGCGGCAAGTCCTGCCAACGACACCCCGTGATGAGCACATAGAGGATGCCCTCGACCGTGCGACGGTCATCGGCGCGTGGTCGTCCGGTCCGAGCCGGAGGCGGAAGCAGTGGCTGGATGAACGCCCACTGCCTGTCGGTAAGATGCACGGTAGCCATGTAGCCATGCTACGGCATCTGCTCAGCGTTTCGAAACCGCTTCTACGCTTCTCATGCGTAGAGCAGGTCGAACAGCGCGTGCAGATGTTGCTGGGCATCTTCTCCGCCAAAGGTGTGTTGCCGCTCAAGTTCAAGCCCGCACACTCGGTTGGCGATCTACTCAGCCAGCATCTTGACGAACTGGAGCAGGAGGCGGAACGGAAAGGTGGCGTGCTGCAGCCGCTTGCTCACCACTTCGGCAAAGTCGATAATGTCTCCTTACCTCCTCTAGTGGCAGCATAGAGGACCGTGGGGATGGCCTGCTGTCTGGAAGGCACGGCTGCCTTGCCAGCGCTGCTACTACTGCATACGCGACTCAGACACGGAGCAAGGTCGCCGCATGAGCGCCCACATGCGCCCACTTCACTTTCTGTGACACGACTGTGTGATCTGCCGCCTGCTCGCGTGATGAGACTGTGAGACCGAGCGCGTACACTCTTACACGGCGTGACGCATGAACGTCTGGATGTGCGCCCGCCGATCCCCACAGCGTGTGAGGAACAGGAACAACGGCCAGGGAGCAGGTGGCTAGGTTGCGGCACGGCGTGCCTATACGATCCGCTGGCTGTGAATGGAAGGAACTGATATGCCGACGGAGACACGGGAACAGGTGCTGGGTCCCATCCAGTTAGTGGTCATTGGCTTGCACAATGAGAATCTCAAAGGGCAGATCGCCCAGGCGCTCAAGGCTGCCAGCGCGAGCGGGTCGATCCGCGTGCTGGATGCCCTGGCGATCCAGAAGGCCACGGACGGGAAGATCAAATCGCTGGGTGGCAGCGATTTGACGCCGAGCCAACGCAAGAACTATGGCGCGCTCGTCGGAGCGCTCATGGGTCTGGGCGCCAGCGGAACGGTCGAAGGCGCTGAGGCGGGGGCTGAGCTGGGGGAGAAGGCCTTTGCCAAACAGAACTTCGGCTTGACCAAGGCGGACATCAAGGCGTTGGCGGCGGGCATTCCAGTCGATCGGACGATCCTGCTGGTGCTCTTTGAGCATCGCTGGGCCGTCGACCTCAAGCAGGCGCTGCTGAGCGCCAACGGGGAGATGCTGGCGCAAGGGTTCATTCAGCCTGAGACGCTGGTCGAGTTTGGTAATGAACTCGGCGCCGCACGGGCGGCCACCCAGGAGTACGAGCACGCGACGGCATGAGCATAGACTGATGTTCAACTCGGCGCGGCAGGGATCGCTCGATCCCTGCCGCGCCGATGCTTGCTCGCGAGGCGCCACTAGGTGCCCGTGGCTTCGTGCGCGATCTGTGTTCAGTGGAGAATGCGACTGCACGCTACGTGTGACGTGGAGGTGTCTCGCCGAGCGGGCGCGGGTAGCGCGTCCGGCGTTCGGGACGAGCTGTCAATCCGTACAATAACAACCAGTGGGAGCGAGGGAAAGACCGATGATTACGATCGAGAAGACCATCGAGATAGAGGCGCCAGTGGAGCAGGTGTTCGGGTACACCAGTGACCCGGCGCACACGCCCGAGTATATGCCGAGCGCGTACAAGGTGAAGGACCTCCAACGCCTGCCAGATGGCCGCTACACGTATACGCTCGTGAACAAGCTGCTGGGCGGGCATAGACAGCTTCAAGACCGAACACTTCGAGCGGCTGGCGGATGGCAAGACCCGCCTCGGCCTTGTCGCCGAGATCACGCCGCCTGCGGGGCCGCTGGCCAAGTACGGTGAGACGTTCTTCGAGAGGTACTTCGGCCACGGCGTGGAGATGTCCCTGGAGGCAGTGAAGGCGCACGTCGAGGCGAAGGCGCTGAGCGCAACGCCCAGCTGATGGGCCTTCCCGCGCTACCGACCGTCACGATGAACAGCAGCTGCAGATGAAGGCGAAGCACTGGAGCCTCGCCTTCGTTTGCTCATTGGTGCGCCGCTTCACCGTTGAGAGACCCTCAAGAGACATCGCCTGTTGTGGGGCCAACCTGGACAGCCACAGCGACGTGGCACCGATCCTTTGCTGCAATGTGATCGTGACGAAACTACGACGAAACAGCGGCAGCGGCACGCCAGATGGCTAGATCCAACTAGAACGCATTGCGCTCGAGGCGGTTTGTTGGGGATGGATACATGCGCAGACGCAGTTTTACCTCACTCGACGCCAAGGGAACTTTGTGTGATCTGTCACGCGTTCCACAGGCGCGGGGTCTGCCAGTGTGTGCTGGCGCTGTGCTGTGCCGTCCCCGGAATGTGAGACCCATGTGATGGGGAGATGATCTGCTCAAACTAAGAGGGCGATCGACCAGACACCAGGCGTTCCTTCGGTTTGTCTAGTGGTGATGTCCTCGATGGCGAAGCGTCGCAAACGGCGAGAGGGAGGGTCATCATGAAAGCCTGGATTATCTGCCTCGCGTGCCTCGCGTATCTCAGCGCGCTCGGGGGCATTCTGCTGTGGGTCGGTGTCGGTTCGGGCAGCACGCCGAACGCAGGTATTGCGTTACGCGCGCCCTATGCTGGGTTGATTGTTTGGTGGATCAGCGCTGTCCTGGCTAGTCTGGTGGCAGCACGCTATGCGACGCCGCATACGCGGCGGCGTACCACGCTGAGCATCCTGACCGCCGTAGCGCTCCTCTTACCGCCACTCCTGGCCTATGGCGCGCCACTCCAATTTGCTCTAGGAGGGAGTGAGGTCATCCAGTCCACCACTGGCGCGACGTTGCCTGCCACCGGCCCAGGAGGGATGAGCATCGTCATTGAGGGCCTGACCTATGGAGCGGCGGCGCTTGGGTTGCTGGAGCTCTGCGCGCTCCTGTTGGTGCCGCTCTTCCCACTGATCACCGCCTTCCAGGCCCCAGCGCGTCAACACCATGTGCAGAGCGAGGCGCTGGGTGAACCCATGATCGAGCATGAGCACGTCGCGGTTGAGGGTGACGGTGAACCTGTCATGCTCAGCGCGGCTCATTCGTCAAGCGCGCCCTATTGAACCCTCGCAGAGGCGGGGAGGCAGAGATTATCGTGCGCATCTTCGATGGCTGCACACCATGCGCCGTAGAGAATGGCTCAGGAAGAGCGTGTGTGCTCGATAGGTAGTAGTTCCCAGCCTCAGCTGGCCATATCCCACGCTGAGGCTGCGCCGCTTGCACACCTTGTTCTCGCCGAGTTCTCGCCGAGTGCTGTTGTTGGGCGGGAAGCCCAGATGCAAAAAGCCTTTGCCATTGCCACCCTGTTCTGACTGCCGGACGAACAGTCCTACAGGGCGGCGAGTAGCGGGGCGATGACGCCGGTCAGAAAGATGCCGTCACAGATACCCGCTCCGCCGATACTGATGATGAACTCTCGCTCACCAGACTCCGTGGGTGCATCTGGATTAAATGGAGTGCGTTCAGCCGCTGCCTTGAGCACAGCGTCGTTCACTAACTCTCCATGCAGGACACGTGGCAGATTGAACAGGTCAGCGCCAATGAGTGTGCCCAGCGTTCCTGCGATGTAGGCCACCGGAGCGGCGCTCGCGATCGGAGCGCCCACGAGCATGACCAGCCCACGAGCTGTCGCTGCCGCCACGAGCGGCGGAATGAACGTAGGCAGCGTGACGCCTCGACCTGGCACGCGCTGCGCCAGCAGCTTCGCTACCAACGCCACCAGCGCTATTCCGCACAGCGTGATCACCTTTGGCGTTGTCGGCAGAGTGAACAGATAGGCGGAGAAGACCACGGGGACCACCGCGCCGCCGACATTGACCGCGAGGACCTCCTCTACGACTGCCGATGGATAGTAGTGGACGAAGGGGAGCAGCCAGCGCAGGAGTGGGGAGAGACTTTCAAGCGCCGGATCAGGCGCTACCTCGATGCGGCGGCGAGTCAATGGAATGTTGATGAGCCCACCAATCAGGGACAGACCGAGCAGGAGGGCAGCGCCGGCAGTCGAGAGTCCGAGCAGCGTGAACACGTGCGCCGCCAAGTTGAAGTAGATCAACGCCAGGAGAAACGGCAAGACCAGCAGGAACAGCACGAGGACCGTCCAGAAGGGGTGGCGCTCATCTGGGCGCTCGGTCATCCACCGCTTCATGACACGCCACCTTCACTGCTACTTCCGACTCACATTCACTGGTGGTATGTCGGAATGGCGCACTTGTTGAATCGGTGATCCAACCGCTTCGCCGGGCGGGGTGGGCCATCACATCGAGTCCGACCTCGATCCAGAAATCGTCGCCAATCCACACCAGCGTCTGGCACATCTGACAGCGCGTCGCGGCGCAACCGCGGCCAAAGGTCGCCGTTCTTCTCGCCGTTCTGGCATGTCGCTCCTCCTGAATTTCCACTCAACCCGACCAGTGCGGGTTCTGCGGCTCGCGACTCATCGCTTCGTGTGCAGGTGGTATACGCTCACGCTGGAACGGCTGCTTCGTCCCTGCGGGGCGCTGACTCACCTTCCCCTGCCGCTTCGTCTTCTGACGCCTCCACCCAGCGCTCATTGATCACCAACTCCGCCTCGGCGATCTGTTGGTAGACCCGCATATCTTGCTGGAATGGCCAGGTGTCGTAGAGAAAGAACTCCGCCGGCATCCAGAGCGCCACCCAACCTGCGCTCAAAATGAAGATCGCCGCTATCACGAGGAACATTGCCTCGAGGAAGCCGTTGATACCCATCCGCGACAGCCAAGTGCAGAGCACCCCAAGGATCAGGCAGGGAATCAGGACCAAGACTCCCGTCCGCACCGAATCAAGGCCTTGCAGGCGCAGCGTCTTTAAGCCCTGCTGACTCTCTTCAGTCTTGAACTGGCAATAGCGCTTGATCTTGGCGCTGACCTCCTCCGTTAGCCCGTCGGTGATCTTCTCGAGGGGGAGCTCAATGCTCACCTGGTAGGGGTCGAGCCGTCTGAAGACTCTGGTCTGCGCCTTCACCGCACGGTAGACTTCCTCGATGCCCGAGACAAAGCGGTCAGCGTCAGCCCCAGGCTCCTCGAACAGGTCTTCGACATCGTAGAGGCGCACGGACACGGTGCGCGGTTGTTCAGTAATCATGGCAATTCGCCCCTTCATACATACATACGTACGCCGCAGGTCCTGACGGAACCTCGCCACTGCGTATGCGCGCTGGAATCGGTCAATCCTACCCACGGCCGCAGGCTAGCATTTCGTCCTCTCAAGAGCATCACGATACACTTCACGCGCCATACAAAGTGGTCATGGCTTCTGGTGGGAGAGGTTCGACAGTCGAGATTGATCTGGCTGGCAGTATTGGGCACAGTGCGGCAGAGTCGTGTTGGGGAGTGTGTGTCTCTGCGCGGTGCGTCAGAACGGACGTCATACGGCATTACCTCTGGAGAGCACGTTCTTGCATCTCGTCGAGCTCCGCAGTGGGGAGCGCTCCCTACCGGTCGTTGCTCTACCCATGGCGCACCGTCAGTCGACCACGCATGTCAGGGGCGCGTCGATCCAGAAACGTGACCGCTCGCTCCGTCGCGTGAGGGATTCGTGACGAATGTGACATCTACTGTTGCTTGACATCTACACAGGATCCCCGAGTGCTCCCTTGAGGCATTTGGTGTCCGAGGAGCTCTTCACCGCTACAGGCTTGTTGGCGAGCCCAATAGGAGTTGGATTGAGAATTGCAGCCTGAACCGGAGGTAGGCGTGAAAGTCGCTTTGGAGCAGATGGACGACCGAGGCAGATCTGCTGTCATCGATGCAGCACGCTCCGCAATGATGAGGAGGCTGGTGACACCATGCAGACAATGACCCCACAGACAACAACTTCATCACTCGAGCATGTGGTTGAGCCGAATAGATCGTGGGCAGGAGTGAGGACGGTCGCGCAGCGAGAGGCAGTAGGCAGAGCCTTGCGCACTACCACGCCTCGTTCCAGTCACGCCGCCTGGACGCCGCCAATCAACCGCGCCGATCCCATTGACCTACTCGAAGCGCAGGCAAAGACGCGCCTTCCTGAGCTTGTGCCCATTCGCGACGGACGCAAGACGTGGAAGCTCAGTCCGATGGATCTGGAGGCGCACCGCTGCTGGTACGACTACTCGCGCGCGCGGGATGCGATGTTCGCCGCCACCGACACCCTGGAGGCGCCCTGGTACGTCATCGACGCCGATGATCAGAAGCGCGCGCGGCTCAACTGCATCGCGCACCTGCTCAGCCAGATCCCCTATGAGGAGATTCCAGGCAAGCCGGTGAAGCTGCCGAAGCGTCAAGACCCAGAGGGCTACATCGAGCCAAACTGGCGTCGCCATCCTGTTCCTGAGATGTATTGAGTCGTCTGCGTCCACGAAGTTCACAGCACGTTTCACCCCATCCTGCGGCTCGACGTGATCAGCTTGCCAAGGGCTGCGGCAGTCTCTGCGCTGGTCGTGCAGGCGCTATCTCGTCCTGTGCTCTCACGAGACCGTGAACATGCCGAACCGGACTGCTTTCGCCACTGGGGCATCGGCGCTTGCAGTAGAGTGCTGGCGACATCGCGAACCAGCCTATGTACGCTGCTGGGGCGCGGCAATCATCCCAGCCACCCCGCTGAGCGTTGACAATCACGCAATGGCCTGTCTCATCAGTTCGCGCAGTCGCAGAGCGCAGGCCGCTCCCAGCAGCACACGTGGCTGGAGCGTCCCTTCATCGTTTGAGCACAACGCGCGTACCAGATACATCAGGTCGGCGCTCGGCGCAGTGTAGGCGTTGATGAGATCAGCAACGGTCTGACGATCATCGAGAAAGGCCAGGACGAGTTCGAGCGCATCGGCGTAGATCTCAGCCTCATCGCTGTTCTCAGCGGCGATCACAGCTGCGCTCCACTCTCGTAATGCCCACGCGATCTCGTCGCGCGTGGGTGCGTCGGTGTTACCCTGCCGTCGCATCGCCCGACTCCTTGTCCTGGAGCGCATCGGCTGGAAGGCGACGAGGAGCGCTCTCCGCCTCAACCCAATCGACGCTCGACCTGTCCCACCATGGCGGCTCAGCAGACAAATTCAGGCGACACGTGGCGCAACGCACACGCCAGGGACCCTCAACAGCATGCTCCGCGGTGTTGCTGACCACAGACGCATGCCGTCCACAGAAGGTGCGTCGGCACTCCCCACACCGGTATATGCCCAAGCCGCCGCACCCAGGGATGGCGCAGACGGGGCGAAATTCCATGGAGGCCTCCTAACGCGTGATCTGCACGGAGAAGTCCGTGTACTGGAGAGAGATATACCAATCGCCCATCACAGCAAGGTCAAGGACGTTGCGCTGTTGCTCACGAGCGTATCTCATTGGACCACTTTGGCATGCACCGGGCGCTTGTGGTGGACTCTCACCTGCTGATCTGGATGGCGTGGATTGACAGCCCAGCGAGGAGACAGGAAGGGTGTTTGGCAAGAATGTTGGGCTGACTAGGGCCGTCACGGAATCAAAGACGGGGATATGCGTCGGCGCAGGCGCGATCACGCATGTCACCATGGCAGGCGTCAACTGCGTTCGTGGGGCTCGTGCATGCTCCGATAGCGCATCTCTACGTCTCCGCTTGGCATCTTCCCAGCCCCTACGCACAGCACAGGCTTTGTGCCAGCAGGCTGACACTGGCTTATGATCGCCAGAAGAGGGAAGCGCGCACTGCGTACAGCATGCCTGCGATGAGCGCGCCAGTCACGGCTAGGCCCATCAGGCACCCCAAGACACCGGCTGGCAGCGCCAGCAGGATCCAGCTCATCACACCGACAAGCAGCAAGAGGATGGCAAGACCTACGCGCGCCACCTCATGGCCAAATTGCCTGACACGCGACTGTGGTGTGACGTTGACTGGCGCCGGGATGGCATAGGTTGGCGACGGAGCTGCGTCGGCGTCGACGACTCGTATTGGTTCTTCATCGAAATCTGGCCACTGACTCATGACGACCGCCTCCTTTGTGTAGGGCGCGCAGGCGAGCGGTACCTGCCATCGTTCAGTATCGATGCGAGAGCTCACCTTTCGATCACGGCGCCACGGCGGCGCTGCACGAACGTGTCACGTTCGAGGTCGTTTCAAAAGCGACGCTGCGCGGCCTTTTGCAGGAGACAGCTGCATGATGCTCAGCGAGTAGCTGGCGCGATGGGACATCGAGCAAAGGCGGCGGCGAGGGAAGGCTTTGAGGGACATACGTGCTGAGATGGTGTCCTGGACGGTGTCCTGTGACGCATTCGTGACATCGAGCGTTTTGCCGCGAATCTTCTGTGATCTGCGCAGCGCCATACTGGAGATCACATGGGATACATTTCTGCCTTATGCCCCATATCATATGCGTCCGTTACGCGGTGACGCGCCAGCAGTCGGGGAAGCACAAGAGGAGGGGATAGATGAGAGCGCAGAGACTAACGCGGCTCGGGCTGCTCGCGATGCTGGTGGCCGCGCTGGCGTTGAGCGGTTGCACCGCCGTCATCATCGGTGGGGGGACGATCCTGCCAACGAAAACGCCTGTCACCGAGACACCAGGCACACCAGCGCCGACCACCTCCACGACGCCAACCACCCCTACGCCCGGTGGAACGATCACGCCGACCGTCACTGCGACGCCGGTGAGCGGTCCGAAGGCGTCGGCGACCTTAAAGCACGTGCCGGTCGGATCGGCATTCCTCTCCTACAATCTGACCGCCCACACCCTGCAGGTAGAGTATTCGTTCATCGGACTCGCGCCCAATAGCTCGCATCCGATGCAGCTCGCCGCCGGCAACTGCATCAGTTACGGCCCGATCCTCTACCCAATTGATACCGTCACGGCGGATGCGACCGGCAACGCCAGCAAAACGGTGACCATCAGTAACGTGACCACCACCCAGCCCTCCAGCGGCTGGTTCATCGACCTGCACAATGGCACGGGAAGTAGCACCTATGACACGCTGGCGCTGGCGTGCGCCAACGTTCCCGCGCTGCTCGGGCCATCCGGGCAGCCCGCGACCGGCACGGTCATCTTTACCGAGGGCGTCGGACCTAACATGACGGCGACCGGCTACGCCCAGTTCACCGTCCAAAGTGGTTCGCTCTTCGTGACGGTCACCGCGGATGGGTTGGAGCCAGGCTCGACGCACCCGCTCTTTGTCCGGCAGGGGACCTGTGAGAAGCAGAGCAACACGACATTCCACGGCTTATATCCCCTGACAGCTAACAGCTCAGGCTCGGCCAAGAGCACGACCCAGATCACGGGGACCGCAAGTGTGCCGAGTGGGACGTGGTATGTCATCACCTATCGTGGGACCAACCTGGACAGCTACATCGACTCCGCGCCGATCCTGTGTGGCAACGTCATCGTGGCGAAGTAGGAACGAAAGAGCAGCGGCGCTCCATTGATTGCGAGGTCTCCCATGGGCAAGGTGATTGAGCTCTCTGACCAGCACTATGCGATCATGTCCACCGCCGCCGCTGAACGCGGCGAGTCAGCGGATGTCCTGATGACCCACTGGCTGCGCGACCTTGCCTCCGGTTCCGCCAATCCGAACAGGGCTAAAGCGGCAGACGCTCTCCCACCCGTCGCTATCACATCCAGCGCGACCACAGGAACGACCTGGCAGCGCGCGTGGCTCCGCGGCTACCTGGCAGCCCACGAAGATGACGATTGGCAACCAGGGGCAACAAGCGACAAGCGACAAGCGGAATTTGAATGGCAAGCCATCTTAGAGGGTGTTATGAACTCGCCTCAAAGGGCGTATTATCGCGTGGATGTGAGCGAAAACACGAGGTTTCTAACCTCCTTCTCGCGCTCTTCCCGACAGATCGACGCTATTCTACGGCGTTCGTGACAGGTTCATAACACGCTCTTAGCTTGTGATTTAACCCGGTGACGGGTCTCGCACTGCTTCAGGCAAGCGGCGCAGCGTGACAGAGTGAGGGGTATGGAAGCCACTCATCTTGCCTCGCTGGCCGCCTTTCGCGCTGCGGCCTACACGGCTTGTGGGCGTCGACGAGACGCGCTCTTCGAGCTGTGCGACACCCTACTGACGACGGGACCCGTCTCCTCGCTGCCCTTGCTGAGTGTGCAGCCGCAGCATCAGCGTGGCTGGGGCAGTCTCTACGACGCGCTCGCGGTCGGCGAGATCCGCGCCACCTGCCTGGAGCCGTTGCTCACCCAGCATCCCTTGATGGGAGGTGAGCCGATCTATGCCGTCGATGTCAGTGTCTGGCCGCGTTGCGATGCCGAAACGAGTCCAGGGCGCGCGCTCTATTACCACTCCTCGCGCCACTCGGCGGGGCAACCCATCGTCGCGGGCTGGGCCTATTCGTGGATCGCGCAGGTCGGCTTCGCGCGGGAGAGTTGGACGGCGCCTCTGCGCGTGCGGCGGCTGCGCCCCCAAGAGAATGCCAATGCCGTCGCCGCCGAGCAGATCGCGACCCTTGTCCCGCACCTGCCCACGACGGGCCCGCTGCCGTGGTTCCTCTTTGACGCTGGGTACGATCCCGTGCAGCTCACTCAAGCGCTAGGTGACACTCGTGCCGCTATTTTGGTGCGCCTGCGGTCTGGGCGCTGTTTCTACGCGGAGCCGACTACCCAGCCGCACACGGGACGACCACGCCGTCACGGCCGCAAGTTCGTCTGCGATGCGTCCTAGACTTGGCCCGCTCCTGCGGATGACCTCACTGTCGAGGATGAGCAGTATGGCACGGTGCGCGTGCGCGCGTGGACCGGGCTACATCCCAAGACACACGGCCAGCACGCTCAGCGGGATGCGCGCGGCCGGCGGCCGATCGTCCGCGGAACGCTCTTGCTCGTCGAGGTGAGTCGTCTGCCCCAGCATACCCGCGAGCCGCAAGCGCTCTGGCTCTGGTGGCATACCCCCCAAGATCCCGCGTCCCTTCCCAATCTGGATCGCGCCTGGCGCGCCTACGTACGCCGCTTCGACCTGGAACACACCTTCCGTTTCCTCAAACAGTCGCTCAATTGGACGCTTCCCCGGCTGCGCCATCCCGAACAGGCGGATCGTTGGACCTGGCTGGTGGTGCTGGCCTATACTCAGTTGCGTCTGGCTCGACCGCTCGCGCAAGACCATCCGCTGCCGTGGCAGCAGGTGCAGCCGCCGGGTAAACTCACCCCGACACGCGTCCAACGGGCGTTTTCGCTCCTGTTGCCACGGCTCCCGATCCTGGCGCGCGCGCCAAAACCCTGTGGATGCTCTCCTGGACGCCCCAAAGGCAAGCGCTCGGGCCGGGCGACGCGCTATCCAGCCATGACCAAGGCCATCCTCAGCGCCTCCCAAGTCGCCTAACTCAGACTGCCACCTCGTCCTCCCGCTGTCAGCGACTGCTCCCTGCGCTCGTCGCTCGCCTCCTCATGGTTAAAAGACAAGCAGGCGCCACCTCCATCGGACGACTTATGCTTACTGCTCGAAGGGTGTGCGATGTAAGTGGAACAAAGCCCATCTCGTGAGGTGGCAAGGAAGAGTACAGTATGCACATAGCGTTGTGCGGTGACCCGGTGGTGTTGCCGAAGGCGCTCCGGGACTTAAAGATGTTCGGGCATAAGTAAAGCGCCGCTCTGTGACGCATTGCTGCGCTCATTTGAGCGACGCTGCCGTACAGGGGTGGGGTGCGGCCCCATCTCTTGCTTGGACTAGGCATGCTTCTCTTGGCATGTGCACGTCGAGAAGCTACTCACGACCTCATCCTCAGGGAACGATACCTGAACATGAGGACACATTCGAATGAGCGACGCTGCCCGCGCTGGGTCGTTCTCTTGAGCCTTCCAGCATACCCAATGGCCCATGAGACCACAAGGCTCTGGCGTCACAGCGGTGTCACAAGCAGTAGTTGGACCAAGGCAGCGATGCCTGGTGAATGCAATCGTGTCGCGCCTTCCTTCACAGCAGTCGCACACAGAGGTCGCGCGTTCGCAGGGTTCGCCTCCTTCGCGTGGCGATTTCGCCATCCAGCCAGAGCAAACGCTACCGCCTTGGAAGAGGCCTCATCAGTGTGACCGCCTTGGTCTACCTGTCAACAGGGCTGGCGCTCGCGAGAGCACTCACAGCGGCGGAAGCTCGTGGGCGCTCTGCCACGACACATCCTGTGACTGGCAGCCACTACAATCGCTCTGCTGGAGTGCAAATCCCCTCCGGTGCGCCCGGCGCAATGAAATGAAATGAGATCGCGCAGTGTGCCTGTTGTCGATCAAGCAATCGCGAGGTATGCTGAGTACTGCATCACAAACGAATCACAATCCAATCACAATCCAATCACGAATCTTATTGGCTTGACTTCTTTGCCTCTCTCCAACGTGGTCAAGCGGCGCTTGAGACCGGCTCTGCGGCATGAGGGAAGGTGTGCGATATGGGATCCGCGGATGTTGCGCCTGCGGTGAAGACCGCAAGCCACTCGCCAAGGCAACTGGACAAGCTAGAGCGCGCCGAGGTGTCCGTGACGACTCTGAGTGGCCTCAAGCAGCTCGTGACGCTCTCACCCGATGCGCTGCTCGTCATCGATGACCACGGTGTCATCCTCGAGGCCAACGCCGCCGTTGCCGAGCTCTTTGGGTATGCGCTTACAGAGCTCCTTGGCCAGCAGGTGGATCTGTTGCTTCCTGCTCGCCTGCGCGAGCGACATGTTAGACATCGCACCACCTACCTCGCCCAGCCGCATACCCGTCCTATGGGCATCGGGCTGGAGCTGGTGGGCCGGCGACAAGACGGCGAGGAGTTTCCCGTAGACATCAGCTTGCGCCCGTGTACGATCAAGGGACGCCTCTTCGTTAGCGCGGCCATCCGCGATGTCAGCGCACAACGCCAACTCGAGCGTGACCGTGCGGAGCTGCTGCGGCGTCTGCAGCTGCAGAGCGACCTGATCAATCTGGCGCACGACGCCATCCTGGTGCGCGATCTGGCCAATCGTGTGCTCTCGTGGAACACTGGGGCGGAAGCGCTCTACGGCTGGAGTGCGCAGGAAGCGCTGGGGCAAGTCACGCATATCCTCTTCAAGACGCGCTTCCCGACGGCGCTCGCGACCGTGCAGGCGCAGCTGGAGCGTGAGGGCCAGTGGGATGGGGAGCTGATCCATACCCGTCCGGATGGACGCACGGTGATTGTCGAGAGCCGGCAGGCGCTGATCCGAGATCCGGACGGACGGCCTAGTGCGATTCTGGAGATCAACCGCGATATCACCGAACGCCGGCGCGCGGAAGAGCTGGAGGCCTCGGCCCAGGCCACCACCTTGGCGCAACTCGCCTTCTTGCAGCAGGTCCTCGACGCGCTCCCCAACGGGGTCTATGTCGTGCATGGACATGATGCGCGCCTGGTGCTGGCCAATCGGGCGGCGACGAGCAGCTGGGGCGCGCTGTGGCATACTGAGCAGCCCATGCAGGACTTCTTAGACCAGCACCACATCCGCCTCACCGATGCGCAGGGACACTCACTGCCTCCTGAGGAGTGGGTGACGTTGCGGGCGCTGCGTGAGGGACAGTCCATCCTGCACTTTCAGGAAATCATCCATCGGCCGCACGGCGATGCGCTCCCCTCCTGGTGAACGCCACGCCCCTGACGTTCTCGTACTGGCAGCGGGTCGGCATGGCCCACCGGGAGTTGACGACCCGCGGACATACCCGTGAGCATGCCTTCAGCCGCGGACGGGGACCGAGCGCAAGCCGCTGGCGCTGGTGATCCAGCAGGATGTGCATGTGCTCAAAGAGGCGGAGTACCTCAAAGATGAGTTCATTGCGCTGGCGGCCCACGAATTGCGCACGCCGGTGACCGCGCTCAAAGCCGCGATTGGCACGCTGCTGACCAGACGAGCCGGGGCAGGGGTACTCCCCTCGTCGACTGGCAACAGGAGATGCTGCAGGAGGTGGATCTGGCGACGGATCGGCTCACGGAGTTGACCGATGATCTGCTGGATGTGACCCGGCTGCAGGCTGGGCTGGTCGGGTTGTATCCCACTCCAACCAATCTCGTCGCCTTGGTCCAACGGGTCGTGCGCCGACTTCAACCCACAATCACCAACCACCTGTGACTGTCGAGGTGGACGCGTCCACCCTACCCACGACAGCAGGAAGCGTGGCAAGAAGGTCCGCACGTGCCGAGGATGAGGAGATCATTGTCACTATCGACCCCACACGCATCGAGCAGGTGCTGATGAATCTGCTCTCGAACGCGATCAAGTACAGTCCGGAGGGCGGACCCATCCTCATTCGGCTAGCGCTCCGCAATCCAACCAGCGGGGAAGTCGAACTGCAGATCCAGGATCACGGGATCGGCATTCCGCTGGAGCAGCAACCCCTCATCTTTGGGCGCTTCGTGCGTGCCGACAACGCGCGGCAGGCGGAGATCGGCGGCACGGGGTTGGGACTCTATATCTCACGTGGGTTGGTCGAGCAGCATGGCGGGCGCATCTGGTTCGAGTCGTGTGAGGGCAAGGGAACCACGTTCTTTGTGACGCTGCCCCTCACCACGACGCAGGCTGCAGACATGACACGATGCATCCCAGCGCTGAGCGTCGCGAGCGGGCGCATCCCTTGCTGAAGGAAAGTGCATGCCGGCGAAGAAGACGACGATCCTGGCCGCCGACGACGATCCCCAGATCCTGCGGCTGGTCACGCGCAACCTGCAACTCGAGGGCTACTGAGGTGATCGCGGTGAGCGACGGGCAGGCGGCGCTCGAACAGATCGAGGCGCACTCCCCGATCTCGTGCTGCTCGACATGATGATGCCCCGCCTGGACGGCTTCACTGTCACCTAGCGGGTGCGGGAGTTCTCCGCCGTGCCCATCATGCTCCTGACGGCCCGTGGAGAGGATGCGGACAAGATCCACGGTCTCGACCTAGGCGCCGACGACTATCTCACCAAACCGTTCAGTGTCGAAGAACTGCTGGCGCGGGTGCGGGCGGTGTTGCGGCGCTCGCAGTCGCCGCGGATCGCACGGCTGAGCGCCACGACAACGATCGGAGATCTAACGATCGAGTACGCGCAGCATCTGGTGACGACGTGGGCATGAAGCGCTGACGCCCACCGAGTACAGCCTCTTGGCGTACCTGGCGCAGAACGCTGGGCGCGTCATCACGCAGGATCTGCTGCTGGAGCACGTGTGGGGGTCGGAATACCTCGGCGAGAGCCACATGCTCCAAGTCAACATCAACCGGCTACGCCGCAAGATCGAAGACGACCACACCCATCCCCACTACCTTTTGACCAAGGTCGGCGTCGGCTATCTGCTGGCCACGCATTCCAAGCTGAGGCGCTCCACGTGTCTCCAGGGTGAAGATCACGTCGCCAGAAGAGTTGGCTGAAGTCATGGTCGTGGGTTGCCCTGACCACGTCAGCCAGGCCCGAGAGCGGTGGGAAGCACTGTAGGCGCGGTTCAGTGCCGCGGTAGATAGCCAAGCAGGGCTCGCACACGTTCCGGCGTCAAATGGGCATGGGAGAAGCTACCCAACCGCTTGATCTGAAACGCCTTGACGATGTCGGTGATGCCATGTAGCAGGGCCCAGATCCCCGCGAATACCAGGAGCGTAGACGCCCGCGTGAAGAAGAACTGCCCGCTGGCCCAGAACCCCAACCCACGAAAAGGATGCCCGCGATCAGCCCCAGCCACGAGAGTGGATTCATCTGCTTCGTGGCGACGCCAACGATCCAGAAGATGCCGATCACCAGGAAGAGGAACCCCAGCGTATCGGCGACGGCGAGGAAGGTCTGTGTCGGATTCAAGAGTGCCTACAGCCCTGCGATGAGGAAGATGGCGCCGAAGAAGTCACCCAGAGCCGCCTCCAGCCGCCAGCGTAGGCGCCTACGACTACAGCGTCTGCCAACGCGAACATGCATCGCGCCAACATCCAACCGGCCGATACCTATGGCGATGAAAGGCTCGAAGCGCTTCCTGTTCGAATGTCTTCAGATCCAGAAGGATCGGATCCCGAGCCTTTTCCTGTTTTACCTGACCAGTATCGCTCCCCTGCTATTTTATCTACAGATACTTATACTCGGAGTAGGGATGGGCTAGCGCGAGGAGCGGTCGCGCCGACCCGAGTTCCCGCTCATGGTGTGCTGGTGTCGGCAGCGTTTCATGCGGCGGCATTAGCGGCGCGGTGCGCTTGAGCGGCAAGAGACTATAGCCCCAACACGCGAGGAAAGGCGGCCGCCGAGGGCAAGTGTCAGCCAGCTGCCAGCATCCATGAGCCCCTGCGTCGTCTCGATCAGCGCCGCATAGAGCCCAACGACGGTCAGGATCGCACCTCAGCCTTCCGAGGACCAGGCGAGGACCGCTCCAATCGCCGCCAACGCCAAGAACAGAAGCGTCCATGGATCAACGCTGGTAGACACACCGGTGATGGTCTCGCCGAGTCTATACACGAGCAGGGCCGAACACCCCGACCGCAAAGACAGCGCTCCGTCACCCGGGCGAGCCAGCGCACACTCAGCACAACACGATCGAGCAGTGAATGAGGCGTACGCATGGAGACCTCGATCTAGGAGAGGGACTGCGCTCTCCACCAAGAGCGTAGCAGGCATCCCTACAGATCGATCACGCCCTGTGCACTGGCCGCACAGGTTGCGCTCGATCGCAGAGGGAGCACGCCGTCGCGTGTCGCGTGGTGGCGCAGGCAGTGTAAGGAAGGGGAGAGATAAATGTTGGCGCACGAGATTGTGCCAGCCAACATCGATGCCCGACTCAGGGCTATCACATGCAGGCTCTACCCAGACTCTGCATGTGAACGGGACGTCCTGAGGCAACCCAGTCCGTGCACGGATATGGACGTCAGCACATGGAGGCCCGAGATCGCGTTTCATGAGGCCAGATGCGTGCGTGATGTCAACGAGCGTCTTGTGAGGGTTCTGGTGCGGCGTCAGCCATGCTGAGCGCCTACAGGTGATGCCACTCGTCTTCGGCAATGGTGCAGCAGGCGGTTCTCAGTGGCGCGTGGCCAGTCCGACTGGCAGAGGGAGATCCACCAATGTCCACGTGGAATACGTCAAATCCAAGTGCTCCCTCAGCCTCATGGCGGACCTGCGTGAAGGATTTACCGAGGATGAACTCGCCAAGCTGAGGGAGATACGGGCGCGCTTCGGTGGCCATCCCGAATGCGCCGAGCTCGACCTCAATGAACGCCAACTGGCCTTCGCTCGCTGGTTGATCGATCATGGTCGGCTCAGCGACGGAGCGTAGCTGTTCCGATGGCCCGTCGGCAAATCCTGGCGTAGCGCACCGCATTCGTACCCCTGAAGTAAGGAAAGCGGAGAGGGACGGTCATGGCGCGTACGCATTTCGCACGTTGACCCCATGCCTCATGAGTGTTGACATGGGAAGAGGCCCAGCCTACGCGCTCGTGAGGCGCGGTGATCGGAATGCGCGGATGACGAGGGAACAAGGCAAGCGCAACATGGAAGGAGGGTTGTATGGTGATCGTCCTCTTTGAGACCGAGTTGCGGCAGGATGCAGACCTGGACGACTATGAGGCGCGTTCGGAGCGCATGAATGAGCTGGTGCGGAAAATGCCGGGGTGCGTCTCGGTGAAGCGCTACACGGCTGCCGACGGTGATGAGGTCGTGATCGCGCGCTTCGCTTCTGAGGAAGCGCTCGACACCTGGCGTCTCCAGCCGGAGCATGTTGAGACTCAACGTAAGGGCCGCGAGGAGTACTATGAGTCCTGCTCGGTTGCGGTCTGCACGACGATCCGAGCGTACGCGTTCCATCGGCAAGCGGTAACGAGCGGAGTGGACTCGAGCGAAGTGGAGGCGAGCGCGGCGCCCTCCACGCAAGAGCGACGCCTCGATGACAACAAAGCAGGCGACAGTACCTGAGGGTCAGGCGCTCCCTGACGACTCCCCGTGGCGAGGCGCAGCCTGCTTGGCTGCGGTGCGACTCGCCCCACGGTGGCTGCTCCACGCTGAATCCCCTTCGATCTCTGCCGCGATCTCCTTCAGCTTGCAGGTAGTGATTGGTCAAGCACGCGCCGGCACGCGCCGGCACGCGCCGGCACTCGCCTTGAGAGGGGTCAGCGGCCCGAGTTGTGCATCGCGTCGCCTGGACGACCCCAGCATTGCTCCGTCTCTTCTCGCTCATGCCGTTGCTTGCGCACCAGTCCATGACTGAAGGCTCCACGCAGATTGGGCAAACCGCTTGGTATTGCTCGGTCACGCAGACCTTCAGCGACCCGCTTGCCTGCGTGCGCCAGCGTCTGTGGACAGAGACGACTGTTCCCCTATCTTGGTCATAGACGTTGTTCGATGTGCGTGGTGCGATAGATCGTTTCCCCTCGGGTCGGTCGAGACCGTGTGAGAGCCTGGGTCGTCGCGCCACGCTCCCCTGAGGAACCCGAACAGTTGCCTGGGCATGCAAGCCCGGATCGTGCAAGGCCGGGACGGCCAGGGTCGAGGGAGGAATGGGTGTATGGACACGCAAGAGCATGCGGCAGCGGCGGCCATCGTCGTCGGCATCGATGTAAGCAAAGCGGCGCTGGATGTGGCGCTGCGCCCTGGGAGAGACGCTTGGCGCTGCGCCAACGACGAGGCGGGCATCGCCGAGCTGCTGGACCAGCTGCGACCGCTCGGTCCCTCCCTGATTGTCCTTGAGGCGACTGGCGGCTTGGAGCGCTTGGTGGTGGCGGCGCTGGCGCTGGCTGGGCTGCCGGTGGCAGTCGTTAATCCGCGCCAGGTGCGCGACTTCGCCAAGGCGACCGGCCAGCTGGCCAAGACCGATGCCTTGGACGCGGCGGTGCTGGCGCACTTCGCCGAGGCGATCCGCCCTGAGCCGCGCCCGTTGCCTGACGCGCAGAGCCAGGCGCTCGCGGCCCTGGTCGAGCGCCGCCGCCAAGTGGTGGGCATGCTGACGGCGGAAAAGAATCGCTTGCAGCAGGCCCTGCCGCCGGTGCGTCCCAAGGTCGCGGAGCACATCGCCTGGCTGGAGCAGGCGCTTAAGGAGTGGGATGGGGAACTGGACCAGCTGCTGCGCGCGAGCCCGGTGTGGCGCGAACGGGACCAGTTGCTGCGCAGTGTGCCCGGGGTCGGCCCCACGGTCTCGCGGACGGTACTCGCCCACCTGCCCGAGCTGGGCCAGGGCTCCGTCAAGCACATTGCCACGCTAGTGGGGCTGGCGCCGCTCAATCGCGACAGTGGGACGTGGCGCGGGACCCGTGCCATTTGGGGCGGTCGGCGGCAGGTGCGCACGGCGCTCTACATGGCGGCCCTGGTCGGCGTGCGCCACAACCCCGTCTTGCGCGCCTTCTATGGGCAGCTCATCGCCCGTGGCAAACCGAAGAAGGTCGCCTTGACCGCCTGCATGCATAAGCTGCTCACCATCCTCCATGCTGTCCTGCGCGACCGCACACCGTGGCAGCCGACGCCGCTCGCCACTTGACCCTCAAGACAGTTGCTCTCACCCCATGGCGGATGATGTCGAGAACGTTCCCCACGCCCTGCTCGATCACCTCGCCACGCCGCTCCGCCGCTGCGTCTGGAGAACGTCTCGATAAAGGCGTTGGCACCTGCTAGCGCGCCAGCGTCCGTGCGAGTGCGAGGAGCTCTGGCGTCACCTTTTGGCACGGTTGGATGGCTGCCTCCAAGGGGATGGCGTCGACAGCGTGATGGCGCCGACCCATCAGAACGCCTGAACCGCCCACCATGAGCTTCTCTACCGCCGCCGCGCCGAGCTGGCTGGCCAACAGCCGATCGCACATGGTTGGCGCGCCACCGCGCTGGACATGCCCCAGCACCGTCAACCGCGCCTCAAAGCCGCTCGCGTGTTGGCCAAGGTACTCCGTCAACTCGCGGGCAGTGGGCGTCGCTCCCTCCGCCACAACGGCGATGTAATGCGCCTTGCCGCGGGTGTAGCTCGCCTGCACATCCGCCGCGACCTCCTCGGCGCTAAGCGTGACCTCAGGCACAAGCGCTACCTCGGCACCGGTCGCTAGCGCGGCGATGAGCGCGAGATAGCCAGACGCGCGCCCCATCGTTTCGACGATAAACGCGCGATGGTGTGAGCTCGCAGTGTCTTTGAGTCGATCAATGTAGCCAACAGCCGTGTTGAGTGCGGTATCGACGCCGATGGTCATCTCCGTTTCCGCCAGGTCGTTGTCGATGGTTGACGCGACGCCGACCGCTGGGAGGCCCTGCTCGTGCAGCGCCAATGTTCCACACTGTGAGCCGTTGCCCCCGATCACGACGAGACCGTCGACCTTGGCGCGGCGGAGCTGGTCGATGGCTTCACTCTGCGCTGGCGCGTCACAAAATGGGGGAAAGCGGCTACAGCCCAGGATCGTGCCGCCACGCTGTAAGATGCCGCCGACATTGCGATCGCTGAGAGGCTGGAAGCGTCCCTCGACGAGGCCAGCGTAGCCGCCGAACACACCGAGCGCCTGCACATCATGCGCGTTCGCGCTCCGCACCACTGCGCGGATAGCGGCGTTCATGCCTGGCGCGTCTCCGCCGCTCGTCACCACTGCCACGCGTCGTACTCTGCGCATCCACTCCCCCTCCTCGTTCGGATCGCCGCCGCACATGCGTCCGCTCCCGGCTCGAGGAAAGCGCTCTCCCGGGAGCGGTTTGTGCTTTCGTCCTTCATATTGCAACAACCACCCGCCTCTTGACCAAGGTTGGCGTCGTCTACCTGCTGCCGAAACGTCCCTGCCAGGCTCGCACCGCCGCCCGCTCGCGCCACATGTGCGTCTCGCGCGCCTGACAAGAGGCTGTAAACGAGCTCGACTCGTCAACTGACCAGACAGAAAGGATTGCCCGGCGGGCATGCCCGTACTGTGCCTTGTCAGCCCCAAACACACGTCTGGTAGTTCCCTACTCCTCAATATGGAGGTGGTTCTCTACAGCCGTGATACCTGGCGCCGACACGGCAGAGTCTGCTGCGGCGCGTCGCTCGCTGTGCGAGCGCACGACCCCCAGAGAGAGCGGTGTGCTCCTGTATCTCCACCCTGATCCGCTTGGCGTCCACCTCGGCGTTGCGCACCAGCGCCCGCTCGATGCGCTGTTTCACATCGGCAGGAGCCGGAGTGGGCTGACGCACAGTCAGCAGATTGTTGACCCCACGCACACCGGCGAGATGGCGCACCGCACGAAATGCCGCGTCGCGCTGCACGAGCTGATCCACTTCACCTGAGAGCGTGACCCACCCCTTGGACACCACGACATGCATGTGGCCTGTCGGCACATCCGCCGCCCAGGTCAGCGCCCACGTCACGGCCTGCGCTAACTCCTCATCGGTCCGTTCCGCCATGTTGGGCAAGCGCACCTCAAGCTCGTTGGCCACCGCCTTGACGCCGCGCACCCGCAGCGCCGCCTCCTCCGCCGCCCAGAGCTTCGTGTAGGTATCGACGTGCCCGCTCAGCGTCACGACACCCTCTTTGACCGAGACGCCGACCTCCGTCGGCTGAACCCGCCCATCCCACTGAAGCTCATCCCAGACATCGTCCTGGACTTCCGCGTCGGTCTTAAACGACGTCGTCAACGACTTCGTCCTCGTCGTCATCGCCACCCTCCTTCCATCTCGTGCTTCCGTCCTCGTGCTCACGTCGGAGATTCAGCGCATCGCTGCACCGAGATCTGCGCCCCGTGACGAGGATTGAACCAGGCGCACCCTCAATTCTCGGTCGGCGTCAGCCTGGCCGCTCCCACAGAGGCAATTCATTTTGGCGCCCGCGCATCACAGCCGTCTTCCCCTTGGCGGATATGGCGTCACAATACCCCCTCGATTCTTCTGCAGGCGCTACGGGTGGGGGTTGGTGGTTTTCGTGGGCGGCGGGCATGCTCCATACTCCAAGCGCCATGGACTTCCAGACGCTACAGCATGATTCCCGATGCTGCCTGGTGACTCCCGAAGGCGTGGCCTGGCAGGAGAACAGGAAGAAGTGAGAGATGGGCGTGACGTTTTGCTGCGTGTTTGTACTTCTCAACGAGCCCATCGTTGCGGGTGAGAACGCCTGATTTGTAACCCCGCTGTGTCGGAGGCGTCATGAGGTGTGAAGAGCTTGTGATCTTGCTGTGCAGTGTTGTGAATGTCGATAGAGACTCAACCCGTACTGTCTCTTCGTACGGGAGGCGTGAGCCGCTGCGTGGACAGCGCCAGGCCCGATCGTTCCCCGCGTGGGGGCAGGATGCAGCCATCCCTCCCGCTCTGTCCGCAGCGATCCGCACTACGCAATGCCGGCCGCAAGCGGGGCGAGGATAGTCGAGTCATGGGCGCGGACAGTCGCCCGCCGAGGAGGCACAACATATCTACTACGATCTGCTGGCCCACGAGCGCTATCGCGGGCGCTGGTCCTCAGCATGTGGTCAGCGCGATCTCCCATCTGCGGGAGGCAGCGGCCGACCTCGATGTGGCTCTAGCATGCTCCAACATCCCCAGCTTGTATGCTGCAGGGCCAGAGCAGCTACGCGACCTCTATCGCGACCTGGATGCGCGACTGGCCCAGCTCGCCGAGTATGTCCAGGCACCAGAGCACGAGGCTGGGTCGGAAGTGTATCCGAGGCGCGTGTTACTAGCCAGTCACAACTGATTGTGAGTCGGGAGACGCGGGGATGACAATCCAAGAGCGGATGCGCGACTTTGCGGAGCGCCATGGCAAAACCATCCGCAGTGACGATGTGGCCTGGCGCTACTACCGCCTCGGGAACGGGGCGCCTCTCCTGTGGCTCACCGGCGGCTTGCGCCGAGCTGCGCTCGGGTACGCTTTCTTGGAGCGGCTAGCTGCCCACCATACGGTCCTCGCTCCCGATCATCCCCCCGTGCAGACGATCAAGGCGTTCAACGCCGGCTTTGACGCTATTCTGCATGCGGAAGATGTCGAGCGCTTCACGCTGGCGGGCCAGTCTTATGGCGGCTTCCTCGCACAAGCCTATCTGGCGCATCGCGTGCGCATAGGCAGCGCCCCGCAAGTCTTGCTCATGTCGAGCTCAGACCCGGCCAACTATGGGAACGCCTGGCTGCCCGTCGAGTACGCCGCGATTGCGCTCGCGCATGTCCTACCCGAGTCGCTCGTAAAGCGTGTGCTGGCGAGCGGACTGCCAACACATGGTGAGCGTGCCTGAGGCGCAGCGCGCTGAGTGGCGGCAGGCCATCGAGGCCGTGCTGCGAGATGACCTCACACGCGCAGATGTGGTCTCCCATTTTGCTGTCGCTGCTGATGTGATTCGCTCTGGCCTTGTTACTCCAGCAGCATACCGTGACTGGTCTGGACGGGTCATCATCCTGAGCGCCACAGACGACCCGACGCAAAGTGCGAAGGATCTCCCGCGGTATGAACAGCTCTTTGGGCGCACTGTGCAGTTCGTGCAGTTGGACGACATGGGGCACACAGCGCTCCTCTTTGATCCTGCGAAGTATGTCGACATCGTTGAACAGGCGCTCGCCCGTACGCAAGGCGATCTTCCGCTTGACACAGGACAGCGCGCAGCGGAGGCGGTGGCGCTGCCCCGATGTGAGAGCGCGCGCGGTGTCCTACGGTGGTCATGCCTGCGTGGGATGTCACTGATCGGTCCAGAGGGAGGCGGGAGTGGATACACTGCACACCCCAGCGACGGTGGCGCAGGACCATGGCGTGGCGCTGCGATTCGAGCGCCCGCCGGCCATTCAGGGGTGGTGGCGCCGCATGGTGGATCGCTGGTGCCGGTTGCAGGCGACAGCACAGACCTCTCCGCGCTTGGTCGCCAGCTGGAAACGCACGGCGGCGCGTCTGGCGCTGGCCGAGATCGCTGGCCTCGCCCTGGAAGCCTGGCGCGGCGATCAGCAAGCGGCGCTACGTGCGGTACCCGGCGTGTTGTCACATGGGGCGTCACCCAAGGTGACACCTATCTCCATCTTGGGATGAACGCCCGGACACGCGCGGCTCCGCCATGGGACACGCTTGGTTTACCCGTCACCCTCACGCTGCTGCGTCGCACGATCGCTGGATATCTCTGGGCGCATCTCCTCGGCGGCCGCCCAGTGCGTGATCGGGTCATCCTGGGAACGCTGCTGGGCCTTGGCGCCGCCTCCGATGTCTTGGATGGGGCGGTGGCGCGGCGGCGCCGACGCGTCACGCGCCTGGGCGCTTACCTGGACGCTGAAGCCGATGGCAGCTTCTGGCTCGCGCTTGGGCTGACCTTCGCTGCCCAGCGCATTTTGCCCAGGTGGTTCTTCGCGTTGCTGTGTGCGCGCTTTGGTGTGCCCGTGCTCGCCGCCGCGCTCAGCCACGCTGTCCTGCATCGCTCGCCCCCAGTGGGCTCGACGGTCATTGGCAAAGCCGCGGCAGTGGCCCAGCTGGCTGTCTTCAGCGCCGCTCTCGTGTCATCGCGACGACCGGCGCCTGGGCTTGCAGTCCAGCGCGCATATCGGCTGCTGCAGGGGATCACAGCGGCGCTCCTGCTGGCGGCTCCGTGCGCGCAAGTGGTCCGCCTGTTCGCTTCGCCTCCGGCAGACACACCCGAAGCGGCTGCGACATGGAAAGCGTGTCGGTGACCTACTCATCGGTCTACACTTGCAGATCGCTACCCAGGCAACGGCCGGGTACCACGGGCCGGTCAACCGGGAGCGAGCGCATGCGCCATCAGCGCGCCTCTCAAACGCCCGCGGACGCGCAGTTCTCTGTTCCATCGATCACAGCCGATCACAGCCGATCACAGTCGATCAGAGCCCGCGCAGGCCGGTGGCAGAGAAGGAAGCAGCGAAGTACACGATGATAGCCGCGAAGAGCAGACTATCGGCGCGATCCAGGACGCCGCCATGGCCGGGCAGCAGTGTTCCGCTGTCCTTTACCCCAACACCGCGCTTGAGCAGTGACTTCGCCAGGTCACCGAGCGTCGCCGCGACGGAGATAAGCGCGCCGAGCAGGACGCAGGAGTACCAGGGCAGGACGAGCGGACGCGCAAGCGCGCGGTCAGCGATGGCCGCGACCAGAGAGACCGCTAGAATGCAACAGATAAAGCCACCGAGGGCGCCCTCCCAGGTCTTGTTGGGGCTGATCTGCGGCGCGAGTTGGTGGCGTCCCCCGCGCCCAAACGCGTGTCCCGTGAACAGCGCCGCCGTGTCGTTGGCCCACACGCCCAACAAGAGCAGGAGCGTCCACCAGAAGCCCGCCACGGTCGGTCCCGTTCCCTCACCACGGAGCGCAAGCAGCAGGGCGAGTGGCCAGCCAAGGTACAACGGGATCGCCAGCGTCAGCGCCCAGTCGACGACGGTTACCGCGCCCATCGGGCGCGTCGCCAGCAGCCACACAAAGGAGCCGATCACCAAGGCGCTGATTCCCACCTCGAGCAGGAGTGCGCTGGTGTCGCGCAGCATCGCCGCCAGGAGGAAATCCAGGCCGATGACGACGCTGAGACCATTAAGCGGCCGCCAGCCCTTCCGCGCGAACATGGCGTGCGCTTCGCGCGCGGCAAGCAGAAGCGTCAACGCCGCGCCAGCGAAGGCAATCCAGCCGCCGAACCACACCAGCCCGATGACTAGGGGGATGAGGACAGCAGCAGTGGCGATACGCTGACGCAGGTTGACGGACCACGCAGAGCGGCCGCTGTCCGAGGGCGACGTGGCCAACGTGTCAGGCGCACCGTCCGCCCTCGATGCGTCTGCGGGATCGTCAGAGTGCGTGGACAACTGCTCCACCCCTTGCCTGTCAGGTGGCGCCCGCAATGAGACGCGTCATGGCAAACAGCATTCCGCCGCTAAGCCCCTGCAGCACACGGCACACTAGCGGCGCTGCCGGGGTCGCGGAAGACGCGGCTTCTATCGCGCCGGCCGTTGTCCAGGTGTCAACGCATGCCCTGCTTCGTGGATGGCGTGCGCGGCTGCTTGCGTATCCTGCCAATGCGCGCATAATGCTCGGCGCCGTATCGGGCCTTGGTCTGTTCTCCGCCCATCCGTCCAATGCGAGCATAGTGCTCCCTTCCAAGCCGTCGCCGAGCGGCTATCCCGCCCTTCTTACCGATCACGCGGTAGAAATCTGGGCCATATTTGTCGCGCACCGCTTGTCCACCGCGCTTCGCCGCGTCGGTGTCTGGCGATGGCCCCGGACGATGGCCGCGTTGACTCAATGTTTGGTGGACGAGGTAGTGAGTTCCCATCTCGCACCTTCCTTTCTCTTGAACCGCCGTACGTGTATCTCTCATGTCTCTCCTCGTGACGCCTTTACCTGCTCACGTCGGCGGGATGCACGAGCAGTACTGGCACGGCCACCCGCGGCAACACGTAGCGCGCGACGCTGCCATACAGCAGGCGCCCCAGACCACCGCGGCCATGCGTCGCCAGCGCCACGAGATCGAACGGACCGGTGACCGTTTCGGCGGATCGCGCCTCCGACATGCCATGGTCCGCCGTGGCAACGATCGCTCCCGGCGCCGAGCCGAGCCACACCTGCTTCGAGATGCGCGCCTTTTGGGGCAGCCCACTCGTCCGCAGCCGGGCCTCGACCTCCTCCAGATAAGCGCGTGCCTCAGACATGAGCGCTCGGCGCGCGACGACCGTGAAGAGGGTGATCTGCCAGTTCATGTCCTCCCGATGGATCACACTGGAACTCGCAGACGCGTGGATCAACCCCAGCAGCACACCCAGGGCGTGCTCGGCGAGCGGTGAGCCGTCCAGCGGCACAAGCACGTTCCCTAAGGATGGCTCAGGCTGCGCGATGACGTTCGGTGGGATGACAAGCAGCGGAAGGTGGCTGTGCGCAAGGAGCGCATCCACCATATTGCCCAAGACTTGCCCCTCGACGCCCTGTCGCGCGTGCGTGGCGAGGACCACTACGTCAGCATTGTCCTGCTCGGCCAACAGGCGCACACCAACAGCGGCGTCGCGCTGCAGAATTGTATCCACGCATACAGTTGGAGCGTGAAACGCCTCCAGGACGCGCAGCGCGTCGAGATACGACGGCATGTCCGCCGTGTGCGGCTCGCGCTCATGGCTGAGCATCTCTCTAGCGGCGCGCCTCACCGCCTGCGCTGGAGCGGGCGGCGCAGACGGGCGCACGTACCCGAGAAGTAGTTCCGCGCCGGTGAGTCGCCCCAGCGCAGTGGCATAGGGCAGCGCGCGCTCGGCGTAGAAGGAGCCATCGAGCGGAGCCAGCACCCGCTGGAACTGACACGTCGCGAGAACTGGTCGCGGCAAAGCCGTGCGGGCATGTGGACGCGCCGTTTCGGAGGCAGAAGCAGTCTCGGCAGCAGTCTCCGCGCCCAAGGCGGCGCCGAGCGCAGCTGAGGAGGCGCTCGTGGGATGTACGCGCGCCTCCTCAGCTCGGCGTCGCTCCTGCGCCAGGCGAGTCATCTCCTCCGAGATGCGGTGCGACTCCGCCTCGATCCGACCACGGCGGCGCGCCTCACTCACGGCCTCACTGGTCTCGGGGGCGCGCTTAATTGCCTCGGCGTTGGCGCGGCGAGTTTCGAGGGCAGTGAGTGGCTCAGTCATAGGTGTTGGTGTCGCCGTGCTCTCCGTTGAGGAGTCCTCCACTTGTTCGCGTGCGTCCTGTTTGCGTGCGTCATCGTACGTTTCATGGGTGTCCAGGGCATCATGCAATGATGACATGATGGCTCTCCTTCCTCTCCCGGTAGCCACATCTCGGCTGTCGGTGGGTGCTGCGCAGGCGCAGGATTCCAATCGCGGACGTCCCTCACGGCTTGAGCGGCATGTGGCTGCAGATGGCGATGGCACCTCTCATGAAGAGTTCCGCACATTGTGCTCACAGCGCCATCACGTGGGGAGGCATCCAGGTCACAACTCTCTTCAAATCTGGCCCAAAATCTGGCCATTTCCACTAGCTCGCTAGACATGCCCTCGGCTGGCTTCAGCTCAGGAGCCCATCCACGCTTCACGCGTCCACCCCTGTTGGAAGGCGCAGGCTGAGCGGTCTGCGCTCCTATGTTGACGCCTCCGTGATGCGATGAATTAGCACGGAGACCGCTTTGTGACCCGCATCGCGGATGCTCTCTACAGAGAGAGCACAAGACAAGCCCAAGGGGGTAGCGCCCTGTTCGGTCGCTGGTCCTGCGTGCTGCTCACAAGCGATTTGGTCATCGTCACGCAGGAAGGGGGAGGGGCACGCAATGTCGGATCGCACACTTGTTGGGTCACACATTATGGTTCCGCTCGACGGCTCCGAACTAGCGGAGCGCGCCCTTCCGGTGGCGACGCGAGTGGCGTCGACCCTCGGCGCTACGCTGGTGCTGGCGCGTATCACTCCGCCACTCATGACTCCTCCTGCGGCATGGGATGACATGACGTCGTCCCCCCCCCGAATCAGGAGATGATCGACACGGCAGCACAGGCGGCGGAAGCGTACCTGGGGGATGTAGCGCGGCCATTGCGCGCACAGGGGATACCAGTCCAGACCGTGACGGAACAGGGCGTGGCAGCGCCAACACTTATCGACCTCCTGGCCCGGCTACAGATCGGCCTCATCGTGATGACGACCCACGGGCGCTCCGGCATGGCCCGCGTCGCGTTGGGCAGCGTCGCCGATGGGTTGGTGCGCGAGAGCCATATCCCAGTGCTCCTGCTGCGCCCATTGATCGAAGAGCATGAGCGCGAGTCGCTTGATCACGCGCTCATCCCCCTCGATGGATCGAAGCTCGCCGAGGCCGCGCTCGACCTCGCTGTAGCGCTCTCGGGAGTCCTCATCCAGAGCATGACCCTGCTGCGCGTCGTCCCCGCACGCGATGGACATGCGGCAGTCGAGGAGGTGGATACGTCCGAGCGCTACATGGCCGAGGCGCGCACGCGGCTCAAAGAGCAAGTAGCCGAGCAGGCGATGGTGGAGACGCAGGTCGTTCGTGGGGATCCCTCAGCGGAAATCATCCGGCGTGCGCAATCCAGTGGCGACCTGGTCATCATGGCCACCCACGGCGCAACAGGCACGCGGCGACGGGTCTTCGGCAGCGTCGCCGATCGGGTGCTCCATGATACGGGAACGCCGCTGCTGCTCATTTGCCCATCGCAGAGCGGACAGCAAGCCGTGATCGAGCCACGATAAGCTGACGCGCTGCGCCTGGTCGCCCAACCGTGAGATTGGTCGCTACTACGGCCAAGCGGCTGGGCGCTACGTCCGGTTGCTCGAGGCGGGTCCTCCCGTCGGGAGAGTCTTGGGCGTCATGATGTGAGACAGAGCACTGACGAGACAGAGGATGATCCTATGGAAGGCTGCCTTTTGCGGGTAGTGGGGGCGGACGCTGTTGGTCGTGGCAGCGGCGGTGGGTTTGGATCCTCTTCTTCGAGCAGACGCCTGCCAGGGCGCCGTGTATTCCCAACGCGACAAGAGTGAGGCGCAAGGTGATCGCAACTTAGGAATCGTCTGTGAACAGCGCGCCAGAAGTCGATGGCGCCATTTCTTTGGCAAGCCGAGAGGGCGCATCCGCTCGGTGAAGTCTCGGATAGCGGACTCATGGGGAGCGATGGCGCATACGAGGCGCCTCCTCCCACCGATGGCGGACGCTCGGTGAGAGTCTACAGCTGCTTGTGACGCAGCTGTGACGCCAGGGACTTGCGATTTGGTGTGCGATTGAGTACGCTGGAGGATGTCACGAGAACGACTCGGCGCGGGCAGCGTCGCTCATGTAAATGGGTCCTTGGCTTCAGGTATCGTTCCCTGAAGGGAAGGTCGTGAGGAGCTTCTCGACGTGCACATGTCAAGAGAAGCCTGCCACGTCCACACAGCGGATGGGACCGCAACCCAGCGCTGGTTGGCAACACCGCCTCTACGTACTGCAGCAATGCATCGTCAGGCGGTGTTTCTCTTTACGCCGCCTGTCCTGCGCTGGCGCGCCGTCGTCCAACGCTGTGCGATCGCGGCCACGCAGGTTCGGGCTTGATGAGCAGTAACGAGGCGTGACAAGCAGGTAGGAGGGAGACGATCGCATGCAGCCAACAGAAGGAACACCAGCAGAGTCCTCCAAGGCGCCTGGTGGAGAGGCGGAAACGCCGCAGCAGGTGGAAGGTGAAGGGAAAGAGGGCGCCCACTCCCATCCCGCCGTCACCCACACGCACGACCACTACCACGTCACCCATCACCATCGCAGCGTCCCGCTGGGCGAGTGGGAACACAAGACCTCATGGCACACGCATGAGCATAATCACGGACCTCTCACCCACAGCCATGACTACAGCCGCGAGGAAGAGGATCAGCATCACGCCAGTGAGGCGCACATCCACGACCACGAGCATCCAACCCAGTGAGCGGACAGCGGGGCCGCTGCTGTGACGCGCAGGCCGCTCCTGTGCCCACGGCGCAAGGGGATCGAGATGCTCGCGCCCAACACAGAGATACCATCCGCACTGTCCTAGTGACTGGATCAAGCGAGCATCGGCCCGAAGGGCGCGCCTCAGCGAGGGGTGTTGGGCGCAGTCATGCAAGGCTCCCCGCACCGGCGCTGTGCGCACGGGTCCATTGTGATCGACGACAATCGACGACAAAGGTACGTGTTGCTCAGAGAGTAGCGATCCATGACACAGATATCGCCACCAGACCTTGACTCTCCTCAGCGCATCTGTGAGATCCTCTCGCATATGCGAGAGGCGCTGCAGCAGTCGATCACGGAAATCGAACGGATCGCCGCGCCTGAGGTGGTGCGGCATGGCGATGACACCTTAGAAGGTCTTGCGTAGTGCGACTTCGGCGATGGCCTGCACGGCGATGTCGCGCGCGCGGCGCGTGCTATCCAATGGGAGATTGCTGCCCTACGCGGCGAATTGATCTACCGAGGACTCCTGTCAAGCCCGCAAAGCGCTGCGCCTGGAGATGAAGGCAGGCAGATCCCACCGAGCAGGCGCTCAACACGTCCGATACAACGCGACGAACGGTAGCGCCTGCTACGCGGCGAGTCGGGCGCCTTCGTCCAGCTAGAGGCGGAGAGCACGGCGGATGATATCCCGACGTGAGCCCGCCTGCGCCGTCACACCCAGGCGGGCAAACCAGCTAGCCCAGCATAGTGAGGGATCCGTCTGCCCGCAGGCGGCGGATGACCTCTGCCAGCAGCGGCGCCACAGTGACGACGTGGAGCCGATCCTGCCAGCCACTCGTCTCCACGGGCATGGTATCAGCCACGAAGATGTCCCGCACGCTGGGATGGCGTAGCAGCGCCTCACGCGCGGGCGCGACAAAGAGTCCGTGTGTCGCCGCAATCAGGATGTCTGGCCGCGCCCCAGCTGCTAGGAGCGCCTCGATGCTGCGGATCAATGTTCCCCCAGTGGCGATCATGTCATCCACTATCACGCAGGCTTTGCCCGACACGTCGCCAACGACGTGCGTCACCACGGTTTCGCTGCCGCTCTCCCGGCGCTTGTGCACCACCACCACGGGCAGCCCCAGCGCGTGCGCGTACTCGGTCGCCAGCGGCACGCGGCCCGTATCGGGCGATATGACGACGGTCTCTGGATGGAGGTGGGGCCGCACTGCTTCGGTGAGCGCCCGACGCGCGCTCAGGCTCTCGACGGGGATCGAGAAAAAGCCCTCGATTTGAGCGGCATGCAGGTCAAGGGTCACGACGTGTTGGATGCCAACGGACTGCATCAGGTCCGCAACCATGCTCGCGGTGATGGGGACACGCCGACCCTGGCGTTTATCGGCCCGCGCATAGCCGAAGTAGGGAACAAGGGCGGTGACGCGCGCCGCCGCGGCGCGCCGGCAGGCGTCCGAGAAGGCGAGCAGCTCCACAAGGTGATCGTTGACCGGTGGGGATGTCGGCTGCACCACGAAGACCTCGTGGCCGCGGACCGAGTCCTGGAGCTCGACCAGCAGCTCCCCGTCCGGGAAGCGTTCGACGGCGCTCGCGCTCAGCGGCGCCCCCAGCTCTCGCGCGATGGCCGCTGCCAGGGCAGGATGCGCCGACCCGGCGAAGATGGACCACTTATCGTGTGTCATACCGGAGAGTTCTCCTTCTGCTGCAGCCGCTTGCGTTACAGGCGACACTGGTACGGATCACACTGGGCGCCGTGTTCTCGTTCGTACAGCTTCTCGCCGGCGCCAAGTTGCAAGACTTGCTGGGCCCGGCTTCCATAGCGGTAGACAGTGATACCTTTCAGTCCCAGCCGATGCGCCTCTCGGTAGATGGCGCCGACGGTGTCAGGGGACGCTTCGCTCGGCAGGTTGATGCTCTTCGAGACGGCATTGTCCACCGCGGCCTGGAACGCGGCTTGGATCAGCAGATGCTGGCGCGGCTCGATCTCAAGCGCCGTAGCGAAGAGCGCGCGCGTCTCTTCGGGCACACCGGGCGCGGTGGTCAGCGTGCCCGTGCGCTGCACATGCTCCAGCGCCTGAGGCGTGAGGAAGCCCATGCGCTCGCCAGCCGCGAGGAACAGCGGGTTCAGCTCGGTGAGGGTCTGCTCCCCCAGCACGCCAACGTGACGATAACTGAGCGCGAAGAGCGGCTCGATGCCCGACGACGTGCCGGCAATGATGGAGATCGTGCCCGTCGGGGCGATGGAGGTCACGGTCGCGTTGCGCATACGCAATCCGCGAGCGCCGTAGACGCTGCCTTCCCAATTCGGGAACACGCCGCGCTCCTCGGCCAGGCGAGCGGAGGCGCGCCGCGCCTGCCCCGCGATGAAGGTCATGAGGCGGCTGGCGAAGGCCACGGCGTGCTCGCTTCGGTAGGGGACGCCCAGTCGGATGAGCAGCTCGGCGAAGCCCATGACGCCCAGGCCGATTTTGCGGTTGCCGAGCGAGGCGGCCTCGATCGCGGGCAGCGGATAGCGATTCACGATCAGCGCGTCGTCGAGGAAGCGCACGGCCTCGCGCAGAGCATGCCCGAGCCGGCGCCAGTCCATTGCCATGGCGCCGCCGCGCTCGAGCGCAAAGTGGGGCAGGTTGAGTGAGCCCAGGTTGCATGATTCGTACGGTAACAGGGGAACCTCGCCGCAGGGGTTCGTGGCCTCGATGCGCCCGAGCGTCGGCGTGGGGTTGGCGCGCTCAACCGCGTCGAGGAAGACCAAGCCCGGGTCGCCCGTCTCCCAGGCCGCCGCGACGATGCGCTCGAAGACCTCGCGCGCGCTGCCCTGGCCAACGGCGCGCCCATCAGTCGGGTGGCGCAGGTCGTAGGGCTGATCGGCGTCAACGGCGGCCATGAACGCGTCGGTCACCCCCACTGAGAGATTGAAGTTGCGCAGCTGGCCGGGGCTGCGCTTCGCCTCGATGAAGTCGAGGATGTCGGGGTGGTCGACGGGTAAGATGCCCATGTTGGCGCCCCGCCGTCGGCCGCCCAGCTTGATGTTCTCGGTCGCGCAATCGAAGATGCGCATGAAGGAGAGCGGCCCGGACGCGGAGCCGCCGGTGGAGGCAATGACGTCGCCGCTCGGCCGCAGGTGGCCGAAATTGAAACCTGTGCCCCCCGCCGTGCGCTGGACCAGCGCCATATCGCGCACGGCGCCAAAGATGGACTCGATCGAATCCTCGACCGGCAGCGCAAAACAGGCGGAGAGCTGACCAAGAGGCGTGCCGGCGTTCATCAATGTGGGCGAGTTGGGGAGGAAGTCGAGGCTGGTGAGGAGGCGCAAGAAGCGCTCCTCCCAGCGCGCAGCCTGCGCCGCGGTCCCGACGAGCAGCTCCGCGTGGGCCACGGCGCACGCGACACGCGCAAAAAGCTCCTCGGGTGTCTCGATCGCCTTGCCGCTCGCATCGCGTCGGAGGTACCGCGCCTCGAGCACACGATGGGCGTTCTGGCTGAGCGTGACGGGCTGGAACTGGCGTTGCATAGAGTAGCGCCTCCTCGTCTCACTCGTCGTCTCACTCGCCGATCCCTCGCCTGCGCCCACCCCACCGCCAGACAGCGCCAGACGTCGTCGTTCATGGCTGCTGACGCATGCTCGAACCGTCAGCTCGCCCTAGAAGCCAGGCTCTGGGAGTTGTTCCTGAGCTTGAATGCGACTTTCAAGCGCTACCTCGTGCTCGAGGTCGAAATGCCCCGCTGGCAGCCTTCAGGAAGTCGCATAGCCATCACAGTCCGCGCGCGATCCGACGAGCGCTGGTCACGATGGCATCACACTTCGCGACAGAGACGCGACGCCATCCGGTGGCGGCGCGGCCTGTGCCAGGGTAAATTGGAATAACAGCCCCTCACCCGCCACACGCCGGGCCGAGCGCCGGCGCAGGATACCGCGGCAGCCAAACGTGGCGAACGAGCGGTGCGCGAGAAATTCGGCCGGGCATTCTACCGTATGATTGGCAAGCTAGAGGGACTCGTTGTGCGGTGAACACGTGGCAGCGAGTGCTAGGGGGCCATGTTGTTCACTAAGAGGAGCGCGCCTAGGTCGCCAGCATCCGCTCCAGGGCGATGCGCGCCCACCTCGCCGTCTCGTCGTTCACCATCACCTCGTTGACAACACGGCCCTTGAGCAGTTCTTCCAGCGTCCAGGCGAGATAGGCGGGATGTATACGGCACATCCATGGGCATGGACAGACGATAGGGTCCAGACAGAAGATGGTTTTGTCCGGATGCTCCTGGGCCAGGCGCCGCACCAGATGAACCTCGGCGCCGATCGCTCAGGTGGCGCCGGCAGGTGATTCGTGCACCGCCCTGCTGATGTATTCGGTCGAACCACTCAGGTCGGCGGCGGCGACCACCTCATGGCGGCACTCGGGATGCACGACGACGCGCACACCAGGGAACCGCTCATGCGCCGCTTTGATCTGCTCCACGGTAAACCGCAGGTGAACGGAGCACCACCCCTTCCAGAGAATGACCCTGCCGTCAAGTAATGCCCGCGCGTTTTCGAAGCCGCCATCCTCCTCGCGCTGGTTCCACACCACGATCTCGTTCTCTGGGATGCCCAGCTTGAGCGCAGCGTTGCGGCCCAGGTGCTCATCGGGAAAGAACAGCACGCGCTTGCCCTGCGCGCACGCCCACTGCAGCATCTGCGTGGCGTTGGAGGAGGTGCAGACGGCGCCGCCATGCCGCCACTCTGTGGAGGGTCGGTAGCGTGACGTCCTCCTGGCTCTCTTCGCACGCTACGACGAGCGGCAAGAACTGCTTGGGTGTGGTCGCATCTATCGCCATCTATGCGCTCCTTACGTCCACGATCTTAACCGGCGACATGACCACGAAGATCACGAAGAAGACTCCTAATTGGCCTACCCACACCAGCCCATTGGCGCTGACGATGAGCGGGTTGAGCAGGATGCCGCCGCTGACAACGCCAATCAGGATGAAGACTTGGTTTGGGCGCGCACGGAGAATGTACGTCATGCACGCGTCAGCGCCAGGAGGAATCTCCTGTTGGCAGGCAGCGAACGTGATATCCCGTCTGATGCGCGATGAGAGGATGGCCACCAAACAGGCGGCTGACCATCGCCATGACGCACATAGTGTGTATACGGCGCCGGGGTAGAGGCGCAGTCGCAACTGGCGCTCCTCAGATCACAATCCGCACATGATGACGGGTTCGAGGCGCCTCCCACATGCGCTCGGTATCGTCGACCGGCTGTCCCGCCAATAATCCGTGATGTGCAGCTTGGGTTATCCTGAAAAGGATACTCCTTGCTCTTCCAGCAAGGAAGCCGTGCGAGGTCGTATGATGAGAGGCCAGCGTGAGCCCCGATGAGGCGAACATCCCAGCGTTTGGCGAGGATTCTCCAGCGAAAGCGAGGTATCTAGTGGCGCAAGACGACGGCGAGTGGGAACGCGCGAGTGAGTGGGCGCACGCCAAGCGGAATCCGTACCTGCGTGAAGCTGCTCAGCTGGAGCCAGACATCCTAAAGGTGCTTGAACTCGCGCGCCGGAGCAAGCGCGTCGCCGGCTATAGCCGTGTGGCGCGCTATGCGCAACTCAAGTCCCTGGTGGAAGACCTGGTTGGCTATCATGCGCGACAGCCCACGCTCACGGGCACTGAGCACTACGATGCCGCCATCCTTGCGCTCGGCGCGCTGTTGCGCGCTGATTGCGCGGACGATCCGGATCTGCCAGTTGAGAGCAGGGAGGACGGAGTCGACACCATCCTGGGGACCCGCCCGATCCTACGGCGAACGACGCCGAGCCCAGTGAGTACGCAAGAGCTGAAGGAGCAGTGGGACGACTGGAATGCCCAAGACACTGCCCAGCGAGATGCTGACTTGGCGTGGCTGGCCGCCCTGTCGATCACGCCAGATCCCGTGCTCATGCGAGACGTATAGGCACAGAATAGCGTCCCCTCGACATGGCGGTCATCGAGGGAGGGGAGATTCATGCGCGAGAATGGGCGTGCGGCCCCCATCTGGAGATTCTGCGTGACCCCACCACCTCCCCAAGCTATCTCGAGTCTCATTCATCCAAAACACGGAGTAAGACTAACCACCGCTCAGAAGCCAGGCGCACACGGCAGGCAGCGCGGAAGCATGAAAAGACGCCGCGCTGCTCCGCCACGCTTGGTTCGTCAGACGACTGAAGCATGTGCGCTCTGGTGCTCCATCATGCTAGCCGCTATGAAAAGCAAGCCCGGAAGGAGCGCTGTGAGCGTACATATGACCAGGCTCATCAGGACGTCTGCCTGCGGTTCGAGGCCAAGCAGTAACTCGAGGCATTTCGCAGCCCAGAAGATAATCAGCACCAGGCCGCCGACCCGCGGTCGCCAAAAGCTAAGGCCAACCCCCACCAGCATCAGACCACCCGATGCGAAGTTGAGGACGCTTGTGAATACGCTCCCCCCTGGCAGATCGCCGCTGGTCACCTCACCGGTAAGGGACAACAGAAAGAGCATCGCCCATGCGCTTGCGATAAAGCGTCCAACCCACAGGAGTGTAGACGGCAGACGGCCCCTGGTGGAATGTCTCGCGACCATCGTCAGCAGTCCTTTCGTCACCGACAGCACAGACCTGTCTCTGATGGAGGATAGCAGTCAACGATCACCATCCCATCACACGGGAACACAGACGCTTCTCACGTCCATCACAGCCAGGAGGCACAACGCATGAGGCACAACGCATGAGGCACAACGCATGAGGCACAACGCATGAGGCACAACGCATAAAGCAAGCGGCAAGAACCGCGAAGGAACGTGACAACACGCCAGAGTAACCCCATTCCCTTTCTGCTCCCCAGCGCCCAACGCTGCGGATGCTTGGATCTACGTCACGCAGAGCATACGCCTACGTGCTGCGAAAAGCCTAGGCTAGTCGACGAGACAGCTCCGCGCCCTCCTCACACCGCCTCGTCAAGCTCCGCACGGAAACCTGATCTGACACCGTAACGGCGGAGCCTACTCGGCCGACTCCACGCGGAGGCCGATAAGGTTGGCAGTCCGATGTAGATGTCGGGGATGAAGAGGAACTCCGTGGGGCCATGTCACCCAACTGCGCCACCTGCACGAAGCGCCCGAAGAGCTACTAGCAGCTTGTGCGCTCACGACGAGGTGACGCTTGAAAAGTAGCCAGTTGTTGCCGTCTGGCCGCAGACGAATCAGCGCGTAGGGGCCGTGTAGGCGCATGCCATGGAGCACGAAGCGCAGTCTGTCTGGCGTAAGCTCCTCCAGGTCATAGGTACCGCTATCCCAGATCTCGACCGTTCCAGCCCCGTACTGTCCGGGCGGGATCGTCCCGTGGAAGTCGATGTAGCTGAGGGGATGGTCTTCAACCGCCACAGCGAGGCGGCGGACTCCCGGCTTCTCTGGGGGCCCTTTGGGCACCGCCCAACTCCGCAGGACGCCATCCATCTCAAGACGAAAGTCGTAGTGCAGGTGGCTGGCATGATGCTCCTGGACGACGAAGCGCTCGTCTATGGCTCCGGTATCACGTGTCGACTCCTGCGCGGTTGGCTCCGGCGTCGCGGTGAAGTCACGCTTCGCGCGATAGGCCTCCAGCGTCATGTCACGTTCCCCTCGCACTCCCACACACGTCAGTAGCCGCAGATCGCACTGCTCGCGTACGAATTGCCGCCAGATCGCTTCTTGCGGCCCTGTTCGCAGAGTCCGCCTCATGGGTGACCTAGTGGCGCGTGTCCGGATCCAGCGCGCTGGGGAGAATTGCACTTGCTTGCTGCTCGCCTTATCCTCTTGAGCCCGCCTGGCATCCTTGGCTTTCTTCTTGGGCGCGCCGGTCATGATCGGCGTGCTTTTGCGTGGGTCGTTGTGGCCCGGCCGAAGCACAAGGCGATGGTCAGGGGCATCGTGCTTGTGTTGCCCCTGCTTGGCTATGGTCGCGCGCTCCACGCATGGCAATTGTACACATCATCCTTCCCTTCGCGCGCCCCGCCATGTGCGCTTCCCTGTAGGAGACCCGCCGCGCCTCACGAGAGAGTCATGTCCGGCGCAGGAAATCCCACAAAGGGATCACGATGGAGCACACTCGCTCTATCGCCCGTGCCTGATCTGGAGTCGCTCCCCTCAATCGGTGGGCTGGCGCAGGTTCCAGCGGACGCGCCAATCCTCACGTAGGCTTATGTCCGGCGGGCGACTCCGAGCGTAGGGCGACCCGCGCAACCTGTCCCCACCACTGACGAGGACGCTGAGGTGCGCGGATTCCTGTGCGATTTGCTAGGGCGCATGGCGCTCTGGTGGGGTACGCTATTGGTGTGTGGTCGGCATGGAGCGTCAACCCCGAGGGTCAGCCCAATCGGAGAAAGAAGGACACTATGGATGAGCAGGTACGTCTGCCTACATCGGCGGCAGGTCGCCTCCTACTGACGGATTGGATCATTGGCGTGGTCGATGACGCCAGCTCTGCCGAGCAGTGCGCCCGCACGCTTGAGAGCGCGGGCTTCGCCGCGCCTGACATCTGCATCGTGTCCCCTGCGACGGCGCTGCAGCAACTGCAAGCGGCGCAGTGGCAGGAGGAGCACGAGCGCATCTTTGCCGTAACCTTTGATCGTCGCCTCGAGGCGCTGCGGGAAGGGGCGCTGGTCCGCGATACCTTTGAAGCGCAAGCCGCAGCCGGTCATCCCTTCATCGGCGTCCATGTGTCGGATGAAGACCAGCTGGGACGTGTGCTCAGCGCGCTCGGCGCGTGTCCCATCTATGACCTGTATGTGTTCTGGCCCTCGGAGATGAGGCGCCTGCGGTAGGGTCGGAAGGTAGGGTCGGAAGGTAGGGTCGGAAGGTAGGGTCGGGAGAGTCAGAGGTCGGGGAAGAGCAGGTCAGGCTGACAGCCGTAGACCGGGCGATGTTGGGCGAAGCGGAGCAGCATCTGTGCGCCACCGCTGAACAGCCGCCGCGCGACGCACAGGATATCCTCAGAGGGCAGAAGCTGTCCGTCACATGCGCAGCGCTTTGACAAAAAGCAGTGGCTGCGCCTGGTAGGAGAAACTCAGTTCCAGTGAATGCTCCCACAGGGATGGCATACATGAGCGAAGGAGAACCACGGATGGCGACCACCTATGAATTTGACGCGCGTATCTCCAGCGCCGTGAGGAAGGCCCGAGAGCGATCTACAAAGAACGGAACCGTACCATCTCCACGTCAACAAGGCGTGGTCGCCGCACCGCTAGCCCCCGCGCAACTGGAGCAGATGGACCGCTACTGGCAGGCCGCCAACTACCTGACCGTCGGCCAGATCTACCTGCTGGACAATCCGCTGCTGCGTGAGCCGCTGAATCCGCAGCACATCAAGCCGCGCCTGCTCGGCCACTGGGGCACGTCGCCGGGCCTGAGCCTCATCTACATCCACCTCAACCGGCTGATCAACGAGCACGACGCCAACGTGATCTACCTGGCCGGGCCCGGTCACGGCGGCCCGGCCCTGGTCGCCAACGTCTACCTCGAGGGGACGTACTCGGAGATCTATCCCGAGGTCACGCAGGACACTGGCGGGACTGCGGCGCTCTGTCCGCCAGTTCTCGACTCCCGGCGGCATTCCCAGCCACGTCAGCGTGCCGACGCCCGGCTCGATCCACGAGGGCGGCGAGCTCGGCTACGTGCTGGCGCACGCGTTCGGCGCGGCCTTCGACAACCCGGATCTCGATCGTCGCCGCGGTCGTCGGCGACGGCGAGGCGGAGACCGGGCCGCTGGCGGGCGTCCTGGAAGGGCACCAGCTTTCTCAACCCCGCGCGCGACGGCGCCGTGCTGCCGATCCTGCACCTCAACGGCTACAAGATCAGCGGCCCGACGGTCCTGGGCCGCGAGAGCGACGACGACGTTCGCGAGCCTGCTTGCAGGGCAACGGCTACGAGGTCCATTTCGTCGAGGGCGACGACCCGAACGCGTGCACCAGGCGCTTCGCCGCGACGCTCGACCGGTGCTACGAGCGCGATTCGCGCGATCCAGCAGAGAGGCTCGCGAGCACGGGTATCCAGCGAGCGGCCGCGCTGGCCGGCGATCGTCCTGCGCACGCCCAAAGGGTGGACCGGCCCGAAGGTGGTGGACGGCCATCCCGTCGAAGGCACATTCCGCGCGCACCAGGTGCCGCTGGCGAACGTGCGCAGCGAACCCAGAGCAGCTCGCCGCTGCTCGAGGAGTGGATGCGCAGCTACGAGCCGGAGAAGCTGTTCGACGCCGAGCGGCAAGCTCGATCGCCGATCTGGCCGCGCTGGCGCCGCAGGGCGACCGCCGCATGGGCGCCAACCCGCATGCGAACGGCGGCAAGCTCCTCGGTCGATCTGGACATGCCCGACTTCCGCGACTACGCCGTCGCGGTCGCGCGCCCGGCGCCGAGCGGCGCGAATCCACGCGCCAGCTCGGCAAGATGCTGCGCGACATCTACACGCGCAACGCCGAGCGCGCAGAACTTCCGCCTGTTCTGTCCCGACGAGACGAACTCGAACCGGCTCGGCAACGTCTTCGAGGTCGAGAATCGCTGCTTCGTCGGCCGGACGCTCGACATCGACGATCACCTGTCGCCCGATGGCCGCGTCATGGAGGTGCTGAGCGAGCACCTCTGCGAGGGCTGGCTCGAGGGCTATCTCCTGACCGGTCGGCACGGCATGTTCGCGACCTACGAGGCGTTCGCGATGGTCTCCGCCTCGATGACCGTGCAGCACACCAAGTGGCTCCAGGAGGCGGTCGAACCTGCCCTGGCGCGCGCCGGTCGCCTCGCTCAACATCCTGCTCACGTCGACCTGCTGGCGCAACGACCACAACGGCTTCAGCCACCAGGGGCCCGGCCTGATCGACGTGATGCTCTCCAAGCGCGGCACGGTCGCGCGCATCTACCTGCCGCCCGACGCCAACTGCCTGCTCTCGGTCGCCGACCACTGCCTGCGCAGCCGCAACTACGTCAACCTGATCGTGATCGACAAGCAGCCGCAGCTCCAGTACTTCGACCATGGACGAGGCGCATCGAGCACTGCGCGTCGCGGCGCGTCGATCTTGCAGTGGGCCAGCAACGACGCTGACGGCGAGCCAGACGTCGTGCTGGGCGCCGCCGGCGACATTCCGACGCTCGAGACGGTGGCCGCGGCGTGGTGGCTGCGGCGGCTCGCGCCGGATCTGCGCGTGCGCGTCGTCAACGTGGTGGATCTGATGCGGCTGTTCCCAGCCGAGTATCATCCGCACGGCATGACCGACGAGCGAGTTCGTCGAGCTGTTCACCGCGGACAAGCCCGTGGTCTTCGCATTCCACGGCTACCAGCGCGCGATCCACGAGATCGTGCACGGGCGTCCCGACGTCGACCGCATTTCACGTGCGCGGCTTCAACGAGCAGGGCACGACGACCACGCCGTTCGAGATGGTGCGTCCTCAACGGGATGAGCCGCTACCATCTCGCGGCGGAGGCCATTCGTCGCGTGCCACGCCTGAGCGAGCGCGCGCCGGAGCTGATTGCGGACTGCGAATCGCGCATCGAGCAGTCTATCGCGTACGCCTACGAGCATCTGGAGGATCCACCCGAGATTCGCGACTGGGTGTGGACCGACTGAAATCCAGCACAGCAGTATGGCAGGCGGTATGATGTCGACGCTCAGAGCGGAATGGCAGGAGGTGATTATGACGCACGCCACGCGCGTCCTCACGCTCAATATCGGCTCATCCAGCCTGAAAGCGGCGCTGTATGAGGTCGGCTCTGCGGACGACGATCCCCAGCTCGTCTTCGCCGCGCATGCTGAGCGCCTGGGCGCTTCACACAGCCCCATGTCTGTGCAGGATGCGCAGGGGGCGACGCTCTTCGCGACGGAACAGGGCCTGAGCGATCATCCTGCAGCGCTCCAGACGCTGCTGCGCTGGCTCCAACAGCAGGGCGAGCGCGGCTTCGACGTGGTGGGACATCGCGTGGTCTTCGGCGGCCAGCGGTATCGTGAGCCGCAGTTGATCACCGACGACCTTATGGCCTCCCTCGATGATCTCTCGCACTTTGATCCGCTTCACATGCCCCAGGCGTTGCAGGTCATCGCCTCCATGCGTCAGGAGTATCCACACATCACCCAGGTCGCGTGCTTCGACACCGCTTTTCACCAGACGATGCCGCAGGAGGCGCGTTTGTACGCGTTGCCCTATGCGCTCGCCGACGCCGGTGTCATCCGCTACGGCTTTCACGGCCTGTCGTGTGAATCCATTCTCTTGCAGTTACGCGCCATTGATCCAGCAGCGGCGGAGGGCTGTGTCATCATCGCCCATCTTGGCGCCGGAGCGAGCATGACGGCGGTCCGTAACGGCGCGAGTCTCGACACGACCATGGGCTTTACTCCCACCGGTGGACTGGTGATGGAGACGCGTTCAGGCGATCTCGATCCGGGAGTTGTCCTGTATCTGCTGGAGGAGCGGAAGCTGGACGCTGTGGCGCTGCGGCGGCTCGTCACCGCCGAGGCGGGCATGCTGGGGGTCTCTGGCGTGAGTGGTGATATGCGCGATCTGTTGGAGCAGTCCACGTCCAATCCGCGCGCCGCCGCTGCGGTGACGCTCTTTTGCTATCAGGCGCGCAAATACCTTGGCGCGCTCGCCACTACGCTCGGTGGGCTGCAGACAGTGGTGTTTACCGGAGGGATCGGTGAACAGGCAGCCGAGATCCGTGGACGCATTTGTGCGGATCTCCAGTTTCTGGGCATCAACGTTGATACTGCGCGCAATGCGGCGCATGCGGCAATTATCTCTGCAGAGGCAAGTCCTGTGACAGTCCGTGTCATGCAGTCCGATGAAGACCGCATAATTGCCTTTCACACCGACCGTCTCATCCAGCAGGGAACGGCCGATCACTCTTAGTCGCTGGTTGGTCAAGTGTGATACATGGGGCTGCAAGTGGTGGCGTGCGCGAGAGGAGCCCAAGCGATGCGCCGACCACGGAAGCCGACCCCACCGACCACGGAGGCGATTGACCAGTTTTGTGCGGCGTTTGACGACCTGTTCGGGCGCTACGAGGAGCGACGGGCGCTGCGCCAGTACCTGATTGGGCTGCTCTTGCCGCGTGAGCACAACAAGACGCTCGTCGAACTCGCCAGCATCGTGCCCGGAGCCAACCGGCAGGCATTGCATCACTTCCTGCATGATGCGCCCTGGGATGCGGAGGCGCTCAACCGGCGGCGGCTGGAGCGCTGGCAAGCGCACCCGTATTTGGGTCCGCATGCGGGCGGCGTGCTGATCGTGGATGAGACGGGCGATCCCAAACGGGGGCAGCGCATCGTCTTGGCCGCCCAGCAGTATCTGGGCAAGTTGGGGCATGTGGCCAATCATGTGGCCAATGGAGTGGTGGCAGTGACCAGCCACTGGACCGATGGGACCCGCCATGCGCCCCTAGGCGTCAAGCCCTATCGGCCCGCCAGTCGCCTGCCCAAGGGCAGGAAAGATCCCGACTTTCACACCAAGCCGGCGCTCGCGTGGCAACTGATTGAGGAGGCGCGCGCCGCGGGGATCCCCTTCCGCCTGGTGGTGGCCGATTCGATCTACGGGGAGAATGCCACTCTGGAAGCCAAGCTGTTCGGCGCGAAGATCCCCTCCATCATGGGGCTCAAGCCCTCGCCTGACTCCGCGCATGGCACATGGCAGCAGGTCGATGATCCCGCCCACCCACCGGCGTTCACCCCAGCGGAAGCCGCGGCGCGCCTGCCGCTGGCTGCCTGGGAGCGGACCGTGCGCTTGGACAGCCATGGCAAGGAACTCGTGCGCTACGTGGTCGAACTGGAACTGGGGCCGAGCTATGGCCCCACCACGGGCATCCGCCTGATCGCGGCCACGCTCGATCCGAAGCAGCTCAAGCCTGAATCGACCTGGTATCTGGCGACGTCTTTGCCGCTGGCCGAGGTCAGCGCCGAGCAAGTCGACGAGATCTATCGCCTGCGCGATTGGATTGAGCACTACTACAAGCCGGTCAAGCATGAATTGGGCTGGGCGGATTACCAGGTGCGCCCCGAACGGGCCATCGTCCGCCATTGGCAGCTCGTGATGCTCGCCTTTACCTTCAGTCTGCTCGTGGGCGCACTGCCCGAAGGCGCCGCCACCCTGCTGGATGCCCCGCTGGATGCCCCGCTGGATGCCCCGCTGGATGCCCCGCTGGATGCGGCCACCCACGACGCCGACACGCCAGCGAGCGTGTCGGCTGGGGGAAAAATCAGGGCCAGCCAGCACAGCAGCGGCCGCCGCGGACCACGTCGTGTGGAACGCGACGCTGCGTCGGGTGCGAGCGTGGTTGTGCCCCTGGGCGCGGCTGCAGCTCTACTGGACGCGCTGGTCATCCGCCGCCCCACCGCCCGAACTGGCCGCGCTCCTCGCCCACGTCGCTCGCTCCCGCCCACTTGAGGCTCCTACTTGACCAACCAGCGTTAGTGGATCATTCGCTAAATCAGTGATAGCGTGGAGGGTACCGCCGGAGCACGAAAGGAACGCTCGATGTATCCCCCACTCCGCTTGCGTCCGCTCAGCGACGAAGAAACGCGGACGATTCACAAGTTGGCGCGGTCGCAGTCGGCCTCGATCCGTCTCGTCCACCGCGCGCATCATCGAGTTGGCCAGCCAGGGAAAGACGATTCCCCAGATCATTGCGCAGCTGGGATGCGCGCCCAATGTCGTGCGCAAGTGGTTCAAGCGCTTTAGCGAGCAGGGAATAGCTGGCTTGCAGGACGCGCCACGCTCAGGAGCGCCGTCGCGCTATACGCCGCAGAACAAGGCGCTTGTCATCGCCACCGCTCGTACGCGACCCAGCGACTTGGGTTTGTCCTACGGCAGCTGGACGTTCGAGCGCCTGGCGACCTATCTGCACGAGCGCCACGGCGTGCAGATGAAGAAGACGCGTATCTTCGAGATCCTGCGGGACGAAGACTTGCGATGGCGCAAGCAGGAGACCTGGTTTGGCGAGCGCCTCGATCCCGACTTTACGGCCAAAAGAGTTCATATCGAGGTGTCAACCAGCCGTCGCCGCGACGGCTGGTTGAGCAGGGCGGGATCGTAGGAGTCGCCTGTACGTAGCAGATGGTAGATCACGCGCAGGAGGGCGCGCGCCAGGATGTTGAACGCCTCTTTCTTGGCGCGGCCACGCTCGAGCAGGCGTTGGTAGCGCAGGCGCCATTCGGGGGCGCAGCGCGCCGCAACGAAGGCAGCCAGATAGAGGGCGTGGCGTAAGGCGCCGGGACCCCGTTTGGACAGTCGCTTCTGTCCTATGAAGACGCCGCGGAGCAGGTCAGGCAGACTTGCACGAGCGATGTAGCATAGACGCATGAGCATGGAAGAGCGAATCGCCAAACTGGAAGCGCTGGTCACGCAGCAGCGCGAGCAGATCGAGCAGTTGCTGGCGCGCAACGCCGAGTTGGAAGCGCAGGTGGCTCACGCCACAGCGGGATAGCCGCACCAGTTCCAAGCCGCCCTCGAGTGACGGGCTGGCGCGGAAGACGAAGAGCCTGCGCAAGCCGAGCGGGAAGAAGGCGGGCGGGCAACTGGGGCATCGTGGCGAGACGCTGCATCTGGTGGCGACTCCCGACGAGATCGTGGAGCATCGCCCGGCGCGTCTGTGTGCACTGCCAGACCACGCTCGCCGACGGCGCCGCTCGTCCTGCGTGAGCGCCGACAAGTGCAGGAAATGCCTGCGGTGCGGCTGCGGGTGAGCGGAACATCAGGCGCTGCACGTGCGCTGCCCGGCGTGCCAGCAGGTGAGCGTGGGCGTCTTCCCCGCCGAGGCGCCAAGCCGGGCGCAATATGGGCCGCAGCTGCGGGCACTGGCGGTCTACTTGGTCGAGGAGCAGCTCGTGCCGCTGGGGCGTGTCCAGCAACTCCTCGCCGATCTGTTCGGCGCTGCGGCTGGGACGGGGCACGCTGGTGAGCTGGATCCAGCGCGCCGCGGGCGTGCTCGCGCCGGTGGAGACGCAGCTCAAAGCGGCGCTGCAGCAGCGCGCGGGTGCTGCACAACGACGAGACCGGCGTGCGGCGCGGTGGGCGACTGGCGTGGGCGCATGTGGCCAGCACCAGTCGCCTCACCCACTATGCCATCCACGCCAAACGGGGGCGGGAAGCGACCGACGCCATTGGCATTCTGCCCGACTTCACCGGCGTGAGTGTGCATGACGGCTGGCAGCCCTACCAGACGCTACACGCGCTGCCGCCATGCGCTCTGTAATATCCACCATCTGCGCGAGTTGACCTTCCTGGAGGAGCAGTACCAGCAGACCTGGGCCGCCGACCTCAAAGCGCTCCTGCTGGAGATGAAACAGACGTCGAGCAGGCGCGCGCAGGGGGCGCCACGCGCGCTTCCTGACGCCGAACGCCGCGCCTTTCGCGCGCGCTACCATGCCCTGCTCGCGGCCGGTCTGGCCGCCAATCCTCCGCCGCTGCGTCGCCCAGGCCAACGGGGGCGGCTCAAGCAATCTCCGGCGCGCAATCTGCTCGAACGGCTCGCTCCTGGGACACGAAGGCGGTCTTGGCCTTCCTCGAGGATCTCACCATTCCCTTCGACAACAACCAAGCCGAGCGGGATCTGCGCACCCTCAAGGTCCAACAGAAGGTCTCCGGCTGCTTCCGCAGCGACGCCGGAGCCGACGCGTTCATGCGCCTGAGAAGCTATCTCTCGACGTTAACGTCAATCCTGGATAGGCTATGCCGCAGGCAAGGTCAGCCGATTAGGGTCGAGGTGAAGCGACGGTTTCTTGGGTTGATGGCAGTAGGCGATGAGACCGGAGAGCAGATGGACAACGAAGTTCATTGGGCTGCGAGGGCGCGTGTGCTCGATCTGACAGACGTTTTTGAGTTGGTCGTTGATGGTCTCGATGAGCGCCCGCTTGCGCAAGAGCACCTTGTCGGAGAGCTCCATGAGCACATTGCGCATGTTCTTGCGCAGTTTGGTGATGAGACGGACACCATGGTCGACAAAGAGCCGCTCGGCGAGGGGTTGGGAGATGTAGCCCTTATCGCCGAAGAGCCGACCAAAGAGGCGGCGCACCAAGCGCGGTACAGGACGGCGGTCGTCGGTATTGCCTGGGGTGAGGCAGAACGCGAGCAACTCGCCCCGGTCGTTGACCACGAGGTGGAGCTTGAAGCCGTAGAACCAGCCCACTGAGGTCTTGCCACGCCGCGCATCGACCCGGAAAACCCGATGCTGCTGGATGCGCGCGTTGTGGCAGACCACCAGGGAAGTTGAGTCGAGGAAGCTGATGCCCGTGCACGGCCCCAGCTGCGTGTGCAGGTAGATGGCGAGCGGTACCAGGAAACGCGGCATGAGGTCGACAAAGCGCGTGTAGCTCACCAGGCCAGGAAAGTCGATGTGCAGCTGGGTCTGGACGTGGTGAGTATAGAACGCCTTGAAGGTGCGATAGCCCGACTGCTGAAAGAGGATGAGAATGGTCATGATCTCGGCCGGATGCAGCCGTGTCGCGCGGCGTCGACGGCGCCGTCCTGACGCCAGCAATTCGCGTTCCCACAACGGCTCGAAGCGCTGCCAAAACGCATCCACGGAGCAGAACAGGTCGAGTATACTCATACTGATGCCTCCAGTGCGGGATGATGGGTCGTCGGAAACCGCATCATAACCCGGCTAGGGGCATCTCCCTTATCCAGGATTCACGTGACGTTACGCAAACAGGGCTACGCCTTGCTGGACGCCCTGCGGACGGTCTTTGCTGGCCAGCTTCTCTATCCCAACTTCGCCTGACCTACTACGC
>CAVTFE010000070.1:0-10050 GCA_963733745.1 uncultured bacterium
AGGTCGTGATCAGTGCGGATGGCGAACTGACAGTGAAGCGCCCGCTGCCCACTCGCACCGAACGAAGCGCCGACAGAAGGGAGGCGTCCAATCCAACATACGCTGATGTCACACAATCGATAGGACCAGGCGCCTTGATCAGCGATGGGGAAGCGCTGTCAGCGGCGATTCAGCCGTTGATGCCACGCCACTCGGTGCTCGAAATCCTGGAAGAATGCACACTTCTGGACGGGTTCGACGCGCCATTTCGGTCCACTGTCCGGCTCTGATCCCAAACTCGATGACCCCATTACCCGCTACATTATCCTCGCCTTTGGACAGGGCTGTAATCTGGGCTTCGCCCAAACTGCAGACATCTGCGCAACAATGTCTCGGCGCACGAGCTTTCCTTCGCCAATCGCCGCCATGCGTCGCGGATCGCATTGATCGTGGCAGTGTCGATATCGTGAACGTATACCATCGGTGCGCGCTCCCCATGAGCTGGGGCAGTGGGAAGACGGCGGCCGCCGATGGAACGAAGATCGAGGTCTATCGGGAGAACCTGTTCGCTGAGTATCACGTGCGCTATGGCGGCTACGGTGGCATCGCGTATTACCATATCTCCGATCTCTATGTGGCGCTCTTCAATCATTTCATCACCTGCGGCACGTGGGAGGGTATCTATATTATCGACGGATTGCTCAAGAATCGGTCCACGATCCAGCCGGACACGATCCACGCCGACACCCAGGGGCAATCCACCACGGTGTTCGCGATGGCGCACCTCTTGGGGATCGAGTTGATGCCGCGCATTCGGAACTGGAAGGATCTGGTGTTCTATCGGCCAGATCCTGCGGCGCGCTACCGCCATCTGGAGAGCCTCTTCGGTGACCCGGTCAACTGGCGGCTGATCGAGACGCATTGGCAGGATCTGCTCCAGGTGGTCCTGTCCATTCGCAAAGGACGGGTAATGCCCTCGACGATCCTGCGGAAGCTGGGGAATTACAGCCGCAAGAATCGTCTCTATCAGGTGTTCCGTGAACTCGGGCGCGCGGTGCGCACGGTCTTCTTGTTACGCTATATATCGGATCGCCCACTGCGGCAGCACATCAGTGCAAGCACCAATAAAGCGGAGACCTACAATGCTTTTCAGCAGTGGGTCCGCTTCGGCAGAGAGGGTATCCTCGAAGAGAACGACCCGCTGGAGATGGAAAAGTTGATCAAGTTCACCCAGTTGGTGACCAACGCAATCATGCTCAGCAATGTGCTCGACATGAGCGCGGCGATTCGACAGTTGACGATGACTGGCGTGATCATCACGACACAAGCGGTGGAGGATCGCGGCGCGTTGCATAGTGGTCAGCGCATCCAAGACGCGCTCGCTGAGATCGCCGCCGAAGCGCACGAAGTCATAGCACGCGCGGTAATGGTCGTGATCGGTTTCCGCTCGCGGGTGCTGATCCTCCGCATCCTCGCGCGAGCATGCGTATTCGTGCATTGTCTCGCAGACGACGCGCTCGTGATACACGTCGGGCGTGAGGTCGTGGACAGGCGTGTCCATCGTCGGCGCGCCTTTCGGCTGCAGGCTATGCGTCATGTGGCTCATCTGCGCGCCTACTTCCCGTTGTGGTCGCGCAACGCGGCGCTATATGCCTCGCACTCGGCGAGGATGCGCGCGGCAAGGTCGCACGGCAAACGCTGGAACTGGATGTCCGTCTGATCGCGCGCCCAGGTGATTTCCGCGCGCGTCAACCGGTCATCCTGGGTGATATCGAGGACCAGCGTGCGCTCGCGATGTGACGCCTCGGTAAAGCCCCCAGGAGGGACGGGATGGCCGAAGAAACGGCGATCCTCGCCGCCCAATGACGCGATGAGCAGCGTACGCGTTTCGTCGCACTGCGCCTTGAATGCGCGCGTCTGCGCCTGCTCTCCCAACGCCTCCGCGAGCGCTTCGCGGGCCATGGGCAAGAGCCGTCGCGCGATCTCACGCGCTATCGCGGCGTCGGAACGTTCGGGATTGACCTTGATCTCGACCGGAGCGTGTTTGCGCCGCAATGGCTCGTTTGTCGACGGTTGGAACGCGCCCAACACCCACTGCGCGGAATAGCGGTTGAAATAGATGGTCACGCCGAGGTCTTCACCTGAAGGCGCAACGAGCTTTGCGTAGGCGCTCTCCTCCTCGCAAGCAGGGAGACTCGCCCAGGTGGCTTGTACTTCGTCCGCGAGCGCCTTCGCCACGTCCTCTGCGCGCGTGCGAAATGTGACGAGATCGGTCCGTCCTGTGGTCACGGGTGGGTCCTTTCACTGGTCTCGCGTCACGGTGTGGCGCAGCGAGACGTGGCGCTGTCGAGCCAACCGCGCAACACGACGCGGCGACCCGCGCGCGCCATCACATCGGACATTCCATTCCGACATTCCATGCGCTTCCTCCTTACATGGCACCGCAGACGCGCCGCGACCTCGGGTGCGACCTCGGGTGCGACCTCGGGTGCGACCTCGGTGCGACCTCGGGTGCGACCTCGGTGCGACAGGCGCGTCATGCGCCACTTGCGCGTGCGCCAGGGGGAACCTGTCTGCAGGAGTTCGACACCCATGCGGCCAACCACCACACGAGGAGAGCCAAGTGCCATTCACACTCGATGACGACCGTCTTGAGTGCCTGCGCGCCGCGCCGCTGGTCGACGCCGACCGCGTCTTTGCACTCATCAAGCGCAGCTTCTCGGGCAAAGCCGCCCATGTCCTCGGCGAGCTGTTCCAGAACGCGCAGCGACCTGGCGCGCGCCAGGTCGCCATCTCATTTCCGGACGGCTATGACGCGCCACGCCTGTCGGTACTCCCGAAGGGGAGCGGAGGCAGCCATATGCCATCCCAGACGGCCAGGTTCCCCTCGCCGACGCAACGGCGTTCGAGCGGCGCCGAGCGCGGTGGGCCGCCGCGGAAAAGGTGAAAGCGGCGCGGGCGACGACGCTGGATGCGCCGTCCCACCAGCGCGCCACAGACCGCGATCGGAAGGACAATGGACATGACCAAACAGCGCAGGAAACCAACGACGCGGCAGAGCCTGATCGACGACGCGGCGCACGCGAGCGGGCGGGTGGAGCATGCGGCGTACGAGGCGCACCACGCCGCGCGCGTGGCCCAGGTGATGACGAGCGATGACCCCAAGGAAGTAGAACGCTACCTGCTGCGCCGCTGGGCCTACAAGCTCTTTGCGCGCGTCATGAACCGGCTCTTGCGCCACGTGTAGGGAGGCGTCTGGCATCCCGTCTGCGCCATAGCCAACGTCGCGGCGCAGACGGGATGTCGCCGGTCGTCGGCGTGCTGCGTCGGCAAGAGTCGGATGCAAGGATCGAGTGACCTTCGTCACGTATCGACCAACAGAGTGGTACGATCAGATTCAGTCTGTGGCAATCCCCTGATTGAGCCGACAATTGTTGGGCGCATCGCCGCACTGTCGTCGCCAAACTAGTCATTATGCGCGCGAACGCTGGCGCTCCACGACGGTGGGCGCGAGGCGCCGCCAGCGGCGGCTGGACCGAACTTGGACCGTATGCGACGGTCGCCGCCTCCTATGGGCGCGCAGGCGAGAGGAGCGTGACCATGGCTGAATCAATGGCGGACGTTGACCGCGCTGAGGAACTCCTCACGCTAGGCGACACGGCTGGCGCGTTCGCGCTGATCGAGGCAGCGGCGCGGCGCTATGAGGGCGAGATCTTCGCCTGAGTCGGCAAGGATCTTGACGCCGCGGAGTTGGCGGGCGACCGCCTGATGTGGCTGCTCCAAAAGCGCAACGACGCCTCGCCGGAGACCAGGGATGATCTCGAGCGACTGCTCGAGATCGGCAAGCTGGTCAAGAAACGCTATGAGTTCAAAGTCACGTTGCTCCTCCTGGCAGCTCAGGCGCTGGCGCGCCTGGGGGAGGAGGAGCGGGCGCGACGCGCCCTGCGCGACGCCCCGCGCTTTTACGATCAACAGCTCAGTTGGCAGGCTGAGGGTCGATACCCGTCCCAACGGGTTGTGCAGATGGGCAGGCTGAAGGAGCACTTGGAGGAACAATTGGGACCGGCGCCGGTAGAGCGCGTCACCTGCATGCTTACGGCGGAGACGGAGGAAGACTTGCGTCTGGCGCTGGACGCCCTGGAGTCCGGCGCGGGCGTCTGGAAGCTACCCCGCAGTTTCAGGCGGGTTGGGCGCCAGGTGCAGGCGCGCGTCACGCTGACACTCGGCGAGCAGGACTGACACCGTTGCGGTTGGGCGTCATCGTTGGCCTGCAGCGTAGCTCGCGCGACGCCTGCGCTGCCGTCCTGCATGGCGTTGACACTACCGCATCTTTCCTCGAGAACGACCATCCTGTCTACGAATTCGGCGTGAATTTCCAGACGGGTGACCTCTTTCCCTTCTTTGCCCCACCCGCCAACGAGCTCCACAACCTGCACCTGTCGCTGGATGCGCTGTGGGGCGCGCAGGTGGTCTGGGAACTGTGCGAGCGGGTGGCCGAGGCCAACTCGCTGGAAGCGCGCGCTCGGATCCTTGAGGAGGTGTTGGTGCGGCAGCTGGTTCGCCCCTTGGACCACCATGCGGCCGTGACCGCTGCACTGCGCGCCTTCTCCTCGCCCACCGTGCCCAGCATGACCAGCATGACCAGCATGCCCAGTGGCGGGCGCATCGCGTGTATCGCAGAGGAAGGTGGCCTCAGTCGTAGGTGGTTGACCCGCCTCTTTCGGGACGAAGTGGGGCTCACCCCCAAGCAGTTCGCCCGCATCCACCGGTTCTGGGTGGTCCTGGAGCGCATTCGCGCCGGGCAGACGCAGCAGACTGGCCAGACCCAGCAGACCGGGCAGACGCGCCAGCGGATGCACTGGGCGCAGCTCGCCCTCGACTGCGGCTATTACGATCAGGCGCACCTCATCAACGAGTTCCAAGCGTTTGCCGGCGTCTGCCCAAGCGCCTACCTGCGCGCCCGCAGTCCGCATTCTCCCTACACACTGCTGGCGGACTGACCCTTCCCTCCGCCCAACCAGCGAACTAAGCAGGCGCACATACGTTTTTTCCAAGACAGGCGTCGTTGCCTTCCTTATCCTGGGTGTAGCACATGTCGCCGGATGTGCGCTGCGGTGCGTCGCAGCGCCCAGCGACTGTCGCCCGACATGACGTGTGCGTGCTCGCACGCAAACGGGGCGGAAGCCATGGCTTGGTTCTCAGGATCCACAGCGAAGCGACGGGGCTCGTTGCCATCCGCGAAGAGCGGACTCGACGGACTCGACGGACCTTCGGGCCCGCCTGCACAGGAGAGAGCGCGGCGCGGCGGTTCTCGGGTGTTCCCGGTTCTCGTCGCCCTCATCGCGCTGGTGGGCGTCATGGTAGGCGGCGCTGCGATCCGGACGCGATTCTTCGCGCCGCCGCCACAGGGAGCGGCGATGCCCGCGTACGACGGGCCTGGGCTGGTCTATGGCGGGCCGGAGTGTCCTAGCCCACCGCCGGGCTTTGACGCGCTGCACGCCTCACCGGCCACCTTGCGCTCCTATGGCCTCCCCGCGCGGCCCGCTGCGGGAGCATCGTCCGCCGACCTTGCCGCCTGGCTCGACGACATCCACCACTCGCTGCATCGCATCTGTGGACGTGGCACACCCGCCCCGGCGACGACGACGATGGCGACGAGCGCCGCCCCGCTCGGCGAGGTCGCAAAGCCCACCGGGGCCGCCAGGTCCGACTCCGTCGGCCACCCCAGCCTTTCCGGCGCATCCGCCGCTGGGATGGCGGGGACGGTCGCCGCATCGCCGCTGGTATCCGTCGATTACAGGAGCAGCCAAGTCTGGGCGGGCTACGAGGTGACGAACGGCGGCTATAACTGGGTGCAGGGCCAGTGGGTCACGCCCTGCTATACCCAGCCAGCAGGCGCAGGGTCGAGGGCCCAGCAGTGGGTCGGCATTGGCGGGAACTCGGGCCGCCTCTGGCAGGCGGGGACGGAGACCGATACGGCGCACCGAGACGTGCTGTGGTACGAAGCGTTCCCGATCGAACCCGACCAATTCATCAACACCGGGCCAGTCTTCACGTGCGGCGACACCATCTGGGTCGTGCTGGACACCGGATCTGCCTCCTCGTGCGGCAGCAGCAGCAAGTCGTACGCCAAATGGACCGACATCCCACAAGGGTGGTATTGGTCGGTCTGCCAGACCTTCACGCCGGGCGCGACTTCCGCCGAGTGGATCGACGAGCGCCCCGTCTGCAGCGCGTCGCCGCTCAAGCCCTACGCGTTCACCAACATCCGCTCGACCCGCTGGTCGGCCGCGCAGGTGAAGTCGACCTACAACGGCAGCGCCGCGCACCCCATCTCGTACTACAGCGGCACCATCCTCAACTTCACGATGGAGGAGGGCGGTCTCGTGCTGGCGCCGGCGTCCGCCCTGGGCAGCGACGGCATGAGTTTCACCGACACGTGGGATGCCGCCGGCGCCAACCACTGCTAGTGATGCCGACCGACGGCGAGGCGTAGAGCTAGATACTCCTCTATGAGGCGCCAATCCCAGTGTTGGCGCCTCGTATCCGTGCCAGGCATTCGGCGCATGGCAGAGGGCAGGCAGCGCGCACCCAACGGTCACCGTAGCGCCACCGACCGCGCCACGCATTCGCGCACCATGTCAACGCGGTCCGGCGCCTCTATCGATGCCACCGCATCGAGTTCGGCTACGTTCTGCGACCTCAAGGTGCGAACACGCGCGTCCAGACGCCGTGGTTCAAGCGGTATTCATTCCGGCCGTCAGCGCCGATCGCTAATGCGAAATAGTCACCAGTGCGCACATAACCCTCAGCAAGAAATTCCAAGAGTCCGGCGAAGAGGGAGTCATCTTGGAGGTTGTTGGCAGCGTTGTGATGGCAGAACTGCTTCATGGTTCGACCCCGTGCAGCTCGTGCCACACCTTTGTCAGCACATCACCTATCAGCACATCACCATGACATGCATTCGGGTTGATGATGTCCTTCACACTGCAACACTACCATCCCAGCGCCGTGTCGGGTTTCCAGAGCCGAATCAGCTCTAACCGCTCTGGTTGCCCACGGATGTGCTCTCCGTACTCCTGAATAATCCACTCCCAGTCTCAAGTGATGCCGAGAGGGAATGCCGAACAGGCCAACGGTTCCATTCACGCCACGTCGGATGGACACATTACACTTCGCCCGCACTGCCGCAGCCACTTCTTTTGGGTCACGCTACACATGACTCACGTGACTCACTTTCATGCGCGCACCTGCCTTTCGCCTGCCGTCCTGCGTAGCATGCCGTTACCAAGCAAAAGAAGGAGCTTCGGCTCCTCCCTTTGCCGCCAGGCCAATCAACGATCCTCATCCAAGATATCGGGTTGCGTGGTCGCCTGTAGACGAATCGTGGTGACTGTCGCCTGCTTTTCTTCGCGGTAGTACCGCGTCACGTCGATCATGCGTTTGCCTACGGTCCACGCTGCGATGGGTGCGGCCTGCACGACCACTAATCCCTGCACAATCAGGCCGAAGCTCGCATCACCGGTGTCGATCTGCACTAACCACATCCCCTTGGCGAGCGTGTCTTCAATCCCGCCAAGTATCTGCTCTGGATCAGACATAGCACCCTCTCTCTGAGCAAGGGGCCAAAGCCCCCTTAGCAGTTGTCCTCTGCGAGTTCACACTCGTCCAGCCCAATGATATCGCCATCCTACGCGTGATCTTCCACGCCCCGCGGCTCATCGGGCACGTCGTTGCGGTACCACGCCTCCTGCTCATCCTCATAGCGCTGACGGATGATCTCGTAATGATCTGGTATGAAGTGTAGTCGTACTCACCACGCACCTCGCGCACTGTGTACGGACAGGTCGGCCAGCAGCGCCCACCGTCGAGAGCGCGCCGTCTGCCCGAGCCGGAGAATTGCGCGGAGCACATCGCGTGGTCGCGCGCGTCTGTGCGTTTCACGGCCACGCGAGATAGGCGCAGGAGATGAGGGGACGCTGACGAGTGTCCCGTCTGTCAGCGCGTAGTCGTTCGATGTCGCAGGCGTCCAACCATCATCGGGTGATGCGCCGCGCATGGCCAACTCGCCGATCAGGTCATTCCAACCGGACATTGGTTCCCAATTCATGAAGCCTGCATCGAGCCAGAGGACGTAGAGCCAGAGGCTTTTCGGCCTCTGATGCGCAAACGGGAGGCGCGCGGGTCTACTCGTCGTGGCATTGACCGTTCGCTACGCCATGTCCACAGGGCTCTGTGCGATGGCGTCGAGTAGCTTCATCGTGCGCCCTCTTCCCGTTGCATGCTCACGCGACGCGCGTCCACGCGCAGTGATCGGCGCGCAGTGATCGGCGCGCCACTGGCCCAGCCCTTCTCCGCAGCCGTCCACCCTGCCCACGCCGATTCGCCCAGAATGTGCTCGACTTCGCCGAGGGTCGCGTACTAGTATTACTACCGTACTTAGGTCATGAGGAATCGAGTGGATTGGGGCCAGCGTACTTGGGCCAGGAGCGATGGCGGTAGTGGCAGAGGCGCGCCTGGTAGCACTTGCGGCGGCGCCAATACGACCACGCCAGGCGTTCGCGGACGCCCCGCTCAGGCAGGGGCAATGCCACTTCCAGCAGACGCCGTACTTCCGGCACGGTCAGATCCTCCAGGCCCACCTTTTTTTTCTCCGGCCACCAGCCGCTGGTCCGCCAACCACACCTGCGCCAGCATGGCGAGGGTGATGTGTCGATACCAACTGTGCCACGAGCGCACTTCATAGCGATCAAACCCGACCTCGCTCTTCGCTTGCTTGATGACCTGCTCCACCGTGTAGCGCGTGCCTGCCACTCGCGCCAATTGTTGCAGCGAGACCGTTGTGGGCGCCAGCGCGAAATAATACGCCAGCTCGGTCGGATCCCTGACCGAGCGACGCGCGAGCAACCAGACTTCCGGGCCGGGGAAGCCATCGCGGCTCTCGATCACGCGCACGCGGGCCCACGCGTAGATGCGGGGTCCTTTCGTGCCAGCGCCCACGCTGAGCCGCTTCCACTGCGCGCGCGGCAGCCGGGCAATCACCTCCGCCACCGTGCGCGCCTTGGGGGCGCCTGGGGCCAGCCGCACGGCCCGCCGGGGGCGCCCACCCGTCACCTCTTGCGGTCCTTGGAGGGGGGGCGGCTCCAGCCAGCACCGGATCACCGAGGTCAGCGCCAGGACATACCAATACCCATGCGCCTCAATGGCCGCGCGCAGCTCTGGGGAGTCACCGTAGACGCTGTCCCCCGTCACCCACCGCATGGGCGTCCCCTGCTCCCAGGCGTGCTCCAGCATGGCACGCGCTTGCTGCGGCTTGGTCTGGAAACGTACGTCTTCGGGCACGTGGGCTCTGGCCCGTCGTCCCCGGTCGCCGCACCACTCCTCTGGCAGAAACAAGCGCCGGTCGAGAAAGACAGGCCCGCGGGCGGTGGCATAGGTCAGCAACGTCGCCACCTGACAGGTCTCGATCTTGCCCACGGCGCCACAATACTGCTTCTGGACCCCCACCGAGCGGATGCCCTGTTTGGGGATGCCGGTCTCATCGAGGACGCCAATGCCCTCCGGGTCACCAAAGCGCTCGATGACGAACTCTTGCAAGCGGTCGCGCGCGGTCTCCGCATCCCACGGCGCCCGATAGAGCAAGCGTTGCATCCGGTCAGGTGTCCCATCCTTGACCACCTCGGCCAACTGCCAGCTGGTCTTGCGCTCCAGCCCGGCGAGCAAGCCACGCAGGTATTTGCGCGCCTGGGTACGGGACTCGCTGCGGGTAAAGAGATCATCAAAACGGGCGCAGAACGCCGCGAACGAGCTGGCCCAGTCGGGGATGGCTTCCGGATCCATCACGTACCTCCCAGTCCGCATCGGTCCTTGGGAGTATCACGGACTGGTTCACCATCGTCAAGTACGGTAGTAATACTAGAGGGTGTACAAGAAGGGTCATTGCTGGTCTCGAGTCAAGCGACCGAGGAGGAGGCGGATGCCGGTGAGATAGACCAGCGCCTCGCTCGTGGCGGGCAGGCGCTCGTAATCTTTGCTCATGCGGCGGTAGCGACTGGTCCACGCCAGTGTTCG
>CAVTFE010000071.1:0-31735 GCA_963733745.1 uncultured bacterium
ATCCATAGACGTTGATGTATTGCATCATACTGCCCTAACCGCAGGAGTTCGGGCTGAGATGGGCAGGAATAGCTGGAGTCAGCGTACTTCACAGCCGAGTTCAACCTTTGTATTCGAGGATGTAGAGTCCGGCGTTGTAGTCGGTGACGTAGAGCATCCCGTTGCGATCCACGAAGACATCACAGGTCTGAATCTGCTGTTGGCTGGCTGGACGCGGATCGAACATCTTCTCCGGCGCGGGCGGCACATAAAACGCCACCTGCCGCGGCTGAAATTGATTGCGAATGTCGAAGACGCGCACGCCTGCGTTCTGGTAGGTAGCAAAGATCAATTCAGAGCTTTGGAACGAGCCTGGCCGGTTCTCGTGCAGGTTGTGCGGGCCAAAATGGCCGCCTTTGGCGCAGTAGTCGTCCTCGTCAGGCGTCGGGAAAGTCGAGATCGTCACCGGGTTCGACGGCTCGCGCACATCCACCACCCAGACATCCTTGCCCTGATCCTCGCAATGATCGGCGATAGACTCATCCGCCACAATCACCAATTGGCGATCTGGCAATGGCAGCGCAGTATGTGATCCGCCGCCAAACGGTGGACGCCAGTTGCGATGCGCAGGGCCATCAACTGCGGCTGCGCCGGATCGCCAACATCCAGCAGGGTTAGGCCACCATCGCGCCAGGCACCGTAGGCCGTCGTCCCCGACACAATGGAGTGATGCAACGCGAAGCGGTCGCCTGGCCGCCAGGTCGGCTCCTCACCGCCCGCGCGCCACATACCGGGCAGCCACCAGCGGCCCACCTCCTGCGGATGGGCCGGATCGGCCATATCGACGACGAGTTGGATCGCGTCGGTATAGCCGTCCAGCAACGCCGAGATATAGGCATAACGCCCGCCGTCGTACCAGATGCGATGGACACCAAAGCCCTGTACCGGCATGAAGCCAATCTCGCGCGGCTCGGCGCGATTCGAGATATCGAAGACCCGCATTCCGGCGGCGAAGTGGCGCTTCTGCTCGCCAAAGGTGTCGGCGAAGGGCTTGCTGTAGTAGACGCCCTTCTCGATGCCCAGTTCGGCTTTATAGATATCGACGCCGTTCATCACGAGCAGGAGATTCTCGTGGGCCTGCAGGTGAATGGACCATGAGTTGGGCGGCGCTGGAATGAACCGCGCGTACTTCGGATCGCGGGGATCGCGCACATCGATCACCGAGACGCCGCCAGTGAACATATGCCCGACGTAGGCGTAGCCATCCACGACGTTGATCTGCACACCGTCGCCGCGCCCACCCTGGTCGCTGCGACTGACGAACTTGAGGTTGTGTCCTACCGCGCCCGCTGGCTCATCGCTCATGATTCACGTTCCTTCTCATGGTGAAGCAGATCGAAGACAAGCGGCGTCTCCGCCGATCATTCTATGATAGACGTCGACGACTCAGCCATATGCCAGCGTCTGAGGTTGGCGCGTAACTGCCGCCGCTTCGAGGGCGGCTGTGGCATGCGTTCGCGGCTCCGGCTCAAGCCTTGTCCGGCGCGCCACGATAGCGCTCGTCCAGTTCGTGGATGCGCTCTATCTGCCGCTTATTCCACTCGTCGTCGCCGGGCGCGCTGGCGAACCACGCCTCCAGGATCTCCTTGTCCACAGGCTCAGATGTCGCGCGTAGGCTGAGGGCAAGCACATTCGCCGCGTTCCAGACCCGCGCGCCCCGCGCCGTCTCCGCGTCGCCACAGAGCGCCGCGCGTAGACCCGCCACCTTATTTGCAGCGATGGAAGCGCCTGTTCCTGTCCAGCAGCAGACGATGCCTTCATCAACCACTCCTGCCGCCACCGCCTCGGCAACCTTTTGACTCGTCTGCGGCCAGTCGGTCTCGGGGTCTCCCTCCGCGAGCGCGCCCATCAGAACGACCTCATGCCCACGCTGCCTAAGCAGAACTGCAGAAGTAATGGGGTGGCAGGCGGCGAAAGAGGATTGCGTGTGGTTCGGCGCAAATTAAGGGGATTCACCTACAAAGCCACCGAGGAATCGACCCTCTCACCACTCCACACCTTTTGCGAAACCGCTTAGTCCCTCTTTTGTCACATTGGGATCGAGGCCTGGAAATTCGGGACTTCGCCGAGCACGAGCAATCGCAGCAAGCAAAGGTCATGAATCCTGTTCTCAACAGCGCTTGAAGTTAGCAGGCGAAGGTGGTGCTTCCCAAGATGACAAAAGAGGGTAGTAGTGCATCCGGCAACTCGGTGATAAGATGAGGGCCTTCGGGAAGGAGGCGCCTCATGGGACGACGGGTGCAGCTGCGAACAGTAAGTGAGGAAGAGCGGAGCGCGGTTACGCGGCTGGCACGGTCGCGGACAGCGCCAGCACGATGTGTGGAGCGCGCCCAGGTGGTCGAGGCAGCGCTGAAAGGTACGCCAGTAGAGGACATTGCCGCGCAACTGCATCTGGCGCGTGGCAGCGTGTATTTGTGGCTGCACCGCTTCGAGGAGCGGGGGATCGCTGGACTCGAGGATCATCCGCGGGGCGGACGACCACCCACCTACAGCCCTGAACAAGTGAGCCAGATCATCGCGACTGCGCTGAGTGATCCGCAGAAACTCGGGCTGCCCTACGCCTCCTGGACGTTGGATCGCCTGGCGTCGTATCTGGCCGAGCACCAGGGCATTACCATGAAGCGCAGCCGCCTCGACGAGGTATTGCTCAGCGAAGGGTTGCGCTGGCGCAAAGAGGAGACCTGGTTTGGCGAACGGGTGGATCCCGACTTTGCCGCAAAAAGGGGGGCAGCGAACGCCTCTACACCGCTCCCCCAACCGGCAGCGTCGTCGTCTGTCGCGACGAGATGGGTCCGGAGGCGGCAAAGACCTTCGCGGGGGGACCACTCGTCCGCCTGAACGCCCGTCCCGCCCAGCGCGCCACGCATGAGATAGACTATGGTCGACTATGGTCGACTATGGTCGACTATGGTCGACGCGCTCCGGCTATGCCTGTCGCGTGGTCCAGCCGCACACGGGGATGGTGTTCACCTGGACCGCCCACTGCCGTACCACCGCCCACCGCCGTACCACCGCCAACGTCGTCGCGTTTCTCAAGTAGGTCGAGACCTGGATCGACGTCTCCCGTGCAGCGGGTCGATGTCATCCTCGACCACCTGAGCGCCCACCGCGCCACGGATGTGCTCTTCTTTGCCCTGGCTCATCCCCGCTGGGAGTTCAGTTTTCCAGCTGAAATATGCTGCATCTCTCAATCTGATCGAACCCTGGTGGAACATCCTGCGCTCATTAGCGCTCATTGGCGCTCATTGGCGCTCATTAGCGCTCATTGGCGCTCATTGGCGCTCATTGGCGCTCATTGGCGCTCATTGGCGCTCATTGGCGCTCAAGGGCAGACGTTTTGAGACCCGTTGAGACCTGGCAACCGATCCAAGCCGCCGTTTCCGCTGCAACCGCCGACTCGAACGCCCATCGCCATCCTTTCGTCTGGGGACGCCGACGCCGTCACCAGCCGCGACGCCAACCAGGCGTTGCACTCACCCCTCTATCCGCTGAACTTGCCGGATGAACCACTAACGCTGGTTGGTCAAGTGTGATATGATGGGGGTGGAGACCGGTGTGCGTGCGCGAAAGGAGCTTAAGCGATGCGCCGACCACGGAAGCCGACCCCACCGACGACGGAGGCGATTGAAAGTTTTGTGCGGCGTTTGACGACCTGTTTGGGCGCTATGAGGAGCGACGCGCGCTGCGGCAGTACCTGATTGGGTGCTCTTGCCGCGTGAGCACAACAAGACGCTCGTCGAACTCGCCAGCATCGTGCCTGCAGCCAACCGGCAGGCATGCACCACTTCCTGCAGACGCCCCGTGGGACGCAGAGGCGCTCAACGGCCGGCGGCTGGAGCGCTGGCAGGCGCATCCCTATCTAGGCCCGCATGCGGGTGGGGTGCTCATCGTCGATGAGACGGGCGATCCCAAGCGCGGCCACCGCATCGTCTTGGCGGCACAGCAGTACCTGGGCAAGCTCGGACACGTCGCCAACGGGGTGGTGGCGGTGACAGCCAGTGGACGGATGGCACCCGGCATGCGCCGCTGGGCGTCAAACCCTATCGGCCGGCGAGTCGACTGTCTAAGGGCAGGAAAGATCTCGACTTCCATACGAAACCAGAGCTCGCCTGGCAACTCATCGAGGAGGCGCGTGCAGCGGGGATCCCCTTCCGCTTGGTGGTCGCCGACTCTGTCTACGGGGAGAACCTGGCGCTCGAAGCCCAGCTGTATCAGGCGCAGATCCCCTACATCATGGGGCTGCGCCCGTCGCATGACTCCGCGCCTGGCACGTGGCAGCAGGTCGACGACCCTGCCAACCCACCGGCCTTCACCCCCGCTGAAGCGGCACAGCGCCTGCCACCAGACGCCGGGCGGCGCACCGTGCGCTTCGACAGCCATGGCAAGGAGCTCATCCGCTACATCGCCGAGCTGGAGCTGGGGCCGAGCTAGGCCCATGAAGAGCGTGCGCCTGGTCGCCGCCACGCTCGACCCACGACAGCTCAAGCCCGAATCCACCTGGTATTTGGCGACCTCTTTGCCGCTGGCCGAGGTCAGCGCTGAGCAAGTCGACGAGATCTATCGCTTGCGGGACTGGATTGAGCACTACTACAAGCCGGTCAAACATGAACTGGGCTGGGCGGATTATCAGGTGCGCCCCGAGCGGGCGATTGTGCGCCACTGGCAGCTGGTGATGCTCGCCTACACCTTCAGTCTGCTCGTGGGCGCCCTGCCCGAAGGAGCTCACGAGGAGCCGCTCCCCCGCTGGATGACGTACCTCAGCAGCCGATGCGCCAGTGAGCGTATCGGCGGGGGAAAAATCAGGACCAGCCGGCACAGCAGCCCCAACCGTGGACCACGTCGTGTGGAACGCAACCCTGCGTCGGGTGCGGGCGTGGCTGTGCCCCTGGGCTCGGCTGCAGCTCTATTGGACACGCTGGTCGAACGCCGCCCCACCGCCCGAGTTGGCCGCGCTCCTCGCCCACGTCGCCCGCTCCCGCCCACTTGAGGCACCTACTTGACCAACCAGCGACTAAGCGCGTGTTTGGCAATAGAATAACAGGTTGAGACTCCCTCCTGGGCTACAATTCGATTGTCGGCGATCTTTTTTTATCGTTTCCGTTTTGGGGGATGAGCCACAGAATAAGAACGATGCGCGCCGCTGGGCGCGTCTGAAGGCCCATCGTCGTATCACGGCCTCTTGAGGGGTCGCCAGATGGTGGAGGAACGCGGTCATGAGAAAAGTGATTGTACTTGAATTCGTCACCCTTGATGGGGTCATACAAGCCGGAGGCGGGCCAGAGGAAGATACTAGTGGCGGCTTCGCGTATGGCGGGTGGCAAGCTCCCTATTCCGACAATGTTCTGGAGCCGTCATGAAGAAGCAGATGAACATGCCGTTTGATCTGTTGTTAGGGCGCAAAACCTTTGAAATTTGGGCGACGTACTGGCCGCACCATGCGGACCAATGGCCGGGTGTCATGACAGCGACCAAGTACGTCGCCTCGCATACCATGACGTCTCACGAATGGCAGCCCTCCGTGTTTTTAGACGGAGACATTGCGGAACAAGTCGCCGAACTCAAGCAGCGGCCCGGGCCGGATTTGCACGTGTACGGCAGTGCAAATCTCGTTCAGACGCTCATGAAGCATGATGTGGTCGATGCGTTCTGGCTCAAGATCTATCCGCTGACATTGGGCAGTGGCAAACGGTTGTTTGCCGATGGCACGATCCCAGCGGCGTTCAAGGTGACGGAGGGCCAAGTCTCCCCAAGTGGCATCATTATCGTGAATTACGAGCGTGCAGGCGCCGTCACGACCGGAAGTGTAGGGGATTGAGTTAGCCAAGCATGCGGCAATGCGAGGACCGCGACAGCGCTCGCATTGCGCTTGCTTCGAGCCGATCATGCGCATCCCTGCGCGCATGCCGTGCCTTCGGTAGACAATGCCCCCTCCAACGCGCTCTGTCGGAGTCTGGCATGAGGAGATCGGGGTGGGAGGAACCACTGGAGCCGATCCCACTCGGCGTCGGAGAGATCGCTTGGAGAGGGTGGCGGCATGATCTACGCTGTAAGCATGCCGCCCCTGCCCTTCACTGCAAAACACGCTCTAAGCGTCGCGAGTCTCCATATCAGGCATGCGGGATCAGGCATGCGGGCGGGTGTCTACCGCACCAAGGGTGAGCGCGCTCTCGGCCTGCATGAATTCACCGATACGCGCGGCCACCTCTTCCAGATCATGGCGCTGAGGGGCGTTCAGCTCTTGCGAGGTTTCCACCTGGATCTCGGCGCGCTTGCCCTTACGTCGCAGACTCCAGACGCCCGCCACGACGCCACCGATGATGACGAGCGGGAGATGGCCGATGGAGCCTTGCGCCAACCCGCGCGCTCGCCATTCAGGCGGGACCAGCCGCTCGCGAGGATGGCAGCCGATGGCGTAGCAATCGAAGTGGGGCAGGAGGTGGACCTCATCATGCGCCTCCTGCCAGGGCGCCTCAGATTCACCTGCCAGCAGCCAGGCGCGCCAGCCTTCGACCTCGACCTCTTCCAACTCATCCGCAATCTGGCGCGGCTTAGATCGGCGGCGGCGCGGGGCTGTATGCCAAACCACTGCGCGAAGTCACGGGGGGTGGCGGGCCCATAGGTGGAGAGATAGCGCCGGAAGATCTCTTGCAGCGCCGTCGACGTCATCCATTTCTTCCCAGCCGCCGAGCCACTGATCGGCGCGCGTGAAGGTCACTTTATTGCCCAGATGCCGGGCCAAAGCAGAGCAGCCCGGCATTGGCCGCTGCGCCGAGAGCGTTCTGCCAGCGCGGCGCCTGCCCTCCGAAGGACGGGCTGACTGGGTCCATCGCCCATGCTCCAGTCCGGCGCGTCACCTCTTCGCCCAGCTCTTCGCGCGTCAAATGGCAGCCATCCAGCGCCGCGCCAATCGCCGCGACGATGGCCGCGAGCCGTGTTGGGTCCAGACCGCGCTGCGCGAGCCGGCGCGCCTCGCCACGTGCAGGATGCGTGCGGAGCGCAGCCGCCCACAACGGAGCCTCGTCGGCGGGAAAGAGATGGACCGTCCCGCGCAGGCCGTAGGTCTTCACCAGTCTGCGATGCTGCCAGAGTTCGGCGCGCACGTCCTCGCGGGTCACGCCAGCTACAGCGGGCGCCGATGGAGAGCTCGGCGGCGGACATCATCTGCGCGTGGATACCGCCCACCGTGCGGACGACCTCGACGAGATGAGCTCTGGGCTGAGGCGTCAAGAGAGCATGACGGGCGAGCCGCCGTCCCCACACCTGCGCCCAGGTGAGCGACCTCATCGCACTTTCTCCTCGTGTTGATCTTCGTGACCTTCGCGCTCGCCATCCATCCTGTGCCATATTCCTATGCCATCATAGCTGCTCTTTCGCGGAGTGCAACTTGCGGCAGCGCGAATGTGTTACGGTAGAAGAACAAGGACCGCCGCAGAGTTGCGCTAGCAGGGGAAGGCGTGGATACCTCGATGACGAATGAACAGCCAGGCGCTACAACTGGCTATGTGGACGTTCCGGGCGGGCGGCTCTATTATGAGGTCGCGGGGCAGGGACAGCCAATTCTATTCAACCACGCGGATGTGTCTGACCACAGCATGTGGGACGAGCAGGTTGCGGCGTTCGCGCCCAACTATCGCGTCATTACCTACGACAAGCGTGGCTTTGGCAAGACGACCTCGGAGGATGGCGCGTACTCGCCGCGTGAGGATATCGTCGCGCTGCTGGCGCATCTCGGCGTGGCGCGGTCATTCGTCGTGGGGCTGTCGAACGGCGGCGCGCAGGCGCTCGATTTCACGCTGGAGCATCCCGAAATGGTGGATGGGCTGGTGGTCGTGGCGGGCGGGGTGAGCGGCTTCGAGGCGACGCCGACCGAGGACGAGCTGCGCATCTTCAAGACCTATGAGGAGCTCGCGGCGCGCAAGGATGAGGCGGGGCTGGTCGATCTCGGTGTTCATGTCTGGTGCGATGGCCCGTTCCAGCCGGAGGGTCGCGCGGCGGAATCCGTGCGCGAGCGCATCCGTGCGACGATGAGCGCCACCGCGCGTGATCACCATGAAGATTTGACGCCGAGCACACTGGAGCCGCCCGCGGTGGAGCGCCTGGGCGCGATGAAGACGCCGACGCTGGTGTTGCTGGGCGTCTACGATTTCCCGGAGACGAACAGCGCGATGGAGTTGCTGGCGTCGCGTGTCCCCGGCGCGCAGAAAACGGCTTTCGAGACGGCGCACATGGTCAACATGGAGCAGCCAACGCAGTTCAACGAGCGCGTGGGCGCGTTCTTCGCCGCGACCGCTGGGCAATGATGCGATAGATGATCTGGGACATTGGCTGGCAAACCAGGAAAGCGACACATGCGCGAGGGTTCGGGGGAGGTCGAGGCTCCGGTGGCGCCGCACGTGGCCTTCGCCTATCTGGCCGATCCGCGCCACGCGCCGCGCTGGTTCGCGGGGGTCGAGGTGGCGGACGTTCCGACAGGATCATTGACCACTGAGTCGCACTGGACGTTCATCCAGACGCAGAGCGGTGGGCGCAAGAGTCCGACGCGTATGGCGGTGTATGAGCCGCCGATGCGCTTTGTCTGGCGCACCACGCTGCGCTGGCCCGCGACGAACCTCGCCTGGGAGATGCGTTGCCTGCCGGTGGAAGAGAATCCACGCGCGACGCTGCTGCGGCTGACGATTCGCATCGAGCCGGGGCCTTTGGGCTGGCTGAGCGCGTTGGCTGTGGCGCGATGCGGGGGGACGTTATCGCCGAACGGGCGCAGAGGGCCGTCGAGCGGGCGCGGGATGCGCTGATCGCCACATCGCCCGCGCCTCCCCGCCAGCAAGGACGGCGTGAACGGCGGAGATGAGCCGTTGATGACGCCTGTCAGGAGATCGGCAGGCGGCCGGACGTTACGGTCGGCGGGAGTGGGCATGCTCGTTACCAGACCGGGGCCGTCGACAGGCTGCATCGAGCCGATGGCCGGGGTGGGCGCGAGGTTGCTCAGCGGCACGGGAATCAGGCCCATGCGCATCTTGAGGATGAGGATGCGCCGCACCGAGAGGTCAATGCGCGCCTGGGTCAGCCGTCCGCTGGCGAGCGCGGCTTTCAGCGCGTTGATCATGCCGGTCATCTGCCCAGGCGTCATCGGTCCTTCGAGCATGTCGCAGCCCGCCAGGATCGCCAGCACACCTGCCTCGTTCATGCTGTAGCGCTGGGTGACGCCGTCCATGTAGAGCGCGTCGGTGATGACGACGCCGTCGAAGCCGAGATCGTGGCGCAGCACGCCGTCGATGATCGTGGGCGAAAGCTCGGCGGGGAGGTTGGGGTCGAGCGCGGGCATCAGCAGGTCGGTGGACATGATGGCGCCGACCTGTCCGGTGGCGAGCAACGCGCGATAGGGGGCTAATTCAGTCTCTTCGATCTGCTGGCGTGTGCGGTTGATGACAGGAAGGCCCGCGTGCGCGTCGATGGTGGCGGCGCCGAGGCCAGGAAAGTGCTTCAACGTGCCGACGACGCCGTTGTTCTGCATGCCGGTCAGGTAGGCGCCAGCGTAGGTGGTGACGGTCTGGGGGTCGGTCCCGAAGTTGCGGCTGCCGAGGTCTGGCCCGCGGACGAGCTGCACGTCGATATCGGGGGCGAAGTTGACGTTGAAGCCGAGCGCCGCCAGGTCGCGCGCGACCTGCGCGCCCTGGCTCGTGGCGTAGCTGGTGGAGCGTGAGTTGGCGATCACGCGCGCGGAGGGACGCGGGCCGTAGATGTCCTTCAAGCGGTCCACGCCGCCGCCCTCTTCATCCAGCGTGACGAGCGGGGGGATGACCGAGTGCGCTTTGGCGGCGGCGATCAGGGCGCGCGCCTGGCTGGCGTTCTGAAGGTTCGCCGCGTAGAGGATAACGCCGCCGGTATGGAGTTGCTCGACCATCGCGGCGTTGTTTTTGGTGTAGCCGCAGCAGAGGAAGGTGGGGATGAAGAGCTGGCCGAGCTTGTCGTCGAGCGACATGGTAGCGATGTAGGAATCGGCGAGGTCGGCGAGCGTCTTGGGGACGGTGGGGACCGGCGTTGGCTGTGCGGTCGGGCTGAGGGAGGCAATGATGATGCGTGTTGGCGAGGTTTGCGCGGATGATGGCTGCGAGTTGCGCGCGGAGGAGGGATTCGCGCTGAAACTGGCGGTCAGGAGCAGGGCGAAGAGGGCGCCGATGATGACGATGCGCTGACGGGGCTGGTGATAGCGGCTCAGCCCAGTCCATCCTCTGGTGGCGAGCTTTCTGGCCCGGCTGGCCCCTTCCCAGATGGCGTCTAGCGCCCGATCGAGCAGATCAATGAACACGGCGACTCTCCCTCGTGCGCCTCCACACCAGCGGTCCGGTAGATATAGAGACGAGGGAGAGGAGCCGCGTGGCCACGAGAAATCCAGGAATGAAAACGCGCGTACATGGCTACGTCTTATGTGCAAAGCAGACGGCATATCTCAAACGCTAGCAGCCTTACTTGCTGGTGGTCGGGATGAGGCCCATGCGCATCTTGAGGACGAGAATACGGCGCACCGAGAGGTCAATGCGCGCCTGGGTCAGCCGCCCGCTGGAGAGCGCGTTCTTGATCGCGGTGGTGATCGCGCTGAGGCTGGCGGAGTTCGAGGGGCCTTCCAGCACATCGCAGCCGGCGAGGAGCGCCAGCACACCTGTTTCTGGTACGCCATAGCGCGAGGCGAGGTCGGCCATGTAGAGCGCGTCGGTCACGACGACGCCATCATAGCCCAGGTCGTGACGGAGGATGCCGTCGATGAATTTGGGCGAAAGCTCCGCAGGCATCTTGGAATCAACCGCGGGCATCATCAGGTTGGTCGTCATGATGCATTGCACCTGTCCGGTGGCGATCAACGCGCGATAGGGCGCCAACTCGACTTGATCGATTTGCTGGCGCGTGCGGTCGATCACCGGGGTGGTGAGGTGCGCGTCGTCGAGGGCGCCGCCGAGGCCGGGGAAGTGCTTGAGGCAGCCGACCACACCCGTGCTCTGTAATCCTGTCAGGAATGCGCCGGCATAGGTGGTGACGGTCTGGGGATCAGTCCCGAAGTTGCGGCTGCCCAGGTCGCGCCCGGCGACCAGTTGCACGTCCACGTCTGGCGCGAAGTTGAGGTTCAATCCGAGCGCCTTCATCTGGCTGCCAGCGAGCGCGCCCTGTTGCTGGGCGTAGGCGGTTGATTTCGAGAGCGCCATCGTGCGCGCGGAGGGGTGCGGGCCATAGATATCTAAGAGCCGGTCCACACCGCCGCCCTCCTGATCGATGGACATGAAGAGCGGAATCTGCGCGTGCGATTGCGCCTTGGAAATCATTCCCACCGCCTGGTCTTTGGTCAGCAGGCTGCGCGCATACATGATGACGCCGCCGGCGAGGTTGCGCTCGATCATGCCTGCGTCCTGGGGGGGATAATCGGTTCCGACGAAGTTCGCCAGGAAGAGCTGGCCGAGCTTCTGGTCAAGGGTCATCGAGGCCATGTATTTGTCGGCGAACGCGTCGAGCAGTTGTATAGACTTCTGGCTCCATGGCGCGGGATAGGTGATCTTTTGTGAGCCGCCCGCGTGTCCGCCCAGCGCCTGATCGACGATGCCGAGAGGCGGTGTCTGTGTCTGCGTCGAACCACAGCCAGTGATGAAGAGCAGCGCGGCGAGCGCCAGAATATACCCCGCGCGGGCGACGGCGCGCCTGGGGAGCGGACGCCGATTTGCGCGATGAATTCTCATGTGTGCGGCTACTTTGTATTGTGTGGAGGTTGGTTGAGGGCGATGATACTTATGACGAGCGAGGGCGTTTCCACCGTCTCGCAGCATACCAGAAAGCGCGGCGGTTGTCTCGCGCAAGATGACCGGAGATATCTGTCGCACAGGAATCTCGCTGTCCCCGTTACGTCGCGCGACACGTCTCAATAGCCAGGCGCTAGAACTAAGCGCTACGGTTTCCAGTGGCCTAAGACGTTCGCGCCAGGTTCTCGCGTGTGTCTTGCATATGTCTCGCCGTTGACAGCGCTGGGCGTCGAGCGTCATGCTTATTATGCCTATCGAGCGCCGCTCCTTCCCCAGATGGATCGCTCTTTTCCCGTGCGCCTGTGTTGCGCTTCAGATTGAGGGTGTGATGGAGGAGTTTTTTGTCCATAACCATCTGCATGCGCGTTCCCTCCAGCGTCCGGACCTCGACGCGGCGAACGCCGAGTTGGGCGCGCTGCTGCTCCGCTACCTTCATGATGGCTTCAACGACGACTATGGCGCGTGGATCGAGGTAGGCCGCGACGAACGCGCCGCGCTGCGATCCACCTGCCACGCCGCCGAGGCGCTGCATAAGCTGGCGTTTGGCTCCGCGACCGAGGGCATGGCGCAGAAGGCGACCTTCTGGCTGACGTACCTGCCGGAGCATACCAGCCGCTCGTCGGAGGATCTGCGCGCGCTGCGCCGTCACTCCTCGCGCTTCAAGACGCTCGCCTATCTCGGACACTTCGAGGAGCCACAACTCCAGCGCGATTTCTGGGGGCTGCTCGCGCTCGAAGAGAATGGGTTGCTACAGAGCGATGGCGAGTCGAGCGTGTTGACGACCTGTGTCGCGCTCGATACGCTGCTGAGCCTGCGCGGCAGGGCGAGCCTCGACCAGCCGTTTCCTATGGAGCAGTGCGAGCGCATCCTCCAGCGGCTGCACGACGAGGCGCGGCTCTGGTATACACAGCAGCGCCAGACCGCGCGCGCGGGCGAGAAGGCTGCTCCGGCGCGCAAGTCGCTGATCGGGAACGCGCGCGACCTGAGCTATACGATGGGCCTGCTGTTGACGGCGGAGCGCCCGCTGAACCAGACGCTGCTGACGTCGATCAAGCGCAATCTGCTCTCAGGTCTGCGGCGGCAGGACTGGCTGGTGGATGAGGACGTCACACCGGCGCTCTACACGTTGCTGCAACTGGCGCAGTGGTTTCCCGACGATCCTGGGGTTAGCCGGACGCTGCGCGACGCCTTCCAGAAGATGCACGCGATCTACGGCGACGGCGCGGCGCAGAACTGGAGCTTTATGGCGCATACGCTGACGCTGCGCCTGCTGGCCACGCACTACGGGCCGGAGCGGTTCCGCAGCCAGATCGCGTCGTATCTGCTCGAACACGAGCGCAAACGCAACGCCCAGAGCAGCCAGCTCAACACCGAACTGGCGCGCATGGTGCGCACGCGGATGGAGCTGGAGATCACGAAGGTGGACCCGCTGACAGGCGGCTACAGCGACGACGACGTGTATGCGGTCGAGTTCAGCTACAACTTTCCCTTGTCCGATGGCCGCGGCGGCCCCATCGTCGCCTATCAGGCGCCAGCGCCGCGCCTGATCGTCAAGCGCAGCTCACGCGACTCGTTCATTAAGGCGAGCCAGAACTACAGCCGGCTGCCTGCGGAGACGCGCCCGCTCTTCGTGCGCCAGCCCGCCGAGGAGCAAATCTACCGCTCGCAGGAGACGGGCCATCACTTCCTCATCATGGAGGACCTGACGGACCTGCTGACGCTGCATCGTCTGTTGCGGCGCTGGGACTACGGCCAGGTGAGCGGTCCCAACGAGCGGCTGCTGGGCGCGGCGGTCGAGCGTATCTGCGGCGCCTCGTTCGCGATGCTGGAGAGCGCGTCGCAGGGCCGCCACGAGTTCCATACGATGCAGATCGCGCGGCTGTACCTCGCGCGGATCGAGGAGGCGCTGATGCGCGCCACCCGCTCGGAGCGTGTCCCCTGGCTGAAGAACCTGGTGCGCGGCGGCTGCCGGGTGAATGAGCAGCAGTATCAGCCGCTGGACCATTATCTCAACGCCCTGCTCAAGCAGCGCCAGCGCTTCCAGCCGCGCATGCTCGGCCTGACGCACGGCGACTTCCACGCGCGCAACATCATGCTGAGCAAGGACTGCGAGGAGATCAAGCTGATCGACCTCGACAAGCTCTCGTGGTCGGGCGACTACATCGCCGACCTGGGAACGTTGGTCGAGAACGTCGTCATCTACCGGCGGCTGGAGTACCGGCGACAGGACGACATGAACGCCGACTACAGCCTGAGCGCCGAGGACATTCACATTGACCGCAGGGGACAAATGGATGGCGAGATGGAGCGGGGCGGCGTGAAGTATCCGACGCTCGCCCGTCCGCTGACGCTGCGCTTCCAGGAGATGCTGCTCGCTCAGGTGGGCGCGTTCGCCCGCCAGCGCAAGGACGCCGACTGGAAGCTGCGCCTGTGGCTGGCGACGGCTACCGCGCTCTTCCGCAGGCTCGCTTACCAGACGCGACAGAAGCCGGCGGCGGCGCTCTATGGCGAGGGGTTGCGGTTGCTGCACGAGTTGTATCAATTCCTCGAACATGGCCAGGCGCTGCCAGCGCTGCCCGTCCCGGCGACGCGCCCGGTCGCCCAGCCGCCTACGGACCGGCTGCCCGACTGGATGCAGCATACCGAGCAGTTGCGCGTGATGCACCGCAGGCTGATGGAGATGGGGCTGCAGGCAAGCGTCAGCGCGAGCGCGGCGCGCTACTTTGCGCTGATCGGGGTTGACGGCGAGGGGCGCAAGGAACTGGTCGCGGTGCTGGCGCAGCCCGATCCCGGCGGCGCGCGAGACGCGTGGTGCGCTGGGTGTCTTGTTGCTGCGGCTCGACGATGTGGCCGGGTTGCCCCGGTCGAGCCTGGAGCCGCGTCCGGTGGTGGGGCGCAACGAGGGCGCGCTGCGCACGAAGGTGGAGATCACTCCGGCGAGCATCGTGAGCGTCTTCGCGGAGGATGTGGCGGCGCTGGTCGGGTTGGCGCGCGACCGCGAGAGTCAGTAACACTTACAAGTCTCGAGCCACGGAATGAGCGCGCCATCTTATGCGCTCGGCTCTTCAACGAGCCGACCGTACGAGTCAGGGTGGGAAGAACGTTCCGCTAGATGCCGGGACGCAACAGAGCTACTGTGCAGACGTAGGCAGGAAGCTAGATCGGATCGAGTACATGGCCCGACTCATCTTTGCTGGATCCTGGCGACGATGATGGCGTGGCCCTGGGCTGCGGAGCTCAGGCAGTGCACGCGCGGTCTTCTGGCGAAAGGACGACGGCGCAATCGACGCGACTCAACCCCGACTGGCCACGTCACCTACCGTCGCGGCGCGCGGGAGGAGCAGATACGGCGCCGTTACTTCGTGGATCCGGACTGCGTACCCGATCAGTCTGTCCTCGCGGCTGGCAGTGCCTGTTGTGCACTCCAGAACCTGCACGTTTGAGCGTGACATCAATGGTCTCGTCTGGCTCCAACTATACCCACCAAGGCATGACCCACCCTGTCCATCGAGCAGAGCCATGAGCAAGCGCGTGGGCTGGGATGTCCTCGCCCCAGAGGACGACAGCTCCAGGCCAATCGAATGCGCGGCTCCGAAAACGCTCTGTCAAGGATTCCTGGTTCATCTCCTGGACGCCTATGTGTCGTTACAGCGACCCTCCTGAACTGCCGCTGATCCAATATCCCGCCAGCGTGGCGCGGTATTTGTCGTAGGCCTCGATGACCAGGGCGGCGTAGCGCTCGTCCACAAGCGGCCCCTGGACCGCGCGCTCCTGAATCGTGTCGAGCAGCGCGGTGGTGAATCCGGTGAGCCGCGTCGCCTGGCGGTCGTGTTTCGCCTCCTGAAGGAGATAAGTGGTGATGTAGCGGTAGAGGTCGTCCATCATCGCGACCGCCTCGACCTCCGCCTCTTCGGCGCCAAGCTCCGACTGCAACGTCTCCCAGCAGTTGCTATGGAACCGTACGACGCCTTTGGCGATCTGAGCCACGTTGCGCTCGTCGCTCACCTCCCAGCGCGCGTGGTCGCGCCAGTAGCGCAGGAGATACGCATCGCCACGGTCGCCCTCGCGGCAGAGCGCGTGGCGGAAGCCGGTCCAAAGCGCGTTGGCATATTCAGGGTTCTTCGGCAAGGCGCGCAACAGGCCGGAGTAGAGGTTGGAGTCGGCGTAATCCATCGGGTGGCCGACTGCCGTGGCCTGGAGCGTGACCCCGGCGGTGAGGAAGCCGAGGTAGTAGGCGACGGTGGTGGGCGCGTCGCCGGCGTGCTGCGCGCAGCCGGTCAGCAGGTTCTTGAGCGCGCGGTAGCGGGCGCGATTATACGCCACACCATCGCTCTCGGCCTTGCGATCCTGCGCGTCGCTCAGGAAGGCGCCGAGCGTCGCGGTCATCGCGCGGGTCGTGCCGAGATCGGCGCGCGCGTTCGCTCCGGAGATGCCTGCCTGGAGCACTGCGAAGCCATCTTGCGCTTCCCAATTGGCCACAGGCGCGCCGCGCAGGTTGCGGATCGCCCAGCGCGCGGCGTACTCGCCGGAGAGGCGCCAGGGCAGGTTCCAGAGATAAGCGATCATGAAGAGGACGACGGCGCCGAACCAGAGCAGTGTCTGCCAGAGCTGGCCGAGGTAGAGCGGCGCCATCAGGTAGACCAGCGCGACGAAGGTCACGCCCGTCCAGATGAGCAGCAGCGGTCCCATCGTCAGCAGGATGGCGCGGGTAAGGGCGAGCGAGAGCGTCTGCCCGGCGATCTGCAGCGCGGCAACGTTGTAGCCGATCAGCACGGCGATGATAACGGCGAGGGTGGTGAGGTCGGCGCCGACGATGGGCGCGGGATCAATGCCGCTGCCTGCGACCGGGGTGAGGGCGTCGCGCGCGAAGGGGAGCGTGTCGAGCAGCGACGGGAACCAGTCATTCAGGTGTGGCAGGACCCATCCGGTCAGCGCGCCCGACGCGAGGAGCGCTACACCCACGCTCGTCGTGATGACGCCAATCGCCGACGCGCTCCCCAGCCTCCAGCCTCGCATAGCGCCCCCAATTGATGTGACTGACGATCCAGCGGAGCGAGCCGTGATCGCCGTCTCATCGGTCTCGCGCCGGTTCCACTATATCGGCAGGCCCGCGATCGCGCAAGTACGTAACAGCAAGATCGGCCAAAGCATCGCAAGACAATGAGATAACCGGCATCGGAGGTCCACTGACTATCGGTGGGCGTATCGCGGGGTGGCATGGAAACGTATAGACAGATGTATGGAGGGATATTGACGCCGGACCATTCTGTATGCGCTGCTGAGAGCGACGAGCCGAACAACCAGGGGCAGGAGTGAAGATGGCGAGTGGCCTGCTGGCGAGAACCGAGGAGTGGCGTGGCGCGCTGGCGCGCAGAACCAGCGCGGGCGCACTCTGGCCGCGTCTGAGCGCATGGTTCGAGACCAGCCTGATCGTCCTGGGGCTGCTAGGGCAGTTCTTTCTGCTGCCACACATCCTCGACGCTGACGGCCTGACACGCTATCAGATGCTCGACACGCTATTCCGTAATGGCGCGCTGATGGAGAGCAAATATTCCCTGATCGGGCCGCTCTTCGCCGCGCCGCTGTGGCTCGTCGGCGCGATATTCGGCGATACGGCGTGGTGGGTCGCGCGCTTCAATACGGTTTTTCTCGGCGTCGGCCTGCTCATACTCTATCTGCTGCTCAGGAACCGCATGGACCGGCGGCTGCTGCGCGCGTTCCTCCTGCTGCTGCTCGTGGCGTCGATGTTCCCAGCGCATGTCGAGGGGTTCTATGGTGAGGTTTTCACCGCGTTCTGCGTGGCCGTCGGGGTCATTTTGCTCTTCACGCGGTCGCGCCGGGGCAGCTGGGTGGCGCTCATCATCGGTGTCGCCAACACGCCGGCGACGATCCTCGGCCTTGTCCTTATGATGGCGCAGCGCCTGTTGCGCAGCCGGAGGCTGCGCTATGCGCTCATCCCACTCGGCGCGCTGGCGCTGACGGGGCTGGAGTCATGGATCAGGCGTGGCAATCCATTCGCCAACCCCTACCCCGACGACCATGGCTACACCACCTTCATGCCGTATTCTGGGCTGCCAGGGTTCAGCTATCCATTCTATCTCGGCCTGCTCTCGCTCATCTTCTCATTCGGCAAGGGGATCATCTTCTTCGCGCCAGGACTGCTCCTGCCTGCACAGCGCGCGCTCGGCTCCCTGTCAGTGCGGCTGCGGATGATTCACCAGCTCTGGCTGCTCTTCATTGTTGGGCTGATCTTGGTCTACGCCTCGTGGTGGGCATGGTATGGAGGCTGGTTCTGGGGACCACGCTTCCTGCTCTTCGCTTCGGTTCCCGCGTCGTTGGCGCTGGCGGTCTGGCTGCGCAAGAAGGACGCCTCGCTCTGGATGCGACTCGCCGCACTGGGCGTTCTGACGCTTTCGTGCTGGGTGGGACTGAATGGCGCGGTCTTCAGCGACGCGACGCTCGCGCCGGTCTGCCTCTGGAACGACTTCGCGCATGAGGCGTACTGCTACTATATCCCGGAGTTCAGCGTGCTCTGGCGGCCGTTCGTGAACGCCAGCCAGATGGGCCTGGGTCCGGCGTTCTACACGGCGGAAAATCTCGACCCAGGCAAGCTGATCTACGCGGGCTTCACAGCGCTGGTCTATCTCTACTTTGCCGTTCCGCTCGTGGTGAGGATGGTCCGGCAGGCGATCCCCCCAGCACGGAGATTCGCCGGTGAACGGCTGTCTTTCGCCGCGTGGCGCTTGTAGAGGCTGTGTTATCGGCGTCACAGCGCGCCGCCGTCTAGGCTACCAGGCGAGCGAACTCCTCGTCGGTGGTCGTGCCGCGTCCGATACCCAGAAAAGCGTCGATCGCGGCCTGATTTCCCCGAATGGCGGCGCGCAGCCGCAATAGCTCAGGCGAGGGCGGGGGGAAGGTCGCCGCAAGATAGGACGACTCGTAGCTGGGCAGGATCGTGGCGTCGCGCTGGCGTCCCCAGGCGGCCAGGGAGACATCTAGTGGCTTATGGCCCGAGAGGCCGGAGTCGAGCGCCTCGGCGAGCGTCGCCGCGTCGGTGAAGGCGTCGCTGATGCCACTGGCCAGCAGCGGATCTTTATGCGCTCCCGCGTCGCCCACCAGCGCCCAGCCGGGTCCGGACGCCTGGCGGATGAAATTTTGCAGGTCCGCCGTGCCACGAAAGCGCTCCTCACGGCGCCAGCGCGGACGCGCGCCGCCAGCGATGGGACGAGATCGAGCACGGCGAAGAACGCCTTCTCGATATCGGCGCGCACGGCGTGGAACTCCGCGACGGGCCACTGGACGGCGACGCAGGTCAGGTTGTCGTTGGTCGGGAAGGCGAGCGCGAGCGCCGGGCGCGGCAGGATATGCGCTTCCAGATCGCCGGAATCGACGCCGCTCCAGTAGCTGTAGTAGCCGCAGGTAAGGGATGGCCGCTCGCGATACGCGGTGGCGCTCACGGCGCGCGCGACCCGCGAGTGTCGCCCATCGGCCCCAACGACGATCCGCGCGCGATCCTCGGCGATTGCGCCTGTGGGCGTCTGGTAGCGGATGCCCGTCACGCGCTCGCCCTCCCACAGAAGACTCTCTACTGCGCAGCCTTCACGCAGCTCCGCTCCAGCTTCAACCGCCGCGTCGACCAGCAGCTTATCCAGCACGTAACGGCGCGGCGCGATCTCGCCGGGAACCCCGTCGTACGCTGGTGGAAAGCCGGATAGCGGAAAGTCGCCCAGGTCAAAGGTGTGGCGGCGCATGGGCGGGCAAATCGAAGCTTCTACGCGCTCTAGCAGGCCCCAGTCGCGCAGGAACCGAACGCCGCGGTACAGAATCACATGTCCGTGCGGCACATCGCTGGGGAAGGTGGCGCGATCCACGAGGGCCACGCGATAGCCCTTGCGCGCGAGGAGCATGGCCAGCGGCGAGCCAGCGCAACGCGCCCCCACCACGATCACGTCGTACATCATGCGTGGCCTCCCTCTGCCGCCGGCGTACGAATTCCGGCGGCTATCCGTCGCCGCAAAGCAGATTCATCGAGGGCTTAGATGGCCTCGAAGGCGGTGACGATCTCGCCGTCGCGCCCTCAGGGTCGTCCGTCAGTAACGCGCCAGGCGCCGATAGCTGGCGTCTTGCGCGGGCTGGCGGCATTGGCGCGATAGGCCTCTTTGCTCTCGAAGACGACGGCGAGCCAGTATTCATTGGGGTCGGCGTCCGACCGGTAGACGTACTGGGCGACGAAGCCTGGTACCCGACGCACAGGGTCCTGGGTTCCCACATCCATCAGTTGGTCGTGCGCGCCTGGCTTCGCGCGCAGCCGCGCGATTGTCCCGTACATGGCGCTGTCTCCTATTTCGGCGACGAAAGCTGATGTCTCAACCTTCATGTTGTGGCATCGCCGCCATGTTGCGCCGGCCACCTCGATGGTCTTCTGGTACTCGCCTTTGGGGCTGAATTCCACGCCCTCGGTCTCCTCGTCGAAGGCCGTCGTGTGACCGGGAGCGAGATAATAGGCGTCGCCGGCGTTGATGACCTCTTCGTGATCCTTGTAGAAGACGCGCATGTTGCCCTTGAGCAGATAGCCCCAGTGTGGACACTGGCAGCGGTCGTCAGGAAGACCCTTGAACAGCGGGGCGGTCGCGGCGCTCGCCGGAAAGTGTTCGAGCGCGACGTTCATGTCACCCCACTCAAGCTCACGGATGACGACGCCGCCCATATCGACGGTCGCCGGCATATCCTGTGTCGACCCACGCATAACCACGCTCCTTTGCTGATTGCCACTATGAATGGCTCGCCCGTACGCGACGCATCTCGTCGCTCTGGGATAAGTCTAGTCGGGAGCCATGGGCCGTCGCATCGGGACAATCCCCTCAATATCGGGCGCGTGGCATCGGCGCGCCTGGGGACGACGCGCATGAGGGGAATCCCCTAGTGGGGATTGCAAAGGGGTAGCGCGACGACTCGCAGGCCGTGACGGATGGCGAAGGCGGCTGCGGCGGCGCGATTTTCCGCGCCGATCTTGGCGTAGATGCGCGTGAGATGGTTCTCGACGGTCTTCTCGCTCAGGACGAGGTCGCTGGCGATTCTCGCGGTCTGCGGGGCCCGGCGGCCACGAGGCGGAGGACCTCGACCTCACGCGCGCTGAGACCGGCGAGCGGTGGATGGCGCTGCGCTGGGCGCTCATGCGTCTGGCGACGCAGCGCCTGATCCATTCGATGGACTTCGGTCTCGGTTGCCGAACTCGGAATAGAGCGCCTGCGCCTCAGTTAGCTTCTCGCGCGCGCTTCTCTTGCCCCACGTCCACCTTCGGCGATGGCCAGATCGGCCTGGGCGACGAGCGTCTGCGCCAGCTCGGGACTCGGACGCCCTCGCGGCGGGCGGTCGCCTCCGCCTCGTCCAGCGAGAGATGCGCAGCGGCGAAGTCGCCCCGCAGCGTCTCAAGCTGGCCGAGGAGGCGGCTCACGAGGGCATTGTGGAATTGTCCCTTGGACCCGGGCGCGTGTAGTGATGCGCGACGCGCCTGCCAGCGCCGATGAGAAACGCGGCGTCCACGGAGCGAACTCAGCGCCAACATGGACGCCATACTGTCGCTCGGGACCGCCGCAATCGCCGCCTCGGCCTCGTCAATGGCGGCCAGCGTCTCGCGTTCCTTGCCCTGTCTGGCGCAGGTGACGGCGAGAATGCCCAGATACCAGACAAGCGTGTCAGGATTGCGGCGCGGAACTCCTCGATTGCGCGTATCGCCACCTGCTCGGACGCCGCATAGTCGCCGCGCGTCATGGGCAGGATGCCGGCGATGAGGTCAAAATCGGCCCATGCCTCGGGAGCCGCCAGCCGCTCGACTACAGTCCGCGCCTCTGCGTACGCGCGCTCCGCTTCGGCCAGCTCTCCGGCGAGCGCGTACGTGACCGTGAGGTGCGTATAGACGTGGCGCAGGAGGTAGGGCGCGTGGCAGCGCCGAGCGAGGTCGATCTCCTGACGCGCGTAGGCGATGGCCTGACGGTACTCGCGGTTCCAGGCGCAGGCCATCCGCAGACAGGCGCAGCATTCCGCCGCTTCCGCGAGGTTATCGGCCCCAAGCGCGAGGTCGAGCGCGCGCCGGAGCAGGTCTAGACCCTCCGGCAGTTGGTCCGCGCGCGAGGAGGTTACCGAGCGCGCGGCTGGCCGACGCCAGCAGGTTATCCTCGCTCAGCCGCTCGGCGATGGTGAACGCCCGGCGCACATAGGCAAGGGCCGCCGTATATTGGTGCTGGCTCAGCGCCAGCAGGCTGCTCAGGTCCACCAGCGCGCAGACAGTCTCCGCGAGCGGCTGTCCGTCGAGCAAGGCGGAGGGCCTCCTCGAAGGCTTCGCGCGCCTGTGGGATGGCCTCGCGCTGCCACCAGACCTGGCCAAGCCGGTGTGCGGCCCGCGCCGCCGCGATAAGATCGCCGGACTGCTCGTACCAGGCTTGCGCCGCCTTGTATGCCGCCACGGCGTCATCGCGCGCTCCAGCCAGTGTCGCCGCGTCCCCCATGCCTAGCAGCGTTTCGCCGCGTCATGGATCGTCCTCGCCGGTCAACTCGACGACGGTACGATAGCGCGCCAGCGCCTCCTCTGGAGCGTACGCGGCCATCGCCAGTTGGGCGGCGCGGTGCGCGTAGTCAGCTCCACGCATGCGATCTCCGCTGCGGGAGAAGTGATAGGCCAACTCGGCCAGACGTTGCGCGTCGGGGGGCTGTGGGCGGGCTTCAAGCGCGTGTCCAATGAAGCCATGCAGGCGCTGGCGGCGTGCGTGCGTGGTGTTGCGCGTCGAGGCTCTGGCGTGTCTTGTCATGGCTGAACGTGTACGCGCCTTGTGCGCCGATCGTAGCGCCATTGAGCAGGCTGGCCTGTGTCGCCTCACGCAGTGATTCCTCGACGGCTCTACATCCTGGCCCACCACTTCAGCTAGCAGAGCGCTGTCGAACGTGCTCCGAGAATCGCGGCGGTCTTGAGAAGGTCAATGTTCTGGGCGCGACGCGCCAGGCGCTGACGCACCGCGCCAGCGATCCCGGGAGGCAGCGCTGAGCCTGCGCGTTGTCAGCGTCCAGCGCCCACGTTCAGTCTGATGAGCGCGCCCGCGTCGCGCCAGTTGCGCAGCAGTTCCTCGGCGAAAAATGGGTTGCCCTCACTGTGGCGCAACAGCGCCTCGCCCAGAGGAGCGGTCACTGGACCGTCAAGATAGCTTTCGGCGAGCGCGACCACCGCTATCGGCGTCGAGCGGCTCTAGTGTCAGAAGATCGAGCGCGCGCAGCCGGTTGAGTTCGGCGAGGGCCGCTCGACGCCGAAGCGGTGGTCGCGCTCGCCGAAAGCTATCTTGACGGTTCAGTGACCGCTCCTCTGGCGAGGCGCTGGGGAAAAAAGCGAGGGCGACCCATTCTTCGCCGAGGAACCTGCGCGACGGGGCGCGCTCAAAACGCGGCGCTGGACGCTGACAACTGCGCAGGTCCCCACGCTGCCCCTGGGGTGTCGCGCGGTGCGCCAGCGCCTGGCGCGTCTGCGCTCAGAAAACTATTGACCTTCTCAGGACCGCCACATTCTAAACGCACGTTCGACAGCGCTCTGCCTGATGGATGGCCGGGCAAGAAGCCGTCGAGGAATCACTGCGTGAAGGCGACACAGGCCAGCCTGCTCAATGGCGCTACGATCCGGCGCACAAGGCGCGTACACGTTCACCATGACAAGATACGTCAGAGATCTACGAGGGACATGACGCACGCACGCCGCCAGCGCCTGCATGGCTTCATTGGACACGCGCTTGAAGCTCACCACAGCCCCCCGACGCGCAACGTCTCGCATTATCCGCAGCGGAAATCAGCATGCGTGGAGCTGACTACGCGCACCGCGCCGCCCAACTGGCGATGGCCGCGTACGCTCCAGAGGAGGCGCTGGCGCGCTATCGTACCGTAGTCGGGTTGACCGGCGAGGACGATCCACGAGACAGCGAAACGCTGCTAGGCATGGGGGACGCGGCGACACTGGCTGGAGCGGGGGGCGCCGTGAGGCGTCAAGGCGGCGCAAGCCTGCAGTACGAGCAGTCCGGCGATCTTATCGCGCGGCCGGGGCGCGCCCGCCTTGGCCGGGTCTGGTGGCAGCGCGAGGCCGTGCCACAGGCGCGCGAAGCCTTGGAGGGACCCTGCGCCTGCTCGACGGACAGCCGCTCCGCGGAGACTGTCTGCGCGCTGGTGGACCTCAAGCAGCCTGCTGCAGCGCTAATGAGCCAGCACCAATATACGGCGGCCCTTGCTTATGTGCGCCGGGCGTTCACCATGGCTGAGCGGGAGAAAGAGGATAACCTGCTGGCGTCGGCCCGATGCGCGCTCGGTAACCTCCTCGCGCGCGTGAATCAACTGCCGGAGGGTCTAGACCTCCTCCGGCGCGCGCTCGACTCACGCGGCTTCAGCGGTCTATAACCTCGCGGAAGCGGCGGGATGCTGCGCCTGTCTGCGGATGGCCTGCGCCTGGAACTGCGAGTACCGTCAGGGCATCGCCTACGCGCGTCAGGAGATCGACCTCGCTCGGCGCTCCACGCGCCCTGCCTCCTCGGCCACGTCTATACGCACCTCACGGTCATGTACGCGCTCGCCGGAGAGCTGGCCGAAGCGGAGGCGCGGGTCTACGCAGAGGCGCGGACTGTAGTCGAGCGGCTGCACGGGAGCCGAGGGCGTGGGCTTATTTTGACCCTCATCGCCGGCATCCTGCCCATGACGCGCGGCGACTATGCAGCGTCAAAAAAGGCGGCGATACGCGCAATCGAGGAGTTCCGCGCACAACCTGACACGCTTGTCTGGTCTCTGGGCACTCTTCCGCCCGTCGCCCTCGGCGGCGGGGCAAGGAACGCGAGACGCTGCACCGCCGTTGACGAGGCCGAGGCGGCGACTGCGGGCGGTCCCGAGCGACAGTATGGCGTCCATGTTGGCGCTGCGGTTCGCTCCGTGGACGCCGCGATTCTCATCGGCGCTGGCAGGCGCGTCGCGCATCACTACACGCGCCTGAGAGAAAGGGACAATTCCACAATGCCCTCGTGAGCCACCTCCTCGGCCACCCAAGACGCTGCGGGGCGACTTCGCCGCTGCGCATCTCTCGCTGGACGAGGCGGAGGCGAGCCCCCGGGCGAGGGGGAACGAAGCGCGAGCTGGCGCAGACGCTCGTCGCCCAGGCCGATCTGGCCATCGCCGAAGGTGGACGTGGGGCAAGAGACCGGCGCGTGAGAAGCTAACTGAGGCGCAGGCACTCTATTCCGAGTTCGGCAACAGAGACCGAAGTCCATCAAATCGATCAGGCGCTGCGTCGCCGGGGGGGAAAGCGCCCAGCGCAGCGCCATCCACCGCTCGCCGGTCTCAGCGCGCGTGAGGTCGAGGTCCTCCGCCTCGTGGCCGCCGGGGCCCCGCAGACCGGCGAGGACTCGCCAGCGACCTCCTGCTGAGTGAGAAGACTGTCGAGAACCATCTTACGCGCATCTACGCCAAGGTCGGCGCGGAGAATCGCGCCGCCGCAGCCGCCTTCGCCATCCGTCACGGCCTGGCGTAGTCGTCGCGCTACCCCTTTGCAATCCCCACTAGGGGATTCCCCTCATGCACGTCGTAACCAGGCGCGCCGTGCCGCGCGCCGATATTGAGGGGATTGTCCCGAATGCGTCGACCATGGCTCCGACTGGAGCAGATCCCCAGAGCGACGATGAGTCGCAGGTACAGGCGAGCCATTCATAGTGGGCAAGAAGACAAAGGAGGCGTGGTTGTGCGTGCAGTTGGAGCACGGGGTAGTCCCAGCGACCGTCGATATGGGCGGCGTCGTCATCAGTGAGCTTGAGTGGGGTGACATGAACGTCGCGCTCAAACCTTTCGGCGGGCGCCGTGACCGGCCCGCTTGTTCAAGGTTGTCCTGACGACCGCTGCCAGTGTCCACGCTGGGTCATGTGCTCAAGGGCAACATGATTTCTTTTACAAGGACCACGAAGAGGTCATCAACGCCGGTGACGCCTCTACCTCGCTCCCGGTCACACGACGGCGTTGGCCGAGGAGATGGAGAGGGGGGGATTGAGCCCCAAAGGCGAGTACCAGAAGACGGTGCGAGGTGGCCGCGCGCAACATGGCTGCGATGCCACGACGTGAAGGTTGAGACCGGAGCTTTCGTCGCCGAAATAGGAGACAGCGCAATGTACGGGACAATCGCGCGGCTGCGCACGAAGCCGGGCGCGCGCGAGTGCCTGATGGATGGGGGAACCCAGGGACCTTGTGCGTCGGGTACCAGGCTTCGTCGCCCAGTACGTCTAGCGCTCGGACGCTGACCCTAACGAATACTGGCTCGCCGTCGTCTTCGAGAGTAAAGAGGCCCTTATCTCGCCAATGCCGCTAGAGCCGCGCAAGATGCCAGCTATGGGCGCCTGCGCGCGTTTTACTGACGGACGATCCTGAGTGGCGCGACGGCGAGATCGTCACCGCCTTCGAGGCGATCTAAGCCCTCGAGATGGATCTGCTTTGCGGCGACGGATAGCACCGGAAGACAAACGCCAGCGGAGCGGGAGGCCAACGGGTGAACGTGCGGCGTAATCGTGGTGGGGGCGCGTTGCGCTGGCTCGCCGCTGGCCATGCTCCTCCGCGCGCAAGGGCTATCGCGTGGCTCTCATAGATCGCGCCACCTTCCCCAGCGATGTGCCGCGCGGACATGTGATTCTGTACCGCGGCGTTGGGTTGCTCAGCGACTGGGACCTGCTGAAGCGCGTAGAAGCTTGCGAACTTGCCGCCCATGCGCCGCTCCACCTTTGACCTGGGCGACTTTCCGCTGCAGCCGCTTGCCACCACACGTAACAGATGCCTGGCGAGATCGCGCAGCACCACTACGTGCTGGATAGGGAGCTAGTTGACGCTGCGGTTGAGGCTGGAGCTGAGCTGCGCGAAGGCTGCGCATAGAGAGTCTTCTGTGGGAGGGTGAGCGCGTGACGGGCATCCGCTACCAGACGCCCACAGGCGCAATCGCCGAGGATCGCGCGGGGGGCGTCGGGGGCCGTCGGCGACACTCGCGGGTCGCGCGCGGCGTGAGCGCCACCCGCATATCGCTGGCGGCCGCCCCTTACCTGCGGCTATTACAGTAGTGGAGCGGCGTCGATTCCGGCGATCTGAAAAAGTAGTATCCTGCCGCGCCCCAGGCGCTCGCGCTCGCCTTCCCCACCAACGACAACCTGACCTGCGTCGCCGTCCAGTGGCCCGTCGCGGAGTTCCATCCTGTGCGCGCCGATATCGAGAAGGCATTCTTCGCCATATTCGACCTGCGTCCCATCGCTGGCCGAGCGCGTCCGCAATGGTCGCCGTGAGGAGCGCTTTCGTGGTACGGCGGACCTGCAAAATTTCATCCGCCAGGCGTCCGGTCCCGGCTGGGCGCTGGTGGGCGACGCGGGAGCGCATTGAGTAAAGATCCGCTGCTGGCCAGTGGCATCAGCGACGCCTTCACCGACGCGGCGACGCTCGCCGCGTCGCTGGACTCCGGCCTCTCGGGCCACAAGCCACTAGATGTCTCCCTGGCCGCCTGGGGACGCCGGCGCGCCGCCGCTCGGGGCCGGCTGGCGGCGGCGCCTACCTTTGCGGCGACCTTCCCCCCGCCCTCACCTGAGCTATTGCAGCTGCGCGCCGCCATTGCGGGAAATCAGGACGCGATCGACGCTTTTCTGGGGATCGGACACGGCGCCGACCACCGACGAGGAGTTCGCTCGCCTGGTAGCCTAGACGGCGGCGCGCTGTGAGCGCCGATAGCGCAGCCTCTACAAGCGCCACGCGGTGAAAGACAGCCGTTCACCGGCGAATCCTCCGTGTTGGGGGGATCGCCTGCCGAGCTATCCTCCACCACCGAGCGGGATGGCAAAGTAGATAGACCGGGCCGTGAAGCCCGCGTAGATCAGCTTTCCGGGGTCGAGATTTTCCGCGTGTAGAACGCCGAGAAAAGGATCTGGCGTTCACGAACGGCCGCCAGAGCAGGCTGAACTCCGGGATGTCATGGCAACACGCCTCATGCGCGAAGTCGTTCCAAGGCAGACAGCGCCGAGCGTCGCGGTCACTGAAGTCCGCCGATTCGACCTGGGCCCGCGCGGGAGCGTGCGGAGCCGCCAGCGCGGCGAGCCGCCGTGTCCAGAGCTGGGCATCCTTTCTTGCGCGGCCGACGACGCCCGCCGCGTGTCGTGCAAGCCGAGGGGAGGAGGAGAAGCGCGGCCCCGAGGGCCCGTCCACGCCCGGCCAGGCGGCGTAGACCAGAATCAGGCCCGACGAACGAAGAGCAGCCAGAGCCGTGGCCGTCATTCCCGGTTGACCGCGGCTGGACGGGAGCCGAGCGCGCGCCGCGCTGGCAAGAGCAGTCCCGGCGCAAAGGAGTAGGATCCCCTTGCCGGATGAGAAGATGAGCGAGAGCAGGCCGAGGATGGAATGGATAACTGAACCCTGGCAGCCCAGAATACGGCATGAAGGTGGTGGGTGTAGCCACGATCGTCGGCGTGGGGTTAGCGAACGGGTTGCCACGCCTAATACACAACTAGACCGTGGCGCCAGCGCCCAACCGGAATCGCGCAACATAGCGCAGGCGCCCGCTGCGCAACAGACGCTGCGCCATCATGAGGACAAGGCCAATCTTCGCTGGCGTGTTAGCGACACCAACGATCAGCGCCACCCCAGCCACCCCAGCGCGCCCGCGTGAAGAGCAGAATGACGCCAGCGGCGACGCAGAACGCTGTGAAGACCTGGCCGTGGAGTAGCCGACAGTGCGCGGGGTACATCGAGGGCCACGAGCAGCGGCGGGGGAACGCGCGCAGCAACCGCCAGACGTCATGCGGTTCCAGCAGCAGCAGATAGAGCGTGAGCAGGCCGAACGCCGAGGAAGATAGTATTGAAGCGCGCGACCCACCACGCGGTATCGCCCCGAAGAACTCCCGAGGAACCAGCAATGGCGCGGCGAAGAGCAGCCCGATCAGGAATATTTGCTCTCCATCAGCGCGCCATTACGGAATAGCGTGTCGAGCATCTGATAGCGTGTCGGGGCATGCAGCCGCTGCGAATGTGCGCAGCGAAAAGAACTGCCCTAGCAGCCCCAGGACGATCAGGCTGGTCTCGACCCATGCGCTCAGACGCGGCCAGAGTGCGCCCGCGCTGGTTCTGCGCGCCAGCGCGCCACGCCACTCCTCGGTTCTCGCCAGCAGGCCACTCGCCATCTTCACTCCTGCCCCTGGATTGTTCGGCTCGTCGCTCTCAGCAGCGCATACAGAATGGTCCAGCGTCAATATCCCTCCATACATCTGTCTATACGTTTCCATGCCACCCCGCGATACGCCCACGATAGTCAGTAGACCTCCGATGCCGGTTATCTCATTGCCCTGCGATGCTTTGGCCGATCTTGCTGTCACGTACTTGCGCGATTGCGGGCCTGCCGATATAGTGGAACCGGCGCGAGACCCGATCAAGAAACGGACGGCGATGCACGGCTCACTCCGCCACATCGTCAAGGACAGCGAACTGGGGGCGCTATGCGAGGCTGGAGGCTGGGGAGCGCGTCGGCGATTGGCGCCATCACGACAAGCGTGGCCGTATCTTTTCTCGTTTTGGGCACGCTGGTTGGCTGGGTCCTGCCACACCTGAATGACTGGTTCCCGTCGCTGGTCGACACGCTCCCCTTCGCGCGCGACGCCCTCACCCCGGTCGCAGGCAGCGGCATTGATCCTGCGCCCATCGTCGGCGCCGACCTCACCACCCTCGCCGTCATCATCGCCGTGCTGATCGGCTACAACGTTGCTGCGCTCCAGATCGCCGGACAGACGCTCTCGCTCGCCCTGACTCGCGCGATCCTGCTGACGATGGGTCCGCTCCTGTGCTGTGGACGGGCGTCACCTTCGTCGCGCTGGTCTACCTCATGGCGAAGTTTGTGCTCGGCCAGCTCTGGCAGACACTGCTCTGGTTCGGCGCCGTCGTCCTCTTCATGATCGCTTACCTATGGAACCTGCCCTGGCGCCTCTCCGGCGAGTACGCCGCGCGCTGGGCGATGCAGGAATCTGCGCGGCAAGCCCGTCGCGAACTGGGGAGTCGCAAGATGGCTTCGCGGTACCTACAGGCAGGCGTCTCAGGAGCCAACGCGCGCGCCGAGCCTGGCACGAACCCCGCGATAGCCGCGACACTCGGCGCCTTCCCTGAGCGGCGACGCAGGATGTGCGCAAGGCCGAGAGGGGAGGCGAGGGATATCATCGCGCCCGCTATCGCGCGCTGAAAGAATCTGCTGACCGGCTGCGCCGGGCACGGGGAGCGACGCACCCACCACCGGCCGTTGGCCGCTGCTCCTGCTCAGTTTCCCTCACCGCGGAGGTAGCGCTCCAGGCCGCCGCAGTCGGCCACCGAGGGAGTACGCCGACTCGAACCTCTACTCCGGCCTGCTGCACGCCTCCCAACCCCTGGAATACATCAACGCCCTTTGGACCGGCTTTCGCCACGCCCTCTGCCGCGAGGGCGACCGTGGGAGGCGTATCTTCTGTACACTCCTGGCGCGACCACGCCCGCTGGGAGGCAACCAACAAACGCAACGTGGCCCAGATCGCCAGAGAGATCGTGCGGTTGCATAGCAACTGCTGGGAGACGTTGCAGTCGGAGCTTCGCAACGAAGAGGCGGAGGTCGAGGCCGTCGCCATGATGGACGACCTCTACCGCTACATCACCACTTATCTCTGCACGAGGCGAAACACGACCGCCAGGCGGAGCCCGGTTCACCGGATTTACCTATCGCGCTGCTCGCCACGGTCTCAGGAGCGCGCGGTCCAGGGGCCACTCGTGGACGAGCGCTACGCCGCCCTGATCATCGAGGCGTACGACGAATTCCTCGCCACGCTGGCGGGGGAGGCGGTCGGCGGCGGGTTCGGCCAGGTCGCAATGTACACGACACATACAGCGACCAGGAGATGAGCCAGCAATAGACCTTAAGACATGAGCGTTATGGCGCGGCTCTTCGATTGGCGCTGGAGCAGTCGGTCTGTGCGGCGAGAAGATCCTGCTGACGCGTCTTGCTTATGGCTCTTCTCGTGGACAGTGGTCTTTTCCTGGTGGCTATGTCCGAGCCAGACGAGACCATTGATGTCACGATCAAACGTGAGGTTCTGGAGACAGGAGTTAGCGCGATGACGGGACTGATCGGGGTACGCAGCCGGGTATTCACAGAAGAGAACAGCATCTATCTTGTCTTCCTTCTGCGCGCAGCCACGGAGACGTGGCCAGGTGAAAAGAAGTCCTGGAAGCACATTTTCTTCCCGCCAGAAGAAGCGCCGTGCGCTCCTGACCTCCGCGCCCATGACCCGCCTCATCGTCGCCAGAGCCGCAAAAGGTGAGTTGCGCCTGCCTCAACCCGTACAAGTACCTGCCTACGCCATGAGCTCATCCTCTTCATCTAGCGGGAGTCTTCCCTGCCCTGCTCTTCGTAAGGTGTCTACGTTGGGTGTCTACGCCAAAGATGGCGCGCTCGAGATCGGTGAGGTTGGCCACAGAGACTTGTACACGGTCGGCACGCCAACCCGACCAGCGCCGCCACATCCTGCCCGCGAAGACGCTCACGATGCTCGCCGGAGTGATCTCCACCTTCGTGCGCAGCGCGCCCTCGTTGCGCCCCACCACCGGACGCGGCTCCAGGCTCGACCGGGGCACGTCCTACAACGTCGTCGAGCCGCAGCCGCGGGACAACCAGCGCGCCACGCGTCTCGCGCGCCGCTGGATCGGGCTGCGCCAGTACCGCGACCAGTTCCCTTGCGCGCCTCCCGTCCAACGCGCAACGCGAAGTAGCGCGCGGCGGTTCGCGCTGACGCTCGTCTGGAGCCCCATCTCGACCAGCCTGCGGTGCATCACGCGCAACTGCTCCGTGTGCTGCATCCAGTCAGGCAGCCGGTCCGTGGGCGGCTGGG
>CAVTFE010000072.1:0-73258 GCA_963733745.1 uncultured bacterium
TCAGTAATTCAGCGGATTGCGTCTTCCGGGAACGGCGGCGGACCGATAACCTTCATTGCACCTGTTTTCTCGCCAACCTCGATGAGGCGGGCGATGTCGATTTCAGGCGGTGGGAGCGCTCGGTCCGGCGCTACTTCTCCCGCCTGGCGGAAGAACTCCTCCATCGCGCCGCCGGGCGTGACAACCCACACCGACCGCGCTATTTCAGAGGTGACTAGGAAAGCATGCGGGACGCCTCGCGGAACCCAAAAAGCCGCGCCTGGCCCAACCCTGGTCTCTACCCCGTCAACGTGCAGCAGAAGCTCGCCCTCGAGTACATAGCCCGTCTCATCATGATCCAGGTGTAGATGTAGCGGCGTCCTCTTGCCCTGGGCTGCGGCATGCTCGAACAGAATGAGAGTGCTCCCCGACTGCGCGGTCGTCACCCTGAAGCTGAGAAGACCGCCCCCGAACCAGATGTTGTCGTCTGTGTCCTGCTTAGTGATCACCGGCGTCGTGCTGCTCATAGCTCTCCTCCAGCCTCGCGGAACATTATCATGGTTTCACGATGTCCATTATGGTCACCTGAGTTCCATGATATAATATTATTATGAGTATGTCAATTCCTTATGAGGCGACCGGCCGGACCGCGCAGAAAGCGCGGACGCGCAAAGCCTTGATAGAGGCAGCGCGCGTACTGATCGCCAGCGGAGTCACGCCAACCGTCGAGGACGCTGCGGCCGAGGCAGCGATCTCACGGACGACTGCCTATCGTTATTTTCCGAATCAGCGGGATCTGCTGGTCGCAGCGTATCCAGAGAACGATCTCCAGTCACTGCTCGGCGCCAATCCGCCAGACGATGTCGCAGCCCGTCTCGACATAGTTGTACGCGAGTACCTAGACATGACCATCGAAAACGAGATGGCATACCGTACCGCGTTGCGGTTGTCCCTCGAACTGGATGAGGCCTATCGGGAGAACCTGTACTTGCGTCAGGGGCGCGTGATCAATTGGCTGAAGGATGCTCTTGAGCCGCTGTCTGGGCAACTGTCCGAACAAGCCATGACCCGCCTTGTCTATGCGATCAGAGCCTCGACCGGTATCGAGGCGCTCGTCTGGCTGTGCGATGTCGCTGGTTTGTCGCGCGATGAGGCGAAGGAACTGATGATGTGGTCAGCCCAATCGCTGCTGCGAGCGATTCTCACCGAAGCGAGTTTGAGCCAAACAGGACTCGCCCCAGAGGAAGCCCACCCTGCCCGGCCAGGCGATGAAGCTATGCGCGGCTCCTGAAATCGCTCCCAAGGCATCCAGGTTAATCTCGAAGAAAAGCACTGACGGGCGTTACACGCCTGCCTGCTGAAAAACCTCCACCTGCGCTAGCCGTTCCAATCCCTCCAACGAGTTCTCATCCGTGCATGGTCTATCATGCTAGTGTGGCGCGGTATTTGTCGTACGCCTCGATGACCAGGGCGGCGTAGCGCTCGTCCACAAGCGGACCCTGGACTGCGCGCGCCTGGATCGCGTCGAGCAGTTGTGTGGTCAAGTTGGTGAGCCGGGTCGCCTGGCGGTCATGTTTCGCTTCCTGAAAGAGATAGGTGGTGATGTAGCGGTAGAGGTCGTCCATCATCGCGACCGCCTCGACCTCCGCCTCTTCGGCGCCAAGCTCAGACTGCAATGTCTCCCAGCAGTTGCTATGGAACCGCACGACGCCTTTGGCGATCTGTGCGACGTTGCGCTCGTCGGTCGCGTCCCAGCGCGCGTGGTCGCGCCAGTAGCGCAGAAGATACGCCTCGCCACGGTCGCCCTCGCGGCAGAGCGCGTGGCGGAAGCCGGTCCAGAGCGCATTGGTATACTCGGGGTTCTTTGGCAGGGCGCGTAGCAGGCCAGAGTAGAGGTTGGAGTCGGCGTAGTCCATTGGGTGGCCGACCGCCGCAGCCTGGAGCGTGACCCCGGCGGTGAGGAAGCCAAGATAGTAGGCGACGGTGGTGGGCGCGTCGCCCGCGTGCTGGGCGCAGCCGGTCAGCAGGTTCTTGAGGGCGCGGTAGCGAGCGCGATTATACGCCACGCCTTCGCTCTCGGCCTTGCGGTCCTGCGCGCCGCTGAGAAAGGCGCCGAGCGTCGCGGTCATGGCGCGGGTCGTACCGAGATCGGCGCGCGCGTTTGCTCCAGAGATGCCCGCCTGGAGCACCGCGAAGCCATCCTGCGCCTCCCAATTGGCCACAGGCGCGCCGCGCAGGTTGCGGATCGCCCAGCGCGCGGCGTACTCGCCGGAGAGGCGCCAGGGCAGGTTCCAGAGGTAAGCGATCATGAAGAGGACGACAGCGCCGAACCAGAGCAGTGTCTGCCAGAGCTGGCCGAGGTAGAGCGGCGCCATCAAGTAGACCAGCGCGACGAAGGTCACGCCCGTCCAGATGAGCAGCAGCGGTCCCATCGTTAGCAGGATGGCGCGGGTGAGGGCGAGCGAGAGCGTCTGCCCAGCGATCTGGAGCGCGGCGACGTTGTAGCCGATCAGCACAGCGATGATTACGGCGAGGGTGGTGAGGTCGGCGCCGACGATGGGCGCGGAATCAATGTCGCTGCCTGCGACCGGGTGAGGGCGTCGCGCGCGAAGGGGAGCGTGTCGAGCAGCGACGGGAACCAGTCATTCAGGTGTGGCAGGACCCATCCGGTCAGCGCGCCCAACGCGAGGAGCGCTACGCCCACGCTCGTCGTGATGGCGCCAATCGCCGACGCGCTCCCCAGTCTCCAGCCTCGCATAGCGCCCCCAATTGATGTGACTGACGATCCAGCGGAGCGAGCCGTGATCGCCGTCTCATCGGTCTCGCGCCGGTTCCACTATATCGGCAGGCCAACGATCGCGCAAGTGCGGCGTCGCTGGCAAGATGGCAGAGGTTCTATGCAATAGAGGTCCAGAGGCGTTCGGAGAACGTATCGGATGTTCGTAGAAACGTATAGACAGATGTGCGGAGATGAATGTTGACGCCGTACTATCCCATATGCGCTGCTGAGGATGGTGAGTTGAGCGTGATGCGCCGTGCGGCTTGGCGAACAGCGCCCCGATGGCCAGTGGCGGGAGTGACGATGGCGAGCGGTCTGCTGGCGAGAACCGAGGAGTGGCGTGGCGCGCTGGCGCGCAGAACCAGCGCGGGCGGGATATGGCCGCGTCTGAGCGCATGGGTTGAGACCAGCCTGATCGTTCTGGGGCTGCTCGCGCAATTCTTTCTGCTGCCACACATCCTCGACGCCGACGGCCTGACACGCTATCAGATGCTCGACACGCTGCTGCGCAACGGCGCGCTGATGGAGAGCAAATACTCCCTGATCGGGCCACTCTTCGCCACGCCGTTGTGGCTCCTCAGCGCGTCTTCGGCGATACGGCGTGGTGGGTCGCGCGCTTCAATACCGTTTTCCTGGGCGTCGGGCTGCTCACACTCTATCTGCTGCTCAGGAACCGCATGGACCGGCGGTTGCTGCGCGCGTTCCTCCTGCTGCTGCTCGTGGCGTCGATGTTCCCGGCGCATGTCGAGGGGTTCTATGGTGAGGTCTTCACCGCGCTCTGCGTGGCCGTCGGGGTCATTTTGCTCTTCACGCGGTCGCGCTGGGGTGGCTGGGTGGCGCTGATCGTAGGCGTCGCCAATACGCCGGCCACCATCGTCGGTCTCGTCCTCATGATGGCGCAGCGTCTGTTGCGCAGCCGGAGACTGCGCTATGCGCTCATTCCACTCGGCGCGCTGGCGCTGACGGGGCTGGAGTCGTGGATCAGGCGTGGCAATCCGTTCGCCAACCCCTACCCCGACGACCACGGCTACACCACCTTCATGCCGTATTCCGGGCTGCCAGGGTTCAGTACCCATTCTATCTCGGCCTGCTCTCGCTCATCTTCTCATTCGGCAAGGGAATCATCTTCTTCGCGCCGGGACTGCTCCTGCCCGCGCGGCGCGCGCTCGGCTCCCTGTCAGTGCGGCTGCGGATGATTCACCAACTCTGGCTGCTCTTCGTGGTCGGCTCATCCTGGTTTACGCCTCGTGGTGGGCATGGTATGGTGGCTGGTTCTGGGGGCCACGCTTCCTGCTCTTCGCCTCGATTCCAGCCTCGCTCGCGCTGGCGGTCTGGTTGCGCAAGGAGGACGCCTCGCTCTGGATGCGGCTCGCCGCGCTGGGCGTTCTGACGCTTTCCTGCTGGGTGGGGGTGAATGGCGCGGTCTTCAGCGACGCGACGCTCGCGCCGGTCTGCCTCTGGAACGACTTCGCGCATGAGGCGTACTGCCACTTCATTCCGGAGTTCAGCGTCCTCTGGCGGCCGTTCGTGAACGCCAGCCAGATGGGCCTGGGTCCGGCGTTCTACACGGCGGAAAATCTCGACCAAGGCAAGCTGATCTACGCAGGCTTCACGACACTGGTCTATCTATTTGCTGTCCCGCTCGTGGTGAAGATGATCCAGCAGGCGATCCCGCCGCTACAGTCCTTTGCGCGTGAGCGACTGTCTCTCGCCGCCTGGCGCTTGTAAGAGGGCGTTTTGCCGGCGCCACAGCGCGCAGCCGCTACGCCACAAGGCGGGCGAACTCTTCGTCGGTGGTCGTGCCGCGCCCGAGACCCAGGAAGGCGTCAATCGCGGCCTGGTCTCCCCGAATGGCGGCGCGCAGCCGCAATAGCTCAGGCGAGGGCGGGGGGAAGGTCGCCGCAAGATAGGACGACTCGTAGCTGGGCAGGACGTGGCGTCGCGCTGGTGTCCCCAAGCGGCCAGGGAGGCATCCAGTGACGTACGGCCCGAGAGGCCGGAGTCGAGCGCCTCGGCGAGCGTCGCCGCGTCGTTGAAGGCGTCGCTGATGCCACTGGCCAGCAGCGGATCTTTATGCGCTCCCGCGTCGCCAGCCAGCGCCCAGCCGGGTCCGGACGCCTGGCGGATGAAATTTTGCAGGTCCGCTGTGCCACGAAAGCGCTCCTCACGGCGACCATCGCGGACGCGCGCCGCCAGCGATGGGACGAGATCGAGCACGGCGAAGAACGCTTTCTCGATATCGGCGCGCACGGCGTGGAACTCCGTGACAGGCCACTGACGGCGACGCAGGTCAGGGTCGTTGGTCGGGAAGGCCAGCGCGAGCGCTGGTCGCGGCAGGATATGCGCTTCCAGATCATCGGAATCGACGCCGCTCCAGTAGCTGTAGTAGCCACAGGTGAGGGATGGGCGCTCGCGATAGGCGGTGGCGCTCACGGCGCGCGCGACCCGCGAGTGTCGCCCATCGGCCCCGACGACGATCCGCGCGCGCTCCTCGGCGATCGCGCCTGTGGGCGTCTGGTAGCGGATGCCCGTTACGCGCTCGCCCTTCCACAGAAGGCTCTCCACTGCGCAGCCTTCGCGCAACTCGGCTCCAGCCTCCACCGCCGCGTCGACCAGCAGCTTATCCAGCACGTAACGGCGCGGCGCGATCTCGCCGGGAATTCCGTTGTACGCCGGAGGGTAACCAGATAGCGGAAAGTCGCCCAGGTCAAAGGTGTGGCGGCGCATGGGCGGGCAGTTTGAAGCTTCTACGCGCTCTAGCAGTCCCCAGTCGCGCAGGAACCGCACGCCACGGTACAAGATCACATGTCCGTGCGGCACATCGCTGGGGAAGGTGGCGCGATCCACGAGGGCCACGCGGTAGCCCTTGCGCGCGAGGAGCATGGCCAGCGGCGAGCCAGCGCAGCGCGCCCCCACCACGATCACGTCGTACATCATGTGTGGCCTCCTATGCCGACGACATTCGTTTTCAGGCGTCTATCCGTCGCCGCAATGCAGATTTATCGCCGCCTCAGATAGCCTCGAAGGCGGTGACGATCTCGCCGTCATGCCACTCAGGGTCGTCCGTCAGCAACTCCCGCAGGCGTCGATAGCTAGCGTCTTGCGCGGGGCTGGCGGCATTGGCGCGATAGGCCTCTTTGCTCTCGAAGACGACGGCGAGCCAGTATTCATTGGGGTCGGTATCCGACCGATAGATGTGCTGGCTGACGAAGCCTAGTACCCGGCGCACGGGGTCCTGGGTTCCCACATCCATCAGTTGGTCGTGTGTGCCTGGCTTCGCGCGCAGCCGCGCGATTGTTCCGTACATGGTCCTGTCTCCTGTTTCGGCGACGAAAGCCATGTCTCAACCTTCATGTTGTGGCATCGCCGCCATGTTGCGCGCGGCCACCTCGATGGTCTTCTGATACTCACCCTTGGGGCTGAATTCCACGACCTCGGTCTCCTCGTCGAAGGCTGTCGTGTGGCCGGGAGCGAGATAATAGGCGTCGCCCGCGTGGATGACCTCTTCGTGATCCTTATAGAAGACGCGCATGCTGCCCTTGAGCAGATAGCCCCAATGCGGACACTGGCAGCGGTCGTCGGGTAAGCCCTTGAATAGTGGGGCGGTTGCGACGCCCGCCGGAAAATGCTCGAGTCCGACGTTCATCTCGCCCCACTCAAGCTCACGGATGACGACGCCGCCCACATCGACGGTCGCCGGCATATCTTGCGTTGACCCGCGCATCTCCACTCTCCTTTGCTGACGGGCGCTCCGAACGGCTCGCCCTTGCGCGACGCATCTCGTCGCTCTGGAGCAAGTCTAGCCGGGAGCCATGCGCCGCCGCATCGGGACAATCCCCTCAATATCGGGAGTATGACGCGGCGCGCAGCAGGAGGCGTCGATGGGGGAAATTCCCTAATCGAGGAAAAAGAAAGAGGGGGGAGTATCGGCGCTAGGCGAGGCCGTGGCGGATAGCGAAGGCGGCTGCGGCGGCGCGATTTTCCGCGCTGATCTTGCCGTAGATGCGCGTGAGGTGGTTCTCGATGGTCTTCTCGCTGAGAACGAGATCACTCGCGATCTCGCGGTTGCTGCGCCCGGCGGCCACGAGGCGAAGGACCTCGACCTCGCGCGCGCTGAGGCCAGCGGGCAGCGGATGGCGCTGCGCTGGGCGCTCACGTGTCTGGCGACGCAGCGCCTGATCCATTCGGCGGACTTCGGTCTCGTTGCCGAACGCGTCGTAGAGCGTCCTCGCCTCGGCCAGCTTCTCATGGGCACGCTCTCTTGCCCCGCGCCCACCCTCGGCGATGGAGAGATCAGCCTGGGCGACGAGCGTCTGCGCCAACTCGAATTGGATTCCCTCGCGGCGGGCAGTCGCTTCCGCCTCGTCCAGCGAGATATGCGCCACCGCGAAATCGCCTTGCAGTGTCTCGATCTGGCCGAGCAGGCGGCTCACGAGCGCGTTGTGGAATTGCCCTCTAAATGGCTCCAGGCGCTTGTAGTAATGTGCGACGCGCCTGCCAGCGCCGATGAGAAATGCGGCGTCTACGACCGAACTCAGCGCTAACAGGGACGCCATACTGTCGCTCGGGACCGTCGCAATCGCCGCCTCGGCCTCGTCAATGGCGGCCAGTGCCTCGCGTTCCTTGCCCTGCCTGGCGTAGGTGACGGCGAGAATCCCCAGATACCAGACAAGCGTGTCAGGATTTGCGGCGCGGAACTCCTCTATCGCGCGCACCGCCACCTGCTCGGACGCCGCGTAGTCGCCGCGCGTCATGGGCAGGACGCCAGCGATGAGGTCGAAATAGGCCCACGCCTCCGGCGCATCCAGCCGCTCGACCACACTCCGCGCCTCAGCGTATGCGCTCTCTGCTTCGGCCAACTCCCCGGCGAGCGCGTACATGACTGTGACGTGTGTATAGACGTGGCGCAGAAGGTAAAGGGCATGGCAGCGCCGGGCGAGGTCAATCTCCTGGCGGGCGTATGCGATGGCTTGACGGTATTCGCAGTTCCAGGCGCAAGCCATCCGCAGACAGGCGCAGCATTCCGCCGCTTCCGCAAGGTTATCGGCCTGAAGCGCGAGATCGAGCGCGCGCCGGAGCAGATCTAGGCCCTCCGGTAGTTGGTTCGTGCGCGCCAGGAGGTTGCCGAGCGCGCGGCTGGCCGACGCCAGCAGGTCATCTTCACCCAGTCGCTCGGCGATGGTGAACGCCTGGCGCGCGTATGCGAGGGCCGCCGTATATTGGTGCTGGCTCAGCGCGAGCAGGCTGCTCAGGTCCACCAGCGCGCAGACGGTCTCCGTGAGCGGCTGTCCGTCGAGCAGGGCCAACGACGCCTCGAAGGCTGCGCGCGCCTGTGGGATGGCCTCGCGTTGCCACCAGACCTGGCCGAGCCGGTGTGCGGCCCGCGCCGCCGCGACGCGGTCGCCGGAATGCTCGTACCAGGCTTGCGCCGCCGCAAACGCTGTCACGGCGTCATCGTTCGCTCCGGCCAGTGTCGCCGCGTCGCCCATCCCCAGCAGCGTGTCGCCGCGTCGTGGATCGTCCGCGCTGCTCAGCTCGACGACGGCGTGATAATGCGCCAGCGCCTCCTCTGGAGCGTACGCGGCCATCGCCAGTTGGGCGGCGCGTTGCGCGTAGTCAGCCCCACGTATGCGGTCGCCGCTGTTGGCGAAGTGGTAGGCCAACTCGACCAGGCGCTGCGCGTCGGGGGACTGTGAGCGGGCTTCGAGCGCGCGTCCAATAAAGCCATGCAGGCGCTGGCGGCGCGCGCGCGTCATGTCGTCGTAGAGGCTCTCGCGTATCTTGTCATGGCTGAACGTGTACGCGCCCTGTGCGCCAATCGTAGCGCTACTGAGCAGGCTGGCCTGCGCCGCCTCTTGAAGCGATCCCTCGACGGCCTCTACATCCTGGCCCACTGCCTCCGCCAGCAGCGCGGTATCAACCGTGCGGCCAAGAATCGCGGCGGTCCTGAGCAGTTCGACCGTCTCAGGACGTAGCCGCGCCAGACGTTGGCGCACTGCTCCAGCGATACCAGGAGGTAGCGCGGGGGCCTGCGCCGTCGTGAGCGCCCAGCGTCCGTGGTTGGTATGAGTGAGAGCGCCAGCGTCGCGCCAGTTGCGCAGCAGTTCCTCGGCGAAAAAGGGATTGCCCTCGCTGTGGCGAAGCAGCGTCTCGCCCAGAGGAGCGGTCACTGGGCCGCCGAGATACTCTTCGGCGAGCGCGACCACCGCCTCGGCGTCGAGCGGGCCAAGTGTCAGCAGGTCGAGCGCGCGCAGACGGTTGAGCTCGGCGAGGGTCTGGGCAAATGCGGCGCGCCCTTCCGCATCGCCAGCGCGATATGCGCCAATCAGCAGCAGCGATATCTCACGCTGACGCCGTGCAAGATATGCAAGCAGATCCAGCGTGGCGCCGTCCGCCCATTGCAGATCATCAAAGATCAGCGCGAGAGGACGGTCATTGACGAGCGCCGCCAGAAACGCGCTCACCGCTTCATAGAGCCGAAGTCGCGCCTGCTCCGGCGGGAGCGGATAACTGCGTGGCATGTTTCCCAGACGCGCTGACAGCTCCGGGAGAATGCTCGCGAGAATCCCCGCCATGTCTCCGGCCTGAACTCGCAACTCATCGGGAGGCGTCGCGCGCACATACTGGCCGAGGGCTTCGAGGAAGGGAAGGTATGGCGGCATCCCTGCGGCCTCGGAAGCTCCACCGCGCAGCACGTGGGCGCCTGTGGATGTGACGCGCGCGGCGAATGCGTCGAGCAGGCGTGACTTGCCGATGCCCGGCTCTCCCGCGATCAGGACGACGCCCGTCTGCCCGGTCGCGGCGGCCTCGAAGCGCTTCCAGAGCGCGTCGGTCTCGCGCTGCCGCCCGACCAGAGGGGGGTGTGCGCCAGTTGCGAATTGCTCGATCATCGGCGCGCCTCCGCCAGTCAGCGACCGTGTATGCCTGTTGCAGTTTAGAACATGCTAGAACATGCGCGCGCCCAAGGGGGCGTCTCGGTCGGGCGCGAGCAGGATCACTGCGCCATTCTCGTCGGCCACGCCGAGCGTCAGGACCTCGGAGCGGAAGCCGGCGATGCGCCGTGGTGGGAAATTGACGACACCCATCACCAGACGGCCCACCAGATCCTCGGCGCGATAGAGCGCGGTGAGTTGCGCGCTGGACTGCTTGACGCCGATCTGGGAGCCGAAGTCGATACGCAGTTTGTAGGCGGGCTTGCGCGCGCCCTCCAGCGGCTCGGCGGAAAGGATACGCCCGACGCGAATATCCACCTTCTCGAAATCCTCGATGGTGATCTCAGGCGCACGCTCCGGCTGCTCATGCGTATCGGACATGGCAATTCCCACTTCCAACGTTCCTGCCTGCGTTTGCCGCATTGTAGCACGAGGAAGCGCGCCACGAACGCGACAACTATGCTGCGAGGCGGCCCGCTGCGATAAGCGATGATGAACGGTACAGAACGCAGACCTGTGATTCGCCTCCAGGGTAGCGCGTCCGAAGAGTATGAGACGCACAGCATAGAGCGCGATACAATGTGGCGTATAGACGTGCGGGGGCATGGTATGGCGGAGCGTACCGAGGAGCAGCAAATCGAGGAGTGGCTGCCAGATCTCGAGCAGGTCATCGTCTCCACAGTCGGCCTGCTCTCGATCGGCGCGCTCTATCTCGTCCTCGGCGACTCGATTCGCTTCGGCCCACCCTGGCTGTTGCTGCTGGTAGAAGGTCTGTTGATCGCGCCGCTCTTCATCTCTCATGGCATCATGCGCCGACCACTGCCCCACCGCGTTGTGCGGGGTCTGGCCTACGGCGTGCTCACCATCGTCGTCGCCGCGCTGATCATTTCGCTTGCGCGCTTTCTCATCGCGCTGCCCAACTATCAGAAGGGCGTGCGGCTGCTCGTGGATGGCGCATTGCTCTGGACGATCAATGTGCTGGTCTTCACCACCGCTTATTGGGAGGTTGACGGCGGCGGCCCGCGTATGCGCCGCGTGACGCCGGACTGGCAACAGGATTTCATGTTCCCGCAACAGCAATTCAGTAACCCTGGCCAGTGGGAACCAGGCTTCATCGACTACCTATTCCTCGCGTTCTGCTTCTCGACGGCGCTCAGCCCGGCGGACTCGTTCCCCCTTACTCACCGTACCAAGCTGATGGTGATGGTGCAGGCGCTCATCTCGTTGGTCATCATCGGAACCATCGTCGGTCGCGCGGTCAATATATTGTGATGGGCATGACGCGATGAACCACTAGCATTGTCTGGTGATTGAAACTATTTCGCACGCCGCCTCGACGCGCCTATAATGTGCCACGAAGACGACCGGCGCGACGAGGGAAAGCGCCATCGCAGACGCTGAGATGAGAGGAGCGGGACCATGCTGCTGGTGACTGGAGCCGCTGGATTTGTCGGGAGCCGTCTGGTGGCGCGACTGGCGCAGGAGGGCGAACGTCCACACGCGCTGGTTCGCGACGCCGCCAAGGCGAGGAAGATCCTGCCTGCGGATGGGTACGACCTCTTCATCGGCGATACGGCGCTGCCCTCGACGATGGACGCCGCACTCGCCGGAGTGGACACCGTCATCCACGCCGCCTTCATCACCGCCGACCGCAAGCAAGGTCCAAACGACAACTATTACAAGACCAACGTGGTCGGCACGCGCAACCTCGTCGCGGCGGCGAAGCGCGCGGGCGTCCAGCGCATCATCGTGCTGACCGGGCTGGGCACGAAGCCAGACAAGCCCGGCTCGTACATGCAGGGGCGCTATGAGGCCGTGCAGAGCGTGCGCGAGAGCGGGCTGGCATGGTCGGCGCTCGGCCCATCGATCATGTTCGGCAAGGGCGCCGCGTTCTTCAAAGGATTGTCGGATTTGATCCGCAGCGTGCCGGGCGTTGTCCCGATGATCGGCAACGGCAAGGTGGAGTTCCAGCCGATCTGGGTCGAGGACGTGGTCACCTGTCTGATCAAGATGGCGCGCGAGCCACAGCGCTACGACGGCCAGTTGATCGACGTGGGCGGGCCGGAGGTCTATACCTACGCGCAGATTCTGGACCTGTTGATGGCGAAGCTGCACAAACGCCGCATCAAGGTTCCTGGGCCAATCCCGCTGGCCAGCCTGGGCGCGGGGATAATGGAGCTGGTGTTGCCGAAGCCGCCGGTGACGCGCGCGGCGATGGCGCTCTTCGAGTTTCCGAACATCACCGACATTGACGCGATCGAGAAGAACTTCGGCTTTACGCCACGCTCGCTCAAGTCCTATCTTGACGAGAATCCGCCCGACTGAAGTTGGGGCCTCATTCGCGTAACTTTCCAGGCGCGAGAAGTGTATCTACTAGAGGCGCGATCTATCCGTGGCTATCATCTGTGGGACAGAGCGCGCCTTCTACGATCTCTGCGCTGGTCAGATATCGGGATAATCGGCCAGAGCGCCAGATTTGGCGATTGTTCATCTGAATTTCAGCCGGAGCCGGTATCATCTGGAAGCGAGATAATGTAGCCTCTGATAGGACAAGCGGCGTCCCGCGTTATCGATGCTCGCTTTGTCCGTTTGTGATTGCAGACAGGCGATACGGCGTCCGTCCGGGGAACGTGTGTCTTCAGTCTGTCGAACAGGGTCAGGGCGTCGCCCGCGCAGACGCCATCGGGACAGGAAAGACGCAGGTCGCGTATGACTCAGGCGGCGCAGGTATTAGTCGTGGACGATAGCGAGGTCATCCGGCAGGCGGTACGTTTGATGCTGGAGCCACATGGCTATCAGGTGCGCGAGGCGACCGATGGCGACGAAGGGCTGGAGGCGATCCGCGCCGAATCCGATCCGATGATCGTGCTGCTCGACTACCAGATGCAGCGCATGGACGGCGGCGAGGTGCTCAAGACCGTCGCCAGTGAGGGTGGGCCGCTGTTGAGCCACGAATACATCATGATCACCTCCGTGGCAAACACGTTCCCACCCGACTTCATTGAGCTGCTGCGGCGCATGTCGATCCGCGTGCTGGCGAAGCCATTCGACGACAAAGCGCTCGTGCCGGCGGTCGAAGGGGCGGTTGAGCGCCTCAACGCGCCACCCGACGAGCCGCTTCCCTGGGCGCCTGAAGCCTGATATCTCATTCTCTAGCCTATATTCAGACAGTCTCGCTCTGGAGCGCTGGCGCTGGTTCTTCACTCGCTGCGCTTCGACGGCGCCGCCGAACCACCACGCCAGCAGCAAGATGCTCGTTGCGTAGCAGACTGCCGCAACCAGAAACAGCGAGCCGTATCCTACAAACGTGATCAGTGAGCCGCCGATGAGCGCGCCCAGCGCCCATGCGCCCTGCCACACGCCGTTGTAGACGCTGCTGGCGAGGCCGCGCCTGCCCTCTGGCACGGCCTCCATGTAGTATGCCTGGAGTCCCGGAGAGCCAAGGTTCATTAGCGATGCGCGCGCGAGGTAGGCCACCGCCGCCACGCCAAGCAGCGGTGTGACGCCCAAAACGATCAAGAAGGGAAGCGAGAGCGCCTGCGCCACGATCGACAGTCGCAGCTTGCCGAAGCGCGCCGCCAGGGGAGCCGAGAGCAGCGCCGCCCCGGCGAGCAGCACTGTCTGGATTGAGCTGAGGACGCCGAACTGCGCGGTGGTCGCGCCAAGTTCATTGACGAAATAGATGCTCAGGAACGGGAAGAAGAGGCCAGCGCCGAGGCCGATGAAGACCTGGCTCGCAGAGAAGCGCCCGATGGGGCCGCGCGCTAATAGCTTGCCCTCATTGGTCAGGAGCCGCGCACGCTCGCGCCAGCCCATCTCAGCGTGGGGAGTTGGATGTGGCTTAGGAGCAGGCTCAGGCGCGGAGGCCGCGCGCGTACGCTCGTCGCGCATCAGGAAGATGGGAATGAGCGATGGGATCGCCAGCGCGCCGACGATGAGCAGCGCCGCCTGATACGAGCGCGCCGTGGGATCGGCGACCAGCAGGGGATCGAGCGCGGTGAAGATGGCCGAGTTCTGCACGGCGGGCGACTTCAGCCATTCCGGCAGGAAGCCGCCCAACAACGTGCCCAGCACGCCGGCGAGGAAGTTCAGCGCGTTGTTGACGCCGAAGAGGGTGGTGCGCTCGGCGGGTGTGCTGGCTCCGGCGAGCAGCGGGGCGTTGACGACGATGGTCATCGCCACCGAGATCCCGACGAGGAATGTAGTCACGTAGAGCACGACGGGTTGCTGCGGGACGAGCAGTTGCGTCAGGATCGCCGCGCCGCCGAGCGCGTTCGAGAAGATCAGCGTCGAGCGCCAGCCGACGCGATCCAGCAGCGCGCCCGATGGAATCAGGCCAAGCGCGCCACCGAGGGTGCCGACGACGGCCAGCGCGCCGATGAACTGCGCATCGTAGCCGAGCGCGGTCAGAAACAGCGTGTAGAGGATCGCCAGCGCGCCGACACTCGTCGCCTGCATGACGTTTGAGAGCAGGTAGAGCTTGGCGTCGCGGCTGAGCGAGCGCAGACTGGACAGGAAATCGAAGCGCATACGTCCCCCTCTACCTCTGCCGCAATTTTACCAGCGCGCCCGCCCCACTGCGCCAGCGCATAGTTGTGACGCAGGTCGTGTTCTGGCATACTGGAACGCGCGACACCACCTATCTCATTACGCGAAGGACCACTCGCTTGCGTACGATGAGCGCGCGCCCCAACCTGCGGACGCGCATGCAGACCAGCCTCTCGCGTCCCGGCAAGGCCGACGCGAACGACACACGCTACCCGCGTCACGGCTTCTCGCGTGTCCTGCGGACGCTACTTCTCTTTTCATGGAGCGTCATCCTCTGGTTCGCCGGGCGCGAGGGCTATGTGCTGCTCTCCATCGCGAGCGAAGAGCCAGACCGGCTAACCGATCCCGCGTATCTGCTGCCGCGATTGCTCGTGCCGCTTCCCCGAAGTGGCGCGGTTCTTCCCTATGTGATCTACGGCGCAGCGCTCCTGGCGTTTCTCGTCCTGCTGAGCGTATGCGTCTGGGCCACTGTAGACGTGGAGCAGGAACGGCGCATCCTCCACGCGCGCGAGATCACCGAGACACTCTACCGCAGCCTGCCCGTCGCGCTCCAGGAGCAACTGGCGGGGAAAGCCGAGCCACAAGCCGAGCCACAGGCCACGCCTGCGCCGCGTTTTGGCCCTCCCTTCGACGAGGCGCTGCTGGCGGTCCCGGAGACGTTTATCGGGCGTGAGTCCGATCTCGACTGGCTGCGGCGGCGGCTGCGCGACCGGTCCATCAGCGTGACGGCGCTTGGCGGGATGGGCGGCATCGGCAAGTCCACTCTGGCGGCGGTCGCGCTACATCAACTGCGCGCGGAGGGACGTTTCGCTGATGGCGTCGCCGTTGTGCTGTGCCAGGAGTTGACCGACGCGGGCGAGGCATTGCGCCGCGCGCTCGCGCGTTTCGATCCGGCGCGGCGGCAGCCGGAGGCGCGCGATCCCGCCAGTCTGGCCGAGGTGGCGCGGCTGCTGCTCGGCGGCAAAGACACGCTGATCGTGCTGGATAACGTCGAGCCCACGCTGGACATACGCGCCGTCATCCAGCCGTTGCGCGAGGCCGGAGCGCATCTGCTGCTCACGGCGCGCCAGACGCTGCCACACGCGGTCGTACCCATCGAGGCCAGCCGCATGCTGGACCTGCTCGGCGAGGAGGATACGCTGACGCTCTTCGCGCGCTCGATGGGCCTCGCGTCGGCGAGCGACCTGACCACCGAGCAGCGCGACGCCGCCGAGCGCATCAGCGCGGCGCTGGGACGCCACACCCTCGCCGTCAAGCTGGCCGGGGCCTACGCCGCCGACATGCGCCGCGATCTAGATGCGCTGGCGGACGAGATGGAGAATCCGCAACGCGCGATTGACCTGCCCTCCGGCGAGACGCCCCATGCCCTCGCGCTGGTCTTCGCCGAGAGCGCGAACGCCTTGCCCGAAGCGACGCTACGGCTCTTCGCGGGGTTAGCGGCGTTTGGCGCGCCGGAGTTTGGCCGCAAGGCGGCGCTGGCGTTGGGTGAGGGGCTTGGGTTGCCTGCGCCGGAGGCAAGCGTCTATCTGCTCGTGCTGCGCGCGCTGCTGCGCGCCTCGACGGATGACGCCATGCCGGATGAGAGCGACCGCGAGCGGCTGCGCATCCACCCACTGCTGCGCGCCTTCGCCGCCAGCGAGCTGGCCCGCTTGCCGGAGGATGAGCGGCGGAACGCGTCTCGCGCTATCGCGCAATACTACGCGGGCTACTTGCGCGGTGTTCCCAACGCCGCCAATGCCGCGCTCGCCGTGGATGAGGAGAACGTGATCGCCGCGCTGGAGTGGGCGCATACAGCGGGCGAGCCTGATCTCGTCGCCGCGCTCTGCGACGGGATGGGCGTCTTCTGGCGTGTGCGCTGGCACACGGCGGCGAGCCTGCGCTACCTGCCATGGGGCGCCGAGGCGGCGGAGGCCATCGCGACGCGAACGGGACAGCGCGAGGATCGGGTGCGCGCGGCGAATCTGACGCTGCTCTACGGCCAGGCGCTGCGTCGCGTCGGACGGGTGGAAGAGGCCGAGCGCACGTTTCAGGAGAACCTGACGCTGCGCCGCGAGCTGGGCGATCAGGATGGGGAGGCGTGGGCGCTGATGCAGCTTGGCTACATCTCGCTGCGCCGGGGCGACCTGGAGGCGGCTGAGCCGCGCTTCACCGCCGCGCTGGACCTCTGCCGGGCGGTGGGCGACCGCATGGGTGAGGGCGAGGCGCAGGGGTATCTGGGCCAGATCGCGTTGCGGCGCAACGCGCTGGACGCCGCCGGAGTCTATTTCCAGGCGGCGCTGGCGATCTTCCGCGAGACTGGTGATCGCCAGAACGCCGGCTGGGCGCTGACGCGGCTGGGGCGTGTCGCGCGTTTCCGCGAGGACTACCCCGCCGCGGAGCAGCGCTACCAGGAGGCCCTAGATGTGCAACGCACGATCGGCGACCACCAGGGCGAGGGTGTGACGCTGACGGCGCTCGGCGATCTGCTGGAGGCGCAGGACCACGCCGACGAGGCGGAATCCTACTACCGGCAGGGGCTGGCGATGCTGCGTGAGGCGCAGGACGCCTTCCATACCGCCGGGGCGGCGCGCGACTTGGGCGCATTCCTCGTCGAGGAGCGTGGCCAGCGCGAGGAGGGTGGAGCGCTGCTGGCGGAATCGGCGCGGCTCTTCGCCTCGATGGGCTTGCGTGAGGACGAGCGCGCGACGCGCGATCTGGCGCGGTCCCTTGGCGTCGAGGGATAGCTCCCGTAGCGCCCGCTATCAATTTCTTCCTCGCTGCGCGCATAGTGTCCTGCATGATACCGCTCGTGTGTCAGAGAGGGTAGCAAGCCTGCGTATGCGCGTGGTGGTTTTGTTAAATGGGCGCTGGTAGGCGAGGGAGGACACACCTATGTGGTCCTATGGCGTCATCTCCCAGTGGCTACCAGCGCATCTACAAAGGCGATCCTGGGCGCGGCGTGGCGCGACAACGTCGGGGTGGATACGCGCGCTGGCTCCCTGGCTGGCCGCGCTCGAAACGGACAGCGATCAGGGCGTGTCCCAGGACAGGCGTTCCGAGGCGCGTGTGCGCGCCGCCGAGGAGCAGGTCGAGTTCGAGCGCCTCTTCACCCAGTATGGGGCAGCGCTGCTCGACTACCTCTTTGGGATGACGCGCAATCACGAGGCCGCGACTGACCTCATGCAGGAGACCTTCCTGCGCGCCTGGGGTTTCGGCCACGCCGATTACCGAGATTCAGCAGCCCAAAGCCTGGCTCTATCGCATCGCCACGAATCTAGCGCTCAACCAGAGCCGGCGGCAGCGGCGCTTCGTCTGGCTCCCGCTGGAGACCGTCGAGCCGCTCGGCGCGGCGGGCAGCTCGGATCGCTGGCGCATTCCACCGCTGGCGAGCCATATGCGCGGTGGAGACGATGTGGCGGCGAGTGTCGTCGAACGTGACGCCATCTGGGAGACGCTGGCGGCTCTGCCTCCCAGGCAACAGGCGGCGCTTCTACTCCAGACGAGCGGCGGATTCGAGCCGCGCGAGATCGCGGTGTTACTGGCGCTCAGCGAGACGAACGTGCGCAAGATGCTCTTTCGCGCCAAAGAGCGCTTTCGGACAGTCTATCAGGCGATGAACGCCGATGATGGGGTGAAGCGAGGCCGCGCATGACACCTATCCCATCCACGAAAACGCATGAGGGCTGGCTGCGCCGCGTCTCGGACTATCACAGCGGCGGGATAGACGCAGATGAGCGCGCGCAGGTGGAGGCGCATCTGGCGACCTGCGTGGAATGCCAGGAAGCGCTCGCGATGTACCGGCGCTTCTATGCGCTGGCGCGCTCGCCGCTGGCATTGGGCGCGCCGGGAGCAGACTTGGCGGAGCGTCCTGCTGTGCGCGCTCCTTCGCCGCTATCTCTGCTACACATCCGTCAGACGCCGCGAGAGCAGGGCGCGCCACCGACGTGGTCCGGGCGCGCTCGCGCGGGACTGGCGGCGGGATTGGGCGCGGCGCTGCTGATCGCGAGCTTCGTGGCGTTGTTGGCGCCGCGCCTCGGCGGGCCAGGCGTCACGACGGCGTCCACACCTGGCGTGACTCCGCTACCTCATCCGGCGAGCACGCCGACACCTGAACCGACGGCGGCTATCGAGACGGCGCCTGAACCCTTCGTCTGCGCCAACGCTCCAGAGTCGCAGAGCATGTATGCCTACGTGGATCACAACGGCCAACTCTATCGCGTGACCGGCTGCGCCAATCCTGTGCGCCTCACCAATCACGATCAAAACTCGTTCGTGCGCCCATGGGCGTTCTCGTCTACAAATCGCTGGCTGATGGTGAGTGTGACGCAGAACGTGAGTGACACGAGTTATCCAGAGTGTCAGGTCCTCATCAATCCCACGAATGGCGCAGCGACAAAGACGCCGTTTTGCGGCGATGGGGGAAACGACGCCTGGACAGAGTGGCCGGCCTTCATCGCTTGGCTCGACGACAACACCTTTTTGGAATCGCTGACCCATAAGGATGGCACGGTGAGTGTGGTGCGGGTCAATGCGACCACGTTCGCGCGCAGCCCCGTCGTTACGCTGACCTATGTCGCCAACTTCGGGACTACGGCGTACCCGTCGGGCATCAAACTGGCGGGAGGCGCGCTCTATTATGGCGGCTATGCGAGCAAGAGTGAGGGCGGTGGCTGGCTGCATCGCGTCTCGCTGGCGACCGGCGTGGACACGCGCATCGTCCGCCTGGGCGTTACGGGGAATGGTGGATGCCAGGTGGGATCAAACCCCTGCAACTGGACGGGGCCGTGGGATGTCTCGCCGGATGGCAGCCATATTCTCTACTACAGCCCCGGTCCAACCGTCGAACCAAACGACTATTGCGCCGGTGAGGCCGAGACGCCGCTCTACTCCGCGCGCAGCGATGGCTCGAATCCCGTGCGGCTCTTCGCCGATCAGCCGCTTGGCCGCGCGTTTCCCGCGCCGCGCTTCTCGCCGGATGGAACGAAGGTAGCGTGGGCGATCACGACGGGTCCGACGCTGTGCCAGTCCGTCACACATGGCGCCATCCAGGCGACGTCGGGCGGCGCTGTCACGGCGCTGCCAGACACCTATGGAGTCGCCGTCTGGCGCAACGATGGCGCGGCGGCGATATTGGGGGGACAGGGAGCGACGGAACTGTATACGCTGGCGACCGGACGCCTGACCCCGATGCCTGGTGACGCATACAGTTATGTCTGGGGCGCGTAGAGACGGCAGGTTTTGCCGTTGCGGTGGGCGCTGACCATGTGATACAAGGTGTGCGGACTCCGCGACGACGATGTCGGCCGTCCAATGCGTTCCGCGACCTTTGTGTTCCCCATGCGCACACCAGGAGGAATCAGGATGAGCGATGTCCCTGTCCAGCTACTCGTCGCCGCATTCACCGAAGAAGACGCCGCCGATAAAGTCTTCGAGCAACTCAAACAGGCCAAAAAAGAGAAGTTAATTCACATTCAGGATGTCGCGGTCATCAAGCGCGACGCGGACAGCAAGATCCACATTCACGAGCCGAAGGACTGGAAGGCGGGCAAGGGCGCCGGGGTGGGCGCGGTCATCGGCGCGGCGCTGGGCATCATCACCGGGCCGGGCGTCGTGCTGACCACGGCGGCGGGCGCGGCGATTGGCGGGCTGGCGGCGCAACTGCGCGATGCCGGATTCCCTGATGACCAGCTCAAGCAGGTAGGCGAGGCGCTCAAGCCCGGCACATCGGCGATCGTCGCCATTATCGAGCATACCTGGGTCGCCGACCTGGAGCAGGAGATGCAGGCGCAGGGCGCGCAGGTGATGCGGCAGGCGATCTCTGAGGACATCACCAAGCAACTCGAAGCCGGGCGCGATGTCGCCTACTCCGCTGTCGCCGCCGAGGGTGTCGCGTCGGTGCAGCGCATCTCCGCTGGCAAGGACGACGCGCAGATCGATAGCGCGACGATCACGGAGGATGGCCTGAGCGCGACCTCCGCCACCGCCACCGCCGCTGGCATCACCGGGACGAACGTCGTGGCGACTGATCAAGGCACGGTTGTCACCGAGTTCGCCGCCGTACCTGAGACGCCTGCCGTCGAGGGCGCTACAGCTCCCGCCGCCGACGCATCCGCGACGCCCGAAGCGGCTGACGCTCCTGCGACTCCCGAGGCGTCCACACAGCCAGCGGCGGCGACCGAGGCTCCGGCGATGAGCGAGAGCGCGCCGGAAGCGCCCACGGCCGAGGAAAAGCCCGCCACTCCACCGAACACGACGACTGAGAACGCCTAGCTGGTTGTAGGGCGAGCAAATGTGAACAAGGGTGGCGGCGCCTTCGGGTGTCGCCATCTGTTCATTCCTGGGCAGTGATAAGGGTTCCGGCTGGATTGTGATAGAATCCGCTCTCGGCTCTGAACAGCCGGAGTACGATAACGTGCGGACTGAAGCCCCTTGCGCCACAACAGTCGAAGCAGATTCAGTATTACCCTATGCGCTGAGCGACTTCCTGCCAGATGTTCTCGGCCAGCGTGTCAGGCTGCTGTGTCGCGTCGAGGATGATCCAGCGGTCAGGCTCGGCAGCGGCGAAGGCGAGATAGGCCGCGCGCACACGCTCGTGGAACGCGACTGTCTCGGCGTCCAGCCAGTTCCAGTCGCCACCGGTCATGTTGCGGCGCCGCGCCACCCCCACCTCGACGGGTAGATCGAGCAAGAGGGTCAGATCGGGGCGCAGGCCATCCGTCGCCAGGCGCTCCAGCGTGGCGATCGTCGCGTCGTCCAGGCCACGCGCCGCGCCCTGGTACGCGCGTGTCGAGTCGGCGTAGCGGTCGCAGAGGACGGTCTCGCCCGCCGCCAGCCACTCGCGCATGCGCGCCACGTGCTGGGCGCGGGCGGCAGAGAGCAGGAGCGCCTCGGTGACTGGCAGCATTGGCTCCGCTGGCTCATCGTGCGTCGCCAGGCCGTCGTTGGCAAGAGATTTCAGGCTCTCCTCGGGATGCAGCCAGAGCGCGCGGAAAGCTCCGGCGAGTGGCGTGCCTCCCGGCTCGCGCGTTGTGCGCACGGCGCGGCCAGTGGCGCGTAGTCGCTCAGCCAGTAGCGCGACCTGCGACGATTTGCCCGATCCCTCGCCGCCCTCGAACGTAATGAACACGGCTATTCCTTCGCTTCGGACGACTCAGCGCCGGCTGCGTAGCGCTGCTTCAGCTCGGCGATCTGCCCAGCGCGGATCAACTGCGCCTCGTCCGCATCGCGTTCCGGCAGCGCGCCCACGATCACGTCCTTCTTGTGGTAGCGGCTCGGCTGCGGCGTGATCTCGCGCGTGAGCGTCGTAAGCTCGATCTGGCAGAAGCGCTGGCCAGGATAGATGCGCACGATGGAGGTGGGGTTGCTGTTGCGGATCGGCACGATGAGCGCGCCCTCGTAGCCCGCGTCGATGATGCCGGTGAGCTGCACCTCCAGCCCCTGCCGGTTGACGCTCGAACGCGGATAGAGGACGGCGCTGAGGTCGTTGGGGACGACGATGCGCTCCAGCGTCGAGACCAGCACGCGCTCGCCCGGCAGCAGCTCGAAATACTGTCCTGGCTCCAGCTCGATAGCGTCGAAGTGCTGGTGGCCGCCCTCCAGCGGATCAAAGATCAGCGCCTCGCGGCCATGCGCCGTGACCTGCCACTGGCGCGGGACGAGGAAGGTGAAGCCGAGGCGCAGGTCAATCGTGTGCCCCTGCAACTGGAACTCGTCTAGCGGCGGGTCGAAGGAGAGCGCGCCACTGGTAATGCGCGTCTGCAAGTCCTCGCGCGTCAAAATGCTCATCTATTTATACCTCCGTCTACATAGATGTAGATGATAATAGCGCGAGTCTCGCTACACATCGCCGCGCCAGCGCGACCAGACGCGCTCGACATTGGCGCGGTAGTCCTCGCGCGCAAGCAGCTCATGCGGCGTTCCGCGCCTGGTATGATAGCCGTCGGTGACGCGACACAGCCACTGCTCGATGGTCTCCTTCGTCGTGTCAGGGCCAGACTCCTGTAGGCGCTCGTATATATGCAGATTATGCGCCACGACGGTGATCTGGCCTACCGGACGCCCCGTTCGCTGGCTGGCCTCGCGCAGCCATGCGAGATCGTGGTAGAAGTCCAGCGGCGCGCCGCCATTCACGTCCAGCGAGCGATGGACGTGAATCGAGTTGAGAGGCATATCTCCCTCGTCGGGCAGGAACTGGAAGAGCTGGTACGGCGGCATGCCCATGCGCGGATTCAACTGGTCTTCCAGATGCGGATAGCTGAGCGAGGAGACGACGGCGCGGCGTGAAGCGGGGGTTGCGGCGATGTCGACGATGGCGCCGGTTAGGATGTCTCGCCGCCAGTGGTTCAACGTCTCTGCCAGCAGGTCAGGATGCGCCTGCCAATGTGCCAGCAGCGTTGGCGGATAGAGCGCGAGCAGGCTGAGGACGGTCTGGAGGTGCAGCCGCTCGCCCAGCGCCGCCAACGCCTCCTCGAACATCTCCCACGAGACACGCATCCCTTCGAGCGTCAGCCTCTCTGCGTTTATCGCCTCCAGCAGCGCCGCGAGGTAGCCCCAGGCGCCATCCCAGTAACGCGACCGCGCCGCATAAGTATAAGGGAAGACCAGCGCGCCGTCTGAGGCCAGTCGTGCAGGATCATTCTCCGGGCGCTTTTCCACGAAGACGCGCAGGTACCAGACGATCTCATCGGCGGTCCACTCCAGCCCGTCCGCCGTGTCGCGCTCAGGATCGGTCCACGTCAACGCGACGCCGTTGAGCGACCGCGTGGCTCCGCGCTGCGTCTCGTGCCGCGCGCCATACGCCAGCAGTGCCTCGCGCGCCTGCGCCAGCAGTTCCGCTAGCGAGGACGCTGCAAAGCTGAGCGTTGGCGCTACGTCTTCTTCGTGATCTGGCAATTGTGGCGCCATCCTGATTCCTTACATCAACCCGCGCGTGGTGGATTATTCGCGCTCCACCTGATAGCGCAGGTGAACGCTTTCCTCGCCCAGCCGCTCGACGCCTAGGAGCGAGAGGCGCAGGTCCAGCGGCGCGTCACCCAGCAGCGAGACCCCTGCGCCAAAGGTCAATGGCTCGACCGTTAGCCAAAGCTCGTCCACCAGCTTCGCCTCAAGGAAGGCGCGATAGACACTGGCCCCGCCGCCAATCACCACACTCTCGAACCCGCGTTGCGCCAGCGAGGCGATCACCTGCTCCGGCGGCTCGGCGGTATATTCTACCCCATCGGGCAGCGATGCTGGCCGCTCGTGGCTGAGGACGACGTTGAGGCGGCCCGGCAGCGGCGCGGGCAGCGTCTCGAAGGTGCGCCGGCCCATCACGACGACGCCAGCCTCACGCGATGTGCGCGCGAAGAGGCGCTTGTCCTCACGCGAGGACCAACCAGTGAACTCGGCGTCGCCACGGGCGATCTTGCCATCCACCGTGATCGCGGCCAGTATCAACACGCGCATGGGCGCCGTCCCTTCATTCGCTACGGGACGATGGTCAGGCCGGGGATGTTGGGCAGCGGGTGGTACTGCGCCTTGATCTGCTCCTCGATCTCGGTGATGACGCCGAGGTCGGCCTGCTCGGCGCGCTGCATGGTATCCGACGCGAGATCAAGCGTGATTTCGTCGTGCTCGTGGTCGCGCTCCATCAGCTCGCGCGCCGCCTCGAAGTGCAGATCGTAGATGTGTGCGTTCGAGATCGAGTGGGTATACTTCCCCACCGCGAGGCCCAGCCGCGCCGCGAGCATGCGCTGGAGCAGCGCGAAGCCCGCCACATCCGCCGGGCAGCCGAGCATCAGGTCGTTCGAGCGCACGATGTTGTGCAGGTGCAGCGCGCCGCCGAGGATGTTGACTGTGAAGGAATAGGGGCAGGGGAGGTTCTTGCGTTTCTGCTCGGAGTCCAGCCCGTCGGAGGAGGGGTCCCAGGCGATGACGACGCCGTGGCGCGAGCTGGGGTCACGCTCCAGCAAGTTGACGAGGCCGGCGATCTGGTCGCGCCTGAAGTGCTGGCGCCAGCGGTAGCCGTAGGCCGTCGGCACCACGCCATCGAGGTTGGTGAACTCATCCCAGATCTTGGTGAACTGGCTCAGCGACTCGTCGGGGCGGCGGCTGCCGGTGAGGAACCAGACCTGCTCGGCGACGAACATGCGCACGGGGATGCGGCGCAGTGTGAGCAGCGGGAAGCCCTGGGTGACTTCGAGCGTCATGCCGGGGAGGGCGCGGACCGAGTGGCCGGTGCGTTCGTTGCGCTCCTCGTAACCCTCGGTCATGACGCGGCGGATCAGCTCGCGGTACACGCGGTCGAACTCGGTCATGGCATCCTCACCTGGCTTCTGTGCTGGTTCTCACGCCGTCGCTAGAACACATTTTCAGTATACAAGCCACGCGCGCCAACCGCCAACAAAGCTGCCATAGAGGGGGAGGGGTGTGGCTATTGGGTGCGCAAAACTATCACGGTTGTTCGCTGGACAGAGGTGAGAGCGTATTCAGGAGGATGGCCTCAAGTTCTGAGTTATCCGCGAAACAGGCTGAGTATTGACGCACTCTTCATTTGCTCCTCGGAGACCGTCGTCCAGTCGATCTGGAAACCCACTTCTCGCGTCAGAGCCGAGATGAACATACGTTGCGTCCGGCCGTTTCCTTCACGGAAGGGATGAAGTACGTTCAATTCGCCGAGAAATTAAGCGGCGCGAGCTGCGAACTGTTCCAGGTTCAGACCACGCAAATAATTCTCTTGCGAGAGATTTGCAAAGAGCTTATTTGCCTGGTCCTCCAGAAAGGCGAAGTGCGCGAACCGTGAAGCGTCTTTGATGATGTCCACCTGACGTAGCTCGCCAGCCCATGTATAGACATCCTGAAAGACAAAGGCGTGAATGCCCTTGAGATGAGCAAGATCAAAGCGTCCTGGTAAGGGATGCGCATGCAGTTCAAGGATGCGCAACGCCGTCAGAGCCGCCTCGACCTGCTTCAGTTGTTCGGCGTCTCGAATATTGAGTTTGTTGCGCAGAACGCCATTCGGGTATTCGTAGAAATTGCCGCCGTCTGACGGACTCATGCGGATCGTGGGGTATCATGTCGCTGGATTTCGGCGACGAATCGCGCTACAGCCTCGTCAATCGTGATTTCCCCACGTACATATGCCTCAGCATAGACGAAGAAAGCAGGATGAGGCTCCATCCCCTCCAGCCGGACCTGCGCCAGCGCATCGCGGAGCGCGGCTCGCCGTTGTTCTTGCTCTTCGATGGAAAGTGTATCGGCGCTCATTATGATGGCCCTCAGTCACCAATTATCGTGTTATACACGATGCTGCCAGATTTCAGTATTGCACCCGCGAGATTGCTTCCGTGCCTTGCTGATCGCTACTTTCTATCCCAACGCATCATTCATCTTCGGACGACAACACCCCATGGCGAAGCAGCAAGAGGCTACGGAAGTCTGGCGTAACCGGGATCGCTAGTTCCCATTCGACGGAATGGTAGTTGATCGCATAGATTGCGATAACGCTGGTCTGAACGCTCCTCACGCATATCCATGACTAGCGCTCCATCAGCGCTATCATCGCCGAGAACGAGCGTGCCTATGATCTCATCGGGAGTAAAGCCATAGCCTGCCGACCAGGAAGGAATGTCTTCCGCACGCCAGAGGCGTAGATACCAAGCATCGCAGTATCGGAGCGCCCCACCATTGAAGCGACGGAGGAACACCACATAGTCATCTGGCAGATCATGTCCAGCAGAGTGTGCGAGGGCAGCTATTGCATCTTCTGAGGCTGGAGGTTCATGGCTTTCCCACTTGTAGTCAGCGGTTTCGAGAATGTCGAGCCGGTCCGATTCTTCGCTCATATCTTCCATCCTTCATGCTAGCGCGCCGAGTGCATCGAGCGTGAGGGCGGAGGCGACGATGGCCGCCGTCTCCGCGCGGAGAATGCGCCGCCCCAGCGTGACCAGCCGCGCGCCGGAGCGCTCCGCCAGCGCCGCCTCACTGGGCGAGAAGCCGCCCTCTGGCCCGATGAAGAGGCGCACTTCGCTGATGCGCTCAACGGCGCCAGCCTGCGACACCGCCTCCTCCAGCGCGGCGCGCAACGATAGCTCGCGTGTCTGCTCCCAGGGGAAGAGCGCGATCACACCGGGCGGCAGGTCAGAGAGCGCCTGCGCCAACGATTGTGGCGCAACCAGTTCAGGCAGACGCGAGCCACCGCACTGCTCCATCGCCTCAGCCAGGATGCCGCGCCAGCGCCGTCGCTTCGCCTCGCTAACTTCATCGCGTACGGCGCGCTCGGTCAGCAGAGGGATGAATGCCGCCACACCCAGCTCGGTACACTTCTGCAGCGCGACCTCGAACTTCGCCGCCTTGAGCATCCCCAGGCAGAGGGTGACGCGCACAGGTGGATCGGGCAGCCCCTCCTCGCGCGCGCCCAGCCGGACGACTACGCGCTTGCGGCTCACGTCGATTAGTTCAGCGGGATACTCGCCGCCCGCGCCATCCAACAGCCGGAGTGTCCCACCGACGGCGAGCCGCAGCACGTCCCGCGCCTGATGCGCAACCTCAAATGGCAGCTCGATCTCGGCGTCCGGCGCGAGCGGCGTCTCAAGCAGCAGGAAGCGTCCGGCGGGCATTACTCATTCTCCATTGGTCGTGTCAGCGCGAGCGTCACCCAGTCGCCCTCGATCAACTCGCGCTCGGTGCGCAATCCGGCGGCCAGCAGCGGCTCCTCAGCTTCGGCGCGGCGCTCCTCGATGATCCCGCTGGCGATCAGCCAGCCACCGGGACGCACAGCGCGGGCCAGTGCGGGCGCGAGTTGGCCGATTACCCGCGCGATGATATTCGCCAGCGTGAGGTCGTACATCCCGATCTCCGCGCCGAGGATCGCCACATCCGGCGGCAGGGGCAGGTATGGCTCGCCTGCCGCGCCCTCCAGCGTCGCCACGCGCGCCTCCAGCCGATCGCCGACCCCGTTCGCGTCCGCGTTGGAGCGCGTCGCCGCCACCGCGACGGCGCTCACGTCCAGCGCCAGCGCGCTCGCCGCGCCGAGCTTCAGCGCCGCGATGCTGAGGATGCCGGAACCACAGCCGACATCCAGCACGCGGTCACCGGGGCGGACCACGTCTTCGAGAAGCCGCACGCAGTTGCGCGTGGTGGGATGCAGCCCGGTCCCGAAGGCCATGCCGGGGTCCAACTCGACGACGACCTCATCGCCCTGCGGCGCATACTCGCGCCACGTCGGCTTGATGACCGTGCGCGCGCCGAGATGCGTGACCTGATAGTGCTCTTTCCAGGCGTTGGCCCAGTCTTCCTCGGCGATGGCTTTCGTCGTGATCTCGCCGATCTCGCCCAGGTCGCCGATGATCTGGCGCAGATGCCATAGGCCCTCCTCGATGCGCGCGCGTGCATCCTCGCCGCTGGCGTCCGCCGGGACGTAGCAGCGCACCGTGACTGGCGCGCCGGGAATCGGAATGTGCGCCTGGCCATCGTCCAGCAGCTGGTACGGCTCCTCAATGGCCACACCGCCGCTCACATAGCGACTCAGCAGTTCCGTCACCGACTCGACGGTCTCCGGCGCGACCGCGACGCTCAACTCCAGCCACTCACCTGACATCGAGGGAATGCTCCTATGCGCTACTCATGGCGACGATTTGGGGTCTATTTGGGCATGCGCTGATAGACGCTGAGCCAGTTAGTGGCGATCTCGATCTGCGCGTCGCTCAGGCTGATGGCGCCGGAGCAGACCTGATCGTGCAGATAGTTCTCCACCTGATCTTTCTGATGGAAGCCTGGGGTCGGATTCGCCGCCTCCGGCCAGAGGTTGGCGATGCCGTTGGAGCCGCCTAACTCCAGGCTGACGAGATGGTCCACCTCATACTCTCCCGTCGCATGACTCGTGATGCCATATTCGGCGTAGTCCTGATTTTTCTCACCATCTGGCACGTTGCGCACGGAACTGGCGTAGCCCGACTTGCAAATGGCGGACTTGGTTCCGCTGGAGAGAATCGCGCCAGGTGTGCAGGCTGAGTCGGGCAAGCCAACGTGCGCCTTGCATCCCGAGGTCTTGGTCTGCACGCCAAACTGGTGCGATCCCGCAGTAGTCGCGCCCTCCGACCCCATGGCGCGATTGATGAGGAAGAAGACGAGGCCGAGGATGAGGACAATGCCGACGGAGATGAGGTACGTACGCTGCCTCGCCGTGAGATTGAGATTCATCGCGGGAATCCGTTTCCGTGCCCGATGGCGCTATTCCAACTGATGACTCGACGACGGTCTGCGGCCACTGACCTTATTGGGCTTTCGCCCGCCGCAAGCCGCCGGGATTTCAACCCGTGCGGTGAGGCGGTTGGGGGCGTTCGCCATGCGTCCTGCGTCCATTGCCGTGTCCTCCCCGTTGTGCGAGAAGAGGTGGGCAGGACATTTTGCACCGCACCAAGCACCTCCTCTTACGGGGTTCCGTGGAATGTCGTTCCCACGGGTAAAAGCCGTAACCCGTCTTGGACGAGGTGCGCTCCGCTTGAGCGGCGGTCGTTGAGCTCACCACGCCACGCCGCGATGGAGTCAACCTCCAGTGGGTTCGGGCAGAACCTTCGGGCGCTAACGTGAGCCGTTGGGCTGTGCGTAGCCTGAGAATCCGCCGGGCTTTAGCCCGTGCGGAGTGTCAAACGGCCACTGATGCGTTTGCTGGCTGGTGTGGCATGGGTCATCATACCGCATTCGCACAGGCGGCAGGCATAGGCAGCAGGCATGTCCACCGTGACCCATCTTTGACGCCGCATGCGCCCCTGCCGTACAGTTCGGTGGGAATCACCTACACCACCAGGAGAGGGGCGACAGGATGGCTCCGTCACACGACACCGCACGCGAGGAAGCGCTGGCGCGGCTGCGTTCGGGACAGAACGCGCTGGCTGAGGGGCAGATCGAGCGCGCCGCTGAGACGCTGATTGAGGCCGAGGCGATGTTGCGCGCGCTGAACGACGCCGAACATGCCGGGGAAGCGCGCGCCGCCCTCGCCGAGACGCAGCGGCGCAACGGTGCGCTGGATCAGGCCGCCACTAGCTACGAGCGGGCCATCGAGTACTTCAAGGAGGCAGGGAACGCCTCGCGTGAGGCGAGCGCGACGCTGGCGCTAGGGCACACCGAGCGGGCGCGCGGACGCATCGAGGAGGCCTGGCAGCGCTACTATCTCGCGCTGCGTCTCTACGAGAAGGCGGAGGATGCGCGTGGGCAGGCGAGCGCCTCGCTGGCGTTGGGGCATATCGAACGGCTGCGCGGCCACACCGAGAAGGCCGCCGAGTATTACGCCGCCGCCCGCGCCAAAGCCGCACAGGCGCGCGACACGCTGGGCGAGGCCGACGCCGCGCGTGGTCTGGCGGATATGCTCGCCAGCCGCTCGCGCTACGACGAGGCCGCGTCTGCCTACACCGCCGCGCGCGACCTCTACGCGAAGGCGCACGATGGCTTCGGCGAGATCGACACGCGCAATGGGCAGGCGTGGCTCGCGCTGGATCAAGCGCGCCCCGACGAGGCGGCGCGGTTCTTCGGCGAGGTGATCGCACAGGCCGAGCCACTGGAATATCGTGTTGGCGCGCTGGATGGCATCGTCGGACTGGCCGAGGTCGCGCTGCGTCAGGGACGGCTGGATCAGGCGCTGGCGGAGGGCATGCAGGCTGAGACGGGCTACAAGGAGCTTGGCGTCGCACTGGGACAGGCCGAGGCGAACCGCGTCCTCGGCGAGGTGCATCTGCGGCGCGGGCAGTTAGGGCAGGCCGTCTCGGTCTTCGACCGTTCGATTCGCGCCTTCCGCGCGCAGCAGGCTCCGGCTCCGCTCGGACGCGCTCTGCTCGGCGCCGCCGAGGCTAACCGTAGGCGGGCAAATCCACGCCGTGCCGAAGACCTGTTTACGGAGGCGCGTCAACTGGCGGCCGAAAGTGAACAGGTAGGCCAGGAGACCTCCGCGATGCTCGGCCTGGGGCAGATCGCGCGCGTCCGAGGACAATCGCAGGTCGCTGCGCCGCTGCTGGATGAGGCGGCGAAACGCTTCGAGCGGCAGGGACGGCGCGCACAGGCCGCCGTGGCCATTCTGGAACGCGCGCGCCTGGCGCTGACTCGTGGCGAGTTGGACGAAGCTGGGCGCCTGGCGAGCCGTGGCGCGACGCTGGCGCACGAGGCGGGAACGCAGGCTGGCGAGGCCGGACCTGAGGCGCTTGCCACGACGGTGCAATCGGCGCTGAGCCTGACGCTTGGGCAAGTTGATCGCGCGCGCGAACAGGCGGCGCAGGCGCTATCTCGCGCCGAGCGCGAGGGCGACGCGCAGGCGCAGATCGAGGCGCAACTGGAGGTCGCCGAGGTTGATCTGGCGGCGGAAGACCTTAACACCGCCGTCAACGACTTCAACCGCGTCGCCAGTCGCGCCGCCGAGAGCGAGTCGCCGCTGGCCGAAGGTCTCGCGCGCGTGGGGCTGGGACGTGTCCTGCTGCGGCGTGGACTGTGGGAAGAAGCGAGCGCGGCGCATCTGGAGCAGGTCGCGCGCTTCAAGACGGCGGACGATCCCGCTGCGCAGGCGCTGGCGCAGCTGGGCGTGGGCGAGGCGCAACGCAACCTCGGCGCCACCGACGAGGCGCGCCGGGCGTTCGTCGAGGCGCAGCGGCTCTACGCCGAGGTCGAGAGTCCGCTGGGACAGGCCGAGGCGTATCAGGGTGAGGCGCAGACGGCGATGACCGCCGAGCCACCAAAGTTCGAGGTCGCGAACAAACGCTATGCCCGCGCGCTGGAACTGGTAGAGCAGGTCGGAACGGGGCTGAAGGACGCCACACAGAGCGCGAGCTTCTTCGACCGCGCAGCCTCACTCTATAGTGAGGCGATCTACGCCGCCATCCGGCAGGAAGACAGCGCGCGCACCGTAGAGGTCGCGCGCGGCTACGCGGGACGCGCGGGCAAGGCAGGACGTGCGGCGGCGGGACAGCGGCTGCGCGAGTACGAACAACTCATCCCGACGAAGGGCAACGAACTGACCAAAGAGGAGGTCGAGCGCAACAAGGGCTACATCCGCGCGCTCGGCGAGGCGCGCAAGGTGCTTGGCTGATGGAATTGACACTCCGCACGGGCTAAAGCCCGGCGGATTCTCAGGCTACGCACAGCCCAACGGCTCACGTTAGCGCCCGAAGGTTCTGCCCGAACCCACTGGAGGTTGACTCCATCGCGGCGTGGCGTGGTGAGCTCAACGACCGCCGCTCAAGCGGAGCGCACCTCGTCCAAGACGGGTTACGGCTTTTACCCGTGGGAACGACATTCCACGGAACCCCGTAAGAGGAGGTGCTTGGTGCGGTGCAAAATGTCCTGCCCACCTCTTCTCGCACAACGGGGAGGACACGGCAATGGACGCAGGACGCATGGCGAACGCCCCCAACCGCCTCACCGCACGGGTTGAAATCCCGGCGGCTTGCGGCGGGCGAAAGCCCAATAAGGTCAGGCGCTTTTCACCGCCGCGTCGAGGAGGGCCAATTCGCGCTCGAAGATCGCCCGTAGCGCACCGGGAGCGAACACGCGCTCCATGATGCCCTCTACGCCGCCCGCGCTCTGCCACTCGCCGGTGATCTTGACGCGGCAGGCCGCGCCGTCACCCTCTGGCGTCACCGTGTAAGTCATGACCATCGTCGAGAGTTCATCGCGCTCGACCAGCGTCATCCCTGGCCGTGGCTCGCTCACACGCAGCCGGTACGAGCGCTCGCGTCCACCGGCGAGAAAGCGATAGGCGACCAAGACGCCCGCGCCGACATCGCCTTGCAGCACGGTCACGTCGAAGAAGTTATCGGTTGGCAGGATGTGCGGATGGTGGTCGCGGTAATCGGCGAGGTAGGTGTAGACGGTCTCGGCGGGCGCGCCAATTACGCGCTCGCACTCGGCGTGAATCAGGGTCATAGAATGGCTTCCCTGCTTCCTTGCAGTCTGGCGCCGGGGTGTCGTTCGTGGGCGCAAGTGGAGATGAGCATATTGTACTGAACGCCGCATTTGATCGTCCAGAGCGATAGCCTGCGCCAAGTGAGCGCGCCCAGCGGCGCTGCTCTAGAGCCAGCCCTTCTGCTCGGCGATGTGCGCCGCCTCGACACGGTTCTGCGCGCCGAGCTTCTGGATCGCCGACGGAGAGGTAGTTGCGGACTGTGCCCTCGGAGAGAACGAGGGCGGCGGCGATCTCGGCGATGCTCGCGCCGTGGGCGGCGGCGGCTAGCACGTCGCGCTCACGCTCGGTCAGCGGATTGTTCCCATCGCTCAGCGCCGCCGAGGCCAGGGCTGGGATCGACGATACGCTCGCCCAGCGACGGCGCGGCGGATGGCGGCGCGAGCTGCGCCGCGGGCGCGTCTTTGAGGAGAAAGCCGACCGCGCCACTCTCCATCGCCCGACGCAGGTAGCCGGGACGGCCAAACGTCGTCAGGATCAGCATGCGGCACGAGGGCAAGGCCTGGCGCGAGAGCTGCCGCCGCCTCCAGGCCATCGCCGCCGGGCATCTCGATATCGAGCAGCGCGACGTCTGGCTGGGTGGCGAGCGCCGCCCGACGACCTCATCCCACGCCCGACCTCGGCCACGACCTCGATGTCGTCTTCCAGGTTCCAGCAGCGCCGCCAGCGCGCCGCGCACCATCGTCTGATCCTCGGCCAGCAGCACACGAATCATGGTGGCGTCTCCTCTAAGGAGTCCGAGGTGGCGGGCAGTGCGGGGCGCTCAGTGACGGAGGAGATCGGCGCGTACACGGCGAGATGCGAACCCGCCATCCGCTTGCGGACCGGCCTCGTAGCGCCCGCCGATCGCAGCGACGCGCTGCGCCAGACCACGTAGACCGCTGCCGCTCGTTCCATCGGCGTCTGTAGTGGGCGCTGGCGCTACGCCGTCGTCTTCGATCTCGACGCCCATCTCACGTGCGCTGCGTTGTCAGGAGAAAGCGTGCAAGGGCGCGCGTGGCTGTGGCGGATGATGTTGGTCACGCCCTCGCGCACCGTCCAGGCGAGCGCCGCATCGACTGGCGCTGGCAGATCGGCTCGCGCGCTCATCTGCCCTCGTAGCGATAGGCGATGCCTGCGGCCGCCAGCAACTCGCGCGCGCCAGCCAACTCTGCCGCAAGCGTAGGTTGGCGATAACCTGCCACTGGCCTCGCGCACCTCGTGGAGCGCCGGCGCGCCACGCTCTCGATATCGCCGATCTCGCTGGCCGCGCGCTCCGGCGACATCACCAGGCGCCGGGCCAGCTCGCTCTTGAGCGCGATGAGCGAGAGACTGTGGCCGAGCAGATCGTGCAGGTCGCGCGCGATGCGCAGACGTTCCTCGGTCACCGCGGCGGCAGGCTCGCCATCTCCTCGCGTGCGGCGCGCAACTCGCGGCTCGTCTTCACCGACGGACCAGCGCAATGACGACAAACCAGGAATCGCCACGAAAGTCACCGGGGTGATGGCGGCGGCGAAGCCACTGTGGCTGACACCGAATATGACGAGCGCGACAAGCGCGGCGACCGTGATGGCGGCCTCGCGGATGGGCAGCCAGCCGGCGGAACAGGTGGCTGGCGTAGATGAACAACCCGCCCCAAATCCTGACCATTCCAGATGTCAGCGCCAGACTCAGCGCCACCATGACGACGATCGGCGTCCAGAGCGCCGCCCCGCTGGGTCGCGTCGGGCCTGAGCCGCTCGCGAGATCGGCGCGCAATCCAGGTGAGACGCAGAGTAGAGCGTGAAGAAGAGCAGCGCGCCGGCCAGGCTCAGGATGAGGCGCGGCAGCGATGGATGGGCCTGGATGAGATCGGAGATTGGGGATGAAGACGGGAATCCAGATGATCCAGACGAGCCACCATACCAGCGTCGAGCCATAGATCCGCTCGATCCGCATGTCGCGGAGGCGCGCCGCCGCACCGCTGGCGAGCGCTTTGTGGCGTGGCGCGGCATCAGGCGTCGCCATCCGGTTGTTCATCCAATTCTCGCATATCCTGCCTCGCGCGATCCTGGCTCATCCGCGTCTCTCACTAGTTAGCCATATGCGCCGCGCGCAGGCCAGTGACAAATGTCATCTGACAAATGTCATCGGGAACACCTGACTCGCCTCACTACCGGCTGCGCTAGTCTCCGCATAGACTCGATACATCGGCGACGTGACCGAGCAGTGGAGAGGATGAGACGGCAATGATCGACACGCAACAGCGCGCGATGTCAGGAGAGATGGCGCAGGGAGCGCGGACGGAGCAAGGAGGAATAGCGTTGGCGAGTGAGGATGTGGCGGTCAGCCTGCGCGGGCTGACAAAGCGCTTTGGCTCGTTGCGGGCGGTGGACGACCTGAGCCTGGAGATCCAGCGCGGCGAGACGGTGGCTCTGCTTGGACCGAACGGCGCGGGCAAGTCCACGACGGTCTCGATGCTGCTGGGTCTGCTGGCGCCGGATGGCGGGACGGTCAGCGTGCTGGGCATGACGCCACGGAGGCGATCCAGCGCGGACGCGTCGGCGCGATGCTCCAGGAAGGCAGCCTGATGCCTGGCGTGCGCGTGGGTGAACTGCTGGACTATGCGCTCAGCCTGAGCGTCCGGCCACTGTCACGCAAGCGACTCGTCGCCATGGCGGGACTGGAGGGACTGGAACGGCGGCGACTCGACCGGCTCTCTGGTGGGCAGACGCAACGCGCACGCTTCGCCCTGGCCATCGCCAGCGAGCCTGAGTGCTGGCGCTCGACGAGCCGACGGCGGCGCTGGATGTGGAGGGTCGACGCGAGTTCTGGGCGAACATGCGCGAGTACACCGCCGCCGGGCGCACCGTGCTGTTTGCCACGCATTACCTGGAGGAGGCGGAAGCGTTCGCCTCGCGCGTCGTCATCATCTCGCATGGGCGTATCGTCGCGGATGGCTCGGTCGCTGAACTGAAGCGCGACTTCGGCGTCCAGACTGTGCGCTTCACCTGCGAAGGCGGCGACGTAGTGACGCTCTGAGCGCCTGCCCAGCGTCAGCGAGGTGGAGCGCGTGGCGCGGCACGGTGACGCTGAACACGGCGGATGCCGACGCGACGACGCGGGCGCTGGTGGCCAGTGGTGTGACTTGGCACGACCTGGAAGTGCGGAGCGCGAGTCTTGAGGACATGTTCGTGACGCTGGTTGACCAGCAAGCCGAGGGAGGAAAGTGATGTTCGGCTATCTCCGCTTGAGGTCGCTGCGCTCGCTGCGCGATCCACGTTACTCGATTTTGGCGCTGGTCGCGCCGGTGGGCTTCTATCTGCTATTCTCGACGCTCTTCGGTGGGCCAAGCGCTGGCCCCAACGCGGTCACGGTCCAGGTCGGGCTGATGGTCTCAATGTCGGTCTACGGCGCGATGTGGGCCGTCCTCTCGGCGACTGGTCCACGCATCGCGCAGGATCGCAGCGTGGGATGGCTGCGCCAGATGCGGTTGTTGCCCGTCCAGTCGCCTCGTTGCTGATCGCGCGTCTCCTCGCGGCGCTGGTTCTCGTCGGGCCAGCCATTGCGCTGGTGATGCTGACCGCAGTGGTGTCGCGCGGTATTCACCTGGACGCCGGGCAGTGGCTCGCGCTGGTGGCGGTCACCTGGCTGGGGATCATCCCGATCGCCGTTCTGGGACTCGCCATCGGCTACGCGATGGCGCCGAAGCGGCGTTCGGCGTCGTGTACGGACTGTATACGGTGCTATCGGCGCTCGGTGGACTCTGGATGCCAATCTCGATCATGCCTGCCGGGATGCAGACATTCGGCAAGCTGTTGCCATCCTATCGCGCGGCGGATCTGGGCTGGCATATCGCCTTCGGGAAGGCGCTCGACTATTCCAGCGTGCTCTACCTGCTCGCGTGGACGGCGGTGTTCGCTGTGATCGCGCTGTACTTCTCGCGTCGGGCGGTGGCGGCGAGATAGTTGTTGCGGCATGCGAGTGACCGCGATCGATGGCTCTGGCTGTCGGTCGCGGTCATAACATTGGCGAGAACATATCGAACGAGAGGTCAGTAGGATGATGCGCAAGAGTGATCAGAATTAGAAATAGGTCCAGAAAACAGGGAAGGGCAGGTATTCACCTGCCCCGACGCCTGTATGTGCAGCGCGGAAAATCAGCCCGCGTCTGATCCGGCAGAAATCAGCCTGCCGCACGTTGTTCAGCGATGGCGAAAACAGCCGCCTCGTGAACGTCCGACCCTGGTAGAAATCAGCCTACCGACGCCGGTAAGGGAACAACGGAGAATCAGCCCGTCTCTCCCAGATGAAGGAGAGCGAAGTGGAAACCACCCACTTCATCCTTCAATGATGGCAGTATACCCAATGAAAAAGCAAAAGTCCAATAAATGTTTGTTCCGCTTACCATTTAGTGTAATTTATGTTCAGGCTCCTATTAGCCGACTTCCTGAAGCGCTACGAGCGCGAACCGGTATACTGACTCTAGCAGGGTATCCGTCGGGGCGAGGCAGGCCACCGCGAATGTACTGCCAGTGGTGAATGGAGGCGCGGCATGCTGGACCTCAATCTCGGCGTTCTCCCGCAGATGGCGCAGGAGCAGACGATCTCGTGGCTGGCTCCCGCGGTCTGGGCGGATGAGCGCGTCGTCGCGCTCTGGCTGGGTGGAAGTCTTGCGCGTGGCGAAGGTGACGCCTACAGTGATATTGACCTGCGTGTCGCGGTTGATCCCGCCGATCTGGAGCGCTGGCGCGCGCTGGATACTCAGGCGCTGACCGGCGGGCAGGTGGCTGGCGGACATACGTTTCCGCTTGGCGAGGATGCGCTGATTCACCATCTGCTCCTGCGCAACGGCGATATCGTCGATCTGCTGGTCCAGACGACGGCGCGGCCTCCAAATGTCGAGCCACTGCTCACGCTCGGCTGCCGGGACGAGGCGTTCGGCAGGACGTTGCAAGAGCATAGTCGCCCGGAGCCGGAGCCGCACAATCCGGCGACCGCGGAGGGTGTGCGGGAACTGATCGTCGCGTTCTGGGTCAACAGCCACAAGCATCGCAAGGTACTGCATCGGCGCCTCGACCTCATGCTCCCGTCCGGGCTATATCATTCGTGGCTGATGCTGATGCGGCTGTGGTTTACCCAGGCGACGGGTGAGGATACCAGTGCGTACCACTTCTCTGGCATCCACGGTCTGACGCAGCTCGTGCGCAGTGTCGAGGGGCTGGAGGACGTGGACGCGCAGGCGGTGGCCGGCGTCCCTGGGCGCACGCGGGAGGAGATCTACGCCGCAATCGAGATTCATCAGGAGGCTGCGGCGCGCGTTGGGCCGTTATTGGCGGAGCGCTACGGGTTCGAGTATCCACTGGAACTGGAGCGTATGGTCCGTGCGCAGTGGCGCGCGTTTCGTGAGAGTGAGTGACGAGATAGGAGGCGAGCGCGATGCCACAGTGCGCGATACTGCTCTTTGACGGCTTCGACGAACTGGACGCTTTGGCGCCGTATGAGGTCTTGCGCCGGGCGGAGGAGGCGGGTGCGCCATTCGCGGTGAGCCTGGTCAGCCGGGAGGGCGCGCGTGAGATGACGGCGTTCTATGGCGCGCGCGTCCAGGCTGAGGCGGCGCTAACGCTGGAGGCGCGACCCGACATCTTGATCGTCCCCGGCGGTGGCTGGAACCATCGCGGGCAGCATGGCGCGCGTGTGGAGGTCGAGCGCGGCGAGACGCCACAACTGATCGCGCAGTTGCATGCGGCAGGAACGATTGTGGCGGGCGTATGTACTGGCGCGATGCTGCTGGCGGCGGCCGGATTGACGAAAGAGCGTCCGGCGACGACGCACGCCCTCGCCCGCGAGGAGCTACGCGCGCTGGGCGCGGAGGTCTACGACGCGCGTGTGGTGGACGACGGCGACGTGATCACCTCGGCGGGCGTCACATCGGGACTGGACCTTGCGCTCTGGCTGGTCGAGCGTTTCGCCAGTCCGGCGCTGGCGCACGCGGTTGAGCGGCGGCTGGAGTATGAGCGGCGCGGCGTCGTCTGGCGCAGAACGGCGTAGTAGAGCAGGGGGCGATAATATCCACTAGCATGGCCGGAGGGAGACGGTGCAATATCCTACTTCCGCAAGCGAGCGAGTATCTGACCAGATAATGCGCGCGATTGTCATCTTTCCAGCGTTCGCCGACGCCGCGCCAATTGAGCGGCTGCGGCGCGCGTATGATCCGCTGGCAGACTTCATCGCGCCGCATATCACGCTCGTCTTTCCCTTCACGAGCGCCATTGCGACCGAGGCGCTCGCCGCGCATATGCGCCGCGCCACAAGAGACCTCGCGCCGTTTGAGGTCACGTTGCGCGAGGTCACGGGGCACATGGAGGAATATCTCTTCCTGAATGTGAAGCGCGGGGCCGACCAACTGGTCGCGTTGCATGACCAACTGTACTCTGGCATCCTTACTCGATATCTCGCGCCGGAGCACACGTTCACGCCGCATCTGACGGTTGGCAGGCTCGATTCCGCCGAACGCTTTGCCCTAGCGCTCATAGATGGCCGGCGGATGACTGAGCGCTTCACATTCGGAGTGGATGAGATCGTCGCCTATCGCATCGGCGAAGAGGGATCGCGTGCGATTGACTGTCAGGTGTTGCTGGGCCATAAGAAGCGGTGAGGACTAGCAGCCGTAGGCGCCAACCCTCATCATTCAGCGTATTGGACTCTTATGCCAAACTGGCGTCAGATTACGAGCCAGACGCGACTTTCCAGAGGTAGCCGTCCGGGTCGCTGAAGTAGCCGAAGTACCCACCCCACTGTGCAGCTGCCGCTTCCTTTACGACGGCGCCGCCCGCCGCCACGGCCTTGCTCATGGTTTCGTCTACCGACTCGCGCGAGGGGACGATGTAGTGAAATGAGACGCCACGGAACCCGGACCCCTCGGACGAGACGCCGGCCTCCTGGGCCGCCGCCTCGCGCTGATAGAGGGCCAGCGAGGACGACCCCTCGCCCAGGTTGAACTTGACGAAGTTGGGATAATCCTGCTCGATGGCGCAGCCCAGGTCCGCATAGAACTTCTTGGAGCGGGCTAGATCCTCGACGCCGAGCATGATCGCGGTCACCTGCACAGGCATGTCAGTCTTCCTTTCTCTTGTAGCGTTGAACGTCGCTACCTGGATGACGAAATGACAGCGCAAAGTGTGACCGCCGCCCTCATCAGCAATTCTCTACGCCTGCGCACCGCTCTGCTTGGCGCGCTGGTCGCGCAGGAGGCGGCGCAGCACCGTCAGCAGGATGCCGCCGTTGCGATAGTACGCGATGTCGATGGCGCTATCCAGCCGCGCGATGGTCGTGAACTCGAACGTCGAGCCGTCTTCACGCGTCACGCGCACCGCGATCTCCTGCCGTGGCTGTAGCGTCCCCGTGACGCCGAGGATATCGTACGTCTCGCGCCCGCTCAGCCCCAAGGACTCGCGGCTCTCGCCCGGCTTGAACTGGAGCGGCAGGATGCCCATACCGACGAGGTTGCTGCGGTGGATGCGCTCGTAGCTTTCGGCGATGGTGGCGCGGATGCCGAGCAGCAGCGGGCCCTTCGCCGCCCAGTCGCGCGAGCTGCCGGAGCCGTACTCCTTGCCCGCCAGGACGATCAGCGGCGTGCCCTCGGCCTGGTAGCGCATCGAGGCGTCGTAGATCGTCATCTCCTCCTCGGCGGGCAGATAGGTGGTCCAGTAGCCCTCCTTGCCGGGGACGAGCGCGTTCTGCAGGCGAATGTTGGCGAAGGTCCCGCGCACCATCACCTCGTGGTTGCCGCGTCGCGCGCCGTAGCTGTTGAAGTCGCGGGCTGTGACGCCATGCTCAATTAGATATTGCCCGGCGGGGCTAGTCGTCGGAATCGAGCCTGCGGGCGAGATGTGGTCCGTCGTCACCGAGTCGCCGACCGAGACGAGCACGCGCGCGCCGGTGATGTCGCGCAGCGGCGCTGGCGTCTCAGTCATGCCGTCGAAGAAGGTGGGCTTGCGCACGTAGGTCGAGTCGGGGTCCCAGGCGTAGAGGCCGCTGCCCGCTTCCGGCAGTGGCAGCGCGCGCCAGTGGTCGTCGCCGTCGAAGACCTTGGCGTACTCGCGCTGGAAGATTTCGGGCTTGACGACACGCGCCAGCGTTTCCTGAATCTCCTCCTGCGCCGGCCAGAGGTCGCGCAGGTAGACGGGCCGCCCGTCACTATCGAAGCCCAGCGCCTCGGCGGTGAGGTCGATGTCCACCTTGCCAGCCAGCGCGTAGGCGACGACCAGCGGCGGCGAGGCCAGGTACGACGCGCGCACCTGCGGGTGGATGCGCCCCTCGAAGTTGCGGTTGCCGCTCAGCACCGCCACGACCACCAGGTCCTCGTCGCGCACGACCTCGGCCACCGGCTCCGGCAATGGGCCACTGTTGCCAATGCAGTTGTGGACCGCGACTGTCCCCGCGATGAAAGCGTGCAGATCGTCCACCGCGAGGTCGTAGACGTGGCGCGCGCCAGCAAGCTGCCGGTCAATGACCTGGAGTGCGAAGGTCGGCAGCGTCAGCGCCTCTTTATCGACGCAATAACGCTTGGCGCCAGCTTCTCCACGCGACTGTAGCGGAGCGAACCACTCGCGTACACCAAGCTCGGTGAAGAGCCGGACCGGCGAGGGAAAGTCGCAGCTATCACGATGCAGCGGCTGGAACGTGCGGGTTGTGGTCTGTGGCAGCCGCGTGAAGCGATCATGCCCTTCCAGCAGCGCGTAGTGGGGCGAGACGACCGGCTCGCGCTCCAGCAGTTCGGTCGCGGCCAGCCGTCGCGCTTGCGTGAAGGATAGCTCGCTCTGCGCCGCATGCAACTCGGTGAGACGTGCAGACATCCACAGCCGTTGTCGGCTGATGCCGCTGATCATACGCCAGTAGACTGCCGCAGCGCTGGCACGCATCGCTTTATCGACGCAGTAGCGGTATCCCACCTGCTCGACGAACGAGAGGCCATCCGGCAGAGCAAGACGGACCTCGGTGCGAGCGACGCCATCTTGCGCGACTGGATAGGTGGAGGCGGAGCGGCGCGTGGGATAGGTGTAGATCTTCGCGTCCTCGGTCTCCACGCCGCAACGCGCCAGCAGCCGCATCAGATCAGTCATCATGTGCTTGAGAGCGTCCACATGCGCTGGGACCGCGCTTTGTGAGTAGGCGGGCTGCTCAAGCGTGGCGTCATCCTCGCCCTTCCCCCAGCGATGTAGCTTCGGTCCATGCCCGTCCGCGCCGAAGAGACCGCCGAGGAACTCGCGCACAACGGCCACTGGGCAGGCGTCTTCCAGCACGAAGTCTGGCAGCGACGGAGCTTGCGTGATACGCCGTCCAACCCGCACGCCAGGCAGCCCCATGATCGCGCGCGTGAGTTGGCTTGGCAGCACGATGCTCCACTTGCGCTCGTCGTAGCGCGAGGCGGCGGGGCGCGTGCCGGCGATCAACTCGATATCATGGAGCGCCATCTCACGATCCAACGCCTGACCGACGTTAACGCGACCCTGGCCGAGGACGCTGATCGAGCCATCGCTGAGCAGGTGGCCTAGCAGGCGTGCGAAGGCAAGGGTCCGCTGGCGGTCATAGGGCGTATCCAGCGTGAAGAGCATCGCGCCAGCCTGGAGTGTGTAGCCCTGCTCGTCCGCGCCGATCTCGTCCAGCGGCGCCTCCAGGCCAACCACCACGCGGTCGCGATTCAACTCCAGCATGTCGGCGCGCACCCAGCGTCCATCCGCGCAGAGCAGCATATGATCTGGCGTGCAGACAAGCGTGCGTCCATCCTGCAAGGTCAGCGAAATGCACTCGCGTACACCCTGATCCATCGCCTGGGCCTGCCGCGCGATGCCTATTTTGCCATCGCCATCCGGCGCAAACAGCTTCGCGCCGCCATTCTTCGGGAAGCGCTCGATAGCCTGTGCCGTCCCGTTGGCAAGTAGAACCGGCGTCCCCTCGGCGATGCAGGTGGTACAGCCAAATCCGACGGTATAGAAGCCGAGCGCGTCGAGCGCCTCAGTGAGTCCAGCGTCGCGCAGGTAGTCGGTGACGACACGCGAGCCGGGGGCGAGGCTCGTCTTGACGTACGGATGCGTCGTCAGCCCGCGCTCGACCGCCTTTTTCGCCAGCAGCCCCGCCGCCAGCATCACCGATGGATTCGAGGTGTTGGTGCAGCTTGTGATCGCCGCGATGACGACCGCGCCATCCGTCACGTTGTCGCTGCGTCCATCCACCGTCACAGACCCGCCGCGTGTCTTTGAGGAGGGCGTATCGGTGGTGAGGCCCGCCTGACCGCCCTCGCTCTCGAACTCGCCGACGGCCAGTGGGTCAGCCGTCTTCCGCGCCGGCTTGATGCGGTCCTGGAACGAGGCGAAGAAGTTGTCCCTGACGGCGGGCAGCGCCACGCGGTCCTGCGGGCGGCGCGGACCAGCCAGGCTCGGCTGGATCGTCGCCAAGTCCAGTTCCAGCAGGTTGTCGAACGCGGGAGTTGGCGTGTCGTCGGTACGGAAGAGGCCCTGCTCCTTGGTGTAGCGCTCGACCAGGTCCACCAGTTCCGCTGGGCGGCCTGTCAGCCGCAGATAGCGCAGCGTCTCGTCGTCCACCGGGAAGATCGCCGAGGTCGCGCCGTACTCCGGCGACATGTTGGAGATCGTCGCGCGGTCGGCAAGGCTGAGTGAGCTGAGGCCCGCGCCGCAGAACTCGACGTAGCGCCCGACGACGCCGAACTTGCGCAGCGTTTGCGTCACTGCCAGCACGAGATCCGTCGCGGTCGCGCCCTCCGGCAGCGCGCCATGCAGCCGCATGCCGACGACCTCTGGCGTGAGCAGGTAGAGCGGCTGGCCGAGCAAGACGGCCTCCGCCTCGATGCCGCCGACGCCCCAGCCGAGGATGCCCAGCCCGTTGATCATCGTGGTATGCGAGTCGGTGCCGACGAGGGTATCGGGGAAGGCGATAAGCTGGCCGTCGGGTCCGGGTCGCGCCTGCACGACCTTGCCGAGATACTCGAGGTTGACCTGGTGGACGATGCCTGTCCCCGGCGGGACGACGCTGAAGTTCTCGAAGGCCTGCTGCGCCCAGCGGAGCAGCGCATAACGCTCGCCGTTGCGCTCGTACTCGCGCTCGACGTTGAGGGCGAAGGCGCGCGTGTTGCCGAAGACATCTACCTGCACCGAGTGGTCAATCACGAGGTCGGCGGGAACGAGCGGATTGATTCCAGCGGGATCACCGCCGAGCGCCTGTACCGCGTCGCGCATCGCCGCGAGGTCCACGACGGCGGGGACGCCGGTGAAGTCCTGCAGAATCACGCGGGCGGGAAGGAAGGGAAACTCCTCCGGCTCGCCGGGGGTGGGCCTGGCGCCGGGCTTCCAGCGGGCCAGCGCCGCGACTTCGGCCTCACTCACGAGCGTGGGCTCGAGGTCGGTCATGCGCAGCGCGTTTTCGAGCAGGATGCGCACGGTGAAGGGGAGGTGGTCGAGCGGGAGATTCGTCTGGCCAGTGAGGGCGTCGAGGCGATAGAAGGCGTAGGAGGCGGATGCGGCGCTGAGGGTGTCACGCGCGCCAAAGGCATTGCGCATGCTGGACATGGGAGGGGCTTCTCCTTTGAGCGGAGGCGGCGAACCGCACATGCCTGGGAGCGTCGCGCGTGGAGGAAAGAGCGTTATAGGCGCGCGAGCGGGAGGCTGGAGGGGTCCGTGCGCGAAAGAACAGGATACACAACCGCAGTCGGTATCCCTATTATAGCCGCCCGCTCATCCGATGGCGAAATGCGCGCTATCGGCTTTTGCGATAGATGAACCTGCAACTCGCCAGACAAATCGCTTTCGCAGCATGCAAAGGGCTATCCATAAGAGCAGGCATGCTATACTGTACTTTAACAGTGTATTAGCCGGGCCGCTGTGTCTAGCAGGCTCGTTGGAGTTCAGGCATGGAAGCTGGTTCCTATCGCCGCATGTTGGTTCTTGCCTGCACACGCCGGAAACGGATTGATGCGGGGTTGTTGCCCGCGATTGAACGCTATGATGGGCCGCCGTTTCGCGTTTTGCGCCGCTACTTTCGGGAACAGCCTGAGCATGATGTAGATACTTTTGTGCTCTCAGCGAAGTGGGGCTTAATACCGGCAGACCAGCCAATTCCTGTCTATGAGCAATCCATGAGTCGTGATCGCGCGCAGGCGCTCCAGCCAATGGTCACGAGGGCGTTGCTCGATTACCTGAAATCGCGGCCTGTCAAAGAACTCTATCTGCAACTTGGCGCCGCCTATCGCGCGGCGATCCAAGGGTATGAGGCAGAGACTCCACAAAGCATGGTCGTCCAATCGGTTGGAAGAACACGAGGGGAAACGTTGACAAGGCTGCGTACCTGGCTCTACCGCACAACTCCTGATGAGCCAATGTCACTTGCGCCGTTGATTGCCCCAGTAGCCGTTCGCCTGTGTGGGATTGAGCGAACGTTCTCGACCGAAGACGCGCTCGCAATCGCGCGGCAGGCAGTAGCTCTAGGCGACGATGAGGCCACAAGCTACCACGCTTGGTTTATCCCAGTGGATGAGATGAGGATCGCGCCAAAGTGGCTCGTCGGCCAGATGTTCGGCTTGCGGCCAGGAGACTTTCACACCGATCAGGCAAGGCGTGTACTCCGGCAATTAGGGATAGAGGCGACATGCGAATGAGTACAAGCGACTCGTCCAAAGGTGGCCTGACCGCCGAGGACGTGCAAGTAGAGATACAACGGCAGCCCCACATCTTTCTACAGCTTGCGGAGAACTCCCTTACTGTCGCTGAGCTTACATTTTAACTCACAGCAAGGAGTCGGTTGAGGCGGAGTAGACAGGGAGAGGCTCGAGAGCGCATCGTTCTGGATATGAACACACCAGAAGGGGAAGCGCTGCGAGCCTTCCGTCAGCAAGTGTATCGCACCTTTGGGTGCCGGCGCGACGCCCTGTTCGAGCTGCTCGACGCGGTGCTGACCGCCCCAACCCTCGAAACCCCAGCGCATCTGAGTCTGGCGCCCAGTTCTCGACGCGGCTGGGGGAGTGTCTACGATGCGCTCAACGCGGGATCCATGGATCTGGCGCGACTGGAACGGCTCGTCGCATTCTCGTCGTTCTCCCCGCCTGCAGCGCTGACGACGTGGTACGCTGTTGATGCGAGCGTCTGGCCACGCTGTGACGCCGAGACGAGCCCCAACCGGGGCTTCTATCACCACCCGTACCGCCATTCCCACGGTCAGCCCATTGTCGCCGGCTGGAACTACTCCTGGCTCGTCCAGCTCCCTGCGCACTGCTCGAGTTGGACCGCTCCCCTGCGAGTACGGCGGATCACGCCAGGGGAGAACATCAACCGCGTGGCGGCGGAGCAGATCCGGTCGTGGCTGGGCCAAGCATTGCGGGCGACGGGGTCTCCGCCGACCACGCCCCCTATCTTCACCTTCGACGCGGGCTACGATCCCGTCCAGCTCAGTCTCGCGCTCGCCGACCAGCCCATCTGCCTCCTAATCCGCTTGCGCGCCGGTCGCTGCTTCTACGCCGACCCCACTTCGCAGCCGCTGACGGGACGACCGCGCCGGCATGGCGAAAAGTTCGTCTGTGACGATCCGAAAACCTGGCCGACGCCAAGAGCGTCGTGGACCACCACCGAGCCCCAACAGGGACGCGTCTGTGTGCAGGCCTGGAGCGGATTGCATGCGGCTCCACAGAATCACGCCACGCGCGGGACGCGCCAACCGCGGCCGCTGGTCCGTGGGACGCTGATTCGCTTGGAAGTGGAGCGCCTGCCGCGACCCACCAAAGCGCCAATCCCGCTCTGGTTCTGGTGGAGCGGACCCACTCCCCCCGATTTGGCGGAGCTCTGGCAAGCTTACATTGCCCGCTTCTCGATCGAGCACACCTTCCGCTTCTTCAAACAAACGCTCCAATGGACGCGGCCGAAACTGCGCTCACGCCGCCGCCGACCGCTGGACGTGGCTGCTCATCCTGGCCTATGTCCAGCTCCGCCTCGCCCGCGACACTGTCAGTGATGTCCGCTTGCCCTGGCAGACACCTCTGCCGGCTGAGCGCCGCACGCCTTCGCGTGTCCGTCGTGGCTTTTCGCAGGTTCTTGCTCACCTGGGGAGCCCCGTCTGCGCGCCAAAACCCTGCCGACGGTCGCCCGGGCGGCCCACCGGCAAACGCTCGCCCCCTGCTCCACGCTTCCCGGCGGTCAAATTGACACCCTAGTCGCCCTCATGCTCCTGCTGTCCGCGCTCAAGCTGGCAATTGCCTCCGTCGCCAGCTACTTGCTGTGGCTTAAAATGTAAGCTTAGCTAGACTTTATCCAAACGCGCAGATGAGGAGAGATGGGATAGGCTGAGGTCCACCCAAGGAGATGGCCGATGCCGATCCTGCCTGCCGACGTCATGATGCTACTTGCCGGTTTTGCCCCCGTGTTCTCCACCCGCGTATGGAGGCATGTCCCTCTCCTCGTGGTGGGCGCCATCCTGGCCCCGGGCCAGCGCACGGTCGCCGCGGTCTTGCGGGTCATGGGGTTGGATCAGGTCGCCACCTTCCAGACGTATCATCGCGTGTTGAACCGCGCCCGGTGGTCGAGTCGGCTGGCCAGTCAAATCCTCTTCAGCCTCCTTGTGGCGACGTTTGCTGCTCATGCCCCGCTCGTGGTGGGCATTGATGAGACTCTTGAACGCAGACGCGGTCGCAAGATCAACGCTGCCGGGATTTATAGTGATCCGGTGCGCTCGAGTCGCAGCCATTTCGTCAAGGTACGTGCGCTACGCTGGGTCTGCGCGATGCTGGGTCTGCGCGATGCTCCCGCTCCCCATCCCCTGGGCAGGACAGCGTGGGCCAGCCGATCCTTGCCGATCCTATGCCGACCTTCCTACCACCGTCCTTGCTCCTTCAGCAGGCGAGGCTATGCCAGCCGTCGCCGCTACAAGCCACTGACGACGTGGGCGCGGCAAATGATCCGGCAGATCCATCGCTGGGCGCTAGACCGTCCCCACGTCGTGGTCGGCGACCGCTCCTCCGCCGCCTTGGAGCTGCTCGACGCCGTCCGCCCCATCGCGACCGTAGTCGCGCGTCTGCGCCTGGACGCGCGCTTGTTTGCCCCACCGCCTCCGCGCGCGCCACACGCCAAAGGACGACCGCGCCTGGTAGGCGAACGACTCCCGAATCTCTCGTGCCACCGCGACGATCCGTCCACCCCCTGGAGCGAGTTGCGCATCTCGCGCTGGTATGGTGAGCGCGACCGTCCGATCGAGGTCCTTTCTCAGACAGCCGTCTGGTATTCCACCGGCTTCGTGCCCGTGCCGATCCGCTGGGTCCTGATCCGTGACCCGCAAGGCATCTTCCCGACACAGGCGCTTCTGTGCACTGACCTTGACGCCACACCGCTGCAGATCGTCTCGTGGTTCGTGTTGCGCTGGCAAGTGGAAGTGACGTTCCATGAGGTGCGCGCTCATCTGGGCGTCGAGACCCAGCGCCAGTGGTCGCAGCCAGCAATCCAGCGCACAACTCCGGCGCTTTTGAGTCTCTTCTCGCTCGTGACCCTGCTCGCCCATGGACAGCTGTCGCCCCCCACAAACTTCACCCGGCAGACGGCTTGGTACACGAAAGCGACTCCCACCTTCGTTGATGCTCTCGCCTTGGTACGGCGGCGTTTATGGGCACAGATCATTTTTCAGACAGGGCTCCCAGGCGCGGATCTCATAAAATTACCACGGACTCTCGTTGAACGCTTCACCGATCTACTGTGCTACGCGGCCTGAGCCACCGCGTTTGGATAAAGTCTAAAGCTCAGAGGACAATAAGATAGCCGAGTTTGGCATCAGAGACAACCTCTACTTTTTTGCGGATTTCGTAAGCGCCCTCATCAAAGCTGGGAAGGCTGACGATGCGGAGGCGTTTGAGAAAATAACAGCATGGGTGGACAACAATGAAGTCGATATCCGCCTCACTAGACAAGTCGCTGGGTGGCTTGAGGGTTCGGCTATGGCTCTTCGAACCGCCGCAAAAAAACTTAGGCAGATGGAGGCAATTAGTAAGAAAGCCGCAGGGGTGAGCGAACCGTTACCTACCGACCGCACAAAGCTCGTTCGCTACAACAACATCAGCATAGTTGCCTTGGCGGGATATTCAAATCAGTTTCAGGCGACCCTTTATTCTTTGATTGCAGGTGAGATATTTAGCGCCCGCGTCAGTGAACGCTTGAAGCTTCCTTTGCTACTCGTTCTCGAAGAAGCCCACAATTTTGTGCCTGCACATGCGAACACTTCAGCCGATACAAGTGCGATAGAGACCACGAAGCAGATCGCCCAGGAAGGTCGGAAGTTCGGCGTTGGTCTGATTCTCATCAGCCAGCGCCCATCACGGCTCGACGAGACGACACTTTCGCAATGTAACTCCTACATCATCATGCGGATGGTCAATCCTGCCGACCAGAACTTCGTTCGGAAGGTCGTAGAAAGCCTTGGTGAGGACGAGGCGCGGATGCTCCCCGACCTTGATGTAGGTGAAGCGCTCTTGACCGGACAACTGATCAATTTTCCAGTGCTTGTACGTATCAAGAAGCCTGAGTCGTCTGGCGAGCACGAAGAAGAAGACGCCTTTCTGGCGCTCGAAAAGGCGTATGCGGAATCAAAAGCGCAAGGAAGACAATAACCTATATGCTAATCGTTGCGGGGCTAAGCCTGAAGAATCTCAAGCCAGCGGTTTGGGAGCAAGATTCGCCATACTACATCCCTAACCTCCAGGCAGTGATGGTTTCCTATGCCGACTTCCACGCCATGTCCGCGCGTCGCAAACAGGCGATGCAGATCGGCTTGCATGCGTTGCTGGGCGTTCCGCAGGCAATGAAGATCTATTTGGATAATGGAGCGTTCTATTTTCTTGGGCGCGATGGCGAGACGCCGCGACAGGAGTATGAGGAGTTTGTCGCGCTGGCCAAGCCTGACTGGTGGCCCATCCCACAGGATTTCATCCCTGTACCGCAGATGCCTGAACCGCAGCAACAACAGTGCTTCGAGCGCACGATGGCGGTCAACGAAGCGTATCAGCACGACGGTTATGTGCCGGTTCTGCATATCAGCCGCTTACTGGAAGATTACATCGAAGCGTTTGCTGCGAATGATCGCCTGACCGCGAAGCCCGCGATCGCGCTTGGAGGCATCGTGCCGAATCTTCTCCGCGCGCCCAAAGCGCTCTCATATGAAACGGTCCTGCGACACCTCAAACGTACACGTGAGGCCTTCGCCGATAAGCGCATTCATGTGTTTGGCATTGGAGGAACCGTTACCCTGCACTTGGCTGCGCTCATGAAGATAGATTCAGTGGATTCCAGCGGCTGGCGAAATCGCGCGGCGTGTGGCATCGTGCAGCTTCTTGGTCGTGGCGACCGCTCCATCGCTGATCTAGGAAAGTGGCGCGGTCGTGCTCCGAGCGCCGACGAATGGGAAACATTACGCCAATGTGGTTGTCCTGCCTGTCAGGAACATGGTCTCGCCGGTCTCAAGGCTAGCCAGATCGCTGGCTTCAGTAATCGTGCGACACATAACCTCTGGACGCTGCTCGAAGAAGCCAGGCTGATACGACATCACCTAGCTGCTGGCACATACAGAGAGTGGTATCAAGGGCATCTCGACAACTCAACCTATCGCCCATTGATAGATAAAGCGCTCGAGATGTCCATGGCCTCGTCCAAGATAAGCTGAGGCTGACTTCTCCAGATTCCGCCAACACAAACAACTTGGATACATGCGCCACGCAAGCCACGTCTCGCTACACAGGAGAGATGGGCTACTATGCAGGTGGGCTCCTTGACGCCACCCGTAGAATCGGGAGAAAGTCACCTCTGCGGATACTCATTCGCGGAGATGGAGACGAAAGGGCATATTTCCAGGACATATCGCTATGGCGCTTGGGACAGATCTCACTCTCGCCGCGCGCGAAAGAACGGCGGCGCTACAACAGACGGTGGCTCGCCGGCTGCGGCTGGATGAGTGGAGCGTCGTCGCACTCATCCTGGCGCTCGCCGCGCTTGGCCGGCTCGTCCTGGCGGCGCATGGCTGGCCGGATTTCGATAGCGACGAGTCGATTGTCGGGCTGATGACCGACGACATCCTGCGGCATGGCGCGCATCCAGTCTTTTTCTATGGCCAAAACTACATGGGAGCGCTGCAGGCGTATCTAGCGGTCCCCTTCTTCCTGCTGCTCGGCGCGACGCCCTTCGCGCTGCTCGCCACCGCGACCACCGAGACGATTCTCTTCTTCCTGGCGCTTTATCTCTTCACGCGCGAGATCTTCTCCCGTGAGGTAGCGCTTGTCACGCTCCTTCTGGTGGCGGCTGGCCCCTTCTCCGCTCTGGGAGCCGAACTGCACGTCGGCGCTGGCGAGCACGATACGCTGCTGCTGGGCGCGCTGATCCTGTGGTTGGTCACGCTGCGGCTGCGTGGACGTGGCAGGCTGCGCACTCAGTTGGCGCTGGATGCAGGCGTCGGGCTGGCCATCGGAGTGGCTCTCTGGTGCGATTTCCTGATCCTGCCCTTCGCGCTGGCCGCCGCGCTGACGCTCATGCTCCGTGCGGTGTGGCGCTTTTACGCCAGCCGTGAGCGCACGCTCAGGATACGCCTGGGGGCAGAGGCTGGTGTGGCGGCGCTCTTCTTCCTGATCGGGCTGGCGCCGCTGCTGCTGGCGAATATCGCTAGCGGAGGAGCTACATTCCGCGAGGTCTTCGGGACAGCGAACTCGCCGAGTGTCCAGTTCTCGCCGCCCCTCCCTCCTGGCCTGGCGGGCGCCGCGCAGGCGCTCTATCTGCAGATCGCCGCGACGCTGCTGGCGGGATTGCCGCATGCGATGGGAATTGACGTGGTCTGTGGCTCCTGCGCCATCTGGCCGCAGCCAACCAATGGCGTTCCGGCTGGCGCTATCATGTGGGTAGCGGTCGTCTCCGTCGTGTTCACGGTCTTCGCGATTCTCTGCTGGGCGTTGGCGGCGCTTCCCCTCGCGCGTGACGTTCTGCGCGACGTGCAGCGCGCGCAAACTGCTCGACGACAGGGGATGGATATTCGAACGGCGCTGAAGGCGCCTGAGGGAACATACGACGCGCGCTGGTGGGGCCGGGCGCTGTTGGTTCTTGGGGCGCTCGGCACGGTGGCGCAATATGCGCTGACGCACGTGTCGTATATCTATCCCGTCACGTCGGCGCGCTATCTCATCGGGCTGTTCCTATGCGCGCCGCTGGTTGCCGCGCCACTCGTCGCAGGGCTACAGGCCGGATGGCGCCGGGCGCCACGTCCAGCCAAGAATCGCGCCAGGAGTCGCCCCAAGAGTCGCGCTGGCCGCATGTGATCGCCCTCGGCGCGAGTGCCTTGCTCGCCTTACTCATCGCGCTCAACGTCGGTGGATGGCAACGCGCTTTCGCTGAGGCGAGTGATCCCGCAGCCTTCGGACAGCCTGATAGCCAGCGTCATGTGGCGTTGATCGCCTATCTCCAACAGCGGCAGATTTCGCGCTTTTATACGGACTACTGGACATGCTATAAGGTGGTCTTCGCGACCGACCAGCAGATGTCGTGCGCGGTGTTCCACAACAAGAGCGTTTTCCGCCCCGGCACGGCGCGCCTGAGCGATATGAACGCGCTGGTAACTGCTACGCCCCATGCGCCGTATGTGTTCGATATGACGAGCCCGCAGCAACAGGAGCGCGCTCAAGAGTTCGCCCGCGCGATCTCACGGGGTGATCCGCGCGCCAAGGGCTACAAGCGCACACGTGTTGGCGAATACGAGATCTACACCTACGCTGGTAAGTGAGGCCCTACGCAGCTACACGATTATCTCGTCGATGTAGCACCAGCGCCAGTCTTCGCCAGGCTCGAATGATTGCATAATGGGGTGTCCGGTGGCGTGGAAGTGCTTGGTGGCGTGCCTGTTCTTCGAGTTGTCGCAACAACCAACATGGCCGCACTCCAGGCACAGGCGCAGGTGTACCCAGGAGTCGCCAGTCTTCAGGCAATCCTCGCAGCCCTGCGCGCTGGGCGTGACCTGGCGAATCGTATCGAGATGCGTACACACGGGTTCCATTGAGGCGTCCTTCCAGGAAAAGCGGTTTGCTCATGACGCGGCCTTGCGCCGCCATACAGGATCGTAGCGCGCTGTTCACTCTCGCCACACGAGCCGCCTGGCTAGCCACTTGCGCTCAAGGTTTTCCAAGGTTTTTCCAGGGGTGCGCTCAGACGGGCTGGAGCGGCGTGTATGGCGGCGCTGGTAGCTCGATTGCGATGGCGTCGCTGGGGCACACGATTCCGCCAGCAAGGACGATGGCCATCACGCCGGCCTTGCGGATGAGCGCACCGTTCGCGTCGCGGTCGAGGACCGCGGCCATCAGGCCATGTTGGATGCCCTCAAGCTGCTTGCAGGGGTTGCGCAGCCCGGTAATCTCGATCACCGCTTCATCTCCCAGCCGCAGCCGCGCGCCAGTGGGCAGGCCCAGCAGATCAAGTCCCCGCGTGGTGATGTTCTCGCCCATCTGTCCGGCGGCGACGTCGAAGCCACGCTGGTGTAACTCCTCGTGTAGCTCGGTATGAATGAGGTGGACCTGGCGCAAGTTCGGCTGGCTCGGATCGCGCGCCACCCGCGAGCGGTGCTGAGCGGTGACCCCAGCATGGGCGTCATCCGCCACGCCCAGCCCTGTGAGCAACTGTATGGCGAGTTGACCGCTTTTACTCAGCGAATGGGTGGCGCTGCGGCTCACCGCAAGAACCGTTCCTGTCATGCTCTTTCCATTTCGATGGACGCATATTGTGAGAGACGATAATCCTTAAGAGCCGGGATGCGGCGGTGGCGGCGCGAGCAACCAGTAGAAGGCGCGGTGGCGCGAGGGTTTCGGTGGTGTGTGGCGTTTCGACGTGGGCTGACCAGGAGCAGTCGATTCGAGCATGTCCGTGGCGACCGGCGTATCCAGGGTGTCCAGCAGCGTGTTGACGCTCTGCGCCACACCCTCCACCATCAGGTAGCCGGAGGGCTTTACCGCGTCGCCGACCAGATAGAGTCCAGAGAGACCCGTCTCAGGGATTACATCCTCACCCTGCCGCGCGCGGTTGACTGGCCACTCGCCGCGATACTGGCTCATCGTCAGGATGTCGATGCGCGCCCCGAAGGCGTCGCCAAAGAGATAGCGCAGATCGGCGCGCGCCGCCTCACGTTCGACGTTCACGTCGTCGCTGCGCATCAACTGGTGGGTAATGAGCAGGTGCTTGCCGGGCGGAGCAAGACGGCGGTCGCTGTTGCTCGGCTGGACGATACCGGCGATGCGCTGCGTATCGAGGCAGTACATGATGCCCTTGTGCGGGATAATCGAGTCGTCGCTGAGCAGATGTACCTTGAGCCCGCTGGCCACACGTTTGCCGTCCTGCGCATCTTCCCTGACGTCTGGCTGTCCATTCATCCCGGTTAGCCTGGACGTCGCCTCCGGGCCGATGTTACTGATGACCATCGGCGCGCAGAGTTCCCGCTCCTCGCCGCTCTTCCGGTCGCGCATGCGCACGCCTGTCACCGTTGCGCCATCGTTGAGCACTTCCAGTGCGTCCTGCTCCAGCCAGATCGCGCCGCCCGCCGCCAGCACACGCCGCTCCAACTCGCCGGTGAGCGCCGCGCAGCCGCCATCCACGATCCCCGGCGGGCCGTAGCGGAACATATTCTTCATCGTCTCGACCACCTCGCCGTAGGTGATGTCGTCGAGGTCGATGCTCACCGAGAAGTGGCAGATGCGCTCGAGGAAGGCGTAGAGTTCGGGCGAGGATGTGCGGGTGATGCGGCGGTCGAGCCACTCGCGGTAGGTGAGGTCGCGCTCATCGGGACGTGGCTGGCGCAGGAGCATCGCCACCGCCAGTTGGAGCGTCTGCGCGAACTGGCGTGGACCGAAGACCTGCGCGAGCTGGAGCATCGAGCGCGTGACATACTGGCGTCCGCGTACGTGGAACGAGCCGAAGACCTCGCTATCGTGAATGCGGTGGGGGATGGCGAGAGCGCGCAACATGTTCGCCAGCTCGCCGTTGGTGCCAAAGGGAAGCATATGGACGGCGCCGGTGCTGACCTGCGCGCCCTTGAAGGTCTTCGCCGTGAAGCGCCCGCCAGGATGCGAGAGCCGTTCGAGGACGAGCACGCGCCGTCCACGCCGCAGGAACTGCGCGGCGGAAAGCAGCCCGCCCAGTCCCGCGCCGATGACGATGACGTCGTACTGTGATGGTGATGCGCCTGACATGCTCTCTACGATAGCCGAAGCCAGCCTCGCTCGTCCAGCGATCTAGCCAAGCACTTCGTCCAGCCGCTTTTTCAGCCCAGCGAGCTGGCTCATCAGCTCTGACGACGCGCCTCCCGCTGAGGCGCTCTGCTTCGTCGCAAGCGCGTCCGCGATCTCGCCTGCGTGCTGCGAGAGCTGCATGACGTTATCGAGGTCGCGCGGATTGTCGGCGGCCTTGCGCACGATCGCGGTCAGGCCGGAGACATCGGGGCCAGAGGACATGCCCGGCGTCGGGCCGCCACTCTGCCGTTCGAGGATGGTCGCCAACTCATCGCGTGTAGCCTGCAGGGCGGCGCGGCGCGTCTCCGAGACGCGCGTCTCCTCATCCAACCGCAGCAGCAGCGTGCTGGCCTGCCCCAACTGGGTGCGGATCGCCTCCAGGTTCGTCGCGGTGGCGCGAGGATCGGGCAGCGCCTCGCCGGAGCGGTTGGGTTGCGTATCGGCGGGGGCGCGTGTCTCCTCGGTCAGCATCGCCGGGGTCTCCGCCGCGGATGTCTGGGCTGGCTGCGGCTGCTGTGGCGCGGGAGCCATCGTCTCGTATTCGGTCGCCTGCGATGCGGCGACTGCTGCGGTAGCGGCCATTGCTGGCGCGGCTGGCTCCGGCGCGCTGGCGACCGGTTCAGGCTCCGGTTGTGGCGCAGGCGCTGGTTCCACGGCTGGCTCTGGTTCAGGCGCGGGTTCTATCGCGGGGCGGGAGCCAGAGATGTCCTGCGTCACCTGTGTGGCGGCCTGCGAGTCGTCGGGACTGACCGGCGCGCTCTTCGAGTAGAGGATCTCGTACTCGCCGATGCCGATGAGATCGCCATCGCGCAGCGGCGTCTCCTCGTGAGTCTCCTCTTCGTTGAGGAAGGTGCCGTTGCTGCTGCCCAGGTCCACAATGGTGTACTCGGAGCCGTTGTAGCGCAGCAGCGCATGGCGGCGCGAGACGAGCTGGTCATCCTCCAGCATGATGTCGCAGGTCGGTGAGCGGCCAATGGCGATGTCGCGTCCGTCGAGCGGGACCTCGCGGGTCTGTCCGCCGCTCTTGCCCGGCAGCGGACGCACCACCAGCCGACCCATCACCTGTCGCCCGTCAGTGGAGGCGCCCGACGCGCCGCCCGTTCCGCCCATCGCGTAGTAGTGGCCGCCGAGGTCACTCAAGCCACTGGAGTACGCGCTCAACGAGCCGCTGCCCAGGCGCTGGCCGCAGTATTTGCAGTAGAGATCGCCTGCGCGAGATTCGCGCCCACAATTGCCACACGTCGCCATTGATGTCCACCCTTCACATCCGCCAGGGCGCTCTTGCCCACTGGCGCGTCTGACCGGGGGCGCGCGGCTCTCTTTTTCCTTGCCTGCCAGCGCTTCGCCCCTGCCCCTGCGCCACGATGTTCAGTATAGCATCGGAACTAGCAGGTCATCCCCTAAGACGCGGCGGCGACGCCTGTAGGCACGTTTGTGACTTCTTTCACCCAAGATGGTGAGCAGACTCCGATCTTTTTGTTGCAAGCGCTCGCCACTGTTCACGAAAGCTGGAGTGGCTTGTGGTAGCGCGCGAAACGCTTCAACTGGCGAAAGCCAACGCGCTCGTAGAGACGTGGCGCGCCATAGATGTTATCCGCCCGGGCATGCAGCCGCGCCTCGCTCATGCCGCGCTCACCCAGGGCATGTAATCCGGCGATCACGAGCGACTGCCCCAGACCATGCCGCCGCCACGGCGCGCCGACACTGACTTCTGCCACTTCGCCGCGCCCTTTGGCGATCTCGCACAGCGTCTGCCCGGCGATGCGTTCTCCATCCCAGGCAATGCGCCAGAGCGTGGGATCGAACGCCGGACTCGCCAGCCAATCCTGGTAGTCCTCTTCGGTCGCGACCACATTCTGCGGCGAGTCCGCATAGGCAGCCTGGACAGATTCCCAGATCGCGCGATACTGGTCTGGCGCTACAGGACGAAACTCAAGGCCAGCGGGCAGTTCGACGGGCGGAAGCGTGTCGAAGGCGTCGAAGCGCATCTCGACCATGCTGAACGTCTCGTGGTAGCCAGCGTCGCGCAGCAGGGCAGTGGCGTCTACCTCCGTGGAAGAAGCGTTGGCGCCGAGCATGGCCTTGCCGTCAGTGGGATGCGTCGTCGCGAGCGCCGCCGCACGACTCTCGGCCCAGCGCAGCATCGCCGTTCCGATGCCGCGCCCACGCCATGCGGGCAGGAGGCGTCCGGTAGTGAGGTAGATCCAGACACCGTCGCGCTCTGTCCACCAGGTCACGCGACTGTAGCCGATGATCTGACCATCTAGCTCAACGACCAGCGCATCGGTGGCCGGATCGAAGGCAGACGATGGCGCGAGCCTGGCATGCATCTCGTCGAGCGTGGGAACGCTTTCCATACTGGAGAGCAGGTCGACGCCATCCGCCTGCGCTGACCCTCCATGAACCGCTACCAATCCTGGCAGGTTGTCGGAGATATGTAGATGGCGAAATACCAGACCCGATATCGCAGGCGCCTCTGGCAGCGCGATCACATCGTGTCGCTCATCCCTCATGTGCGCTTTCGCCTCAATTGTCTCCGGTTATCCACGCTTGCCCTGCGGCTTCTTGCGCGGCGCGCTCCGTCCACGGCGTTCCCCATCCTCGTCGCGGGAGTCGGTCGAACGGGCGCGGAACTGCAAGCGGATCGCCGTACCCTCGAAACCGAAGACCTGGCGCAACTGGTTCTCCAGGTAGCGCTCGAAAGAGAAGTGGATGAGCGTGGGATCGTTGACGAAGAAGACGAAGGTTGGCGGGCTGACCTCCGGCTGCGTCACGTAGTAGACGCGTAATGGCCGTCCCTGAACCGAGGGGGGATGGTGCCGCTGGAGCGCGATGCGCACCGTCTCGTTCAGTTCGGCGGTCGGCACGCGCAGATGACGCACATCGTAGATGCGCCTGGCGTGGTCGAGGATTGGCCCAACGTGGTAGCCAGTCTTCGCCGCCGCGAAGACGATCGGCGCGTAGGGGACGAACTTCAGCCGCTCGCGCGCCACCTGGCCGTACTCCTTGGCATCGAGTTGCTCCTGCTCGCTGTTGGAGCGCTTCTTGACCGGGACCGGATCGATGATCGTCTCGGGATCGGCCAGCCGCTCGGCCTCGCGCAGCCGCTCGCGCACGAGGTCCCACTTGTTGATGACGACGATGATGCCCTTGGCGGCGTCATGCACATAGCCTGCGATATGGGTATCCTGCGCGGTGATGCCCTCCACGCCGTCGATCATCAACACGGCGACGTCGGCGCGATCGATGGCGCGATTCGCCCGCAGCACACTGTACTTCTCGACGCCCGGCCCGATGCGCCCGCGACGGCGAATGCCCGCCGTATCAATCAGCACGAACGGCTGGCCTTTATGCTCGACGACGGTGTCAATGGTGTCGCGTGTCGTGCCGGGGATGTCGCTGACGATAACGCGCTCCTGCCCGACGATGGCGTTGACCAGGGAGGACTTGCCGACGTTGGGACGTCCGACGATGGCGACACGCGGCGCGCCGGGCAGCGAGTCGTCGGCGTCCTCATCCACTGGTGGGGGCAGCAGATCGGTGATCGCGTCGAGCAGATCGCCAGTTCCCGTGCCAGAGATCGAGGAGAGCGTGATCGGCTCACCCAGCCCCAGCGCGTAGAACTCGACGGCCTCCTGCCGCCGCGCGGGGTTGTCGGCCTTGTTCGCGCCGAGCACGACGGGCTTGCCCGAGCGGCGCAGCAGATCGGCGACCTCAGCATCCGCCTCGGTGATGCCGTCGCGCGAATCCACCATCAGCACGATGACGTCGGCCTCCTCGATGGCGAGCTGCGCCTGCGCGCCGATGCGCACGGTGATGTCGTCGCTGGAGCCAAGCTCGAGGCCGCCGGTGTCGATGACGGTGAAGATGCGCCCGTTCCACTCGGCGTCGGCGTAGAGACGGTCGCGCGTGGTGCCTGGCAAATCCTCGACGATAGCGAGACGCTGGCCGACGAGCTTATTGAAGAGGGTGGACTTGCCCACGTTGGGGCGGCCCACGATGGCGACAAGGGGCTTCATGGCGGCGCCTCAGTTTCTTGCTGGCTGGAGAATAATCGCGTCGTATTCTATCACGCCTGCCCTTTGCCTGAGCGCGAAGGAGGATTCTCATCGGCGGCGTCCCCAGGTGAGGTGTGATCGAACGAGAACCAATGAACTGGCGCAGGGATATGCGCCGTTCCTATTGCTAGTGCCTTTGCAAGATGGATGAACGAGAATGTGGTACGCTCGAGGGCATGAGACCTCCCATCTTTGTGCGAACGCTGACCGACGACGAGCGGCAGGCGCTGGAGCAGGGCTTGCGCTCCAACGACGCCTTCGTCCTGCGCCGCTGCCAGATCCTGTTGGCCAGCGCCCGCGGCGAGCGTGCCCCCCGCATCGCGACGTACCTGGGTATCGACGACCAGACGGTGCTCGACGCGCTGCACGCCTTCAACGCCGTCGGACTGGCCTGCCTGCAGAAGAAGTCCTCACGCGCCCACCGCACGCGCCTGGTCTTCAGTCCGGAGCAGGCCGAGCGCTTACGCGCGCTCTTGCAGCGCAGCCCTCGCGACTTCGGCAACCCCGACAGCCTGTGGACCTTGGAGTGGGCGGCCGAGGTCAGCGTGGCCGAGGGGATTGTGCCGACGCGCGTGAGCGGGGAGACCATCCGCCAGACCGTCCTGCGGCTGGGGCTGAGTTGGAAGCGCGCCAAGCACTGGATCACCAGTCCCGATCCTGGGTACGCCCGAAAAAAGGGCAGCGCGACCGCCTGATTGCTGTGGCGAGCCAGCACCCCGACTGGGCGCTGGGCTTTGCCGATGAGACCTGGTGGAGTCGCTTCGCGCGCCCCCACCTGCACACCTGGACCGACCCCGCTGACGGACCGTTGCGCCTGATCGAGCAGGAAGCCCCCAAGGGTGATCCCGATCCCAAGGCCTTGGCCTGCTACGGCGTGCTGCTGCGCCAGCTCGGGCGTGCCGAGCGCGTCTGGCTGCGCTTTGTCGATGGCCGCCCGGTGAGCGCTATCACCGAGCAGTTCCTGGACTGGTGCTGCACGCGGCTGCAGGAGACAGGGGTGCGGGTGTGGCTGCTGATCTGGGACAACGCCTCCTGGCACGTGAGCAAGCGGGTGCGGGCCTGGATCCGCGCCCACAATCGGCAGGTCAAGCGCCAGGGGACGGGCGTGCGCATCGTGTCGTCTGCCCGTCAAGAGCCCGTGGCTCAACCCGATCGAACCCAAGTGGGTGCATGGCAAGCGCGCCATTGTCGAGCCCGCACGGCTGCTCAGTGCCCACGAGGTGGCTGACCGCGTCTGTGCTCACTTTGGCTGCTCCCATGACGCTCACTGGTTATTCCCGACACGGCGGCCTGATCATGCACTAGGAGTTGGCGCATGCGTGCCTCTGGCGCATTCCGGGATGGCCATTGAATCCACAAACGCCGCCCGTCTGGGTGACTCTGGGCCTGGTCCTTGTCTGGGTAGTTGTGGCGCTCTACGCGATTGGGCTGGCGATCAGCAAAACGGGGCAGACGCCCTACGATTATCTGGCGGGCGTGCGTGTGGAGCGTGCCAGCGGAGCCACACAACGTGTCGCAACATGAGATAGCGTCCAGCAAGATGATATGAGCGCAGGAAAAAGCCGCCAGTCTCACGACCAGCGGCTCTTCGTAAGTGAAAACGCGATAGATCAGCCCGCGACGCCCATCGGGCCGAGCGGCTCGACGATCCCCGCCAGCGGCCAGCGCGGCGCGCCGACGCGATAGACCACCCGCGCGATCTCCCAGGTCGGGCGCTCGGCGGAGCCAGCGGCGGTTCGTCCCTTCGGCAATGGCCAGGTGAGCCAGCGGCTGCCGCGAATGCCCCGACGCAGCGGCGTCAGCTCGTAGACGCTGCCGGTGCGGTAGCAGGGTACGCCAAGCGCCCAGACGACTTCCTCGGTCCCTAGCATCTCGAAGCAAGCGCGGTGCATCCCCCGGCTGGAGAGATCGGCGTCCACCGCGATCAGGCGGCCGAGGCGGCCCTGCGCATGCAGTGGCCCGCGCTCCCATGGCGCCTTGAGTCGATGCGCCCAGCCCCACTGCGAGTCAAGCTCCGGATGGTTGGGATCCTCGGGCGTCGGCAGCAGCGTCAGCAGCAGCGCGAGCTGGCGGCGTGGCAATGGCACGAGCGCGTCCGGCTCGCCAGCCTCTAGGTGGGCCATCGCCCAGGCGAGGTCGCTGTGATCGAGCACGCTGTCGGGGCGCTCCACACGGAAGACTCCAGCGTCGGTCTCGACCTCGACCGCTGAGATGATCTGTGGTTTGGGGCGTTCGGCGGGAAGTTTGTTCGACGAGGTGGCGGCGCGCTCCACGGTGACGGAGTCTTCGACGGTCAGAACACCGCTGCCGAGGCTGCGCCTGCGCATGCGCGAGGCCGCCGAACGGGCTGGCGCAGCCTGTGCCGTCGCGCCAAGGTCGTCGCTTTGCCCAGCCGCGAGCACATGTGGCGGTAGGACCGGACGAATCGCGCGCAGATGGCCGTACGGCCGTCCAACGCGAATCGCTCCCGCGCGCGCCGCGCCCTCCAGCGGACGCAGACCGCCGCCCGGCGTCGCCAGCGCGATCAGCCAGACCTCTGGCTCAGGCGCGAGCGCGACACTCGGCGGGAGATAGGGAACGGCCTGACGGCCCGGCGCTATGGTGGCTTGTCCCATGCCACCGCTCTCGGTGTTGCTCGTCGTTAGTGGGGGCGTCATCGTCGGCGCGCCCATCGCCGATGCGCCGCTGTATGAATTCAACGCGCGCGCCGCAGAGTCCGCGCGCACACGCGGCGTTGGCGTGGTCGCGTCCATTTCCGTCACGCCGCTCGCGCTGCCGTACGTGGGAGCCAGGATGCGCCGCTGGGTCGGAGCCAGAGGACGCCGTGGCAAGGTCCTGGCGTCGCCACGTGGATACTCGCTTGCCCTGTCCTGCATGGGTCTATCCTTTCATCCCGAGACAAAACGGGAGTCCTGTGATGGTTGAGTCCAGGTGTGGGTCCCCACTAGCCCAAATGTCTGGCGGAAATGTCCGGATTTGTCCGTGAATGTCCGGAAATGTCCGTATCGGCGTCTCTCTGCCGAAAGTGTACCCTAGAACGATTGTTCGTGTCAACCGTCTGCGACCGGTAGGTGAAAAGGCTAGCGTTCATCGAAAACAAGCGGATTGCGCGCAGCGGCGCCCAGCGCTGGACTCTGTTCCCCAAGACGGAGAAGCCGCTCGTTTAGCCACGTCGCGCGCGCTCCACCGGCAAAATCGCGCCAGATTGGCTAGCGGTGCGCTTTTGGCGTCCGCTGAGATGGCCGAAGATGGCCGAAGATGGCCGAAGATGGCTCCGATGACTCGCGCAATACGACCTGACGGAGCGTGCGACGTAGAATAGGCGGTGTATGATAGACTGCGAGAGGTTCCAGAGGCCCATAGCGGCCGGAGCAGGTCACAACGCGAGGAGTGGAAGGAATGCCAAAGGTGACGCCCGCCGCGCGTTCGACGGCGTCTCCGCTGCCCGCCGCCAAGGACAATGCCCGGCAGAGTGGTGGAAGCGCGACGCGCATCTCCCTGCTGCTCTTTGCGACATTTCTCTTTGTGGGCCTCGCGCTGCTTGGCGCGCAGAACATTCTGCAGCGCGCGCTCAATGCGCCGAATCCCGCTGGCCTCGCGGACCGCATCTGCTCCGATCTGAGGACGCAGAACTACCTCGATCTCGCCGACCAGGTCGATCCAGCGTCTCCCGCGCCCGATGCCCAGCCGTACAGTGGGGCGGCGCTGCGCACGCAACTCATCTCGCTCGACCGCATCCAGGGACAGGTCACACGCTGCGACCCTGGACAGGTGTCGTCGTCGGCCCCGGATCGGGCGCAGGCGTTGCTGGTGACACAGCGCCAGCGCCAGAACGCGCCAACGACGGTGCTGCTGGTCATGCGGCGTGACGCTGATGGTTCGTGGAAGGTTAGCCGCGAGACGAATCTGACCCCTGGTTTGTAGCCGCAGCGCTCCCCTGCAGCCGGTAGCGCAGGAAGAGATGCACGCCGGAGCGCTTGACACTGAGCAGGTCGCTCCACGGCGCGCTTGCCGGTGTAAAGGCGTAGCCCTGAACGAGCGCGGGTCGTCGTGAGTCGTCTGCGCGTCCGGCGAACTGTGGCGCGAGTGTCAGAAAAAGCTCATCCAGGCAATCCGCGCGCAGGAACGAGGTAAAAAGGCTGGGTCCGCCCTCGTGTAGCGCGAGCCGCACGCCGTAGTCGCGCCGGAGCGCGGCGAGCAATGGGCCAGGCGCGACACGGCCATCCGCTGATCCCTCCACGACCAGCGCCGTCACCTTGTCAGGCAATTCCTGTTGCGCCAGCCGCGCCCCACCGGCGTTCGTGGTGGCGATGAGGACGCGCAGGCCGGGATGGTGGAAGTTCGGCTCATTGAGATCGACCGCGCCGCTCCCACTGACGACGACGTTGAGCGGCAATGGGGGCTGACCCTGGTTGGCGCGCAACTCGGCCCAGGCTGCGGCGAGCGGCGGGTAGATGAACGCGGGCGTGCGCACGTGGCCGCTATCCTCGCTGAGCGACTTCGCGCCAAAGATCACGGCGTCGGCGGAGGCGCGCAGCAGCCCCATGATGGCGTGATCCGCCTCGCTCTCGCCGCTGATCGGCCCGCCACCGCGCTGCCCCGGCAGATCATAGCTGACGACGCCATCCAGCGTTGAGACGAAGTTGGCGATCACGTATGGGCGGCTGTCGCGCGTCGGGGGAAACGCCAGTCCGCCGTCGTACATCTCTCTGAGCGGCGCAGATAGCGTCTCAGCTGGCGCTGATTCACGCTCGTAGAGGGTCTGAATTGGCTCCATCGCGTACACTCTCGCTTCCATGCGGAATGAAGGCGTATTATCGGGCGGGCATCGACTCAAGCGCCGCCTTCACATCGCGCGAGCGCAGGAAGGCATGGAACTTGCTGGGTCCGCCAAGCAGCGTGGCGATCTGGTGATAATAGCCAAGATAGTACAGCAAGCCACACGCCGCAAGGCCCTTGCGACTCCGTTGAGGCTCCTCGTTCGCGCGGAGAACCCTTTTCGTCAGCGACCGCTCGGCGGAGCGCATTCGCCCGCGATGACCCGCGCAGAAGCGGACGTACGTGCGCACGCGCAGACTCTGGGAGGGAAACTCCTCCGCGACGAGACGTAATGTGTGAGGATAGCCAGCGCGGGCGAGCAGGACATCATCCTCGGCATCTTGGAGAGGCGCCTTGAGCCACTCCGCGAAACTGTGCGAGATGTAGCGCAAGGCGCGCGCCTCCGGCAGATACTCGAAGGGCAGCTCTAATTCACTCAGACGAATGGCTAGCTCACGATCCTCGGCGCGGCGAAAGTCAGGATGGAAACCGCCTGCGTCGATGAGGTGCCGCTTCTTGACGGCGGCGTTGCCGGTGGAAAACAGGCGTTCGGCGGCGCGTCTCGCGCCACGCTCTGTCGCCTGATACTTCTTGAGGGCGGCGCTGTTCTCCCATTCGTCCCAGATGCTGAGCGTCTGATCCGGCGGCGCCGCGAGCGGACCGAACGTGACGAGATTGAGGCGGGCGCTGTGGGCGCGGATGTGCGTGGCGAGGAGCGCGGGCTCGGGGACAACGTCGTCGTTGAGAAACACGATGAGCTGTGCCTGCGCCTCCTCGACCCCACGATTGCGCGCGGCGGCAAGCCCGGTGTTGCTCTGCTCGATCACGCGCAGGCGATAGGGCAGATCGGAAGAAAGCTCGTGACACATGTGTACCGTGCCATCGGTACAGCCGGCGCAGATCACCAGGACCTCGAAACGTTCGGCGGAAAGCCCCTGGCGGGCGAGCGCCAGGAGGGTGCGCTGTAGCGCGTCGCTGCGATTGTGTGTTGGGATCACGACGCTCGCCTGTAAAGTCGACGCGCCGAGAAATTGCGCTTCCGATGGAGATCCCGCCGATGTCATACCGCTCACCCTTACTCTTCACGCGTCATCTCAGCCACGTATTACCAGCCTCCGGCGAGGCCCCTCAGCGCGTTTCAACTCTCCTATGATACTGGCTTACCCAATACTTTCAAGTAGGGCTAGCGCATACAGCCCATTATATGTCGAGTTCGCACATATTCTGACAGGCGTCTCACAGGCTGGCGCAACGCCGTGGCCTTGTGTTCCGTTTTTGCCCCTCGCGCAAGGAATAGTCTGGCATGGAGGCGTCTGGAGATGTACCGGCAATTGCCCACGCTACCAGACATAATGTGGTATAATTAGAACGCAAGTTCAAGATTGTCGTATGCTTTCCGGCTCTCCAGATTGAGCCGTCAGCGCGCCTCCTCGATGCGCTAAGAGAGCGCAGGAAAGGGCAGGTGAATCATGTTCGCCTTTACACAGACCGTGCAGTTCCTCTCAGAGGATGGCGCGGCGCTTCCTCAAGCTCCAGTCACCAATCAGCAGGTAGCGGAGGTCCTGTTCAATATCGCGACGCTGCTGGAGATGCAGCAGGCCAATCCGTATCGCATCCAGGCGTACCGCAATGGCGCGCGCGGGATGCTGACGCTTCCGGAGCCGGCGATTGACATCATCCGCCGTAGCGAGGAGTTGCGCTTCGATGGCCTGGGCGTGCGCCTGCGTCGCAAGATCACCGAGTTGCTGGCGACCGGCCATATGACGTTCTATGATGATCTGTGCGAGGAGTCGCTGCCGGACGACGCGCGCGCGCTGATGGCGGTTGAGCACGTTGGCCCGCGTACCGCGTTGCGCCTGATCGGCCCGATGAACATTCACAGCGTCGAGCAGTTGTGGGATGAGGCGCATAGTCGCCGTCTCCAGAAGCACTATGGCTTCGGCGAGAAGAGTGAGCGCCGGTTGGAGCGCGCAGCGGAGGCCGTGTTGTATGGGCCGCAACCACCCGCGGACGCCGCAGCCCTCGCCGTCCCTGACGCCTATGTCAGCGATGAGACTAATGTGGCGCCGGCCTACTCGCCGGAGTTCCCCGCTCGCGCCGCCTGATCTCTCTGTGGCTGGTGTAGCAGTAACCTGCGCCAGCCACTCTTCTTCTCAACTATCCTCTCGTCACCTCGAAGGAGCCTTTTGTGTCCTCAGAGCCGCAGGTCGCCGATACTCCGCAGTCTGCCGATGACGAGAACGATGCGCTGACCGATGATCTCTTCGCCGCGCTGGATGAGCTAGATGAGGATACCAGCGCCAATGAAGCGGCAGGCGACGGGGAACTCTTACTCGCCGAGGGCGAGCGCGCGGCCTATGCGCTGTCCTACACGCCACATCTCACACTCACGCCGCGAACGTATCAGCGCGCGGCGGTTGACGCCTGGCTGCGCGCTCATGGTCGTGGCGTCGTCGTGCTGCCGACCGGGGCGGGCAAGACCGTTGTTGCCTTCGACGCCATCGCGCGCATGGGCGTGCGGACGCTGGTCGTCGTACCGACCATCGAGTTGCTGAGGCAGTGGCGCAGCGAGCTGACCACGCGGCTGGGATTAGAAGATGGCGCGGTAGGCATTGTCGGCGGCGGCGAACGCACGGTTGGCCCGATCACCGTCATCACCTATGATTCCGCCGCGATGCCACGTCGCAAGCTGGAGGGCTTTGGTCTGCTCGTCTTCGATGAGGCGCACCACCTGCCGGCGAACAGCTATCGCGCCATCGTCGCCAAAGCGCGCGCGCCCTGGCGGCTGGGACTCAGCGCGACGCTAGAGCGCGCCGATGAGCGCCATCTGGACCTGGCGACACTGATCGGGCCGGTGGTCTATGAGCGCGCGGCGGAGGAACTGGCGGCGGAGAAGCATATCGCCGCATTCACCGAGCGGCGCGTCTTTGTTGACCTCACGCCGGAGGAGGAGATGCGCTATGAGGGGCTGATGGCCGAGTGGAAATACTACCTGGCGACACGACGCGCGCAGCTTGGCGGTGGCCCTGGCATGTTCGCCCAACTGATTCGCCGCAGTGGCTACGACCCCGAGGCACGGCGGGCGTTGCGCGCGCACCACGAGGCGCGCCTCGTGGCGATGAACGCGACGGCCAAGACGGGAACCATCGAGCAGTTGCTGCGCCGCCACGCGAACGAAAAAATCATCATCTTCTCCGAGTATGTCGAGATGGTGGATCGCATCAGCCGCGCGCTGCTTCTGCCTTCTATTACCTACCGGACGCCGCCAGCCGAGCGGCGGGCGATCCTGGCGGGATTCCGCTCTGGCGAACTGACGAAACTCGTCACCGGGCGCGTGCTCAACGAGGGCGTGGACGTGCCGGACGCCTCGGTCGCGGTTGTGGCGAGCGGCAGCGCCTCGATGCGCGAGTACGTGCAGCGGCTGGGGCGTGTGCTGCGTCCCAAGCCGGAGCCCGCGACCCTCTACGAACTGATCTCGCGCCGCACCAACGAGCGAACCACCGCGCGGCGCCGCAGACCCACGCGCAAGCCGCTCGCAACGCAATCATCCCCTCAGACGCAGGAGTAGGCAATCATGCTCAAGCTGACCGATCTGCGCAAGACGACCCGCCGCGTGGTGAAGGACGACGATCTGCGCGTCGTCTATCCACGCTTCCTGCGCGACCGCAGCCTGGCCCCGCGCATCGAGCTGGCGACGCGCTATCTGGAGAAGATGGTCGGACATGCCCGGCGTGAGTTGGATCAGGAGGTCGTGGCGCAGCTCTTTGGCGATCACAAGTTGGCGCGCTGTATCATCGCCTGCCTCGCTGCCAGCTATCGTTATCGCGCGCGCTCGTTCGGCGAGGTCGTCGCGCCGGAGTTAGTGACCAAACTGGCCGCGCAGGGGATCACCGCGCCGCTGGAGTTGCGCCTCTGGCTCTACCGGCGGGCGAACGAGACGCTGCCGGGCTTTGTCGGCGGCGAGGAACGCGCGCCCTTCCTGCGGCTGGCCGGAGACGAGTTGGGGATTGCGCCGGAGGAGATCGAGACGCTGATTGGGCTGGACGATCCGGCGCAGGCGATGCTGACGCGTATCGGACCGATTCCAAGCGTCGAAGACGTGCGTGCGCGCTACAACTATGAGGTGGCCGCCGCACTGCTGGCCAACGCCGCGAACATACACGTTATGCTGGCGAGCAAGCCACGTGATCCCACCGCGATCCGTCTGTTGGCGGATCGTCTGGGCGTCTCTATCACGCTGACCAACCGGGAACTGACGCTCGCGGGACGGCAGGATGCGCTCAATGGCTGGGCGCGGCATGGCGCGCGTGTGGTGCGGCTGCTCTCGACACTGCTGGTCGCGGGATTACCAACGCGCAAGGCCGAGGCGCTAGTCCACGCGCCGGATGGCCGCCAATGGCTCTTTCGGCTCGACGCCGAGATTTTGGGCTACTTGGGTGGTAGCGCCGAACGTGAGCGTGTGGCGCCAATTGATCTGCGCGCATGGGCGGAGGCGCTGGGGCGAATGGACGCGCTGCTGGCGGAGTTTGCCCAATTGCGCCGTGCAGGCGCCGGCGAGAACTGGACGGATGGCTGGGCGCTGCGCCGCGCGAGTGAGCCGCTCATCTCCGCAGATGGCATTACCCCGATCCTGTTACAGGCCATACGTGGCGATCAGCGCGTAGTAATTACGCTCGCTCTCACGATGGAGCCGATGACTGATGTGAGCGCGCAGGCGCGTGTTCCAGTGATCCACCTGCGTTTCGCCGAGGGCGCCCCTGAGCTATGGGATGCTGTGGAGTTGAAAGATACCGGCTCAGCGCCAACGCTGGTCTACCGAACGCGCGGCGATCTGGAAACACTGCCAGCGCTGCTCAATCAGGTGACGCAGCAGGTAGAGCGCGCGTCGAATACCGCGCAACTTGAGGCGCTCTTCGAGGAGGCGCGCGTATCTGGTGTGCTGACCGAGACGGCGCTGGCGGAGCGGCTGCATTGCGCTGAAGATGAAGTGGCCGAGCGGCTGTCGGCTCCCGCGCTGGAGGCGGCCAGACAGGCACGTGGCTTACAGTATGTCGAGGGCTTCGGCCTCTGCACGGCAGCCGTTCTAACACGAGCGCGCGCCGCCGCCGAAGACGTGGCGATCCTGCGCGAGCGCGCGGACGGTCCGGCGCGAGTCGTGCGCGCGCTGGGACGGCGCCTGCGCGAGGTGACGGGGGCGAGCGAGGGCATCGAATGCCTGATCGCCTACCTCGGCGCAGCCTGACGCTTCAGGCCCCTTATCAATCTGCGCCAGAAGACCCCGCCCTTCAGGTGTACCGTCAGGGCTGGGGATGAATGGCGCACGTGACTGGTTGCCTGTCAGGTGCGATCCTGTCCACATACCGCAGGGCCTGCGGAAATTGACGCTTGTGGAGGTGGCTTCGGGCCACGACATGACGGTGTCAGACTTGCCCAGCTTGCTGGATGAGCAGTCGTCAGCCCAAGAATCCCCCGGCTTGAGCCGTGGGGAGAGGTCAATGGCGCTGGTTTCAGTCGGCAGCACTGTCAACGAGCGCAGGCGCCGCGCGCGACGGACGCGGGCCAGGCGCGGGCCTGGCTGGCGGACGTTCGGCGATCAGCCGGAGCGCCTCGGCGATGCCACGCTCCAACTGTGGGTCGCGCCCGGCGGCGAAGTCCTGCGGTGGGTAGTCCACCTCCTCGGTCGGGTCCACGCCATAGTTTTCGACGCCCCAGCCCACGTCGTTGAACCAGAAGGCGAACTCCGGCTGCGTCGTGAACGTGCCGTCGGCCAGCCCGATATATGGCTCGATGCCGACCACGCCGCCCCAGGTGCGCTTGCCGATCAGTGGGCCGAGCTTGAGCATCTTCCAGGAATGCGAGAAGATGTCGCCGTCTGACCCGGCGTACTCGTCCGTCAGCGCGACCAGCGCCCCGCTCGGCGACTGGATGAAGAACGGCTCCGGCGGACCCCAACGTTGGAAGCTGTAGCCGATGCGCGGACGCATCAGCTTTTCGAGCAGCAGTCCAGAGACGATACCGCCGCCGTTGTGGCGCACGTCCACAATCAGCGCGTCGCGCTCGTACTCGGCCAGGAACGCGCGATGGAACTCGCCGTAGCCCACCGATCCCATGTCGGGAATGTGGATGTAGCCAACGCGGCCATTTGTGGCGTCGTGGACGGCCCGGCGGTTCGCCGTGACCCAGTCGCGGTAGCGCACGGCCATCTCGTCGCCGAGGGCGCGCACCGTAATCTGGCGCTCGGGGTCGCCATCCGCTGGCTGCACCGTCAGCAGGACCTCCGCACCCGCCTGATTGACGAGCAATTGCCGTGGGCCGCGCTCCGGCGAAACGCGCTGCCCGTTGATCGCGGTGATCTCGTCGCCGACCTGAAGGTTCGCGCCAGGGCTGAGAAGCGGCGAGGTGGCGTCGGCCTCCCATGGATCGCCGTGCAGAATATGCTCGATGGTGTAGCGCCCAGTCTTCGGATCAAAGCGCCAGTCCACGCCAAGGTGGCCCTGCTGATAGTTGGGCCGCGCGCGATAGTCGCCGCCGACCTCATAGGCGTGCGAGGAACCTAGCTCGCCCTGCATCTCCCAGAAGAGGTCCGACAGTTCCGCGCGCGAGCCGACACGCTCGACCAACGGGGCATAGCGGTCGCGGATTGCGCGCCAGTTCACGCCGCCCATATCGGCGACCCAGAACTGCTCGCGCTGCAGGCGCCAGGCCTCGGCGTACATCTGCCGCCACTCGGCCTCCGGGCGGATCGATACCTTGACGCGATCGAGATTGGCCCAGCCCGTCTCGCGTCCCGGCGCGTCGCCACCTTCCGGCTTCTGGCCCGCTTTGAGCAGCCGCAAACGATCGCCAGCGCGGACGAGGATTGTCTGGCCGTCGGCGGCGACCTTCCGGGCGTGGCTGACGCCGTGGTGGTAGCCGAGGAGAAGCTTGCCTACCTCAAGGTTGACTTAGAGAGTCTTCGACGCAGCTGCTTTGGACAAATTGGTTGGTGCGACGTGAGGTTTGGCATCAAAGGCCCGCGCAGGGTTGAACGTGTTGAGCTCCTCATTCGAAGCGGTAGCCTCTCAATAGTCTGTGAACTTGAGCTAAGACGGAACTGGCGAAGAGTTGAGGCATTCCGCCTGCAGGCAGCGGAGCGCCGATCAAGCGAAGATGGCTGACCGCGATCTCCACAAATTCTGGGAACCAAATCGCCTTCCGGCCAACTTTTCCCTCATGGCAGCGTCAGTCCTCATATCCGGCATCGGCATCGCTGGGCCGACCCTGGAACACTGAACCGTAACGGTTTCCGATGCACCCTCGTCGATAAGTCCCCCGCGCTGCGCAGTGGCGGCGATGTGATCGATTTCTGGGGGCTTGGCTATGAGATCGCCGAAAGGATGGGGCTGCTGTCCGAAATTAACGCAGCTGGCTATCACATGCAGGAACTGCGCGTCGTCAATGATCGCGGCCAGCGCATTTCCGGATTTGGCACCCGCGTTTTCGGGGAGTTAACGGGCGGCCGCTACATCACGCTGGCACGCAGCGACCTGTCGCGGCGGTCTCCGACACAATCAAAAATTCGAGCGGGGTCCTTCTCCAACGAGGTTGCAAGCCTGCGCCAGGATAAGGAAGGCGCGGACGTCACCCTTGCAGATGGCAAAGAGCGCCGCTTTGACCTCGTGATCGGAGCGGACGGTCTTTTATTCCCAGATACGGGCCTTGACTTTGGGGCCCGTGCAGCAGTTCGAGCAGCATCTTGGGTACACCGTCGCCGCGTTCGAGGTCTCGGGCTATCGGCCGCGCACCATGGCATCCGCTTGATCAAAGGTTTGGCGGGAGAGCGACCGCGATCGCTCTCCCGCCTCGCTGGCCGAAGCTATTTAACTCCTGTGCAGCTTGAATACCCACAGGCTGCCGCCTTGGGTGATATCCTTGACGATCTTCGCGACCTCGCCACCCCACAGCGGGACGGCGCGCCCCAGCCCGAGACCACGGCGATGTATTGTTCGCCGTCCTGTTCCCATGTGACGGGCGAGCCTGTCACGCCCGAACCTGTCTGGAACTTCCACAGTTCCTCTCCGGTCTTGGCGTCAAAGGCCTTGAGGTATCCCTCCGGCGTCCCGGTGAACACCAGATTGCTGGCCGTCGCCGGCACGCCTGCCCACAACGGCGCCGGATTCTTCTGCTCCCAGACGATCTTGCCGGAGGCCGGATCGATCGCCCGGAGAGCGCCGATATAGTCCGGGTACAGCGGCTTGATGGTGAAGCCGGCGCCCGGATAGGCGGCGCCTTTCTTGTAGCTGATCGGGTCGTTCCAGATGTCCATTCCCCACTCGTTGCACGGTACATAGAACAGGCCGGTATCTGGATTATAGGCCGGGGGGTTCCAGTTGTTGCCTCCCAGGAAAGAGGCGCAGTGAAGACCACGGTGCCTTTGCCGCCCGCCTTCGGCTCGCCGGGGCGGTTGTCATCATTGAAATTCGGCCGGCCGGTCTTGAGATCGACGCCCGAGGCCCAGGTCACCTTGGTGACGAAGGGAGTGGCCGAGATGAGATGGCCGCTAGTCCGGTCATACAGATAGAAGAAGCCGTTTTTGTCGAAATGAGCGGCAGCCTTGACCATCCGGCCTTCCTTGTTCATGTCGAACGGGACTATTGCCGACATCAAATCGTAGTCCCAGCCATCATGTGGCGTATTTTGGTAATGCCATTTGATCTCGCCGCTATCGGCATACGGCGACTGTAGAGGCCGAATACAAATTGTCGCCAGGACGATTGTGAGAATTCCACGGCGAAGGGTTGCCGGTGCCGCAGAGAAGCAGGTTGGTATCGAATCGTACGTGCAGCCGTTCCAAGCCGTCGATCCACCGGTCTTCCACAGATTCCGGGCCAAGTGGCGCCCCGCTTGCCTGTCATGGTGCTTTCCTTGCCGTGGAAAGTACCCATCCAGCCCTCGACGAACGGCCGCGACCAGACCTCTTCGCCGGTCTTGGCGTCATACGCAGCGACCTTCCCGACGACCCCGAATTCCCCGCCTGCCGGCGTGACGATGACGTGCCCATGGACAATGATTGGGGCGGACGTGATCGAAGAGCCAGCCTGATAGTTGTCGACCTTCTTACTCCACACCACCTTACCGGTCTTCCGGTCCAGCGCCACCAGCTTGGAATCCAGCGTGCCGAAATAGACCATGTCGCCGTAGATGGCGGCCTCGGGTGAGACGTCGAACACGGCATGATGCCGTCCGGCAGCGAGTGGTCGTACTCCCACAATTTCCGCCCCGTCCGGGCATCAACTGCAAACATGCGCGAATATGATGCCGTCGTGTAGATCACGCCATCCACGACCAGCGGCTGGGCCTGCTGCCCGTGCTGCTTTTCGCCGCCGAAAGAAAAAGACCAGACGGGGACGAGATCCTTGACGTTGCTCGGATTGATGCTGGACAACTTGCTGAAGCGTTGACCCCGCAGACCGATACCGTAGGTGACGATGTTGTGGGTGTCGTTCTCTCCATTCGAAATCATTTCATCCGTGACAGGCGTGGCCGCTGCTGGACTACTTGTCCACATTGCCAGCAGGCAAGACAGCCGCTGCGCTAACCCATGATCTCATAGTCATCCCCCCTCCTCCGATTGTATAGCTTTCGGAGTAGGTAAAAAGAGTACGGCCTCTTTCATCGTACACGTAAACGTGTACGGCGTTAGCAATGGCCTACAACCTCCCTAAATCTTTTTGTTATAATTCTAAGACACCGGGCCGCGGCGGCTTTGGTCAAGGTTTCGTCCAGCTCGCCAACAGAAGACCGGCTCGTTTTGGCTACGTAATCGGCGGCAGCCACATCCTGTGGTCGCGCCAACCGGCCTCTTTCAGGAGCACTGTAGACTAGCTGGAGCCACATTTCGAGGTCGTGGCTGGTTCCATACATTTTAGCAATGTTGTTCACTGCGCGGGCGCACACATTCTTGCATGCAAAGGAGAAACCACCGTAGGCCGGCACTTTAGCGCAAAGCCGTGCAAGAGCTTTC
>CAVTFE010000073.1:0-6629 GCA_963733745.1 uncultured bacterium
CTGCCAGACACTCAGTGGCGTGACGCCCGTCGGCGCGACCCGCCAGCCGACTACTCGTGTCCGCACCGCATGCCAGTAGACAGGTTGCGCGAGCGGAATGGTCGCCCCCTGCTTCACCAGCAATTGCTCGGCTTGCTGGTAGAGCGGCATCCGCGCTGCTTGATCGTTCATCCCATCTGCCTGCGCGAGCAGCACATCCACCTGGGGCATGCTCACATTATCTGATGTTGGCGTCACTCTGTGTCGTCCAACGCAAACTGAGGAAATCTTGGGGATCGGGACAGTCCGCTCCCCACCCATCCGTGATGGTGGGCGCGCTCCTGAGGCACCTCTGGCAGTCACCCTCCACCAGCTGCGTGGTGATGGTAAGCAGTGGAAACGCGTCGCGCCATTGACTAGCCAACAGCGTCACGAGGCGCGACTGTGTCGCAGCGCCCTCGTATCCGCTGATCAACACCTGCGGACACCGTGTCTCTGAACCTCCGCACTTCTCGGCCGCGTAGTCTCGGAGTAAGGCGCGGGCCGCCGTCAGGTCTGGGGTGAGCGCATTCTTGCCCTTGCGTCCCGCCGCATTGGTGAGATCAAGATTGTAGCCCGGCATTCCCTCCGGCGCGAGGTGGATGGTCGGCTGCGAGGTGTCGAGGGAGATTTCATGCTCGATGGCCTGGCGGTCGAGCGCGAGCGAAAAGGCCTGGCGCACGCGCATATCGTCGAACGGCGCATACTTCCAGTTGATTGCGAGGTATTGGAGTGTCAAATCAGGAACCTGCTGGAGGACGATCCCAGGCAGCGTCCGCGCCTGCGCGATGGAAGAGGTATCGCTATCGCTGACACTGATGTAGGGATGAGCGCTATCCCCGTTGCCGTGCGTGAAGTCCTGCCATTGTGCGCGCAAATCAACGGCGCGGTACAGGGTATACTCGATGCGACGAAGCAGCGGCTTCTTGCCCCAGAAGCGCTCATTGCGCTCGAACACGAGATGTCCGCGCCCGTCAGCAGTGGAATTCGGATGCTGCCAGGTCGTCAGCTGATAGAGATTGCCGCCGAAAGAGCCGTTGTCGAGCAGGTGGTCGGTCCAGGTCGATGCGCTTCCGTTGGAGTCATTGTAGGAGTAGTGTACTGGTGTGGTGTACTTCTCGATCAGCGCCTGCGGCACAGCGTACGACGTCGGACAGGTGAGGGCCGACAGGAAGTAACCCGCTGGATGCCCAAGAGTGAGGCGCAACGTCAATGGATCAGGAATTTGGATGGTCGAGCCGATCAGCGTCGCCGTACTCTTGATCGCGCCAGCGGGACAGGCGCTGTTGTTGAACGCCTCCGCGCCCACCAAGTCGTACAGATACGTGGCGGTGTACGTCCCCGTGCAGGGGTCAAGGGTACGATTGATCGAATAGGCGAAGGTGGTGGCGTCAATCGGCGTTCCATCCGACCACGTCATACCGTGATGCAGATGGAAGGTATAGGTCAGCCCGTCTGCGCTGATTGTATGGGACTCCGCTGCCCAGTCTACTGGCTGTTGCTTGTCGTCTAGCGTGACGAGTTGCGGGAAGATCAGTTGCGCCACGCCATAGTCGAACGTGAACTGTATCTGTGCTGGATCAAGCGTATCCACATCGCCCGCGTTCGGCCCGCTCTCAAGTGGTCGCAAGACCTGTTGCGCGTCGGGCAGCTTGGGATCAGGGGTCGGCTGGGGGAAGGGCCAGGGCAGCCCACAGCCCGCCAGCGACACCGCGCATAACAGGCCAACCACCGCAAAGACGCCACGAAGCCACCGCATCTGCGCATCCTCTCCACACTGCCAACGGAGTGATACTCAATCCGTTTCGGTCCTCGGCGCGCGCGGACTTCAGTCCGCAATAGTTCCGTACTCCGGCGGTCGAAGAGCCGAGGGTGGGGTATTGACATGATCGATTCACTGTTCAGCGCCGTCTGCTTTGCACATAAGACGTAGCCATGTACGCGCGTTTTCATTCCTGGATTTCTCGTGGCCACGCGGCTATCTTCCCTCGTCTCTACATCTACCGGACCGCTGGTGTGGAGGCGCACGAGGGAGAGTCGCCGTGTTCATTGATCTGCTCGATCGGGCGCTAGACGCCATCTGGGAAGGGGCCAGCCGGGCCAGAAAGCTCGCCACCAGAGGATGGACTGGGCTGAGCCGCTATCACCAGCCCCGTCAGCGCATCGTCATCATCGGCGCCCTCTTCGCCCTGCTCCTGACCGCCAGTTTCAGCGCGAATCCCTCCTCCGCGCGCAACTCGCAGCCATCATCCGCGCAAACCTCGCCAACACGCATCATCATTGCCTCCCTCAGCCCGACCGCACAGCCAACGCCGGTCCCCACCGTCCCCAAGACGCTCGCCGACCTCGCCGATTCCTACATCGCCACCATGTCGCTCGACGACAAGCTCGGCCAGCTCTTCATCCCCACCTTCCTCTGCTGCGGCTACACCAAAAACAACGCCGCGATGGTCGAGCAACTCCATACCGGTGGCGTTATCCTCTACGCGGCGAACCTTCAGAACGCCAGCCAGGCGCGCGCCCTGATCGCCGCCGCCAAAGCGCACTCGGTCATCCCCCCGCTCGTCACGCTGGATGAAGAGGGCGGCGGCGTGGACCGCTTGAAGGACATCTACGGCCCGCGTCCCTCCGCGCGCGTGATCGCCAACTCACGCTCCACCAGCTACGCCACGAGCCAGGGCGCGCAGGTCGCGCGCGACCTGGCGGCGCTCGGCTTCAACGTCAACTTCGCCCCCGATATCGACGTGCAGCTCGTCCGCGGGCCAGACCTCGGCAGCCGCAACTTCGGGACCGACCCCCAGACCGTCACCACCTACGCTGGCGCCTACCTGACCGGCATGCAGAACAACGGCGTCGTCGGCACGTTGAAGCACTTTCCTGGCCTCGGCGCCGCCACCATCGACGCGCACGCGGGCCTTCCTGTCATCAACCGCACACGCCAGCAGATCGAAGAGACTGAATTAGCCCCCTATCGCGCGTTGCTCGCCACCGGACAGGTCGGCGCCATCATGTCCACCGACCTGCTGATGCCCGCGCTCGACCCCAACCTCCCCGCCGAGCTTTCGCCCACGATCATCGACGGCGTGCTGCGCCACGATCTCGGCTTCGACGGCGTCGTCATCACCGACGCGCTCTACATGGACGGCGTCACCCAGCGCTACAGCATGAACGAGGCCGGTGTGCTGGCGATCCTGGCGGGCTGCGACATGCTCGAAGGACCGATGACGCCTGCGCAAATGATCGGCATGATCAACGCGCTGAAAGCCGCGCTCGCCAGCGGACGGCTGACCCAGGCGCGCATTGACCTCTCTGTGCAGCGCATCCTCATCCTCAAGATGCGCATGGGCCTGATTCCCGTGCCGCTGAGCAACCTCGCGCCCACCCCGGCCATCGGCTCGATGCAGCCTGTCGACGGCCCCGGTCTGATACCTAGTGCATGATCAACTGGCCTTGTCCTGAATCGGGTCAGGAAGCGAGAGGTGAGGTTCATGGGGACAGCGATGATAGGCGCCCACGGCGCCCACGCGGTCGGCCACCTCCTGGGCACTGAGCAAGCGGGTCGGCTCGACGATGGCGCGCTTGCTGTGCACCCACTTGGGCTCAATCGGGTTGAGCCAGGGACTCTTGACGGGCAGATAGCACGCCAGGATGCGCACCCCCTGGCCCCGTCGCTTCACGGCGCGGTTATGCGTTCGGATCCAGGCGCGGACGGCCTTACTGACGTGCCAGGACGCGTTATCCCAGATCAGCGCCCACACGGGAACGCCCAGTGCCGCCAGCTTGGGGCAGCACCAGTCCAGGAACTGGATGGTGATCGCGCTGAGGGGGCGCCCTGGACAAAGCGCAGCCAGACCGCTTCCGCGTGTCCGACGCGGCGCAGCAAGAGGCCGTAGCAGGCCAACGCTTTGGCATCGGGATCGTCTTTGGCGACCGTCTGTTCGACCAGGCGCAGGGACTGCTCCTCTTCGGCCCAGGCATGCAGGCGCGGCTGCGCCAAGCGGCTCCACCACACCTCATCCACACCTCGTCGGCGAAGCCCAGCGCCCACTCGGGATGCGCCTGGGTGTGCGCGATCCGGCGGTCGCGGCGCCTTTGTTTCGCGCATACGCCGGATCGGGGCTGGTGATCCAGTGCTTGGCGCGTTTCCAGCCAATGCCCAGGCGCAGCAGCGTCATCCGGATCGCTTCGCCCGTCACCAGGTGGTCGGTCAGGCCGTGGGCGAAACTGACCTCGGCGGCGAGGTCGAGCGTCCACAGACTGGTCGGATGGCCGAAGTCGCGCGGGCTGCGGTGCAAGAGCGCGCGTAACTGCTCGGCGCGCTCGCCGGGGAAGGCCCGTGGCGGTGGCTGGTACGGACGTGAGGAGCCCCGCGGCAACGCCTCTCGCCCCAGCCGATTGCAGCGATGGAGGAGCTGGCGCACCGTTTTCTCGTCGCAGCCCACCAGCACGGCGATCTGGGGGACCCGCTCGCCACGAGCGCTGGCCAACACCATCTGGCAGCGACGCACCTGTACGCCATCCGACGAGCGCAGACCGGTTCTCAGGGCCGTGCGCTCCTCGTCGGTGAGCGTACGGACAAAGAGGGGAGGTCGCATATCGCTCACCATACCCCATTCCGGCCCACCTTTACTGAGATCGCACTAGCGCCACTCCCGCCGACCGCAACGTCCGGCGTCTGCCGATCTCCTGATATCCCCTTTTCGCTGTCCCACGCCAATGGCGGCCCATTCCCTGCTGTGCGCAACAGGACGCCGCTCAGTAGGAGAGATCGCGCGCCCGTGCGACGTATATCCGATGGGTTTCTAGTGAATGTCGCTGGTGACTCTGGTTGGACATGAGCGGCTCCATCTCTGGCTCCTGGGCCTACTCATTTTCAGGGAAGTTCTCTGCGTAGGATGTCCTTGCGCCGGTTGTTCGAGCCAGTCGCTTCAGCACCCCCAAAATGCGGTCTGCCTGTGCGCTGTAACCCGTCGTGCGCCACGCCGCCAGGAGGCGCTGGCGCGAACTGTGTGTAAGCGGCAGAACCCCACGAACGCCAGGTGAGGTCCAAACATGAGGTCCAAACATGAGGTCCAAATAGGGCAGTCGCGCCTCATCTTCTTGCAAAGACATGAACGTGATCGCTAGAGAAGGGGTGTTCTCGCGTGCCAACGCCACGTAGCCGATACGCGCGACATCTTCACGCTCGCTTCTACCTGGCTGTCGTCTGGCTTGCAGTGGGCGCGAGTCTTGTGGGTGTTGTGAGCGCTTGTACTATCTCTTTCCCTGGTCAGAACCAGCCCCAACGCTCTACGGCGCCACGGCACACCATCTATGTTTCATATTGGCGCGCTCAGAAAGCCGCGACGGCGCCTGGCGATCTTCATGGGAACGCCCTGGCGTTCATTGTGGCTTCGATGACCACGAGCGATGGGAAGAGAGTCTGGCAGACAACGCTCCTCGACAATGTCGCGTTGAGCCAGGGCAGCAGCGCCAGATACCATACACTCATCTCTGGCCCTGTTGTCTATGTCGCTGGCGGGCTTGGGCAGCGGGGAGTCATCGCGGCCCTCGATGCGTACACGGGGACCATCCTCTGGAAGCATGATAGCGGGACTGATGCAATCAATGACATGCAGGCGGCCAATGGGATACTCTACCTGTCGGTGGGACGAAACGACCTACAAGCGCTTGATGGAGTGAGCGGGCAATTGCTCTGGCATCTCTCGACAGGCGACTACTACACGCTCGGAAGCGTCGCCATTGCTGGCCAGGCCGTGTATATCATCGAGCAAAGTTTCGGCCCAGAGCGTCCTGGTGATCGAGATCCCGCGACCTACACTTTCGTGCGCGCGCTGCGTGCACACGACGGCAAGGATATCTGGCAAGGGAGTGTCGAAAAAACGGACAACACCGTTGGCTATCGCCTGCAGGCGGATGATCAACGGGTGGATCTCCTGAAGCCAAGTTACGAGAGTGGCGGAACGAACCTGCCAGGGACAGTGTCTGCCCTGCGCGCGCAGGATGGAGGAGTTCTCTGGACGTTCACTGAGGCGAGCTTTACCGTCGACGATTTCACACTCTTTGCACGCACCCTGGCCGGGCAAACCCTCTATCTGGTCGCGCATACGCACATGACCGCGCTCGACGCACAGACCGGGAGGCAGCGTTGGTCTTATGAGACTCCGTTCTCTCTCTACGTGTTTATCTCGCCTGACCGACTCTATGGGGCTGGCGCGGGAAGAGACGAACGGTTCTGTTCCCTCAACCTCAGCGATGGGACAAAGCTGTGGTGCGCTCCTGTCCAGCCGACGACGCCATCACAGATCGTCGTGGGAACTGAGAACCTCTATTTCCTTGGGTACTTGGACTCAGATGAAAAGGTAATGGTTGTGAGGCAGAGCGATGGGCAGGTGTTGGCTCAATATCAGATTGATGACCCTACACAAACGATTCCAGGCGGCTTCGGAGGTGAAGACTAGCTAATAAGATGCTATGAAACCCAGCCGAGCGCTCGATCTGCCGTTCTTCTCAAGCGCTGAAGACAAGGTTTCTTAACCACCGTCTAATTCTGGCGACGATCCCGGCGTCGTGGTGAACGCCCCGCGGGCGATGTGGCGATCAGCGTATCC
>CAVTFE010000074.1:0-99140 GCA_963733745.1 uncultured bacterium
CTGCGCTCCGCACGCATCCTGCACGTGGTGAGGCGCGCCGGCTCGCGCAGCGCGGTCTGGACCCCACACGGCTCGCGGCCATCGTCGCGGCGATTGGCGCGGCGCTGGATGGCTGCCATTTGACGCGCGAAGAGCTGGGCGAAGAGGTGACGCGCCGGACTGGAGCATGGGCAATGGACCCAGTCAGCCCGTCCTTCGGAGGGCAGGCGCCGCGCTGGCAGAACGCTCTCGGCGCAGCGGCCAATGCCGGGCTGCTCTGCTTTGGCCCGCATCTGGGCAATAAGGTGACCTTCACGCGCGCCGATCAGTGGCTCGGCGGCTGGGAAGAAATGGATGACGCGACGGCGCTGCAAGAGATCTTCCGGCGCTATCTCTCCACCTATGGGCCCGCCACTCCCCGTGACTTCGCGCAGTGGTTTGGCATACAGCCCCGCGCCGCCGCCGATCTAAGGCGCCAGATTGCGGATGAGTTGGAAGAGGTCGAGGTCGAAGGCTGGCGCGCCTGGCTGCTGGCAGGTGAATCTGAGGCGCCCTGGCAGGAGGCCCATGATGAGGTCCACCTCCTGCCCCACTTCGATTGCTACGCCATCGGCTGCCATCCTCGCGAGCGGCTGGTCCCGCCTGAATGGCGAGCGCGCGGGTTGGCGCAAGGCTCCATCGGCCATCTCCCGCTCGTCATCATCGGTGGCGTCGTGGCGGGCGTCTGGAGTCTGCGACGTAAGGGCAAGCGCGCCGAGATCCAGGTGGAAACCTCGCAAGAGCTGAACGCCCCTCAGCGCCATGATCTGGAAGAGGTGGCCGCGCGTATCGGTGAATTCATGCAGGCCGAGAGCGCGCTCACCCTTGGTGCGGTAGACACCCGCCCGCATGCCTGATCCCGCATGCCTGATATGGAGACTCGCGACGCTTAGCGTGTTTTGCAGTGAAGGGCAGGGGCGGCATGCTGTACAGCGTAGATCATGCCGCCACCCTCTCCAAGCGATCTCTCCGACGCCGAGTGGGATCGGCTCCAGTGGTTCCTCCCACTCCGATCTCCTCATGCCAGACTCCGACAGAGCGCGTTGGAGGGGGCATTGTCTACCGAAGGCACGGCATGCGCGCAGGGATGCGCATGATCGGCTCGAAGCAAGCGCAATGCGAGCGCTGTCGCGGTCCTCGCATTGCCGCGTGCTTGGCTAACTCAATCCCCTACACTTCCCGTCGTGACGGCGCCTGCACGCTCGTAATTCACGATAATGATGCCACTTGGGGAGACTTGGCCCTCCGTCACCTTGAACGCCGCTGGGATCGTGCCATCGGCAAACAACCGTTTGCCACTGCCCAACGTCAGCGGATAGATCTTGAGCCAGAACGCATCGACCAAATCATGCTTCATGAGCGTCTGAACGAGATTTGCACTGCCGTACACGTGCAAATCCGGCCCTGGCTGCTGCTTGAGTTTGCTGACTTGTTCCGCAATGTCTCCGTCTAAAAACACGGAGGGCTGCCATTCGTGAGACGTCATGGTATGCGAGGCGACGTACTTGGTCGCGGTCATGACGCCCGGCCATTGGTCCGCATGGTGCGGCCAGTACGTCGCCCAAATTTCAAAGGTTTTGCGCCCTAACAACAGATCAAACGGCATGTTCAACTGCTTGTTCACGACTGCTCCAGCAGCATTGTCGTCATATGGGGCTACCCACCCGCCATACGCGAAGCCGCCACTAGTATCTTCCTCTGGCCCGCCTCCGGCTTGTATGACCCCATCAAGGGTGACGAATTCAAGCACAATCAATTTTCTCATGACCGCGGTCCTCCACCAACTGGCGACCTCTCAAGAGGCCCTGATACTACGATGATACGACGATGGGCCTTCAGGCGCGCCCAGCGGCGCGCATCGTTCTCGTTCTGTGTCGCATTCCCCAAAACGGAACCGATAAAAAAGATCGCAGAAAATCGAATCTTAGCCCAGGAGGGAGTCTCAACCCGTCATTCTATTGCCAAACACGCGTGCCAAACACGCTCAAAGGCGCGAGCGCCTCCAAGCGGTACGCTAGTCCCGCCCCACATATACTCTTTTACTCTTTCAAAGACGGCTTCTGACAGGAAACACCGGGCTATGCGTGCAGCCAGCCCACTGGCCGCGTGTCCATCCCGGTGAAGATCGTACCGTCCTGCCGCCACGCCGTGTACGCGCCCGTGAAGGTGTAGCGCATCGTATCGCCATCCTGCGCCACATCAAAATCAAGCGCGCGTTTGGCGGTGTACCAAATGAACTTCCCTGGAGTGCGCGCATAGGCGTAGGTGAAGTTCTGCTCCAGGATCGTCGCGGTCTGCGCGCTCTCGTCCACATCCACGATCACGGCGATATGACCGTAGTCGTTGTCGTTCCAGATGAGAATATCGCCCGCCACGGGAGCCGTATCGCCCCCATTGACCTTCTGAGCGAAGCGCGCCGGATGCCGGTCCCAGTTGTCTGCGGCATTGCCCCAGATCCACTTATTGCCGTTCGCGTCGGTGTCATGCCAGCGCAGCCAGTCGTAGCGATCGATCAACTCGACACACTGGAACGGATTGCCGTAGCCGTCCCAGTTGGCCTGATTGAAGTTTTTCTGATGCGCATCAGCGAAGTAGGGCGCCGACGGGTTGGCGTTGATGACCTTCTGCTGGCACGCCACCAGCGTGGCAATGTCGCCGCTATCGGTCGTAAAGGTGAAGGCAGGCGAGCCGGGAATCCGCGCGGCGTCAAAGGGCCTGGGACTCAGGTCTGTCTTCGAGACAGTCGCTCCCTGCGCCAGACTCTCGCACTCATCGGCCATGTCAGGAGGAACCGCTGCGGCGTGTGCTGGCTGCGCCAATCCGAGGAAGCCAACTGCGGCGAGCGCGAAAATGAAAAGCGTCTTGAGGGCCGTAGACCTATGCCGCTGGCCCACTCCTCGTAGACGGCGAACAGCCTGTGCGATCATGCAATTCTCCTGGGGAAGAGCGTGGGATGCTGCGGGATACTGCGGTAGAAAGCGATGAGTAGGGGGTGGGCTCCTGGTGGCATAAAGGGGATCGTTGCTCGACGCAGGCGAGCGCAGGCGCGGCAGGGCTGGGGAAAGTAGCAAATCTGACTGGACTGCTGTACCTGTAGGCCGCGATCTATTGCGCGCTCGGTGAACGGGCAAGACTCTCCTTGCCCCTACAGATAGATTGCCAATTCCTTACACTGAACCTGGACAATTGCGCTTGCGCGCTCAGAAGAGAGCGTACAAGTCATCGGGATACTTGTACTCCGCGACCCCACCTTGGGTTGCAGGACCTGACCTGGCTCGCCTGTTCGTCCAGCTGGTTGTCGGCGTGGAGTTCAAGCTAACGAAGCTCGCCTGCGTACCCGACCGAGTACGTCTGTCCCCGCTATTGCCGGCGGGATCTTGCTTCCCACGCTTCATGCTCCTGGCATTCAATGCGCCCAGAGAGCGCCCAGGGGAATCGCCTGATGCTCCAGAGCAGCCTGCGCTTGGCGCGATAGGCTTGATAGGCTTGAAGCGATAGTCACCCTCACCACTCGCCAAAGGTAAGGGAGCCAGCGGCAGATGGCAGGCAGGTGATATCCTATGCGTCAGAACGTTTGTTCGCCTATCGTTCCACAGGAGGAAGCAAGCCTTGGCCAATCGAGTGGTGCATTTCGATGTCTACGTGGATGATGTCGACCGAGCCATCGCGTTCTACCAGAACGTCTTCGGCTGGACGATCGAGAAGATTGAGTGGATGGACTACTGGCTCATCAAGACGGGTGAGGGGCAGCCAGGCATTGATGGCGGTCTGGGCAAGCGCACCAGCCCCACACAGGGCGATATTCCCCAGTTTGGGTACACCTGCACGGTGGACGTCGAGGACGTAAACGCCACCTTTGCGGCTGCCCTCGCCGCTGGGGGGACTGAGGTGCATCAGCCTGGCCCAGTGCCGGGCGTGGGCCAGATGGCGTATGTGCGCGACACCGAGGGAAACCACCTCGGCCTCATGCAGCGTGACCTTGACGCGAAGTAGCTGCCGGCGCCTGTGTATTGTTCTAGTAGGCGTAGGCCGTACCTCTTGCCTAATCATCTCTCGGCCTGGCGGCGCCGTCTGTACACGCCGTGCGTTTCCTACTGGTTTTCAGGAGCGTCATCATGCCAACACGCGCCGAGATTCTGGACGCACTTGCGGCGTCGCAAACGCAGGTCCCGGCGTTTTTTCAGGGGCTGAGCCCGCAAGACCTGGAGCGCCCGGTAACGGCGAGTGACGTTCCCGGAGCAGCCCCGTGGCGCGCCAAGGACCATTTGGCGCATCTGGCGCAAAACGAGCGCAATATCCAGCAGTTGCTGCGCCGTGCGCTCGCTGGCGAGCCGCGCGACGCGTTCTTACGCAGTCAATACCCAGAGGGCATGCCGCTGCCGGGCGTTCTGGGCGATTGGGACGCGCTGACCCCGGAGGAGCAGGAGCGGCTGGAACTGGCCGTCGCCCGCATCAATCAAACCACCGTGAACTGGCGCCATGACGACACGCTGGAGATGCTGGTAGCGGAGTACCAGGCAGCGCGGCTGAAACTATTGGATCTCCTGCGCCAGTTCACCGATGAGTAGCTGGCCGCTCCGGTACCCACCGTCGTTGGTGAGGGAGTCGCCGGCGACATCTTTGCCGGGAGAGCGCAGCATGCGACCGAGCACATGACCTCGGTTGAAGAAGGACTGCGTCAGGGCGTGTAGAAGGGGTGTCTTTCTGCGCCGGTCGATCACGTCTTGACCAGGTGTACAGCGGGCCGCTGATGCAGTGAGACCTGATTGTAGTGACGAGGAGAGTCAGCATGAAGTATCTTCTTACCTCGGCTGGTATCAAGAACACGAGCATCCACAACGCGCTGGTCGAGATGCTAGGCAAGCCGATCGCCGAGTCCAGCGCTCTCTGCGTTCCCACCGCAATGTATGGGCACCCCTGCGTCGGTCCTGGGGTTTGGGGCATGGGAATTCATCGCCGGACGCGAGCCCCAACCCCCCATGTGCGAACTAGGGTGGAAGTCCGTGGGCGTGCTGGAGCTCACCGCGCTGCCCAGCATCGACAAGGAGAAGTGGATCCCCCTGGTCCGAAAGACCGACGTCCTGCTAGTCTCGGGCGGTGATGCCCTCTACCTGTGCCACTGGATGCGGGAGTCCGGACTGGCGGATATGCTGCCAGAGCTGCGCGAGACGGTCTGGGTGCGGGCTGAGCGCCGGGAGCATGGTGATGACCCCCCGTATTGGAGAGGACTTCGTCGGGTGGAAGCCGCCTATGGGTGGTGACGAGACGCTGGGCATCGTCGATTTCTCGATCTTCCCACACGTCGACAACCCGGACCTACCGAGCAACACCATGGACGCCGCAGAACGGTGGGCCGCCGGTTTGTCGACTCCGGCCTACGTGATCGACGATGAGACCGCGATCAAAGTGGTTGACGGCGTCGTCGAGGTCGTCTCCGAGGGGCGCTGGAAGCTAATTGCCCACGAGTAGGCTGGGTCGGTCCTGAGCAGTGAGCGCTCCGGCTTGGTTGAACCAATCGCGCCTCTTGCCGGTCGGTGAGATGCATTCCTGTGCATGCACGCATGCTCTGTCATCTCAGCAATGTTTTGGCGCCGCCTCCAGACGATAGCGTGGAGGAAGCGCCGCAAACAGCAATTTCGTCAGCATACCCAGTCGCGCCATATCGTTGTAGTTTGATGAGCCCCTTGGATCGCCCGTGTGGACGGTCAGTAGTCGCCATCGTCTTACTGCTAGCCAGGTGATCTTTGTACAACGGCATGGTGCGATGCTATATCACTTGCCAGCTTTCCGTAATAGTGTTCGGATAGTCCAAGCGGGTATACTGAGGTTATGCATAATGCTCGAGAGCTGCTTCTGCAGGTATTTGGTCCAGGCGACTGGGCGATTGAGAAACCGCAGTATGGCAGGAAAAAGGAATGCTACATAGCTTCAAGTCGCAACTGCAAGGTCTTCGTCAAATTTGATGTGCCGATCAAGAGCCTGCAGAGACTTAGTGACGGTGGATTCGCACCCCGTGTGTTGGCGAGCGGAAGCTACCGAGGCGCCCCTATGTCATACAAGAATTTCTTGACGGCGCTCATCCTGACAGAGAGTGGATCGCGGCACATGTTGGCAAGGTAGCGAAACTCATGAAGGCATACCACGAAGATGCGCAGCTGATTGAGATTCTTGCTGAGGAAGGAAGTCTGGAGTATCGAGCCAGCCTCAATCAGGACCTAGATCACCTGGCGATGAGGGTAGAGCGTCTCGAAAGCGCTGGGCCATTGCGAGCGCAGTTTGCGCAGCTAAAGGAAATTGCCGGGTTCTTCGACGATGTGGCGCTTGTGCCTGTTCATAACGAACCCAATACGGGCAACATGCTTGTCCGACAAGATGAGGTGACGTTCATTGATTGGGACGAGGTTTTGCTCTCTGACCCGATGAGAGATGTAGGAGTGTTTCTCTGGTGGTACGTGCCGGTGACGCAGTGGCAGGAGTTCTTCAAAAGCTACGGCGCTTCGCTGACCGCACGACAAGAAGTAAAGATCTACTGGTTTGCTGCGCGAGCATCCTTAGTCATCTATCTCTGGCGGATGGAGCATGGCTATCCTGACGGCGGATTCCATGATGACTTCCTGGCCGCACTCAACGTACAGCCCAATCCTCAGATGTCCTGATTGGCGAATGATACAGCAACTCTCCTACGTCACGCACAGGTGATTCAGCCCACCTTTATTGGGTCGATGCGCCATTGTTCAAGGGGACCTATGGAACTACAACGGTATGATGCGACTGAGTATCACCAGCGCGGGAAAGCGTTAGCAGGTCCTGTTAGCGCAGGACCCCTACGTCACGAGACGGCGTTCCAACGCACGCCCTTATTGTGAAGCGTGGAATGTCAGCGTAAGAGGCCACGCCGTTGGCGGCGCGCGACGAGCCACACGGCTAGTCCTGCACCCACGGCGGCCAGCGGCGCCCACGCTGGCACCGGTCGCGTCAGCAGATCCAGCGGGCTGCCACGTCTGGGATGCAACGCTCCTTCGGGATCGAGCGCGGGATTGGTGATGACGATGCGTAGCTCGCCACGCTCCGCGCTCTGCAGCACACGATCCAGCCGGCGCGGGATGTCGCCCAGCGTGCGCGCCAGCGCGGTCGTCTCGCGCAGGATGTCCATTGGCAGTTCACGCGGATTCTCGACGCCGAGAAGCTTGAAGAGCGCGCCAACGCCACTGCCACCCAGGAACTTCTGCGCGTAAGGCGTCGCCACCTCGGCGAAGTTGAACGAGGGTGAGAGCTGCACCGTCAGCCCCATCAGCATCGAGGCGGCGCGCCCGAAGAAGGCGAACTGCGCCGGAATACGCAGCGGGTTATCGTAGAAGACCGCCTCCACGTCGTCCATGACCTCGCGTGGGTCCATCTCGCGTAGGTCACCCGCAGGCATCGTGGCGAAACGGTCGAGCATCTTCGACGCGATCCGCTCGATCGCCTCACGGTCCGCCGAATCCGCCAGGAAGCCGAGCGCGTCGGCGCCCCGCACGACCGTGCGCGCGTCGCGCTGGATCGCGCCGAGGAACATATCGCGCAGTCCCGTGCGCATCTTCGGCGTAATGATCCCCATCATGCCGAAATCCACGAAGACGAGCCGGGCGCTGCTGCCCGGCCCGGGCTGGACAAGCAGGTTGCCGGGATGCGGGTCGGCGTGGAAGAATCCCGCCTCCAGCACCTGGCGGATATACGCTCCCGCCAGCCGTTTCGCCAGCGCGTCGCGGTCCACTCCGGCGGCGTCCAGCTCCGCGAAGCGCGTGATCTTGATGCCGTCCATCCACTCCAGCACGAGCACACGCCGGGTCGAAAACTCCCAGAGGATACCGGGCACGCCGATCATCGGGTCGTCGGCGAAGATGCGCGCGAACCGCTCGGCGTTGCGTCCCTCGCGCTGGTAGTCCAGCTCCTCGTTCACCGTGCGGCTGAACTCCTGATAGAGCTGACGCAGGTCGATGAACTGATTCGCGCCCGGAGCCAGCCGCCGCACGACATCCAGCACGAAACGTAATGTGCGCAGGTCGGTCTGGATAATGCGCGCGATGCCTGGCCGCTGGATCTTCAGTGCGACGACGCGGCCATCACGCAGGCGCGCCAGATGCACCTGGCCGATAGACGCGGCGCCGGATGGCTGTGGATCGATGCTGGCGAAGACAGCTTGCCACGGCGCCTGAAGCTCGGCCTCCAGAACGGTGAGGATATCCTCGAAGCGTTCTGGAGGGACCTCGTCGTGCAGGGTGCCGAGCACGTCCAGCGCCTCCTGTGGCAGGAGGTCGGCGCGCGCGCCCAGGAACTGGCCCAGCTTGATCAGCAGCCCGCCCAGGTCAATCGCGGCGGAGCGAAACTCCCGCAGGATGCCGATGAGCGCGCCGACATTCGGGCGCGCCACATCGTCGCCGCGCTGGCGCGCGCGCACCACACGCGAGCGCTCGCGGTTGATAATATAGAGCGTGCGGAAGAGCAGCAGGCCGACGCGATACGAGCGCCAGAGCATGTTGCTCCGCGCCCAGTTGGCGAACCGCGAGCGCCTGACGGGCTTGGGAACGGAAGCCTCGCTGGTAAGCATGACGAATCCTGCTGGCGAATCCTGCTTATGGAGGGTGGAGCGTCTTCGGAGCGATGGAAATGATTCCCGATAACTACTAGAGTACTACGAACGAGCGAAGCGCAAGAGTCCGTCGAGATGCGGCGCACGGCTGCTAGGAGAGAATGACATGGGGGAGCGGAACGTTCTCGCACTCGACATCGGCGGCACGAACACGCGCGTCGCCCTGTTCGACGACCCCCCGCGCTCAATGGCGGCCCTCTCGCTCGACCCATTTCCGACTGAGGAGCGCTATGAGCGGCAACTCGACCAGATAACTAAGGCCATTAGTAAAATAACTAACGGGGTTAGTTTAAACGACTCCTCCGCGGGCATTTTAACTAATCCCATTAGTAATCAAACTAACCATATTAGTAATCAAACGAATGCCATTAGTATCGGCGTCTCTATCGGCGCGCGTCTCATGCGTGATGGTGGTGGAGTGTCCGTCGCGCCGAACCTGCGCCACTATGAAGGCCTTCCCTTCGCACATGACCTGGCCGAACGCTGTGGCGCGCCGGTCCAGTCGGTCCGGTTGGCGCACGACCCCGTCTGTGGCCTGCTCGCGGAGCGGCGCTTCGGCGTATTGCGGGACGCCGACCGCGGCGCGTACGTGACCGTCTCGACGGGGACCGGCGCGGCGATCTATCTCGGTTCCACTGGCGAAACAGGCCAGGCGCTCTCTATCGAGTTCGGCCACCAAGTCCTGGACGGCGACACGCGCGAGTGCCTCTGCGGCCAGGTGGGCTGCCTGGAGACGTACACTGGCGGGCGGCGCCTCGCCCTGCGCTACGGACGCCCGCTGGAGGAGATCGAGGACGCGGCGGTCTGGGACGCGCTCTACGACAAGCTGGCGCTGGGGCTGGTGAACCTGGCGCAGTTGACGCGCATCGAGGTCGTGGCGTTGAGTGGCGCGATCGCGCTTCGCCACGAGGGATTCCTGGATGTGATACGCACGCGAGTCGAGAAGCGGCTGCGTGGGATGGCGCTACGGTTAGAGCTGGCCACGCTGGGCGAGCAGGCGCCGCTGGTGGGCGCGGCGCTCCTGCCCGATATACCTGCGCAGACGATCCTACACTAGGGGCGGTAGCAAACACGGCTGAGATGACAGAGCATGTCCGCATGCACAGGATTCCTCCCACCCCCTACCCGCACGGGACGACTACGCGCTGACGACCGGCGGACCAGACCAGCGTACTAGGGGGTAAACAGCTTCCAGCGTCCCTCAGAGATGACGTCGACGGCGCCGTCCACGACTCTGATGGCGGTCTCGTCGTCGATCGCATACGCCGGACCTCCGATACCCGCCGCCCACCGTTCTGCGGCGTCCATGGTGTTGCTCGGTAGGTCCGGGTTGTCGAGGTGCGGGAAGATCGAGAAATCGACCACGCCCAGCGTCCTGTCGCCGGCCGGGGAATGCCAGGTGACGAAGTCCTCGCCGATCCGAGGGGTCATCACCATGCTCCCGGCGCTCAGCCCCACCCAGACCGTCTCGCTCAACGACGGCAGGAGATCTGCGAGGCCAGATGCTCGCATCCAGTGGCACAAGTACGCGGCATCCCCGCCTTCGACGAGCAGGACATCCGTCTCTCGAACCACGGGGACCCAGCGCTCCTCATCGAGGCTGGGCAGCGCAGTGAGTTCCAGCACGCCCAAGGACTTCCAACCCAGCCCAACCATGGGGCAGCGAGGTTCTTGTCCGCTGATGAACCGCCACGCATTGCGAGGACCGGCCATCGGGTGCCCGTACACGGCCGTGGGAATGCAGAGGGCATCGCACTCGGCGATCGGCTTGCCTAGCATCTCGACCAGCGCGTTGTGGATGCTCGTGTTCTTGATACCAGCCGAGGTGAGAAGATACTTCACGCTGCCTCTCCTATTGACTCTCATTGACACTGCCCATGAGGGGATGCTCCGGCGGCGCCTGTCCCACCGGACGACGTGGGCGCCTGCCTGTCTCGATGGAGTGTAGCACACCTGTTCTAGGTGACGCTATCCCCCGACCTGAAGGGGGGGCCTGCATGCAGGGCCGACGGTCTCCACTGCCCGCTTGAGGATATGTTGAGTCTATGACAGACGCTGGCCGCAGCGACGTGCGCAACCGCCTGGTGGGACTGCCTGGCGAATTGTGCTATCCTCACGTGGATTGTCCCGATGTTGAGGACATTGGGTCGGCTGAAGCAGTTCTCGACCCTGCGGTGGGAGAAGCGCACGTCATGTTCACCGTTAAGCAGCGGGATGCGCTGCGTGACCGCGTGCTCCGGCTCGCACAGGAGGATGAGCGTGTCGTCGCCGGAGCCGTCGTCGGCTCGCTCGCCTTGGGTGGTGGCGACCGCTACTCCGATCTGGATCTCACCTTCGCTGTCGCCGACCATACGCCGGTCGCGGACACGCTCGATGACTGGACGCGAACGCTCAGCGACGAGTTCGACGCGGTCCACCTTGCCGACCTCGAGCGCGGCACGACCATCTATCGTGTGTTCCTGTTCCCCGACGCGCTGCAGTTCGACCTCTCGATGACGTCAGCGGCGCAGTTTCGTCCCGCTGGGCCACGCTTCCGGCTGCTCTTCGGCGAGATAGCGGCGGGCGAGTCCGGCCGTCCCACGCCGGTGGGGGGCCTCTTCATTCCCACGCCAGCAGTCGCGGGGGACCTCTTCGGATGGGGCGTCATCTACGCGCTGCATGCGCGGTCGTGCATCGAACGCGGGCGTCTCTGGCAGGCCGAGCATTACGTCGGCGCTGTGCGCGACCACGCGCTCTCACTGGCCTGCCTACGCCAGGGGTTGCCTCCGATGCAGGCGCGCGGCTATGACGACCTGCCCGCTGAGACCCTCGCGCGCTTCGCAGATACGCACGTCGGCACAACCGAGCCTGGGGCGCTGCGAGTAGCCCTTGCTGCCTCGGTTCGCGCGCTCATGGATGAGGGCGCAGAGGCGCATCTGCCGCACGCGAATACCGTCGCAGAGCGCCTCACCGACCTGCGCTAGCAGAGGACTGATACTAGCATGTTTATCGCGGCGCGGATGCGGTAGCTCGGCGCGAACATCGGCACGTATAATGGCTGGAACGGGAACACCCGCAACCAGCACCTTCGCGCCGAGGTAGATGCTACGGGGCGCTATGTCTACATAAACAACGTTGGATAGGCGTAAGGAGAGCGTATAGTGACGCGCGTGCTACTGATCCTCGCGGGGGTCGTGGCCTTCTTCGGCCTCGTCTGGATTGTGGGCTCGTTATTGCTCGTGCGTTCAGTGGAGAATGGGGTATCACGGCACGTGATCGACGGAAGTGGAATCACTCGTGGGGGCGCCATGCTCGTGGTGGCAATCGTTCTTGGGCTCATTGCATGGGCGGTGAGGACAGCGTAGAGACAGCAGTATCCTGCAAGTGCTCGTAGGATTTTTCACACCACGAACCCACGAAGGGCAAGGTTCACCAAATTGATGAACCTTGCCTTGTTGTTATGTACTGGAGAATTGCATGCAACCGGCTATCACTAGATAGCCCCTGGCCAGGCATAAGTTAAGCGCACGTAACCGTCGCGTGATTGCAACAGAGACGACGCACATCTGACACAGACGCCACGTAGACTACAGTGGAGACGTTGGCGATTCGACTGGATGAACTGGACGAACCGAAAGCCCTCGCTCTCACGCTGCTGAACGACTCATAAAGAAAGTGATCTGTCGTATGCGCTCGCTCTCCGCCGATCTCGCCCAGCGCGCGCGGCCCGCCACGATTGTCGGCGTGCTCTGGCGCGGTCAGTCGTACCTGAACCTGCTCTACCTGCTCGCCGCCTTTCCGCTGGGGCTGATCTACTTCATCCTCTTGGTCACGCTGATCTCGACGAGCCTCAGCACAGTCGTCGTCCTCATCGGCATCCCGCTGCTGCTGGCGACGCTCTACATCTGGCTGGGCCTGGCCGAGTTCGAGCGCCAGCTTACCAGTTGGTGGCTGGGCGTTCCCATCCAGAAAATGCCCTTTACACCTGAGCCGGGAGCGAACTACTGGGCGCGGCTTGGGGTGCGGCTGCGCGCGCGCGTCACCTGGACGGGCCTGCTCTACCTGTTCATCAAGTGGCTCTTCGGGGTGGTCGTCTTTGTCATTCTGGTTGGGCTGATCGCGCTGACAGCGGGTCTGCTCACCGCGCCGCTACCGTATCTGCTCCAGGCGACGGTGGGCGGTGGACTGGAGCCTGGCCGCGAACTCCAGGCATTGGCCTCTCCGCTGCTGACGCTGCTCGGCGTCGTGGTGGGCCTGATCACACTGTTGGTGTGCGACGGGTTGGCGTTTGTCTGGGGGCGGTTCGCGCAGATCACGCTCGGCGTCAGCGATGAGGCGCTGCGGCTGGAGGAGGCGCGGGCAACGGCGCGACGGGCGCAGTCTCAGGCGGCGCGGGCCGACCAGAGCCGCCGCGAGCTGATCGTCAACGTCTCGCACGAGCTGCGCACGCCTATCGCCAATATTCGCGGACATGCGGAATCGCTGCTGCTGGCGGCGGAGGCGGCAGACGGCGCGGCGACCTCGCCTGAGGAGATGAAGCGCTACCTGACGATCATCGCACGGGAATCCGAGCGGCTGAGCGCGCTGGTGGACGATCTGCTGGCGCTGGCGCGCGCCGAGGCGGGAGAGTTGCGGCTGGAGATCCGCCCGGTCTCCGTCACTGGCGTCTTCGACGAGGTGTACGAGGCGCTGGCCCCGCTGGCGCGCCGCGAGCGTCAGGTGACGCTGACGCGCGAGCCTGTCGAGGATGCGCCGCCTGTTCTCGCGGACCGGCAGCGGCTGGCGCAAATCCTGCTGAATCTGGCGCGCAACGCCATCACCTATACGCCCGCTGGGGGCATCGTCTCGCTCTCAGTCGAGCGACCCGACCACTATCACCTGAGCCTCGTCGTCGCCGATACGGGTGTAGGCATCCCGCAGGAGGAGTTGGAGCGCGTCTTCGAGCGCTTCTATCGCGCCGACGCCTCGCGCGCCCGCGCCACCGGCGGCTTCGGGCTGGGGCTGGCCATCGTACGCGATCTGGCGAAAGCGATGGGCGGCGTGGTGACGGCGGAGAGCGAGGTGGGGCAGGGGAGCCGCTTCCGTGTGACGCTGCCAATCGCGCCGGAGAACGCGCCCGCCGCTGGGATGACTGCGTAGAGGCGATAATGTGGAGGACAGAGTCCCGGCGATTGAAATCGCGGCTCTGGGCGTTCCGCCACAATGTCCGCCTGCGCGGACACCCAGAGGCGCCACCGGGTCTGAGACCTGCGCAGGCAGATCTGGTGGCCGCATGGCCCACAGGCGCGGTTTCAACCGCCAGCCGGTGAGATAGAGAAATGGATGGCGATCATGGCGACGATACTGGTAGTCGAGGATGAGGTGGACCTGAACAACCTCGTGCGCTCGCACCTGGAGGCCGAGGGGCACACGGTACATCAGACCTTCGACGGTCCTGGCGCGCTGAAGCTGGTGGAAGAGACAAGGCCAGACCTCATCATCCTCGACTGGATGCTGCCAGGGATGGATGGGTTGTCGGTCTGCCGGCAGGTGCGCCAGCGCCATCTCACGCCGATTTTGATGCTGACCGCGCGCTCGGAGGAGATCGACCGGGTGCTGGGGCTGGAGGTCGGCGCGGATGATTACGTCGTCAAGCCATTCAGCATCCGCGAACTGATGGCGCGGGTGCGGGCGATGCTGCGGCGTGTCTCGCTCGACGCGCAGATGAACCAGGCGGACGCGATGCAGACGGCGCCGGTCGCTGGACTCGGCGGGGCTGTCGTGCCGCCCGCCGCGCAGCCCATCACGCGTGGGAGTTTGATCGTGGATGTCGCCAGCCACAGCGCCAGTTTGGATGGACAAGATCTGGACCTGACGCCGAAGGAATTCGAGCTGCTGGCGCTGCTCGCGGCGCATCCGGGACGCGCCTTCAGCCGCGACTTCCTGCTCCAATCGCTCTGGGGCTACGACTACGACGGGGTCGATCGCACAGTGGATACGCATATCGTGCGGCTGCGCAAGAAGCTGGGCGCGGTCGGCGACCAGATCGTGACGGTCTGGGGCGTCGGCTACCGCTTCACGGAGTAGCGACGATCAGAAACGGCGCGAAATTGCGCGCGCTTCGTCGCGGGATTGTCACAACTCCGACGCGGCGCTGTGACATCCGTGCGGAATACTCTCTACAGGCGGCGCCGACGCTTCGCCACGATGAATGGGCGCGATGGATGAGCCCATACATATTGACTGCCGACGCCAGTGTGACGAACGCAGTATCGCCGATGAGGATGGAACGCCATGTACGAGTCTAGGTACGAGTCCGAACCACGGAGCGGAGAAGCTCGCTCCACGATTGAAGCCCCCTACGAGACGAGAGAGCGGCGCGTGAATACCGATCCACGCGAGCGTCCACAGAATCCCCGGCGTGTCTCACCCTGGGTCATCGTCCTGGGCAGCATCCTGCTTGTCTGCGCGGCGCTGACGGCCTGCACGGCGGCGGCGGCGGGCGCCGTGCGTGGAATCCTCCTTGTGACCAGCCCGGCGCGTGAGACGGTGACGCGACAGTTTGCCGTTGGCGCTGTTCCCAGCGTGGTGATCGACGCGGACGCCGCCAATGTTGAGGTGACGCAGGGCGCCGCAGGGCAGGTCTCCGCCGTGCTCACCAAGGAGACGCACGCCATCACGCAGTCGCTGGCGCGGCAGGACCTGGACGCGATCACCCTGACCACCGAGCAGAACGGCGATCGCGTCACCATTCGCGTGGACTCACCGGACGGGGTGGCAATCTTCGGCGCGGGGCAGCGGAGGATTGGCCTGAGCGTCAGCGTGCCACCCACCGCGAACCTGGCTGTGACGAGCGCCGCCGGTAACATCGAGATCGACGATATCGCGGGCAAAATGGACGTCGAAGTCTCGGCGGGCAACGTGACGATGCGCGCGGTGACGCTGAGCGGCAGCTCCAGCGTGCGCGCCAGCGCCGGGAATATCGAGGTCCAAAGCGCGCTCGCGCCACAGACGAATCTGGACCTGACCTCCAGCGCGGGGAACGTGGAGTTGACACTGCCAAGCGATACGCGCGCGCATGTCGAGGCGACGACGTCAGTGGGTAACGCGGATATCTCAGGATTCCCGCACGCGACGGACCAAGGCGATTCGCGGAACGTGATCTCTACCGACCTGAACCCGAATCCCGACAGTACGATCACGGCGCACGTCTCGGTCGGCAACCTGGAGATTCGCGCAGGCGCATAGTTACCAGCAGCGCGCGTGCCTGTCCGTACCCTACGCATGTCGCCAACACCGCCCCCGTCACGTCTTTGCGGGGGTGGTCGCGCGTGTGCTATGCTGTCCTATACGCGACCAGGCAAAGGGTCGCGCATGGTCTTACATAGTCTTACATAGTCTCACACGGTCTCAGCGCCAGGAGCATCCGTATGACACCGAAGTTAGATCCCGACGCCATCCGGCGCCAGGTGGACGCCTATTTCGCCCGCACGCCACAGGGCCTGATCATTCCTAACGTGATCGAGCAGACCCCGCGCGGCGAGCGTGGCATGGACATCTATTCGCGCCTCCTCAAGGAGCGCATCATCTTTATCGGCACCCCGATTGACGACAACGTCGCCAATGTCGCGGTCGCGCAGTTGCTCTTCCTGCAGAGCGAGGACGCGACCAAGGATATCTCGATCTACATCAACAGCCCCGGCGGCAGCGTGTACGCGGGTCTTTCGATCTACGACACGATGCAGCACATGAAGTGCGATGTCGCCACGTTCTGCATGGGCATGGCGATGAGCATGGGCGCGATCCTGCTCGCCGGTGGGTCCAAGGGCAAGCGCTACGCTCTGCCGCACTCGACCATCCTGATCCACCAGCCGCTGATGGAGGGTGTGGGTGGTCAGGCGACGGACATCGAGATCACCGCACGTGAGATCTTGCGCATGCGCGACTCGCTCTACACGATCCTGGTGAACCATACTGGTCAGACACTCGACAAGATCAAGATGGACGCCGACCGCAACTTCTTCATGTCCGCCAGCGAGGCGGTGACCTACGGTATCGTGGACGAGATCCTCTCGCCGACGCGCGAGCCGGTCGGGGCCGAGCGGTAGCGGTTAGCGTCGGTCTAGGTAAAGCGCCCTGGAGGTGGCTGGAAAGCTTGCCTCCAGGGCGCTTCCGTAGTTTAAGCGCTCTCGGCTCTAAGGAGCCGGAGCACGCGCGACGGGCTGAAGCCCTTTTCAGTCGCCGCCAGGGGATGGAGGCGCGGCATGGCCACAAAAGCGCCCGTGCGAGCGGACATCCTGCGCATGCTCTTCGGCCTGCTCTATCGTAGCCGCACGCTCTACTGGCTTGCCAGCACGATTCCCTTCGCAGGGCAATGGCGTGTCTGGCAGCGGCTGGTGATTCCGCGCATCCTCGGGCGCGATGTGCTGGAGATCGGCTGCGGCATCGGCACGCTGCTGACCGATATGGTGAAGGCCGGTTATCGTTGTACGGCAGTAGATCGCTCGCCGCAGATGGTGGCCGCGACGCGCGACCGGCTGCGCAGCAAGGGCGTCACAGCGTTCACGCCGGTGCTGGAGGCGAGCGCACAGAAGCTGCCCTTCGCCGCCGCCAGCTTCGATACGGTGGTGAGCACGTTTCCCACCGAGTACGTACAGGACCCCGCGACGCTGCGCGAGGTTGGGCGTGTGCTGCGTCCGGGTGGGCGCTATATCGTCGTGTTGAGCGCGAGCTTTTTGCGCAACGCGCGGCTGCTGACGCCGCTGGCCTGGGTACAGAACGCCGTCTACGGACGGAACGCGACGCCGAATGAAAAGGCCTGCATGATTTCGAACACGCTCGTGACGGCGATTCCCTTCGAGGCGGGGGGACTGAGTGGCAAGGTCGAGTGCGTGCGCGGCCCCTTCTGGGAGGCATATCTGCTGCTCAGCGAGAAGCCACGCGAGGCGATCACGCCACTGCCCGCGCTGGAGCCACAGTGATGACTCCCCAGGCGTAAACGCCGGGGCTTCTTGCCCGAAGGCTGGCATTGTCATCCCAATGCCATTGGTCGCATTTGGCTATCCTGATTGAGCAGCGCCTTGCCACGCGCCAGAATATTCAGCGACGCGTTGCGATCTCGGTCGAGAACCAAACCACCATACCACCATCAGGTCGCGCCGGATTCTGGCAGTGGAACATGCGGTCGGCGAGCGTCAGGCCAGGATGCCGCCAGCCACAGCCGCAGCAGTCTTGACTCGTGTACGCCGGATTCACCGCTACCAACCGCCGGTCGGCCCATGCTGCCTTACAGGCGAGTAACGATGCAAACTGGGTCCACGCCGCGTCATGAATGCTTTTGGCCAGGGCATGATTCGCCATCATGTTCTGGACTGACAACGCCTCAACCGCGAGGAGATCATAGTGATTGACCAGCCGACGGCTCGCTTGATGCGTAAAGTCGCTCCGCCGCCAGCAGATACGCTCATGCGTCCGCGCTACACTGCGCCGTCGTCGCTGCCGTTCCTGCCGTTCACGCCATGCTTTCTGCGCATCCCTATCCTGGCTCACGCGCATCCAGACGGCACGCGCATCCAGACGGCACGCGCATCCAGACGGCACGCGCATCCAGGTCGGGACACGCCTGTTTGATTTGTTGCGTGAGCGTGGCGCGAACGGCCTTATGGACATCGAGGGCCATTTGCTGCTTGCGTTGGACTTTGCCCAGTTCGTGTTCCTCGGCGCGGAAGAAGCGTGGGGGTTCGAGGGGATCGCCCACGCTGGGCATGGCAAAGACCGTCAGGCCCACGTCAATGCCAACTTCCTGCCCCGTCGGAGGCAGTGGCGTCGGTTCCCACTCGCACGAGATGGTCACAAACCACTTGCCGGTCGGCGTGCGGCGAATCGTCGCGGTCTTCGGCGTGCCTTCCAGCGAGGCGAATGGGCGATGGGCGATGGGCGATGGGCGATGGGCGATGGGCGATGGGCGATGGGCGATGAGCTTCACATCCCCGATCTTGGAGAGATTGAGCCGTTTGCCACTCGCGCTGAGTTTGACGCCGTTGTCCCACTGAGGGTAGGTGAGCGAATCATAGCGTCCCTTGCCCCGGTAGCCTGGGTAGCGTGGGTCGCCTGGGTCGCCTGGGTCGCCTGGGTTCTCTCCCGCTTTCAGGCGACGGAAGAAGGCGTCCGTCGCCTTCTTCCGTCGCCTTCTGCAAACGGCGGATGACATCTTGCACAACGAGAGAGTGGACTTGAGCGAGGCGAGGGCGAGGGGAGGGCGAAGGGTGGTTTTCGGCGAAGGGTGGTTTTCAGGGTGGGCAGAGCGTTTCGCTGATCATAATACAAAACAGCTTCCTGCCGCTCTTCCCAGGCGCTCTTGCGTTCTGCCAGCAGCGTATTCCAGAGCCAGCGCACCTCCTCCAATTGCTCAGTGAGCAGGCGCTCTTGCCGTTTGGTCGGGGAGAGGCGGTACTTGAAGGTCTTGAGCATGCCCTGGCGCTCCCACTCTCCTGGTTCTTTGCTACTCTACCATGCTACTCTACCATGCTCACTACCTCTCTACCATTCTTTTCTTCTTCTTTTTCACTGTCTGCAACTCGGAAGGGGGTCCCCTGCGCGCGGCGGCGTTTCATCCCCAGGCTTGAAAGCAGGGGACTTCACGCCGTATTCCTGTTAAAGGCGTATAAGGCAAACGTGCGATGAGATGGCGATGAGAATTGGATCAATCGTGTCAGATCGCCCAATCGCGCTCATGTGGCGCCAATTTGCTACATTCCATAGTGAGAGGAAACAGGAGCGGAAGGACAAGAACCGTTCCATACAGGTGAGGCAACCCATGATCAAGATCAGCATCTTCTATCCAAACACGTCAGGCGCGCGGTTCGATATGGACTACTATCTGACCAAACATATGCCGGACTCTATCGAGAGACTGAGCGCCGGTAAGGGGTATCGTGGCGTGTCAGTCGAACGTGGCGTGGCTGGCGCGGCGCCGGGATCAGAGCCAGCCTTTGTCGCCATGTGCCAGTATGTCTTTGACTCGGCTGAAGATTTCATAGCGGCGTTCAATCAGCACGCAGAGTTGCTTCAGGGAGACATCCCGAATTATACTGACATCGCGCCGGTCATCCAGTTCAGTTCAGTTGAAATCACGAAGTAGCGTGGCTACCAGCGATCCGCAGGCCAGGCTTCCAGGGCGGAGATGGCCTCTGCTGCAAGTAGCTCTGCGGGGACGCTGTTGATGATGTCGTTATGACTGTTCAGGATGGCGTTCTCGATCTCGGCAAAGGTGAATGTAGCTGGCGGGAGCGTCACGCCATGATGCCAGAGCGTCGAGGCCCAGATGCGCATGGGGTAGATGTCGCCGGGCAGATAGGGCGTGATTGTCGGGATGTGGAGCGTGCCCGCCAGGTGGCCGGGGCCAGTATCGTTCGAGAGGCAGAGTGCAGCGCGACTCACGAGGATGGCGAGGTCACGCAGGGAGGGCGTCGTGGCGACGAGGACTCGTGCGTTTCCCTGGACGCCAGTGAATCCAGTGAAGTATGTGGCGAGGTCTTCGCATCGGACGGGTTGATCGTCGTCGGGTCCGCAGGCGATGAAGAACTCCAGGCGCTGTGAGGGATGGTTGCGCGCCCAATGCTCGCAGATGGCTGTCATCACGTCATCCCAGTTCTCGTAGCATTTGGCCGCGACGACGGATTGAAAGAAACAGATGATGCGCGTGGTGTTGTCATTCAGGCCAGACGCGCGGGCTAACTCAGAATAACGCGCCTCATCGCGCGCATTGAGACGAATGCGTGGCTGCGCCTTGAGGTCGTCCACTGTGCCTTCGGGCAGGCCAAAGAGGTTTTCGAGAAAGGCTGCATAGCGCCGTCGCGGGCCACGATGCGCGTAGCTGCGTACGGCGACACGATGCAACTGCGCCAGCGTCGTTACGCTCGACGTGGCCGTTTCGTGCTGTTGGAGATACGGTTCGCCATCGTGCGCGCCGTGGAAGTCGAGCGCGAGCAGGTATCGCGGCTTCTGCTCGGCGAATTCGCTGGCATTGTGGTGTTCGCCAGACATCGCGCGATCTGACGCTGGCTGGAAATGGACGCCGGGCCAGAACTGGGCAGCATAGGTCGTGTCATCGAAGAGTGATGAGGCGCCTGCATCCACAAAGATGGTGACGGGCGTTCCGGCTTTGCCAAGTTGCTCCAGCAGGGACAGCATGCCTTCGAGGAACGCTGTCTCGACAATACATTCGCCGAGCCTGCCCGCCTTGCCACCCAGGCGGAGTTCGACGGCGTCGGCGCGCAGGAGCGCAGTATGCGCTATCTCGACGACGCGCTTATCAGCTTCGGTCAGCGGATAGTCTCCATCAAGCGCAAGCTGTTGCAGCCAGGGCATCTCGAAGATCACGTCGTCGGGCATGGCTTCATTAGTCCTTTACGAAGCTTGCTACAGACTGCTCCGTTCCTGATGGTATCGTACTGCTTCTTTGTTTGGCCGCTGGTCGGAGTTACTTGGCAGATGGATGGGCTTGTCTTCAAGGTCACGATATGTCGTCCCTTTAAGGCTGGGATGGAGAACAACCGTCATGCGTTCCGCGTCAATCGCCAGTAGTCTTTTATCGAAGAGGGTATGAATGTCAGCGCGGAGAAGAAGTCCATTTGAGACGTGATTTGTCTTTGGACCAAGATACGGCCTAATGTGAGCTGCTTCGAGAGCATCAATGGCATCACAGCCTGTAATAGCACAGCGACCTCCATACACCTCAATGAGCCGATTGCGGAACTCCGGCTGGCCTTGGCGTTGCACGACCGCAGCCAACGTACGCGTCCTTTCATCAAATTCCAGTAATGGGTCAATAACCTGTGCGTGAGGTGGGAAAGGCTGTAGCCGAGGCGTTACCAACTCATCCAGCCGCGCCGCCTCCGCAGGGGTAAGGGCAAAGTTCGTTCCTGAGACACCCGGTACGAGCGCCCCCTTTGCTCCCAGAAGGGGCTCATCCTTCACCTCAGCGACGGTCAACGTCGGCTCAACTTGCCATTCATAGTGCAAATCCACTCGACGGGTGATGGTCGGTGGATCAGGATTGTAGACTGGCGACAACAGACGGCCCACCGCGCTTATTCCAGTAGAAAGCGGCCCTTTCGTGTTGCTTCGTCGAAAATAGACGCGATCACCAACGCTCATTTCATCACCAAGTCTTGTTACTTCCCACCAATCATACTCTCCATGTTCGCGCATGAACTCCTCAATCTCATAGCGGGTCTGATCATATTGGAAAATCCATGCCTTAGCGATCTCGGCCATTTCAGACTCCTTCCAGCATCCAATTCTGTTCCCCTGTGGTAAGCTGCTGGCCGCCAGTTCGCTTGACTGCGGCGCGGCATACCTCCTATCATGCGTTATTTAGAGCTACTTTGATACACAGTCAGCAGAAAGCACAAGGATTGCGGCAGTGAAGATTCACGAGTATCAGGCCAAAGACATCTTGCGGCGCTACGGCATTCCGGTCCAGCCGGGGAAGGTCGCTTCGACCCCAGAGGAGGCCGAGGCCATCGCGCGCGAGTTCGGCGAACCGGTCGTCATCAAGGCGCAGGTTTACGTCGGCGGACGCGGCAAGGCAGGCGGCATCCAGTTCGGCGACACGCCAGAACTGGCGCGCGAAGCGGCGCAGAAGGTGCTGGGGATGGACATCAAAGGGTTGACGGTCGAGAAAGTCCTCGTCACCCCCAAGATCGAGATCGCTGAAGAATACTACCTCGGCGTCGCACTCGACCGCGCCAGCCAGTCTCCCGTCGCCATCGTCAGCGCGGCGGGCGGCGTGGACATCGAGCAGGTGGCCGAGGAGGCGCCGGAGAAGATCATCCGCAAGCCCATTGACGTGCGCTGGGGGCTGCTCCCGCTGGACGCGCGCAACATGCTGGCCGAGGCGGGCGTGCCGCATCAAGTCGTCGCCAAGGGCGGCGCGATTCTCTCGGCGCTGGCGCGGGCGTTCATGGAGACTGACGCCAACCTCGCCGAGATCAATCCGCTGGCGCTGACCAAAGACGGGCAGGTGATGGCCGCCGACGCCAAGATCGTGATCGACGACAACGCGCTGCCGCGCCAGAAAGAGTATGCCGCGTGGGCCGAGCCGGAGGAGGCGAACCCGCTGGAGTATCAGGCGAAGGCCGAGGGGCTAACCTACGTGAAGCTCGACGGCGACGTGGGGATCATCGGCAACGGCGCGGGCCTCGTGATGACGACGCTGGATATGGTGGCGCGCGCAGGCGGCAAGCCGGCCAACTTCCTCGACATCGGCGGCGGCGCCAAGGCCGAGGTGATGAAGAAGGCGCTGCTCTTCGTGGCGTGTGACCCGCAGGTGAAGGGCATCCTCGTCAACATCTTCGGCGGCATCACGCGCGGCGAGGAGGTCGCTAAGGGCATCATCATGGCGCAGGCGGAATTGCCCAAGGGCATGCCCATCGTCGCGCGCCTCTCCGGCACGGGTGAGGCGGAGGGCCGCGCGCTGCTGGCCGACGCCGGGCTGACATGGGGAACGGACATGCGCGACGGCGCGGAGAAGATCGTCGCCGAGATCAAGGCCAGGGAGAAGTAGCCGTGAGCATCCTCTTTGATAAGACCTCGCGCGTGATCGTGCAGGGCATCACCGGGCGCGAGGGCGCCTACCACACCAAGGGCATGCTCGCCTCCGGGACAAACGTCGTCGGCGGCGTGACGCCGGGCAAGGGCGGGCAGGAAGCCGAGGGCTTGCCGATCTTCGACACCGTCGCCGAGGCGCGCGCCAAAACCGGCGCTAACGTCTCGTGCGTCTTCGTCCCGCCGATGGGCGCCGCCGACGCGATCATGGAGGCGGCCGACGCCGGAATGGAGCTGGTCGTCTGCGATCACCGAGGGCATCCCGGTGCTGGATATGACGCGCGTGGCGGCGTATCCTCAAAGAGCACCCGACGCGGCTGATCGGGCCGAACTGTCCGGGGCTGGCGACGCCCGGCGCGGGCAAGGTCGGCATCATGCCGTACCAGATCATGACGCCAGGGCGCGTCGGCTTCGTCTCGCGCTCCGGCACGCTGACCTACGAGGTGGTGGCGCTGCTGACGGCGGCGGGGCTGGGCCAGTCCAGCGTGATCGGCATCGGCGGCGACCCGATCATCGGCACGACCTTCACGACATCCTGCGCGACTTCGAGGCCGACCCCGCGACCGACGCGGTGGTGATGTGCGGCGAGATCGGCGGCAGCGACGAGGAGGACGCGGCGGCGTACGCGGCGACGATGACCAAGCCGGTCGTCGCTTTATCTCCGGGCGCACCGCGCCGCCGGGCAAGCGCATGGGCCACGCCGGCGCGATCATCTCCGGCAAGACGGGGACGGCGCAGGGCAAGGTCGAGGCGCTGCAGGCGGCAGGCGTGCCGGTCGCCGAGACGATCTTCGACATCCCTGAGATGACACGCCAGGCGCTCGACGGCGCGAAGTCGCGCGCATGATCTGGCGGCGACCTGGGCTGGACTTGAGCGCCTTCCCACTCGACGCGGCGATCTTCGACGTGGACGGCGTGCTGATTGATACGAGCCAGTCGTACATCCGCGCGGTGATGAGCGCGTCGGAGCACTTCGTGCGCGAGGTCAACGGGCTGCGCGAGGCGCCATCGCCGCTGCTCACGCCGGAGGATATCCTGCTCTTCAAGCTGGCGGGGGGATGGAACAATGACTGGCACTGCACGGCGCTCTTCACCGCGCTGTGGACGGCGCGGCTGCGCGAGTGGCGCGGGATGCCAGAGGCTGAGATTCCGCTCGAGGAGTGGGCGCGGCTGGCGCAACTGGCGGCGAGCGCGCATCGGGGCGGCATCCCCTGGCTGCACGAGATCGCGCCAGCCTCGGCGATTCCTGATCCAGAGGTGGCGCGCTGGGTACACGACGAATACTACTGGGGCGCGGCGCTGGGGCGCGAACTCTATGGTCATGAGCCGGTCTATGCGCCAGACGCGCCGGGCTACGTCCACAACGAGCGGCTGTTGCTGGACGCCGCGACGGTGCGGGCGCTGGTCGAACGTGGCATCACGCGCTATGGCCTGATTACCGGGCGCTGGGGGTCAGAGGTGATCTGGGCGGCGCGCGTGCTGGCCGAGGTGTGGAGCGAGGAGCAGGACGCCCAGCGCTACGAGAGCGCGCATGGCGTGACGCCATTTGGCGCGATCATTCCCTCCGAGGAGCATGTCAAGCCCGATCCTGCCGCGCTGATCGCCGCGCTGGAGCGCCTCGGCTCGCAGGGCGCGTTCTTCGTGGGCGACACGGCGGATGATCTCGATCTCGTGTTGCGCTACCGGAACGAGGTCGAGCATCCGCTGCCAGTACTGGCGGTCTGCGTCGCCGAAGGGTCCACTGCCGAGACATTTCAGGCGCGCGGCGCGGACATCACCATCTCGTCGGTGACGGAGTTGCCCGACGCGCTAACGGGCGCGGTCTGATTCTGGCGTGGACAGCACGCGCCGTGAATCCGATAGAATAGCTGGCGAGAATGAGAGCGGCTCCGCACGCGCCGTTCGTGAAGAAAACTCGCTTGGAGCTTGATAGATCTGGACGGAGCGCGCCATGACGATGACGTTGCGCGAGATCACCCGTGAAAACTGGTTGCAGTGCGTTCGGCTGAAGGTGGCGCCGGAGCAGGAACCTTTCGTCGCCCCGAATGGGGTATCGCTCGCCCAATCGAAGTACGAGCCGGAGTGGGTACCTCTCGCCCTCTATGACGACGATGAGATGGTCGGATTCGTGATGTATGGTGTGTCCCAGAGGAGGGCAAACACTGGATTTTGCGCGTGATGGTAGATCGTCGCTACCAGGGCAAAGGCTATGGTCGCGCGGCGATGCGCCTCTTGCTTGACCGTCTGCGCACGATCCCAGGATGTGATGAGGTGGCCATCAGCTACGAGCCGGAAAACGATGTAGCGCGCCGCCTCTACGCAAGTTGCGGCTTCCGCGAGACTGGCGAGATCATCGAGGGAGAGACCGTCGCCCGCCTCTCCTTCGGCGCCGCATCTCTTCCTTAGATGGAACCATTGCCCTTTGGCGTCAGATAGACCTGTGAACATCATTGGGATAGCGACGAGCGCCGCGAGAAGCTGTGATACTTCCTACGGCGCTCGCTGAAGCGGCTAGCGCGCATACGCTGCGTGCGGTCGCTTAGCCAAGGGCAATGTTGACCTTGAACGGCGCGAGGTTGTTGGTCAGGCCGTCCTTGATGTCCTTGGTCAGATCGTCGCCTGCCTTGGTTAGCGCATCATTCTTGGTGTTGATCACCTGTGTTAGCGCGCCACTCACCAGTGTCTGCGCTGTGCCGACGGGCAGCGGAGTTGGCAACGGAATCTTGCCGGCCGCGAGGGCGACACTGGCATCCAGTAACGCGAAGCCGCTGATGGTCTTGCCCAGCAGGGCGTCAAACGGGGGGATGACGGGGTTTGCCGCGGGATTGGCAAGGAAGCCTTCAAGCCCCTTGAGGGACTTGAGGCACTCGTCTTTCAGCGTCTGATATTTGGGATCGGGGACGGTCGCCGCCTGCACGGCCTGGATGCCATCCACCATTTTCGCGTCGTCGCCGTGCAAAGCAGTGATGTACGAGCCTGCTCCGCTCGCGTAGCCGGTGTCGCTCGTCTTCGTCGAGTCGGCGAAATCGCGCATCTTCGTCAGGTCCGCGATGGTGGCGTTGAGCGGGGCTTTGCAACCATCACTCATGGCCTGCCCGAAGGGGATGACGTTATCCTTGAGGTTCTGCACCGCCGCGGCGCGCGGCAGCGCCATGCCGAAGAGGAAGCCCGCCGAGAGCAGCAGCAGCAGCGCAGACCCGATCAGTGTGACGACGCCCCGGCGCGGGTCGGAGAAGAGGCCGGGCAGGTTCAGGAGTACGGCCAGGACGGCCAGCGCGAGCGCGATGATGCCGACGATCACCGCCCCAGTGAGCAAGTTGTTGATATCATTGTCGCTGTTCATCTGCACGACGCCAAATACGCCCAGCAGCATGGCGACAACCGGAATCAGGAACGCGATAAGCGCCAGGATGGCGGCGCCAAGCCCCAGGCGGCTCAGCAGCGACGAATTGCCGTTCATCGTTGAAACCCTTACTATCCGCCGTCATTGGCGGGAGCAGACAACCGAACAATGATACCACACAGACACAGCCTGCCAGAAAGCGAGCTTCTACGGGTTCACCCGATGCCGGATGATAGGAGAGGATTCGGGTATCGGGGAGACGACGCCGCTTCGCCCACCGACCCCTTTCTCCGCGAAGCAAGCTGTAAGCACGATCAGTGGCGCTATTGTAGAGTGCATTGACGTAATACGCAAGCGACGGTTTCGCACGCTTGGCTCTATTCGCTCTCGCCAGCCCGGCGGCGCAGAGCTACCGCCTGCGTGGAATCTATGGTCGATCAGCGCTGCGCCTGCTGCGCTTCGTTCGCTGGGGAGCGCGCTCAGGCCGGCCAATGGGGTGGTTCTCGTCGTCGCGGGGAAGCTTGTTCTTGCCAGGGCGGTTGCGATAGCGCAGGCGCTCAACTGGACGGCCATCGCGCAGGTGCTCGCGCACGATCTCGTCCACATCCTCCACTTGCACGCCCCAATACCAGACGCTTTCGGGGTAGACGACGATCATCGGGCCGTGTCCGCATTGGTCGAGGCAGCCGCTGTGATTGATGCGCACCGTCCTGTTCAACCCCTCGGCGGCGACGCGCTCCTTGAGGCGCGCATGGACACCGCGTCCATCGCCGTCCACCTCCGGGCAATATTTGCCGCTAGTGCAGACGAAGACATGGCGCGCCCAGATCTGGCTGGTGGCCTCGTCGTCAGACGTAGCGTCTCGCTCGTCACTCATCGTCGCCATCTGTTCCTGATTTGACTTGCCGCGACGCCATGCGGTTCACGACAACCGCGCGGTGCGCCCGCTGGCGCTCCAGCGCATCCTCCAGCAGGTCGCAGAGCGCGCCGACGCTGTCTTCCTCCGCGATCTGCCCGGCGATCCGTCTCGTCTGCGCCCGATACCGATCCTGATGGAGCAAGTCGTCGAGCAGGGGGGTCGCGCGCTCGACGGTATAGCGTTTGCGCTGGAGCCAGCGCCCTGCGCCAATCGCCTCGACCTGCGCGCCGGCGAAGAACTGGTCCACGCCCCACGGCACGATCAACGCGGGCGTTCCCGCGCGCAGCCCCTGCGCCGTCGTGCCGATACCGCCGTGATGGATGATGGCGGCGCAGCGTGGGTAGATTTCGGAGAAGGGCGCAAAGGGCAAGGCCAGCGCGTTCTCTGGCAGCGGATCGGGCAGCGAGCCGGGAGCCGCGCCCAGGATCAACGCCCGCGCGCCGACCTGTTCGAGCGCGGTAACGCTCGTCTGGTAGAAGTCAGCGAAGATGGGACCAAGCTCCGCCGACATCGAACCACTGGAGACCGCGACGACCGGCCTATCGCCAGCGAAGAATGCCGTCAGTTCCGGCGGCTCTTGCCAGTCCGTTGGCGTATCCCAGTAGAGAAAGCCGGTCACGCTGACAGTCTCCGGCAGGTCGGGCGGCGGCGTGAAGAACGCGCGCGAGACGGCGAGCGCGGTGCGCGGCGACCAGTGATCTTTGCCGGTGTACATCCAGTGGCGTAGCGGCGGCAGGTGGTATTCGGCGCGGATACGATTGATCGGCGGGTCGAAAAACGCGCTCATCAGCGCAAGGCCGACACCCCACGTGATGCGATTGACCACTGGGTCCAGCGCCTTGGGCAGGCCAAGTTGCTGTGGCGCGGGGTTGACCTGGGCAGACGGAATAGTGACGGGGGTAAGCGTGAGAGTGACGAGTGGGATGCCGGTGAGGTCGTGGATGAAGGAGGCGGCGACCTGGAACGGTGAGGCGACCAGCAGATCGGCTCCGGCGCAGGCGACGCGCAGGTCCTCGATGCGTGGGCCTGTGGTCGGGACGATGTAGTCGCGGATAAGGGTATGCACCGAGCGGAATGGATTGGTGTCGCGCAGGAGATCCAGGCTCTGCGCGTTCATCACGGCGATGGCGTCGCCTGCGAGATGCGCGACGGGAAATCCGAGCCGCTCGACGAGGTCGCGGAAGCTCTCCTCGACGGCGAAGGTGACCTCATGTCCCGCGCGCGCAGCCCCAGCGCCAGCGCAACATAGGGATTGATGTCGCCGCTGGAGCCGAAGGTCGTCAGCACCATTCGCGCCATACGCCGCATACTCCTGAGCGATTGACAGGATGAGACACCAATGATTGTAACGCGCCGATAGCTGCTCGTACGTCATATGGCGCCGCAATATCTTACAATACAGTCGCTGTCGTGAGCCCGTCATTCGCATTCCCCAAACCGCCACTCGGCGCTCAGCCCCCTCGGCGCGCTGCTCTTCGAGCAAGATAAAGCCTGGACGATGGGCAAACGCTTTTTCGACATGACGCCCAATTGGTAGTGGCAACGCGAGGCAAGCGTGTGACATACCATCAAAGTGACTTCATCTGCAGGGACACAAGGGGAGTGAGGACCTCATGGGTAGACGAGTGGACGCGGGAGGGCGCATCGTCGTGGGTGGTGTGGCAGCGGCCACGCCTGCAGAAGGCATCCTGGCGAATCTGCGCTACAGCGTCCAACTGCTCGCCGCCCCGGCGGCAGAGCAAATCGCCCACTTCCTTCCGCCGGACTTTGCCGCCAAAACCGATGAAATGGCGCTGGAACTTGAGCACTGGGCGCAGTGCGCTCCCACCTACTGGACGTTGACGCCAGAGCAAACCACCCAGCTCAATGCGCTGGACGCCTATCTGGAGGCGCTGAGCGGGATGGACCACGCTGAGTTCTGGACCGATGCCGCCTTGGTGTCTGATCCCCGCTGGGAGAAGGTACGCACCCTCGCTGCCGCCGTCTTGACCGCGTTTGATTGGCTCAAGGAGACGCCAGCGCCCGAACGCTACCTTGACGAATCGCAGTAGTTCTACGACGAATCGCAGTAGTTCTACGGCGCTTGACCCATCATCCAGGCGCATTGTAGACAACTCCGCGGGTTTGACCCTCGCCGCCTGAAGGTCGTGGACTTTGCTCTTGCCGATTAAGCGCTGATCAGACAGAATGAATACCTATGGAACAGTTGTACACGCGTAAAACCTACAAAGAGAAACTGCGGCCCACTCCCTCCCAACAACGGACGCTGAGCGAAGTGTTGTGGCGCTGCCGCGATCTTTACAACACGGCATTGGAGCAGCGTATCACCGCCTGGCAGCGCTATTGCAAGTCCATATCGCGTTATGACCAAGAAGCTGAGGTCAAAAACATTCGTGCCGAATTCCCAGAGTATGCAGCCATCCACGTTCACGTTCTCCAAGATGTGCTCGCGAGGCTGGACAAAACTTATCTGGCGTTCTTCTCGCGGATACAGCGAGGCGAGAAGGCGGGTTTCCCACGCTTCAAAGGTCGCGCCCGCTACCATAGCTTCACTTTCAAGGAGTATGGCAACGGGGCAAAGCTGGACAACGGCGTTCTCGTGCTCTCCAAGATTGGGCGCATCAACATACATTGGTCCCGTCCTATCGAAGGCGAACCAAAGACCATTACCATCTCCAAGGAAGCCGACGGGTGGTATGTCGCCATCTCATGCGCTGAGGCGCCTGTTCAACCACTGCCTTCCACTGGTCAAGAAACGGCGATTGACCTCGGACTCGAAGCGTTCGCAACCTGCGCGGATGGGGAACGCATTGTTACTCCAACCCATTACCGTAAAGCCGAAGCGTATCTGCGGCGCTGCCAACGTCGAGTGAGTCGCCGCAAGCAGGGGAGCGCTCGCAGACGCAAAGCAGTGGCGCTCCTCGCCAAAGCGCACCAGCATGTCGCTCGACAGCGCTGCGACGACCAACACAAAATAGCGCGCATGCTTGTCCAACGGTTCGATGTGATCTATCACGAGGATCTGCGGGTTGGCAACATGGCGCAGAACCGTCACCTCGCCAAGTCCATCCAGGATGCGGGGTGGAGCGCGTTCCTGACCATCCTCGCGTTCAAGGCTGCAAGCGCCGGGAAGCGAGTAGTTGGGGTCAATCCTGCATTCACCAGCCAGGCATGTTCAGGGTGTGGTACCATCGTCTCGAAAGGCTTGTCCATCCGCTGGCATGTGTGTCCGGAGTGTGGAACCAGCCTGCATCGGGACCACAATGCCGCGCTGAACATCTTGCGGCTGGGCCAAGAACAAGTCGGCTGGGATACAGCCTTCAGGCGCCAACGTAGTCTATTGGGGCATGCGTAGCCTGAGAACCCGTCGAGCTTCGGCTCAGCGGAGTGTCAGAGAATGGATACCCGGTGCGGTCGCGTCGCTGGACGCTCTGGAAGGATGTGACACAGACGCTTCAGGAAGAAATGCGGGAGACCAGTTCATGACATTGCCTGCGGACGCGCTTGCCGTCCTGGAGCGCACCAGCCGCACGTTCTATATTCCCATCAGCGCGCTGCCAGATCGTCTGCGCGAGGCGGTCGCGTCTGGATATCTCTGCATGCGCGCCATTGACGAGATCGAAGACCATCCCACGCTCGACCCGCAGATCAAGGCGCGCGAGCTGGTGGCGATCAGCGATCTGTTCCAGGCGCAGACGACCGTCGAAGACTTCGCCCATGACGAGTTCGCCGCGATCTTCGCCGGTCATACGGATAAGCAGCCGGAGGTGACGACGCGTATCGGCGAGTGGGCGTGCCTCGCGCCAGACTTTATCGCGCCGCGTATCTGGGAGGCGACCGCAGGCATGGCGTCGCGCATGGCGCGCTGGGTCATGGACGACTGGCGCATCGAGACGGAGGCCGACCTCGACCGCTACACCTACGCGGTCGCCGGGGCGGTGGGCTTGCTGGTCTGCGACATCGGCGCCTGGTACGACGGCGCGCAGATGCACCGCTCGCACGCGCTGCACTTTGGGCGCGGGTTACAATCCGTCAATATCCTGCGCAACCGCAAGGTAGACCTGGCGCGTGGCGTTGACTTCTACCCCAATGGCTGGACGGACGAGGATATGGACCGCTACGCGCGGCGCAATCTGCGCGCGGCGGACGAGTACGCGCGGACGCTGCCGCCGGGTCCGTTCGGCTACTTCATCCAGATCCCGCTGGCGCTGGCGACCGCGACGCTGGACACGATGGCGCAGGGCGAGGAGAAGCTGAGCCGCGAGGCCGTGCAGGAGCTGGTGGCGCGGCTGAGCCAGTCATGACGTGATTCGCCTTGCAACACCTATTATTCTTGAGTGTTCTCGGCTCTGAAGAGCCGGAGCACGATACGGCGCGGACTGAAGTCCGCAGAACCCCAACGATCCGCTGGATTCGGCATGGTTCGAGAAGGAGCGCCCGCGTGAGCGAGCCGCATGACGTTGCCATCATCGGGGCTGGTCCGGGAGGCGCCGCGACGGCGCACTATCTCGCGCTGGCTGGGCTGCGTGTCCTGCTGCTGGATAAGTTCAGCTTTCCTCGCGACAAGACCTGTGGCGATGGCTTGACGCCGCGCGCGCTGCGCATCCTCGACGAGATGGGGCTGCTGGACCGCATCCAGGAGGGGAGCGCGCGCCACCGTCTCGTGCGCTTCACCGCGCCGAGTGGACGCGAGGTCAACGCCGATATCCCTATGCGCGATGCGCGCTACAGCTATGTCGAGATCATTCCGCGTCTCGCGCTGGACCACCTGATCCTGGAGCGCGCCATTGTCAGCGGCGCGACCTTCGACAGTCCTGTGCGTGTGACGGATATTACGCGTAATCGGGATGGTGTCGTGGTGACTGCGGCGCACGGCAAGCGCACGACCACCTACGCCGCGCGCATGGCGGTGATCGCGACGGGCGCGAATATGGCGCTGCTACTCAAGCTAGGGTTGCTCACGAAACAGCCGGAGGTCGTGCTGGCGTGCCGGGCCTATTACGAGGGCATCACCGACCTGCCAGAGGGCGTGCAGTGCCGCTTCGACGGGGTGCCGCTGCCTGGCTATGGCTGGATCTTCCCCGTCTCGCCAACGCGCGCGAATGTGGGCGTCGGATTCTTTCAGATGGGGCTGGCGGGGCGCTGGGCGCCGGACAACGCGCGCGAGGTCTTCGACCGCTGGTTGCGGATCCCCTCGATGCAACGGTTGCTCGCGGGGGCCAGCCAGGACGGCCCGGTGCGTGGCTATCCAATCCGGGTGGACTTCGCGACGGCGCCCACCTACGACGAGCGCGTGATCCTGGTTGGCGAGGCGGCGGGGCTAGTGAATCCAGTGACCGGCGAGGGCATTGACTACGCGCTGGAGTCGGGGAAGCTGGCGGCGGAACGCCTGACGGCGATGTTCGCGGCGGACGACTTTTCCATTAACCGGCTGCGCGCGTATGACGCGCAGTTGCGCGCCGACTATCAGCGGCTCTTCACGCTCTGCGACCGTTTACGCCTACTGTACCTCAACGCGCCGGTCATCAATCGCGCGATCTCGGCGGGAACGCGCCGGCAAGCATTGCGCGATCTCTACATGAACATCGTGATGGAGAACGACGACGTGATGGCGGCGCTCTCGCCGCGCACGCTCGCCACCGTCGCCTTCGGCTAAGAGCCTCTTTGGCAAAGATGCAACGAGCCACTGGCCTCTGCACGACCACCCATCGAGCATCAATGGGCATCGGTGGACAAACGGCTCCCATGGCCGGGGAGCCTCGACCAGCCCACGCGGCGCAGGAACGCGCCCAAACGGCTGCGCCGTCGCGAGTCCCGCGCTGCGGGTTGGTTGCAGACCCGTTGGGCGAAGGCGAGCATCAGCTCTTGATGGTGGATGCTTTCCTCCACCTGCAGGAGCGGTCCCAGGTGCCCCGTTTCGTACCAGTGCAACTCAATCTGTTTGCCCGCCGCCCGCAGCTGCGTGGCGTACTCCTCCACCGGTCCCGCAGGCGTCCGACTGTCGTTGCGTCCCTGAATGACAAGGACCGGCGCGCGCACACGCCCTACCGTCGTGATGGGCGAGCTGGCAGCATATTGTTCCGGTTTATCCTCGGGGGGGCCGCCGAAGAAGGCCGCCACCCCGACGCGCATAGCATCCGACGCCTCCACATATACCTGACGCCAGTCGGTGACGGGGGAACCCGCCATCCCTCCAGCCCAGAGGTCGGGCTGATTTCCGAGCGCCTGCAGTGTGAGATAGCCGCCATAGGACCACCCGGTCAGGAGGATACGCTCTGGATCGGCGACGCGCTCCGCCACCAGCCAGTTCCGCGCCGCCGCCAGATCCTCGACCTCCCAGGCACCGGGGTTGCCCGTGATCTGCTCTTGGAACGCGCGCCCGAAGGTCGTCGAGCCGCGATAATTGATAGATAGGTACGCATAGCCGTGGTCGAGCCAGGCCTGGCTCGAGGGAGAGAAGGCATCGGTCTGCACGTTGTAGGGGCCGCCGTGGGCCTCGACGATGGTCGGGAACGGCCCTCGGCCGTCGGGCGTGGCCAGCCAGCCCTGGATGGATTGGCCATCCGAGGAGGCGAACGTGATGCTCCGCCAGGGATGTCCGGCGGGTACCGCGCCCGCCGCCAACAGGGTCCGCCGCACGGCGCCCGTCGACGCATCCAGCGCGACGAGTTGCGTGGGGTGGGTCGCGTCACTGAAGTGGACGAAGATCTCCTGCGCGGAGCCAAAATACGCGTTGCGGTACGTCCCCGATGGATGCGCGAGTCGGTTGAGGGTCCGCGTGGCCACCTCGCACACATAGAATTGCTGCTTCGCCTGCTCGAAAGTGCGCAACACGACGCGCGACCCGTCTGGAGACCAATCGAAGGCCCGCGTCGAACCGGTGAGTTCAGGCCAGGTGAGATCGATGCGCTCACCGCTAATCGGGTCCCAGAGGAGCATTGTCTCAATGCCGGTGCGATTGGTCACGGCCAGCAGACGGGAATCCCCAGGAACGGGACAGAAGGCGATCGGCTCGAGGCTACTAGCGGGGCCATCCCATAGCTCGGCGATTTGCTCACCGCGCTCCAGGTCGAAGGCGCGCAAGCTGAAGTGGCTCGCGCCGGTGCGCTCGTCGGATGCCACGACCCCGATCTCACCACCCGACGAAATGACCGGGCCGAGGACATCGCGCGCGCTGCGCCATACCAGCCGTGGGGCCAGCAGGGAACCGTCGGCCTGAGCGTCAATCGTGTAGAGATGAAACGCATCGCCATGAGCGGCGACAAGGGCAAGCCGGCGTCCCGACCGACTGATGGCGAGCGCGCCAGGACCCGCAGGCAGCGAGAAGAGCGGCAAGCCTGGGGTAATATCGGTCACATCGCGGCGGGCGCCTGGCTCGTGACGGCCACTCGCCATAGGCTGGCGCTCATACGGTACGCGGACGAAGTGGCCGATTTCCTTTCCCTGTAGATCATCAAAGTAGTAGACGTATCGCCCATCGGGCGCGAGCAATCCCTGCACGACGCCCTCGGGCCGGTCGGTGAGCTGCGTGAGGCGTCCTGTCGGCACATCCCAACAGTAGAGCTGATACACGCCCGAGCGATTCGTCGCGGCAAGCCCGCAGCTAGTTGACGCCCAGGCCACCGCGCTGGTCAGCGCCTGTGGAACGCGGAAGCGCTGCTGCCAGGCCTCGACGCGGGCGCGGTCGGCATTTCCTCGGCGCATAATCCCCTCCTTCTCCCGGTCTGACAGCGCCGGGCCGGCGCCTCTCTCGCTCGGGGCCTATCCGCGTACGGGCCTGATAGAAAGTCGTTTCTGACACGGCGATGGGTTAGGCGCTGGCGCGACTGTGTGACGGCGGCGCGCCAAACGTACGGCGCCAAAGCCTGCGGAAGTGACGGGCATCGTCGAACCCGCACCGCTGTGCGATGGCTTCGATGCTCAACTCGGGACTGCTCAACAAGGCGGCGCCCAATTCGAGCCGTAGCCGCTGGTGATATTGCAGCGGCGTCAGTCCCGTGGCTTCCTTGAACGCGCGACTGAGACTCCGGACGCTCATCCGCGCCGCAGCGGCGACATCCGTGAGGGATACTGGGGCGGTCAGGGAGGCGACCAGGTAGTCCTGTGCGCGGTGGACGCCGGGGTGCAGGTGGGTGCGGTAGTCCAGGTAGATGCTGTGCTGCGCGTGGGATCCGTTGCGCCGCAGATACACGACGAGGTAGCGCGCTACCTGGGCGGCGAGCAGGGGGCCATGCGCCCGCTCGACGAGGGCGAGGGCCAGATCGATCCCCGAGGCGATGCCCGCGCTGGTAGTGATGCGCCCATCCTGCACGAAGAGCATCGCTTCCTCGACCATAGCGCGTGGGTATCGGCTCTGCAGGAGGGGGACCGCCTGCCAGTGTGTCGTACAGCGCCGGCCATCCAACAAGCCGGCTTCGCCAAGCGCGAACGCTCCCGTGCAGACGGAGGCGACATGAGCGCCCGCTCGAGAGGCCTCGGCGATCCAGCGCACGACCGCCGGGTCTATCCATGTGTCGTCGAGCGCCTGGGCATGCAAGTGTACACCGGGCACGAGCACGACCTCACCCTCGCCGACCGGCGGGAGGGGCTCCAAATGCGCCAAGGTGAGGCCTTGCGCGCTGCCGAGTTCTGGCTGGCTCGCGCAGAAGACGACGCGGTATGGCGCGCCCATGCCAGCGGCGGCATGGAAGACCTGTGCCGGACCGGCGAGATCCAACAGGTTCACGTCGGGCAAGACCACGAACACGATCCGCCGCGGCGCGAGTTCACCCGAATTGGCGAGCGAATGGATACTGGCCATTAGCGCCTCCTGTGCGACTCTTCGCCGTACCAAGCTATAAGACATGGCCATACCGTATGTCATGTTGAAGGGCATTTTCTAGGGCAAATTGGGCCAATGAGCGGACGAATCGCGCCACGACCGATAAGACTGCCGCATGGTCGTACGATAGAGAAGGGGACGGGAAAGCTGGCGACGGCGAGACGATGACGCCTCCTGCCGATTGGCAGGCGCGAGCGTGTAATTCGCGCGAAGTTGCTGAAACTATTCGCGCAGGTCCACAGGGACATAGCGCAAATTCTCATCGAAATTCAAGAATTGGCTGATACGCTTAGGAAAACGCGACACTATTTCGCGCACGATGCGAACGCCTGCCAGGGAGCGCCCAACGATGAAGAAGCTTGTCGTCTCCGCCGTGATCATCGGCGTGTTCATTATCTATGCGCTGGCGCATGCGCGCGCGAGCGTCGGCTTTACGCCGTCGCAAGGCTCTTCCAACGACCCGTCTTCCGGCACTGGCTCTACCGGCGACTCAGGCTCCTCCACCACGCAGGCCGGTGGGACGCCAGCGACAACGGGCAGTACAAGAACGGCTCCTACACCGGCGGGGCCAAGCCGACGCGCAATGGGGCTATGTCCAGGTCAAGATCACGATCCAGAACGGCCGGCTGACGAACGTGCAGTTCCTGCAATATCCCAACCACCGCGACCGCTCGGTCGAGATCAATCAACTACGCGATGCCGCAGCTCACCAGCGAGGCGATCCAGGCGCAGAGTGCGCAAGTGGACATCATCTCTGGCGCGACCGACACGAGCGAGGCGTTCATGCAGTCCCTCGGCAGACGCGCTCTCGCAGGCGTCCTAACCTGATTGCGCAAGGAGCGCGCCTGATGAACGCAATGAAAGAAACACGGCTGCTGATGGGCATGCCCATCACCGTCGAGGTGGCGGATGAAGGCGTTTCCGCGAGGATGACCTGGAGGCGGTCTTCAGCTATCTGGTCTCCGTGGACGAGACGTTCAGCACCTACAAGGAGACCAGCGAGATCTCGCGGCTCAATCGCGGTGAGTTGCGCGAGGACGAGTACAGCGAGGACCTGCGGACGATCCTGGCGCTGAGCGAGGAGACGCGGCGCGCCACCGGCGGCTATTTCAACATCTGGCGCGACGGGATATGCGATCCATCCGGGATCGTCAAGGGCTGGGCGGTCCGCAACGCCGCGCGCATCCTGGACGACCGAGGCTTTCGCAACTACTACCTCGATGCGGGTGGCGATATGCAGCTTGCGGGGATGAAGGATGGCGCGCCGTGGCGGGTCGGGCATACGTAATCCGTTCAATCGCGCCGAGCATGTCAAGGCGCTCTCGATCACCGATCGTGGCGTCGCGACATCGGGTACGGCGATTCGCGGGCAACACATCTACAACCCCTATCACGCCGGCCAGCCGATCGCCGAGATCGTCAGCATGACGGTCATCGGGCCGGATGTCTACGAGGCGGACCGCTTCGCGACGGCGGCCTTCGCGATGGGACGCATGGGCGTCGCTTTCGTCGAGGGGCTGGAGGGCTTTGAAGGGTACATGATTGACGCGCAGAGCATGGCGACTTATACCAGCGGCTTCGAGAGGTACGTCCTATGTTGAAACGCATTGACGCCGCGATTGACGGCATCACGATGTACCGGCTGACGCTCTACGTCCTGCTGGGGATCTTGGGCGTGGCTGTCGCGCTGGGGACGTTCGGCCTGCTGCCCTTTTCGCCGCTCTCGATGCTGCTCTCCGCCGCGTTCCTGCTCATTATCTGCTGGGCGATGAATACGCTGCTGGCGAAGATTCCTCAGCGTGCCGACGAACGGCGAGTCCACGCTCATTACCGCGCTGATCCTGGCGCTCATCATCGATCCGGCGCAGTCGCTCGACGGCTACCAGTTCCTTGGCTGGGCCGCGATCCTGGCGATGTCCTCGAAATACATTCTCTCGATCACAACAAGCACATCTTCAATCCCGCCGTCATCGCCGTGGTGATCACCTCGTTCGCGCTGGGCGAATCGGCAAGCTGGTGGATCGCCACCGCCGCAATGGCGCCGGCGACGCTGGTAGGCAGTCTGCTCGTCGTGCGCAAGGTCCGCCAGGAGGAGATGGCGGCGTGGTTTGTCGTCGCCGCGCTGGCCATGATGTGCGCCGTCAGTGTGGTCATCGGGCCTCTCGCTGCCGCAGGAGGTGGAGCGGCTGGTGATCGCCGCGCCGCTCATCTTCGTCGCCGGTGTGATGCTGACCGAGCCACTGACAGCGCCGCCCACGCGAAACCTGAAGCGCTATCTACGCATTGCTGACCGGCGCCCTGTTCGTGCCACAGTTGCACATCGGCGCGCTCTATTCCACGCCCGAGCTGGCGCTGGCGGTGGGCAACGTCTTTTCCTGGCTCGTTAGCCCCAAGCAGCGGGTGACGCTCACCCTCAAGCGCAAGGCGCGAGTCGCGCCCAGCGTCGTGGATTTCTATTTCGCGCCGTCCCAGCGCCTCGCGTTCACGCCAGGACAATACCTCGAATGCACGCTGGCGCATCCCAGCGCCGACGCGCGTGGCGTGCGCCGCTACTTCACCATCGCCTCCTCGCCGACCGAGCGAGAGCATCCTGCTCGGCGTGCGCTTCTATAAGCGCAGCAGCACGTTCAAGACGGCCCTATATGGTCTCGGCGGGCGCACGAAGCTGCTCGCCGGGCAGATCGCGGGCGACTTCACGCTGCCGGGCGACGCCAGCCGCAAGCTCGTTTTCATCGCCGGGGGCATCGGCGTCACGCCATTTCGCAGCATGCTGAAGTATCTGCTCGACACCAACCAGCGCCGCGACATCGTCCTGCTCTACGCGAACAAGAACGTCAACGACTTCGTCTATCAGGACGTGCTGAGCCAGGCGCAGCGGCGGCTGGGCATGCGCGCGGTCTATGCGCTGACCGATCAGCGCGCGATTCCGGCCAACTGGCAGGGCGCGCGTGGCAGGATCGACGCGCAGATGATCCAGGCGGCGGTTCCCGACTACCGTGAGCGCACGTTCTATCTCTCTGGCCCGCCGGAGATGGTGAACGAACACGAGCGCACGCTGCGTGGGCTTGGGGTCAGCCGCAGCCAGATCAAGAAGGACTACTTCAACGGCCTTGTCTAGTCGGCGGGCAAGAGTGTCAGATAATTGCTCCTCCGCCGCGTTCGACGCCGCGTATGCTCTCCATTGGCGCGTCGTCGCGCCGCTGAAAGCGATACCCTCAGGAGAGTAATAGATGTTACGTGGCAAGCGCGTCGTCTTGCGGGCGATGGAAAAAGACGACATCAAGCGGCTGCACGAGCTGCATGCCAACGTCGATCTGGCGCTGCTGGGTGACGGCGTCTGGCGACCTGAACCGCTGGCGGCCTGGGAGAAGGAATTCGATAAACATCTCGAAGAACACGACAAGGCCGATTTCGTCATAGAGGTAGATGGCGTCGTGATCGGCGAGATCGGGCTGCATCCCCATATGAACCGCCGCGCGGGCGTCGCGCATCTGGGCGTTGGCATCTACGATCCAGAGTACGTGGGCAAGGGCTACGGCCGCGACGCGGTCACGACGTTGCTCGACTGGAGTTTCCGCATCCTCAACCTGCGCCGTGTCGCGCTGGAGACGCTGGCGACGAACGAGCGCGCGATTCGCGCCTATCGCGCCTGCGGCTTCGTCGAGGAAGGACGCCTGCGCGAGCACGAGTACGTGGATGGCGGCTACGTCGATATCGTTGTCATGGGCGTGCTGCGTTCGGAGTGGGAGAAATCGCGGCGTGGCTAGCTGTGCGGTTGACCCTTGATCTGGTCGAGCAGCGCCTGCGCGGTGGCGAGCGTCCAGTCCTCGCCGTAGAAGGCGCCTGACCGGCGTGGTGGCTCCATCCATGGCGCCATCTCCCAGTTCATCTCGAATGGCGCAAAGCCACTATCCTCGATAAGTCGCGTGACGATAGCGCTTCGCCTCGGCGTCCGTGGCGCAATAGGGCATGGCGATGCGATCCGGCCCTCTGCGCCCGGCGGAGATCTCCTGGAAGCCAGCGGTGAGCGTGTTATACGCTTTGGCGTAATGCGCGCCGATCACCATCTCGGCGTGATACGCGGCGGCGCTGACGCCTCCGGGCAACTGCAGCACGCCGCCCGCGCCGAACTGGTTCGTCGTGTCGATCACGACCATGCCAGTGAGTGGGCCTGCTTCCGCCAGCGCGGCCTCGTACGCAGCCCAGGGTACGGAGATCAAGACCACATCGCTGAAGGTTGCGGCCTCGCCGATCGAGCCGACCTGCGCGCCCGTCTGGCGCGCGATCGCCCCCAACTCATCAGGGTGGCGTGAGCTGAACATGATCGTATGGCCGGCCTTGGCCCAGAGCGCGCCGACTGTGCCACCGACATGGCCTGAGCCGATGATCCCAATTTTCATCTCATCCTCCTTGAGCGATCTGGCGGCGCTCCTTCGATACATGAGCCGCTGGCAGAGTATAGGCGCGGACGCCAGCCGCGCGCACTGTCCTTGTGGCCAGTATTTCCATGCGCGTTGTAGCATCGCCTGAGCGCTCTCATGAAGACGACATGATACACTCGACAGGCGCCATTCAGCGACAAACCAGCCCGCGCGCTTCAGGACTGCGTCTGCTCCTCGGTGTGATTCACCGAGGGTGCTTCTGGGATGGGGGGCGCGGCAACCTGACTCGCAGGGAGGCGTTCGAGGAGGCGTCGGAGTTCCGCTACCTCGGCGGTGAGTTGATCGAGTTGCGCGCCGAAACCGGCTGGCGCTGGAAGTGAGGCTGGGTCCTGGCCCGGCTGTTCGGCAGGTTGTCGGGGATTTCTCTTCGGGCTTGTTTTCATTGGGCGAGAGGAAGGTATTGGCGAGGAAGCCAGTCAGCACGCCAAATAACCCGACACCCACGATCATGATGAGGACGCCGACGATCCGCCCAGGATTCGTCACTGGATACTTGTCGCCATAGCCGACAGTCGTGATCGTCACGATGGTGTACCAGACGGCGTCGGACGCCGTCTGAATATTGGCGTTGGGCGAGTTGCGATTCGTCACCAGTTCAAACATGCTGCCGTACTGGATCACAATGACAACCAGAATCAGGACGGTGTAAAGGGCGCTGCCCGCGCGGTCGTGCAGAACCTTATTGATGAGCGTTTTCATCCCCACAGCGCGCACCAGCCGCACGACACGGGCGACGCGGAAGACACGAGCGATGCGCAGGCCGGGGAAGGGCAGGCTGCCCAGCAGGTCCAGCCAGCCCAACTGGCGAAAGAAGTAGCCGCTCTTGCTCTCGGCGTTGCGCAGACGGCCCAGAAAGTCGGCGAAGAAGACGAAGCACAGGCCCGTATCGACGATCAAAACGACGTTTCTGACCGCAGGATCGAAGATCACCAGCGCGAGTACGATATTGATGATCGAGATGACGGAGAGCGCCCCGATGAACAGCTCGTAGCTGTTCACTTCCTGTTTCTCAGCCGCAGAGAGTGTCATGTGCGCGCCCCTTTCATCCCCGCTACGTAAGCTGTCGCCGCTGACGGTTGGCCCTGCCTCAGCGCAATGAAGCAAATGAAGCATATGACAACTACGCTTTAAACGCGCCAGACTGGCGTGTGAGCCGTCCACCATCTCACGCGCGACCTGCGCGTTGATCTCCGCTGGGACGGGCTGAGGGCCGTGCGCGAGGTTCGCGTAGCGCGTCGCCAGATATGCCAGCGAGCGCGCCTGTAACGAGAAGCCAATGTCCATCGTCTCGACGGGGTTGCCGCCGCCACCCGCCAGGTTGAGCATCTCGCCCTGCGCCAGCAGCGTGATCTGCCGCCCATCCGCCAGCGTGTAGACCTCGACGCGGTCGCGGAAGCTCTCTACCTCTACCGCCCGGCGCGCAGAGCTCGGCCAGATCGATCTCCCATGAGAAATGGCCGGCATTGGCAAGGATCGCGCCGTCGGGCAGGCGGTCGAACGAGTCTCCGGCAATAACGCCAGGCCGCCCCGTCGCGGTGAAGAAGACCTCGCCGGCGCCAAGCGCTTCATCAAGGGGAAGGACACGCATGCCGTCCAGCACGGCTTCGAGCGCGCGGATGGGATCTGGCTCGACGACGGCGACATGTCCGCCGAGCAGACGCAGCCGCCGCGCGATGCCACGCCCGACTGAGCCGTATCCGAAGACGACGAAGCGTTTTGATTGCACAAGCAGATTCGTCTCGCGCATGAAGCCTTCGATGACGCTTGGACCGACGCCGTGCTCATTCTCCATGATGAGCTTGAGCGGGCTGTCGTTGATGACGATGATTGGGAAGGGGACAGTATCATGATAGTCAGCGCGCAGGCGATTGGCGCCGGTGGTCGTCTCCTCGGTCCCAGCGATGACGCCCTGGCCACCCTGCTCAAGATAGGTCGCCACGAGGTCGGCGCCGTTGTCGAGCAGCAGCGTGGGCTGGTGGGTCAGCACGTCGCGGATGTTGTCCAGATGCTCGGCGCTGGTCTCGCTCTCGCGTCCGAGCACGGTGACGTCGATGGAGCGTAGCGCCGCCGCGACGTCGTCCTTTGTCGTACCAGGGCTGCCGGTGATGACGAGCTTCGCGCCGCCCGCGCGTAGAACCGTGCAGAGGACGGCGGTCTTCGGCTCGACATGGATACACATGCCGATGGTCATCCCGGCGAAGGGCTGCGTACGCTCGAACTCGTCGCGCAGTCGCCGCAGCAGCCGCATGTGGCGCTCGGCCCACCAGATCTTGCGCCAGCCCATCTCGACGAGAGGATCGCTGGCTGAACTGGAGCTATCGGGATGGCTCATGCGCGCCGCCTTTCTCAAGCCCTGGCTCACCAACGCATTGCGCGCCGTTGTTCCGCATCCAGGTCATGTCCAGCCAGTTATACATCACCTTGAGCTTGAGTCAATCGCTTTGGAGATAGCGTCTATGTATCAATGCTGAACTCGTGAGTCGCTTCCACCTGACTCTTCCAATCGCGCGGCGTGCCAAGCGTGGGCAACCAGGAGAGTACGCTGAGCAGCGAATGTGTCGTTCTGGCTGATAGTATCCCACGGCGGAGATTCGCCACGATTCTTCGCAGCCTCGTATGCAGGATCGGCCAGCCGGAATCCCATCTCTAACGCAAGGCGCACAGCATGTTCGTAACTCAGTGTCGAATTGCTGGCGTGGAGCCTGATAGGTGTAGGATCACGCAGTGGCGAAAACAATGGATTCGTCACTTTACGCCACCATCCAGACCAGGAGTGCTCTCGATAATCGATGGGACTACCATCACAGAGAAGCCTGGTATCGATACTTTCCACGATTGGCAGCGCGCGAAGCTGCGCCTCCCAATCTGGTGGCGCCAGAATTGTTGTGTCGAAAGCAAGAAAATGGTCAGGACCAGATAGATACCCCTCTTGACTACCGACGATAGGTTCAAAGATCTCGTAAGGACCACATGACGCATAATCGATAGTCAGCCCAAAGCCACTCATCAACGTAAGCAGGCTGTCGTATGGCATGGACGAGATCGCGGTGGGTCTAAAGATCACAGCAACATAGTGCGTCACTGCATATTCAGCACTTACATGTTCGTCAAGTTCGTCGGCGGCGCGTTGATAGACGAAAATAAATGTCGCCACCAGCGCGACAAGCAGCGCCAGGCTAATCAGGATGATACGGCGAGCGATGGGATGGCGCCGCCGCTGGCGAGGTGGCGGTGTCCGCATCTCCTCAGTCGGATGCGTCATTCTTGCTCCTCACGGCAAGGTATCACTCGCCGGTGGGGACCCAGATGTTCTTGACCTGCGTGGCTTCGCGCAGGAACTCGCGCCCCTCGCCCTGCGTCGCGTCGAGCCAGTCGCGCGGGTGGCCGTAGTCGGTCCACGTGCGCTTCATGTTGCCGGCGGAGGCCGCCTCGACGATGCGCGCGCCCTCGGCGGAGCCGAAGTACCAGATCGCGTCCACGTCGTCGTGCTCGGCGAGCACCTTGGCCAGCGGTCGCGCTGGCCCGGTGACGATGTTGACCACGCCAGCCGGCACGTCCGAGGTTTCCAGCACCGAGTAGAAGTCGGTCGCGCTCAAGCGGGTGGCGCTCGGAGGGAACCGCGATCACGGTGTTGCCCATCGCGATGGCCGGCGCGACGAGCGAGACGAAGCCGAGCAGCGGGCGCTCGTCGGGGCAGACGAGGCCCATCACGCCGATTGGCTCGTGCGTCGCCAGCGTCACGCCGCGCAGCGGCGTCGCGTGGATCGCGCCGTCGTACTTGTCCGCCCAGGCGCCGTAGGTGAAGAGCCGCTCGATGCTCGCCTCCACCTCGCGCGTCGCGTCATCCTGCGCGCAGCCGGTCATGCTGACGATGCGCTCGGCGAACTCGTCGGCGCGGGCGAGAGGTTCTCGGCGATGTAGTAGAGGATCTGCGCGCGGGTGTGGCCGGTCGCGTCTGGCCCAGCCCGCTGGCCGCGTGCGCCGCCTCGACGGCGTTGCGGATGTCCTTGCGGTTGCCCTCGCCCACCTCGCCCAGGTAGCCTCGCCGTGCGGGCCGTAGAACGGGCGGCTGTAGCCGCAGTCGGGCCGCGCCTGCTTGCCGCCGATGAAGAGCTTGGCCGTGCGGTCGATGCGCGGGCCAGCCGGTGATGTCATCTGTCGCGCTATGTCCATTCGCGCTATGCCCGTTGGTCTCGTGGCCGTTGGGGGCACAGCTCCAGCGCCGCCTCGGTCGTCTTTTTCTTCCTGCCCTTGCCCGTTCCGTTCGCGCTGCTGGCTCTCGACCGATGCATGTCAGGCTCGGTGTGGCCAGCATGCCTCCCACGCCGGACGCGACGTACTCGCACAGACCCTCGCGGCCGCCCTCGCGGCCAAAGCCGCTCTCGCGGTAGCCGCCGAAGCCGGAGGCGGCGTCGAAGACGTTGGTGCAGTTGACCCAGACCGTGCCGGCCTTGATCTTGCGCGCCACATCCAGCGCAGGTTGATGTTCTCGCTCCAGACGCTGGCGGCCAGGCCGTAGCGCGGTGTTGTTGGCCAGCGCCACCGCCTCGGCGGGCGTGCGGAAGGTCATCGCGACGAGCACCGGGCCGAAGATCTCCTCCTGCGCGATGGTCGACGGCGGGCGAGACGTCGGTGAACAGCGTCGGCGGGAAGAAGTAGCCGTCGGTCGGGCAGGCCCAGCTCGGCTGCCACATCCGCGCGCCCTCGTCCACGCCCTGCTGCACCAGCCGCGTGAATCTTCTCCAGCTGCACCGGCGCGACGATCGCGCCGATGTCGACCGCCTTGTCCAGCGGGTCGCCGACGCGCAGCTTCTCCATGCGCGCGCGCGAGCTTGTCCAGCAGCACAGTCGGCGACGCTCTCCTGCACCAGCAGGCGCGAGCCGGCGCAGCAGACCTGCCCCTGGTTGAACCAGATCGCGTCCACCACGCCCTCGACCACCGAGTCCAGGTCGGCGTCGTCGAAGACGACGAAGGGCGACTTGCCGCCCAGCTCCAGCGAGAGGCGCTTGCCGGTGCCGGCCGTCGCGCGGCGGATGATGCGCCCGACCTCGGTCGAGCCGGTGAAGGCGATCTTGTCCACATCGGGATGGCTGACCAGCGCGTCGCCGGTGCGGCCGTCGCCGGTGACGATGTTGACGACGCCCGGCGGCAGGCCGACGCGCTGGCACGATCTCGGCGAAGGCAGGGCGGTGATCGAGCGTGAACTCGGCGGGCTTGAGCACGACCGTGTTGCCCAGCCGCCAGCGCGGGCGCGATCTTCCAGGCCAGCATCAGCAGCGGGAAGTTCCAGGGGATGATCTGGCCGACGACGCCGACCGGCGCGCATGTCGGGCAGCTCGGCTGGCCATCAGCTGCGCCCAGCCGGCGTGATGGTAGAAGTGGCGCGCGACGAGCGGGATGTCGATGTCGCGCGTCTCGCGGATCGGCTTGCCGTTGTCCATCGTCTCCAGCACGGCGAGCAGGCGCGAGTGCTTCTGAATCTGCCGCGCCATCGCGTAGAGATAGCGGGCGCGGGCGTGTCCCGGCGTCGCGCTCCAGGCGGGGAAGGCGGCGCGGGCGGCGCGCACGGCGGCGTCCACGTCCTCGGCGGTGGCCTGCGCGACCTCGATCAGCGGCTGGCGCGTTGGCCGGATTGACGCTGGGGAAATACTCGCCGCCGCTGAGGGATCGCGCCACTCGTTGCCGATGAAGAGGCCCAGATGTGGCGCGTGCGCGTCGAGCCACGCCTGCGCGGTCGCGGGCGACTCCGGCGCAGGGCCATAGCTCATCGTCTCGAAGATTTCACGAATATTTGCCGCGCTCGTCATCGTCGCGCCTCCTGTCTCATCACGCTAGCTGCTATTAGGACGTTTGCTCACTGCCTGAAGGCGCGCCACCTAGCGAGTGTCAGATCCACTCGGCGGGAGCGGTGCGCTCGCCGCCCGCGCTGCCAGTGTTCACCGTGGTCTTCGGCTCCAGCAGGATCAGTTCGACTTCCTCTTCGGCGACCGGGCAATGCTCGACGCCATGCGGCACGATGAGAAACTCGCCCTCGTTGACCGTCACGTCGCCGTCGCGGAAGCGCATGAGCAGCCGGCCCTTCACAACCAGGAACAACTCATCCTCCACGTCGTGGTGATGCCAGACGAACTCACCTTTGACCTTCACCAGCTTGAGATACGAGTCGTTAATCTCACCGGCGATGCGCGGCTTCCAGTGGTCGCCGATGAGGCTGAACTTCTGCGCGAGATTCACGACATCCGGCATGTCTCGCTCCTTTGCCATGATGATATCCCTAATCTGCACACTATAGCATTCATGAGCATTCATGTCGGCGCGGGAGCGCCCTAGTGCGATCTCAGTAAAGGTAGGGCGGAATGGGGTATGGTGAGCGATATGAGACCTCCCCTCTTTGTCCGTGCGCTCACCGACGAGGAGCGCACCGCCGTGAAAACCGGTCTGCGCTCGTCGGATGGCGTGCTGGTGCGCCGCTGCCAGATGGTGTTGGCCAGCGCCCGTGGCGAGCGGGCGCCGCAGATCGCTGTGCTGGTGGGCTGCGACGAGAAAACGGTCGCCAGCTCATCCATCGCTTCAATCGCGCAGTGGTTCGCTGCAATCGCGCGTTGCCTGCCGGTGGCTCCTCACGCCCGCACCAGCCGCCGCCTCGGGCGTTCGCAGGCGAGCGCGCCGAGCCGTTGCGCGCGCTGCTGCACCGCCGCCCGCGCGACTTTGGCCATCCCACCAGCCTGTGGACGCTGGATCTGGCCGCCGAGGTGAGTTTCGCCCAGGGCCTCACCCCGCGCCTGGTCACGGGCGAAGCCATCCGCGAAGATCCGCGAAGTGCTGCGGCTGGGCATCGGCTGGACAGCGCGCCAAGCACTGGATCACCAGCCCCGATCCGGCGTACGCCCGAAAAAAAGGCGCCGCGACCGCCTGATCGCGCTGGCCGCGGCGCATCCCGACTGGGCGCTGGGCTTCGCCGACGAGGTCTGGTGGAGTCGGCTGGCCCAGCCCCAGCTGCACAGCCTGGGCGGAGCCAGCCGCTGCGGCTGGTGGAACAGACGGTCGCCAAAGACCGATCCCGACCCCAAAGCGCTTGGCCTGCTATGGCCTGCTGCTGCGCCGCGCCGGCCAGGCGGAAGCGGTCTGGCTGCGCTTCGTCACCGGCCGGCCCGTCAGTGCGATCACCATCCAGTTCCTGGACTGGTGCTGCCCCAAGCTGGCAGCGCTGGGCGGCCGCTGTGGGCGCTGATCTGGGACAACGCCTCCTGGCATGTCAGTAAGGCCGTGCGCGCCTGGATCCGGGCCCACAACCGCGCACGTCAAGCAGCAGGGACAGGGGTGCGCATCCTGGCGTGCTACCTGCCCGTCAAGAGTCCCTGGCTCAACCCGATCGAGCCCAAGTGGGTGCACAGCAAGCGCGCCATCGTCGAGCCGACGCGCCTGCTCAGCGCCCAGGAGGTGGCCGACCGCGTGGGTGCGCCTATCATCGCTGCCCTCACGAGCCTCACCTCTCGCTTCCTGACCCTATTTAGGACAAGGCTAGCTGATCATGCACTAGGTGTATACTGGCGCGCAAGCGGAATGCGCCACATGCCCGCCATGAGCGCAGGCGTATAGAAGGGGGGCCATGTGACGACCAGCGCCGTCAAGCCGCCACCCGCTCTCACGCCACAAACGCAACACAGCATCGCTCGTGGCGCACTCTTTGGCGGCTATAGCGTCGTGGCGGTCGTGGCTGCCTGGCTCGTCGGGATCGCTCTGCGCGCCAGTGACATCCTTCCACCATATGTTGCTCCGTGGACCTGGCTCGCGCTCGCCGGAGCCTGCGCGATGCTCGCCACGCTGGCCGCGCTGCTTACACCATTCCTTGCGCAGAATCGTCTTCGCCTGCTATATCTGGCGCTCCATCTCTTTCTCATGATTGGTATACTCGGCGTCTTCGTGGCGCTGGGCGCTGCGCGGACGGCTTGGAGCGATCCGGCGACCGACCCTACCTCAGTCGCGCGTTACGCCAACGGCGCGTCGGTACGCCTGCAAGGCGAGGTCATCGCCGAGCCAGACCTGCGTGACGGCGCGAGACTCCTCACGGTCGAGGTCTCATCAATTCGCGTCGGCGACGATGGGCCAACGCAAGCTGCCAGCGGACGTATCACCACCGCCTACTACGGCCCCGACGACTGGTTCGCGCCAGCCTATGGCGACACCCTCTCGCTTTCTGGCAACCTTGAGCCGCTGAATGGACGCTACGCTCCGCCGGGCGTCGTCGCCGAGTTGACGAAAGCGCGCAGCTTCATCGTTGATCGCGAGGGCGGCAATCCGTTGCTGGCGCGGCTCTTCGACTTGCGCCTCGCGCTGGCGCAGGCCATCCAGCGCGCGCTGCCCGAACCAGAGGCGGCGCTGCTCATTGGCATCCTCCTGGGACTCAAAACGCCTGTCCTCCGCTCGCGACTGGCGCTCTTTACCGCAACCGGCACGATCCACCTCGTCGTCCCCGCCGGTCTCAAGGTCTCGATCCTCGCCGACGCCGCGACGCGCGCCTTCCGCCCCTTCGGACGCTGGCCACGTGTGATCGGCTCGCTGCTCGCGGTCGGCGCCTACGCCGCCGTTGGTGGTGGCGGACCCGCCGCTCTGCGTGCCGCGATCATGGGCGCGCTGCTCGTGCTGGCCTCGGCTTTGGGTCGTGCCTACAACGTTTACATCGCTCTCGCGCTCGCCGTCCTTGGCATGAGCGTCGTCGAAGCAGCTGTCAGTTGATGAACCTCGCCGCCAACTTCCCTCTTGGCTGTTAGACCTCGAAAAAATCGACTTTCCCGCTTTACGGTAAGCGCACCTTACCACAAGCGGGCTTTTTGTTGTCTCAGGACGGAGATCATGGCAAAGGAAGCAGGAGGTGATACACCGAGCAGTACAAAGTGAGCAGCAAGGTACAGATGAGTGGTCGGAGACCACATAGAAAGAGGACCCAAGGACCATGGCGAACTTTGTGATTACAGGTAAGGCCGAGCAGGCCGACGAGTCGAGCTACACCGTGCAATCCACCGGTGAGGTGGTGACCAAGATCCAGCTCACGCTCAATGTCCCCGGCATGCAAGATCGGGTGCTGTGCGAGATGCCACTGGATGTAGTCGCCCAAGCCTGACATTCTCGAGCAGTGGGAGATGGAGGAGTCCTGGCTGGTGGTCTCGGCCAACACCATGCGGGCGCTGGGCTTCACCCGCATCAACGCGCGTCCTGGCGAGAAGGCGGTGGGAGCGCTGGTGATCTTCCAGGCCTCGGATGTCCGTGAGGCTACTGAGGATGAGCGACGGGCGCTGATGGAAGCGCGCAAGGTCAGCAAGCTGCAGGCCAAACAGCGCCGCGCCGCGCGCAAAGCCGAACGTGACGCCGCCACAAACCGCGGAGAAGCAGCCCGCCTAGCGCCCCGTTGGCTCCACGGGGGGAACCACGGGTAGGGTGAAGGCAAAGGGAGCGAACAGCGCCAGCCCAAGCGCTCCCACGAAGCACAGCCCGGCGACGACACGGGCCTGCTCGCGACGCGGGATGGCCGTGTCCACGGCGACGGGCCAGGGCCACGGCCACTCGGGATGGTGATAGAGCAGGACCGCGTCCACGCCCCAGCACAGCAATCCGGCGGAGCCAGCCATGATTCCCAGGCCCAGGACGAGGCGCGCCGACGGAGGATCCGAGACGAAGGAGGCGGCGATCACGCCGAGCGCCATGAAGAACACGGCTATGGCGCCGAGATAGTAGAGGACATCGATGATCGTGGAGGCTGGTCCACCAGTAGAAAAGGGATGCCTTGTGTCTGGAGTGTGCTCGCGTGCCATGTTGCGCCTCCCACCACGTAGCCCATCATTGGGCCTGACAGGCGACCGGTTACCGCAAGTATAGCAGGTAGCAGTGCACAGCCATGCGCTCGGCAGCGTATGTGAGCGCGCAACAGGGGACGAAGGAGCAGATGTCATGCCAAGCGCTGGCAGACGAGCGGGAAGTGCCCGCGCTCGTTGAGGGAGCAAGTTGTGGAGGATCGCAAGATGACGATTGCTAAGAATGACACGTCGTCCATGGCCGCTCGTCGCGGGCGGCTGCATGTGTGGCGAGTACGGTGGTTTGGCGAACGAGACGAAGTGGCGGATCAGCTTGCCGATATCGCCCGGCAAGGGTCAGGCATGGCGAGGCTGGCCCATGTGTGCGCCTCGCTCATGCTCGTGTTGTTCTCTCTGGGATCGCTCGTGGCGCTGGGTGGGGATGCGTTGCTGAGTGTGCTGGACGGGGCACAACAAGGCCATGTGCAAGTGCCAGCGGTGATCTCACTCGGCGTGAGCACGCTCGCTGGTGTTGTGCATGGATGTCGCAATGCTCTACGCTGCCTCGATGTTGCGCCTCTTGGGCATGCGACGAGCCGAGCCACGCTCGATGCGACTGCACCGCGGAGTGATGGCGACGGTGGCGGTCCTGGAAGCGGGCACGTACGCCTACATGGCGTGGCGCTATGAGGCGCCAATCAGCGCCGTCGCCTGGGCGCTCATCATCTCCCGAGCGCTCGGCAGCTCCACTCCTGTCGGTCTATCTGGCGATGGCGCGGCCACTGCCGGTGACCGCCAGAGACATCCTGGCGCAGGTGGAGCTGGCGAGTGGGTTGGGGCTGATCCGCGATGCGGTCACGATTGCCAATGACGCCTCAGCTTCGCTGGGTGCAGAAGGTCGCGCTTTTCGGGGCTTCGGCTGTCATGACACCACAGGATCGGGAACGGCTCGATGGCTTGCTCGCCGCAGTGGAAGCTCGCCGAGCTCCGCGTGAGGCACGCTCCCAGCCACCTGGAGCCAATGGGAACGTTCCCATGGAGGTGACCACAGGCAACCGCCCTTTCGTCCTCAGCAGCAACCATCGCACCGCATCCAACGGCTCACAGTGACACTAGTGCCCTCTGCCCTCGCGCCTCCGGTGCGCTTCACTGATGAAGAGCGCGCGCGATTGCAAGCGGTCCGCCAACGCCACGGATGAGTCCCACGCGAGCATAAGTGGCCCACCTTGCGCCTCAACGATCAGCGCTAACGGCCAGCCTTGGGCATGGCAATCCAGAGAATGACATAGGGGAGGAACCCGGGCAGGCCACCGGGCAGCAGCAGAAAAAGGAACAGCACGCGGAACCACCACGGGCTGACGCCAAAGTAGGCGCCCAACCCGCCACAGACACCGCCAATAATGCCGTCTTGGCGACGCAACAGACGCCCCTGCATCGGAAACTCCTTCCACTGATCAGGTCTGCTCTCGCTACTAGTACGCAGAGCTGCAAGAGAAGGTGACGGTAGAAGTGTGTAGAAGATCGCCCAGGTCGCTAGTGCCCCTGTCCAGGATAGGGTGGCGAGGAGAGTCGCGATGGTGGAATCGGCCCTGACGGGCCGGATGGACGCGATCCAAGCGAGCCGCGGTATGGTCCGCTGACTGGACGTGCCACGCCTGCCGCCTCTAAAGCCGAGATCACGCCATCGAGCGCCGTGCCGCTTGGGGGTGGCCAGGCGACCGGCTGATGGCGCAGCCACCCATCAAGCGCCATCTGCAGACGGTGCGCCTCACCTTGGAGGCGTCGGAGCTCTATGCCCGTTTGATCGGTGGAGGTGAAAAGGCTGATGAAGAGGTTGAGGTCATGGCGCACCTGTTCCAAGACAGGGAGTGGCATTGGCGGCACTCGATGGCGGAAGTCACCCTCCGCCCAGCTCGCCAGGGTCTGGTGGAGATAGCGCACGCCCTCTTCTAACGCAGCAGTGCGCTGGATCTCACGCCCCTGATAGGCGGCGATCTCCTCCGCCCGGTCAGCGCGACGAATCGCCAGATCAGTTCCACGCACCCACAAGTAGGCGACGACAGCGAGCAGGAGGTTCAGCACTAGCGGACGCACCAAGAGCGAGATCGTCTGCTGCGTCACGCTGGAGTACAGCGCGGCATCGGCGACGACGTTGGCATTGTGGGGACGCAGGAAATAGTCGGCGATGATAGCCGCGCAGTTGATAGTAGCGACGATGAAGGCGGAGAGGCGCGGCAGGACACTAGCGGCGACGACCACGGTGACGGCCAGGAGGTCATAGTTGGGCAGTTGCCCCATGGTCAGTCCAAGGGGGCTCGACAGCATATACGCCCAGATCCCGCCAGCAATGAAGCAGACGACGAGGATCCCCGCCACCGTGACCAGCCCAGCGCGATTTGCTGCGATCGCAAGGGCAAGACCTAGGACGATCCCTGAGAGGGCAATGAGCGCCTGGGCATCATCAAGCGCAATGAGGGAGAGCGACAGCGTGGCGATGAGAAGGCCAAGGCTCAACCAGGCGATGAGATCGCTCCGGCGTGCGAGTTCTCGCTCCGCAATGGTGCGCTGCGGAATACGCGGACTGGCGCTGGCCACGCGCAGCCACCAGGGCGCACGAAGAAGGGACGGGAGGGGAGTGGTGGGATCATCTGGGGAGAACATAGAGGGCTCCTATGCGTGTGCCGATGCGCGCGAAGGCGATGAGATATGGCGAGCCGCTTATCCAAGACAAGGGAGGTTCCCATGCACTGAGAGGAACCCCAGAGAAGAAGCTCTCAGGCGACCTCGTTTCAAAAAGGCACGGGCCATCATAGTCGAACGAGCAACCTTCGTCAAGAGAGAGCAATCATCCTTCATTCTTCATAGAGACGCGGTCGCGACAGTGTGTACCAAGGGCGCCGAGTCCAGGCCGCCGGGTCGGTGCGGCCAGCCCCGCCTCGGCTCGTGTCGCCCGTTACTGCCCGGGTGGGGGGCCACGTCAAGGCTGGCGCGGAGCGAAAGATGTAAACGGAGCGGAGCGCCGCCCGTCGGGCTTGGCCTTGACGGGGAGCCGCCGGGTAGTAGGGTGCAGCTGAGCCGAGGCGTGGGCGGACGCGATCGCTGGCCACCAGGGCACGCGCGAAAGGGAAGGCGCCGAGGGAGGCGCAAAGCGGCCAAGAGTGCTCGCCAGGCAATCTAGGTTGCCAGTGGAGCAAATATCCCTCTGTATCCAACATCAGGTGAGCGCGCGAGGCACGGATGCCGAGCGCGCGAGCCATTAGTCCAAAGGGCCGACTGGGTCTCACGGCCCTCAACGCTGACAAGAGTTGATAGCGACCATGGCAAGGAGATAGACCGATGACGACTGAGAGCTGAGCGCATCACGCCGCTGTTGGCGGGGATGGATACCGTGTACTTCTCGTGTGATCTGCCCTTGAGCGACGCCATGCGCGAGCGACTGACCCAGGAGAAGACCATTGCCCAGGCACGCGCAGCCCAGCGGCAAGTCCATTGTCCCGAGTGGCTGGAAGCGCGCATTGCCCCACAAGGCGCCAAGGGTGGCTATGCCTTCCTCATCGAGACTGAGGACTTCAGTGTAAGCTGCTGGGCGAGCACATCCAGAACCGGCCCAGCGTCTTCATCGAGATGCGCTCCCATGCGCTCCATACCCATCCAGACGGCGCAGCAGGCGCATGTGAGGCAGCGCTGGCCTGGGTCCGGACCCATCTGTACGCTGACCAGTTCACTGCAGCCAAAGATGCGATCTCCTTCAGTGCCGCCAAGATCTCACGCGCCGATATCCACATTGACTGGCAAGGTGGCTATGCGCCAGCGTTGAGCAATCTCTCAGAGGAGTTGCGCTGCTTCATCCGTCCAGGACGGGTCAAGGGCGCGCTCTATTTCCAAGGTGGCGCGGCCACCGGCATCCAGTTTGGGCGGAGCCAGGTGGTGGCGCGGCTCTACAACAAGACGCTGGAGACCAAAGAGAAGGGCAACGAGGCGTATGCCGAACTCCTCACCGCTCGCTGTGGCGAGGCGTTCGATCCCGAACAGGATGTGTGGCGGCTGGAGTTTGAGCTCAAACGCGAAGGCGCCAAGGGCTTTCGACTCTATGCGCCTCCTGAAGAGGAGGATCCTGATGAGGAGGTGGAGGCGGAGATGAGCGCGGAGGAGTTGCAGCACATCGGGACGCTGCCACGCTTCTTCGCCCGCATGGAGGAGCTCTTCCTGCATCTCACGCGCCACTGGCTGCGTTTGGTGGAGGAGAGTGACGATGCCAACCGCTCGCGTTGGCCGATGCATCCCACCTGGCAGCAATTGCGTGAGGCGTTCGGCACACTCGCTGGTGTGCCTCCGCTGGATGATGAAAAGCGCACACTCGTCCGTGGCGCACGCTACCGAGGACGCATGCGCCTGCTCAGACGGATGGAGGCAGGGGTGATCCGCTCGCTGGAGGTCGAGGATGCCTCACCTACCAGCACGGCGCTCATGACGTTGCAACGCTGGATGGAGCGCATCGCGGAGAAGGAAGTCGAGCGGATCACCGCGAAGTGTCGACGCTACCAGGAGCAGGGCAAGCAGGTTCCAGCATGGGTCCGCGCAGGGATGGATGAACGATTCCGGCGCGTGGAGCAGGTGGAGCAACGGGTGCAGATGCTCTTGGGCGATCTTCGCCTCCCACGGCGTGTTGCCGCTCGAGTTCAAGCCCGCCTACTCGGTAGGTGATCTGCTGCTGCAGCACTTGGATGCGCTGGAGCAGGAGGCGGAGGAGAAGGGCGGTGTGCAGCAGGTGCTCGCGGACCACTTCGCCAAGGTCTACAAGGTCAGCATGCCGCTGGCAGCATGATTCTCTTCCTGTATCTAGCGCATGCCCCTATGGCTGCGAGCCTTGACGATGAGCAGATCACAGGAGATGATGGAAGATACACATATCGCCTCACAGTGACCGGAGGCCCGAACGTGTCTCAAGCACCCCACCAAGCGACCCACCAGCTGAGCATCAAGCTCAGCGAGGAGGAATACGACCGCGTCCAGGCGGTCAGGGAGCGTCTCCAGCCACTCCTGGCCGAGTCTGACTCCAGCTACCAAGTAACCAATCACGACCTATTCATGCAGGCACTTATCCGGCTAGAGCGACGCCTCGACAAGCTCGAGAAGAAAGCGAAGAAAAGGAAGAAGGCTCCTGCAAGCGGGACCGCGGGGCGCAGCACATCATCGGATCGAAACTGATACCCGCGCCAACCCACAAGCCGGCGGCGACTCCTGCTCCTCGACATACAGCGCGGTGATGGAGCGGGGTGCGGATCAGTCAGGTTGTATCGCTTCGTGCGTGATCCCATTGGTACCCGCAACTCTCCCCTGACCATCGGGCGCAAAGATCCGGCACGTGCTCCACACCCATTCTAAGGGTGCGGTAGGTGCATGTGGAGCAGCGCTGGCGTGGGCGGTAAGCGGTCGTTAAGAGGTAGCGCATCGCGTGCAGATGTTGCTGGGGCCATTCTCCGCCGAAGGAGGTGTTGCCGCTCGAGTTCAAGCCCGCCTACTCGGTGAGGGATCTGCTCTATCGATCACCTTCACGCGGGTCCATAGGATGCCTGCCCTTGCATGGGCTCCCAGCGTGCAGGCAGGTCCTTTCACTAGCCGCGACTGCTGAGCAGAGATTCCTGCGATGGGCCATCTCTTCACCCACCCACCACTGTTGGGCGTTTGAGGGGAGCGGTTCGAGCCAGCGGCGCTGGCGCATGCGGTGGGATAACCAGAACCGGCGCGGAGGCGTCCTGCACGATCGTACTGGTCACGCTGCCCAGCGCTGTCCGCGCGAGCGTGCTGCGGCCATGCGTGCTCATCACGATGACACTGCCTAGATGCGCGTCGGCGAGGTCGAGGATCCGGCGCTCGGGCGCTCCCGTCATCAGCATCGATTGGATGGGCGCGCCAAGATCGTTTGCATAGCGCTCCAGTATTGATGTTAGATAGGCGCGCGCCTCTTCATGCTCAAGACGCAGCAGATCTGGGGTCACGAACGTCGCTCCGTCCAGCGCGGCCATCGGGGGAATGAGATCGGGGATGACGCGCAGCAGCACCAGCGAGCGTCCAGACGCATTCGCCAGTTCCAGCGCATATGGGAGAGCGCGTTCTGCCTGCAAGCTCCCATCGAGCGGGAGGACCACCACCGCGCCGGGAAGCTGCAGGCACTCCTGCGCCCACATGTCTGGCAGGCGCTCTGGCCAGATCAGCAAGGGCGCTGTTCCGCTCGCGAGCAGCTTCGCTGTCACGCTGGGATGCATGAGGGCGTCCAGACCCTGGCGGCCATGCGGCATGAGCAGGATCAGGTCTGCGCGCGTCTGCTGTGCCGCGTCGAGGATCCCGCTCTCGGGCGCCTCGAACTCCAGCAGGTAACGTGCGTTGATCCCACCTGCACGTAGGCGCTCTGCCAGCTGATCCAGCTCCCCGCTGGAGGTCTGGGCCTCGACGCTCCCGAGGAAGCGGTGGGTGGCGCGCACGAGGGTGACATTGAGCGGGCCGCGCAACGGGCCATGGGTTGCAAGCAGGTGGGTCACCGCCAACACCCGTGACGCCTGGGCTGCGCTTTCTACAGGAATCAGAATATGCGTGAACACGTGCTGCCCCTTTTCTGTGCGCTGCCTCAATGAGACCTACGAGCGCTTCTCTTCAGCTTAGCGCCTTCGAGTCACGTGTGCATCACAGGGCTGCTCCCTAGGATCACAGACGCGTGGCGTACATGCGCTTGCGGTGCGCCCGCTAGGATGGAAGGTTGACAGCGCCAGTGTAGCGTCTTGTCAGTTCTCGTGGTACACACGGCTGTTTCTCCTCAATGACAGTAGCAAGTGGCATGCAGTATGGCCGTGTCGATATCGCTGCAGCCCCGATCGTTCACTCAGCCTGCGTGGTATGAACCGTCGGCGAATCTGCTTCGGAATCTACTCAGCGAAAGGCGTACTGCCGCTGGAGTTCAAGCCTGTGCGCTTGGTCGGCGACCTGCTGACCAAGCCGTTAGATGAACTTGAGGCGGCGATGAGGAGAAGGGAGGCGTCACCACTTGCTGGCAGAACGCTTTGCCGGTGTGTATCAGGGGAAATTGGCCGAATTAGGGCTCACCGCCGAGCGGGCCGCTAGCAAGATGAGAGCGAGCAGAAAGAGGATGGCATGGTGCGTACTTTGCATCCCCTCCTCCCGAGCGGTTCCTTCGATAGGGCCTATTGCTGAGTCGCGCCATCTTTCTCGTGTCGCTCAATGACTCCAGCAAGTGTACACACATACGCCGGCAAGGGCGGCACGTACTGCGCCTTTGTACTGCCCTTGCTAAGCTCTCGTATCACGAACTACCAGTTTTCGGCCGGGCCTGGCGCTGTCGGGGTAAGCGCCAACGCAGGCAGTTCGGCTCCCGTCACATCCACCTCCAACGCATTGCAGCGACGCAGGGTCTCCGCCGCTATCTCCGCGCGCTCAGGCGAGGACTGCACCGTCACCAGGATGTGACCCTCATTCACCCCAGCGGCGTAGCGTTTCGCCTGGGTCTCTTCGATTCCGAAGCCCGTCAGCGCCCCTACCAGACCACCCGTTATGACGCCGCCTGTCAGGCCGAGAACCATGGCTCCGACCACCACAAGGAAAGTGCCCGCCGCCACAATATCGAGGCCGGGGATGAGGAGGGCGCCCAATCCAATCAACAGCCCGGCGATCCCGCCGGTGGTCGCGCCGGTGATCGCACCACTCTGCGCCTGAGACAGTGGTCAGCCCCGACTGCTTGACCGTATCATGGCGCGCGACGATCCCGATCTGCTGCTTGGCAAAGCCTGCCTTCGTCAATTCGTCAATCGCCCGGTCTACTTCACTGGGTATGCTCAAACTAACCAACAATGGTCGCCATATCGCTCGATCCTTTCCCTGGTGGAGGACTCTCAAGGCGTACCAGCAACAGAACGCGCATCCGGTTCCACGCTGTCGCCACCGCGCCTTCGAATGTGAGAGCATACAAACCTCACAGAAGCGTCTCGTGGCGCGGTGGCGATATCACACCCGTATCACAGCCATCATCGTGGTCATCGTGGCCTGCTGTTGCGGCTGAGCTTCTCTATGTGCCCACTGGCCGCGTTGCAGGTGGCGCCAGCGCTTGGTATCTAGGAGGAACACAAGACCCAAGGCGAGAGCCAAACAGGAGGGCCGCCTCTTCCCGTCACTCCTGCCCAGGACGATTCTGGGATGTCGTGGCCTCGCCCGCCGCCGCATTCGTGGCCGTACTCTGGCGGGGACGCACCACCATGACCGGAAGGCTGTGCTGCATGCAGCACTCGCTCGGCGACGCTGCCCAGCGCCCAGCGCAGGAAGCCGGTGCGGCCATGGCTCGTCATGACAATGAGGTCGCAGCCACCAAATGGGCTCACCCCTTCAGTATCCCTCCTCGCCCTTGGCAACGAGTAGGATGCCCAGTCTGCGCATCCGCATCAATCCGGACCGACCACGTCATCGTCAGGTGGGGATGCTCGGAACGCAGGCGGTCCGTGAGACGGATCAAATAGCGCCTGGCGTTGTCGACCAGAGAGGCTTCTGGACGCACTCTGGCGCACGGTGGCTTCGAACGGGTCGACGATGACCACCAGGTGGAGTCCTGCTGGTTGCGGAGCGGCGAGCGCGGTAGCGAGGTGAATGGCTGGCCCTAGGGCCGCCTCTGCCAGCGTGGAGCCGTCCAGAGGCACGAGCGCACAGAAGAGATGCTCGGGAGCGTTTGTTTCGAGTGGTGTGGCGCCATCCGTGTGTAAGACCAGGATTGGCATGGGGGCATGGCGCACGAGATGTTCTGCGACACTGGCCAGGACCCAGCGGCCCAGATTCGAGCGGCCGTGGGAGCAGAGCACGATGAGATCCACCTGGTGCGCCTCAGCATACTCGAGGATCACCTGCGCTGGGTCACCGTCCTGCACCACGCAGGAAACGGCAATATCACGCAGGACCTGCGACGCTTTGAGATCGTCGAGGTAGGCGGTGGCGCCTGCCACCTCCTCCTCCAGCAGCCACTCACTGCTGGCGTCCTGCCCGAATAGTGACGCAGACAGGAGCGGGATCGGCAGCGCGCGAAACAACACGACGCTCCCCCCTTCTGCCTGTGCGATGCGCGCCGCCACTGGGAGCGCGCGTTCAGCCCGAGAGGAGCCGTCCAGCGGGACCAAGATGCGTTTGTACATGCTGCGCTCCTTTCCTGCACGCTGACATCAACTACCGTGCATGTGCGACGGCGCACAATGGAAGCGGGTAAGCTGTCCGTCCCTCTCGACTAGGTATACCGACCTCGGTGCAGCATTGCTGGAGAGCGTTGGCATGACTCCAGTGCATGTCGCGTCTGCGTTTGTGCTGGCCCCGCCTGTCGTGCGTGCGCTCGTCACGTTGAGTGGCTTATGACGGTCTCATCTGTCGAGCGCAGGGATCACTGAGGAGACGATCGATTCCCGAGGTCCCAGGTGTACACGCGGCGTCTCACAGCGATGTCACGTGTCCTCATGAGAGAGTCGCATGTATATCTCAATCATGTACTTGCCCGTGCAGAGCAACTGGAGCAACTGGAGCAACTGGAGCAACTGGAGCAACTGGAGCATCGGGTGCAGATGCTGCTGGGTGTGTTCTCCGCGAAAGGGGTGCTCCCATTAGAGTTCAAGCCCGCGCACTCAGTGGGTGATCTGCTCACCCAGCACCTGGAGAAGTTAGAGCAGGAAGCCGAGCGCAAAGGTGGCATCTTGCAGACGCTGAGCGATCACTTTGCGCGGGTCTATAAGGCTCCACGCTCCGTGCCAGGCGCTCGAGCGGCGTAACTCCAGCGTAACTCGATAGAACTGGCGGAATGACGGATCGCCTTCGAGACGTGGCTGTGATTCGTGAAAATCAGGCGATGATAGGATCGTGAGGCGGAGATGCCTCGCTATCTTAGGGCAGGAATGCGCACTCGCCCCACCATGAGGCGCCACAGATGGCATTTCTCATCCTCCGCTTGCGATGTGACGATCATTGAACGATCACTTCCATACGCTAGGCGGTAGGCAAGGAGCAAGAGCGTATGTCTGCGCGAACAGCCTTGAAGACAGCGAACATAGTAAGTCGTTGGACCCTGCGAGCGGGATGGCACGGTGTCGGCGCGCTACTCAGCCTCGGACTCATTCTCGCCATAGCCGCATGCGGCGCGACGACGCCAGGCGCTCAAACGACCGCAACCACCAATCCAACGGCGACTCCTGCGCCGAGTGTCGATTGGCGACTCGTGACCAGCCCGAACCCGACCAGCCCCCCACAGAGCGCGCTCTTGGCGACCGCCACCCTCTCGCCAAGCGACGCCTGGGCGGTGGGGCAGAGCTACGCGGAAGGAGATGGACAGCAGACCCTGATCGAGCGTTGGAACGGCTCTGCCTGGCAGATCGTCGCCAGTCCTGGCCTCGACCCTCTCAACGCCATAGCGGCAGTGTCCTCCACTGTCTCCCGCTATGGCGTTGGTCCGCACCCAGACAAGCCGCTGGTCGAACATTGGAACGGTTCGCAGTGGAGCATCGTCGCCGCCTCCAATACAGGTGCGAACGCCGTCGAACTGACGGGGGTAGCTGCCCTGGCCGCCAACAATGTCTGGGCGGTCGGGCGGGAGGATATCGGCGCCGCTCACACCACCCAGGTGCTGGTCGAGCGCTGGAGCGGATCTGCCTGGAGTGTAGTGGCGACTCCCCTTCCCGCAGGCGCAAGGGAAACGGCCCTGCGCGCGATCACGCCAATCCCTGGCGGCCAGCAGCTTTGGGCAGTGGGCTACATCCAGCCGAGTACAAACCCCGGATACACTCAGCCGTTAATCGAGCGCTGGAGTGGGAGCGCCTGGCAGGTCGTCAATGGTCCAGCGCTCCCCCAGGGGGCATTCGGCGCCAGTGTGTATGGAGTAACAGCCCTCTCGCAGACAGATGCGTGGGCAGTGGGGGAGTACATCGCGAGCGACCATACGATTCGCGCGCTGACGCTGCACTGGGATGGCGCCGCCTGGACGATAGCCAGTAGTCCCGACACCTGGGGCACACTCTCCAGTGTGGCGGCGCATGGAACACATGACGTACGGGCGGTTGGCCACTTGATCTCAGGCGATGGCAATCAGCAGACCGCGTTAGTGCTGCAATGGGATGGCGCTGCCTGGCATCGCATTACACCGCCTACGCCGAGCGGATCGACCTACAGCAGCCTGGCTGGGGTGACGACGGACCCTGCCGGCGCCTTCTGGGCGGTCGGCGTCTACCAAAATGCGGCAGGGAACCGGCAGACGCTGATCGAACGCTGTCCATAACCCAACAAGCAGTTCGCACGAGCAGAACGCATGGGAACAGAACGCGTGGGGGAGACAGCTGATGCGGCTGGTCTCCCTCACGCGTCCGTGCGCGCCTGACGACGAGAGGTTGCTCGCTACAGACAGGCCGCTCCACTGATCCATATAGGTTCTGTCTTGACAACTCCGCTTGGCAAATCATGTGTACAGCGGCAGTGGAACAGAGCGCCGCAGCGCAGCGCGGAGTAGGGACGCCGAGTCGACCATCTCGCAGTGTATGAGTCGGCCCTTTCGAACAGTGGATGCACCCGCAGGCTCCGATACGCTACACTGGATGGCATGACTCCTGCGGCGCTGGGTGTCCAGTAAGCATACTGCTCTTTCCCCTGATGTCTTACGTGTCGCTCTTGACCGCTGCACGGGGAGTGTGAGGGTTCAGCGTCGTCACCACGTCCCGCGCGGCGAGGCGCCCTGCTCGCAGCAGCGGCGTCATGCGCGAGCGGTGTGCTGAGCAGCGTGAGCAGCCCTGAATACGTCCTGACACGCATGACGGCTGCATCGCGAAAGGGGAAGAGGACATGACCCAGACCGTCGAACCACGCTTGCTCCCAGCGCCTCCCTCCAAGGGGTGTGCGTTCTGTGAGCAACCGGCGCAGAGTCAATGGGTGGGTGGGGATGAGTTAGACGAGGTCAGCGTGCCGTGTTGCAGTGAGCACGTCACCCAGGGACGTGAGCGCTGGGAAGAGTTGTATGCCCGGTTCAACGAAGACGTGGAGAATTGACGCGGCCGGCGAGAGAGCTTCGCCAAGCGCCGGCGAAACAGCAAGGTAGGGGCGGCAGGAATCAAACCTGTGACCGAAGAGGTATCAGTTCCTGACCCGTCCCACTGAGAAGGTCACGGTTTCCAACGGAAACAAGAAGCCTGCCCCAGTGTTGTAACAGGCTAGCTGACAGAAGCGCCCATCGGATCCGCGCGGAGCCTTTTCCCATTCCGCCTCACTAGCGCGTCGCCCTAGCTGACGAACACACAGCCGTGATGATATGGTGTGAATTGCTCCAAAGGAATCGAGTCGCATCTCGTTCGACCTCGTAGCAGTTGAGCGCATCTGCTCCGTGGATTCTTCATCACGGTCAGATCAGCAAAGGGAGTCACGACATGAGCACGTCTCGCTGGATGGCTGACGCGTCCGCCAGCATGGCGCACGTCTTTGCCTATCTGACGCAATCTACCTGGGCACAGCGCCAAGGTGAGCCAGGGCTGTGCGACTTCGTCGTGGGCAATCCCCATGAGATGCCGCTCACGCGCTATTCCGCTGCGCTGGGGCGTTGGTCTGAGCCACAGGATAAAGACTGGTACGCCTACAAGATGAGTGAGCCGCGCTCCCGCGAGGTCGTCGCCGCCACCTTGCGGGAACAGCGTGGGCTTGCGTTCGAAGAGGACGACATCCAGATGACCAACGGCGCCTTTGCTGCGCTGGCGGTCTGTCTACGCGCAGTGGTAAACCCCGATGATGAAGTAATCTTCATTAGCCCTCCGTGGTTCTTTTACGAGGGGTTGATCCTTTCCATCGGCGCGAAGCCCGTCCGAGTAAAGTGTGATCCGGTGAGTTACGACCTCGACGTCGGGGCGATCGCCAATGCGGTGACAAATCGAACTCGGGCCATCATCATCAATTCCCCTAACAACCCTACCGGGAAGATCTATCCCCCTGAGACACTCAAGCAGCTCGCAGATGTGCTCACCGACGCCAGCGCCCGTAATGGGCAACCAATCTATCTGCTCTCTGATGAGTCTTATTGGCGCATTCGCTATGATGATCGCCCCTACTTTAGTCCAACAGGTTACTATCCACAGTCCTTTCTGATCTACACCTATGGCAAGACCCTGCTGACGCCGGGTCAGCGCATTGGCTACATCGCACTGCCACCCACCATGCCGAACCGTGACGAGATGCGCATGGGGCTCATGGTGTCACAGCTCATGACCGGCTATGCTTTCCCCAATGCGCTGTTGCAGCATGCTTTGCCCGACCTGGAAGTGCTCTCGATTGATGTTGGGCATCTCCAGCGGAAGCGCGATCGCATGGTAAGCGCGTTGACTGAAATCGGCTACACACTACACAGCCCTGAGGGGACGTTCTATCTGCTGCCACAAGCGCCGATTGCGGATGATGGCGCCTTCATAGAGATGCTGGCGGAGCACAATGTGTATTGTCTGCCCGGATCAGTGGTAGAGATGCCGGGCTACTTTCGCATCTCACTCACAGCCAACGATGACATGATCGAGAGATCGCTTCCGGGCTTCGCGGCCGCGTATGCTGCGACGCAGCGATGGGGTGAGCTGGGTCGGTAAGCGAGCAGCGAGTGCTCTTGGTGACAAACCGGCGCGAGGAAAAGGAAAAATCCTTCTCCAGCGGTGGAACAAACCGCTGTATCATCCATCGCATAGGCTGAATCGGACACAAGAAAGCGCGCAGGCCACATCTGCGCGCTGACACTCTGTGGCATTGCTATCTGTTCTTGAGCCATTCCTTTATCTTTTCGACATCTTGAGGCGCATAGTATCGCCGTCGTCTGTCTGGCGGAAATGACTGCTGAGGAATGTTCAGCGTGTTGATCGCAGTCTGCACTCTGCCCAATGGAACCTGCATTTCCACTGCGATCTCTTCAATTGTCTTGAACCCTGTTGGCGCGCCCATGCTGTTCCCCCAATCCAAGAATCCCTTGGTGCCATTGTAGCATACGGTTTGCCATATTGTCAGGTTTCAGATATTCGACATATGCTATTGTGATATACTTATATTTGACAATCGTAATTCGATATGTTATTATCCAGATAACGCCAATCACTCATTCGGCGGCCGCTCTGTCTTACTTGGTGTGCGGCCGCCTACCGATGGCGTTTGGATCCCGTACCTTACCAACTGAATAGGGAAGCCGCACGCATCTGTCCGCCTACTAAGAGGCTCGGGATTGTGGCGTGTCCACCGCTCGCGAGCCGTCGATCAGCGCACAGCGCTACGTCGCGATGAGCAAACCTAGCAAGACTATTCCGACACATGGCAAGGGGCTTGCCTGCGCGAACAGACAAGCCCCCTGATCGGCCTGCGCCACTGGTATGCAGCAGTAACAGACCCTAGCCACCCTCAGTGTATCCGACCGGGCGGCCATCCGCAAGGACACCGGACTACCTGAGAAGAAGTCTACTGCTGCAGACCAGGGACGCTGTTCCTGTAAGTAAGGAGCGCGTAGAATGACGCAGTCTCTGACGCTGGCGGAAGAACCGCCATCCTCAGCGCCTGTCACTCAGGACGCATCGTTCCCTGCGCAGAACTTTGGCTACGATTCTCACCGTTACTGGCTCTTTCTCGAAGCCCTGGTAGAGGGTCTCTTCGCCTACGATCTCCAGCAGTCAGGAGGTGACCATGCCGCGACGCCGCTACCTGCCGCCTAACGAGGCATCCACAGTGGATGATGCGCTGCCTTTGGACACGCAACTGACGATCTTGACTCGGCAGAGCACCTTCAAACAGGCTGTCCACAACCTCTATAGTCAGGAGCGCAATCCCAGCGAGCTCGTGCACGAAGCTCAACGAATGGGCTTTGCAAGGGTAAAAGTCTACGACTGGGATACCGGCATCGGAGCCTACAGCACCACGATCGAAGATCGCCCAGGCCTCAGGTACTGGCTCAACGAACTCCTCCCCAAAGGCATCAGCCGGGTCCTCATGGTCAGCCAGGAGGATCGCCTCTTTCGAGATCGCTGGGAGACACAACACAACGAGTTTATCCGCCGAGTGGCGCTGCATGGTGGCTGGGTGATCTGTGGCCAACGGATCTACAACTTCCGTCGAGAAATGGACTGCGAGCAATTCCGCCTCGCCTGTAAGTATGGCAAGCAATACATCGAACATCACATCAAGGGACGGCTCCACCCTGCCAACCATCGGAACGCGCTCTCTGGACGCTATGCTGGCGGCCCAGTGCCATGGGGCTACATTGTAGACTACGACCGCCACAGCGCGACCTACAAGCGCTTCTTGCGCTACGATCCTCACGCCACATTCGTCCTCCACCAGGTATTCGAGCGCTTTGCGGCGATGTCTCGCCCATCAGTTATGGAGCTTGCACGACTGTGGGAACGCGAAGGGCGTACGTGGCCATTCTTTGGGCCCGAGGTAGATGAGCGCCGCAAACGAGTGCTAAGCCAGGCGTTGGCGCGTAGTGATGGCGCAAGCGGCTATCGTTTTCACTATCGCCAGGCGCAGCATATTCTGACCAACGTCGCCTATCTCGGCTGGTGCGTGCATCGCGGCGAGGTGGCATGGGACGCTGAACGAGCTGTTCCCCTCGTCTGCCACGAGCCGCTCGTCGGCTCCGATCTCTTCTGGTGGTGTTACGATCTCGTCGCCGGCGAGCGTCCCTCTTGGGCGCCACCGCGTCCGAACGCGCACATTACATATTACCGGCCACATCACTCTCGACGAGCTTCTCCTGAAGAAGTGTGGTTTCTCGTGCCAGGTCGTGTCCGCTGTGTCGCCCACGGCAGTCGCTATTCAGCCTCGAAAGAACCTACTGGGAATGTCCGCCTAGAGTGTCCTTCGTATGAGCGACAGACGGGGGAAGCAGCCTATCTCTGCCCTGTCATCGCGGTACCTCCTGTGGAGGCTGAGCTCATCGACGCCTTTCGCGAGGAACTGCGGCTGGATGAGCGCGATGTCGTCCATCTCGCCCAGCTTGCCCAGCGCCGGTATGCGCAGCGAACCGTGGAGGCGAACCAGTTACAACAAGAGTTGGCCAGCCAGCAGGCGCTTCTTGAGCGTGCCAAACGCCGCGCCCTCCAGGTAGACGACGACGGCATGGCGGCAGAATTCCTGGAGGAGGCGCGACGCGCACGTGGGAAAGTACAAGAGTTGCAGCAACGCCTGGCGCAGGGCGATGGCGCGCAGTCGCCGACCGCTGACGCCATGCGTCAGGCTCTCCGCGCGCAGACGCTTGCGCGCCGCATTTGGGAGACATTCCCCGAGTGGCCCCGCGCCGCGCAGGCACGCGTCCTCACGCTCGCCGTTGATCACGCGGTGATCGGGCCGGTGCATCGGCACGCGCTGGGCTTCTATATCAAGTGGCAGGGGGGAGCCGCCTCACGCCGCGAGATTGTGCGCACGCTTGGCCAGCATGTGCGCTGGTCCACAGAGGAAGCGGAAGCAGTCCGACGTTCCCGCGCTGGCGATCTTTGCGTATTACACCGCGCTCGCCCTCACCGTCTGGGGCATTCCTTCGTTGATACGCCGCCTGCGCCAGCGCGCCCAATCAGATGTGAGTGCGGTGGAGCCAGCCGACGGCATCATGCAGCAGATTCCGCATAAAGCTGGGCATGTACGGCTAGGCGTGCGGCTGATGGCATCGCTCGCGCTTGTCGCTGTCCTGGCCTCGGCGGGCGCAGCTTTACCAGCATTGGCGAACGGCGCGACGGCGCGGCTCGATTTTCTGGATGTTGGCCCCAGTGGCGAGGCGACGCTGCTGCGACTGCCCTCCGGCGTCACAGTTCTCATCAACGTCGGGCCAGATGGCACGGGTCTATCCGCCGCACTCGCCAGCCGTCTATCCTTCTACCAACGCTCGCTCGACCTGCTTGTCTTGACCGATCCCCGCGCGGGTGATGCGCGTGGCCTAGAGGACGCTGCAGCGCGCTTCAGCGTGGGACAAGCCGCCGATGCGGGGATGCTCCATCCTACGAGCGAATATATCGCCTGGCTCGACGCCCTGAAAGGCCATGGGGCGACGCGCACACAGATACGCCAGGGGGATGCGTTATGGCTGGACCAGCGGAGCCGCCTCAGCGTTCTCGCGCCACCGCAAGAGATGTATCTCGATAGTTCCGATACGACGACCGCCACCAACGACGTGATTCTGCGCCTGGAGACGCCGGGGCTACGTGCTCTCCTGCTCGGCGCCGCGGACGATCTCGCGCTGGACGCGCTGGCTGGCTCAGGGCAGTCGCTCGCGGCGGATGTCGTCGCGGTCGCGCTGCCACCGGGAACGCCGATTGATCTGCAGGGACCGCTGGGAACCGTGCTGGCGATGGCGCATCCCCGGCTGATTGTCGTCACCAACGCGCCGAGCGGTACAGGTACGCAGACGGCGCTGCGTAACGCCAGCACGCTCGCGCCCGACGACGAGGAGGCGGCCAACGCGCTGAATGCACTCATCACACGGGTCTTTACGTCCGGCTCCATCGCCTTGCGCGGCGACGCAAACGGCTGGACTCTTGGCGCATAATAAAGGACCGACTCCAGCCTGTGCGAGCGCCGGTTTGTGCCTTTCAAGGCAGGAGATAAGCTCTGGGAAGGGGCGCTGACTGTATGGGACGCATGCTCGATGCGCTCACCGAGTTCTTTCGCGCGGACGGCTGGAACTTCTCGCAGTTGGAGGGGCGCACGACGCTCATTATGACGGTCAACGGCGCGCATGGCACGTATACCTTCTTTGCGCAAGCGCGTGAGGAGCAGGAACAGGTGGCCGTCTACTCGGTCTATGGCGTCAAGGCGGCGGAGGTCAAGCGTGTCGAGGCGATGGAATACATAACGCGGGCGAACTATGGCCTGATCATCGGCAACTTCGAGATGGATCTCTCGGACGGGGAGGTGCGCTACAAGACCAGCCTCGACGTGGAGGGCGAGACGCTGACACCGGGGATGATCCGCCTGCTGGTCGCGGCGAACGTGGCGACCGCCGACCGCTACCTGCCGGGATTCATGCTGGTGCTCTACGGCAACCGTAGCGCCGCCGATGCGATTCGTGAGATCGAGGGATAACAAGACCGCACCTTGCGCCTGCTGGCGATCATGCCAGAATCCAGTCGGGTAGCGGCTCACGTGCGGCGCGCCAGTCGGGTGGGATGCACTCGACGCCGGTGTAGCAGGCGACGATCCCACCGACGATGGCGCAGGTGGTGTCGCGGTCGCCCAGCACGCTCACCGTTGCCCACATCGCTTCTTCGTAGTTATCCAGATACTTCGCGGCGCACCACAGGCAGAACGGCACGGTATCCTGCGCCGAGACCTTCACGCCATTGCCCAGCATGGCCGCAGCATGTTCGACCGCCAGATCTGGGCGAAAGTCGCGGGCGCGGCGGATCTTCGAGCGCACAGCGCTATCGGGAATATCAGGCAGGAGCGCGTCGAGAAACTCAGGTACTGGCAGTGTCGAGCGGCTATCACGCAAGCGCCAAGCCCACGCCGCTGCGAGGGCAACCGCGACCGCGCCAGCGATGCCTTCAGGGTGCGCGTGAGTCACCTCGGCTGCCAAAATCGCTTGCGCACGAACCATTTCCAGGTCATCGGCGAAGTAGGCTCCTAGGGGCGCGACACGCATTGCTCCACCATTGCCAAAAGACCCCTGCCCGCTAAATGCGCTGGCGGCTACCATTTGCCAATCTTCACCATCGTTTATCCCCCTCAGGATACGGTGCATGGCAGGACCATAGCCACGTGAAGGGTCATAACGCTCGCCAAAGCGCTTCGCCAGGAAGGTTTGATCTATCTCGCCGCGCTCCCGAAGCGTCTCGACGATGGAGAGCGCCATCTGCGTGTCGTCGGTGTAGCGCCACGGTGGCTCAGGCAGCCCGCGCTCGGCTATGACAAACTGCGCGACATCTGGATGCAGGAAGAAGCGCTCGCCGAAGGCGTCGCCGACGGAGAGACCATCCAGGGAGACCAGTGCGCGGGCCATGCGGGTATCGGCGGAATCAGGCATTGCGGTCATTGCTCCTTCGCTCCAATGGCTCTACTGTATCACCGATTGGACCGCGACATGAGGATGCGTCTGAAACGTACACAAAACGTGTACAGTTGAAACAGGGCAATGCCTGGATCGTGGGAAAAGGAGCAGACATGAGCGATTCAATACCGCGACACCGCCTCCCAGGGCCAATCCGGTTCCTGATCAATGTTCCCGTCGCCCTGTATCGCAGCACGAATGGCCGCATTGGCAGCCGCATGGGTTCAGCGCGCATCCTGCTCCTCACGACAACCGGACGCAAGTCGGGCAAGCCGCATACCGTCGCGCTGGGGTATTTCGACGATACCCCGAACCTCTTCATCGTCGCCTCCAATAACGGCAGCGAGCGTCATCCCGCCTGGTATCTGAACCTGACGGCGCATCCCGAGGTCGAGGTTCAGGTGAAAGACCAGCGGCGGCGCATGGTCGCCACGACAGCGACGCCGGAGGAACGTGAGCGTCTGTGGGCGCGACTGGCCAACGAGGCGAAACAGTACGCAGGCTACCAGAAGAAGATGAGCCGCGAGATTCCTCTCGTGATCCTGCGCGCAGTGGAACAGTAGCAATCGTCAGCGCCCGGCGGACTCGATGGCCTTGAGGACGGCGGGGCGACCGTGCGAGGCTTCGAGCTTGAGGAAGTGGCGCAGGCCGCGACCGTAGATGTCGTCGCGGCGGGTGGCGCGCGCCGCTAGCGTCTGTTCCCCGGCATCTACCAGCACGCGATGCGCCGCCCACTCGGCGAACCCCTCGCAGAGCAGCGGATCGCTTATCTTCGGATTGCGCTCGGTCTGCCAGGCATGCCCTAGCTCGTGCGCCAGCGTCCCCAGCAGCAACGCGCGCGGCAAGCCCATCTCGACGTAGACCGTGCCATGTCCGTTCGCGCGCAGGTAGTAGCCCAGCACATGATGCCCCGCGCTGTCTGGCGTCATGTCAGGTGATGCCTCGCTGTGGCGCTGGCGCACCGCGTTCATCTCGCGCCGCCCGACCACGCGCAGGTCCGGCGTCTCGCGCAGCGGCGAACCCGTCACGCGGTTGAAGGCGACCACGGCCTCGGAGAAGACGGCGCGCGTTGCCCCTTGACCCATCACCATGTCGCTGGCGCAGAGCGCGCAACGCCACTGGCCATCCGCGAGCGGCTTCGCGCTGGCGAGTACTGGCGCGCGGCAGAGGTCACAGGCAGGCCCTCGCTGGACGCAATTCGAGCAGAAGCGACGCGCCTCCGCGCTCGACAGCAGTTCCTCGAAGGTGTAGAACGTCCCGATGATCGCCTGGCTACAGCAGGAGCAGCGCGCCGCCGCCTTCTGGCACGCCAGACAGAGCCGTGGTCCGCTGGAGCGCGCCTGGGCCGCGATGCTGTCGTCGCCGAGCGGGACGTTGCAGCGCTGGCAGCGTGGCCGGCTAGCCTCGCAGGCGGCGCAGACCGTCAGCCCCGTCTCGTAGCGGACATAACGCCCGCTGACGCGACGCCCGCAGAGGTGGCAGAAGGGGGCGCGAGTGGTGTAGATCATGCGCGCAATGGATTCCGTGGCTCAGGCGAACGATACCGTGACCTTATTGTACATCTCAACGGAGGCGCGAGCGCTCATGGCAAACGGATGTCGCCACCGGCCAGCGCGGCGCGGGCGCGCGCGATATCGCGGACGGCGCGCAGCGCGTCGAAGAGGGCCAGGGCGCGGGCAAGCTCCGTCTGGGCGCAGGAGGCGTCGCCATCGGAAGCCCGGCGGCGGTAGAGTCCGGCGAGGACGTAGCGGGTGCGCGCCTCCTCCCAGGTCGTGCCGAGCGATTGGTAGATTTGCAGGGCGTTCTCGACGTCGGTCAGCGCGTCGTCGAAGCGCTCCTCGCCGATTGCGATGATGGCGCGGGCGCGGGTCGCCTGGGCGAGCGATTTGCGTGCGCCGGAGCGCCAGCCAAGCTCTAGCGCCTGCGCGCCAAACCGCTCATACAGCGCGACATCGCCGGTGCGGGCGCCAAGCTCCGCCAGTTCCGCCAGCAGCGGCGCGAGACCCTGCCGTCCGGAGCGATAGTCCAGCGCGGCGAGGAAGATCTCGCGCGCCTCGTCGGTCGCGCCACGCGCTAGCGCCAGCCGCCCGCGATAGACTTCGAGGTACTGCGCCTTGTCAGTCTCGGTGCGCAGCATCGTCTCGACCTCGCGGCGCACGTGTCCCGGCGTATCGTCGCGCACGCCCGTCCGCGCCGCCGCGATGGCCAGCGCGAGAATCGCCCAGGCGTGGCGGTGTGAGGAGACCACATCAACCTGTGTCGCCGCCATACGCATCTGGCGGCCAAGCGTCAGCGCCTCCGCGAAGGAATCCCACTCGAACCAGGCCAGTACGGCGCTGCGTAACGCCTGCGTGCGCGCCGCCTCGACCTCCGCCTCCTCGGCCAACCGTAGCGCCGCCTGCGCATGTTCCACCGCCTCGGCGTACTCGCCCACCAGATGGCACGCCAGGCTGATCTCAGAGTACATGTCTACTAGCTCGGTCGGCTCCTCGATGCGTTCTGCCCAGGCCAGCCGCCGCCGCTGGCTATCGAGGTAGCCGCGCAGATCGGTCGTCGCCGCCAGGATGTTGCCGAGCGCGTCGAGCGCTTCAGACGCGCCGAGAGGATCGTCGAGCGCCTCCAGGATATGCGCCGCCTCGCGCGCGCTGCGCAGAGCGTCCAGCAATTCACGCTCGCCACGATGCTCCGGCCACGACCACCAGAAGAAGCTCTTCGCCGTCAGCAGCCAGGCATACTCGGCGCTCTCGCGTCCGCCGCAGCTCTCGGCGAGTTGCAAGCCGCGCTCCAGATAGCCAAGCAACTCGTCGTGAGCCGGCGGACTATGGAACACGCCACCATGCCGGGTCGGCAGCAGCACCAGATACGTGTAGAGCCGCACGCCGCGTCGGCGCCACTCGTCGGTGTCTACCTTGGAATCTTCGCCGTCGCTAGTGAGACGCTCACTCGCCTCGACGGTGGACCACAGTTCGAGCGCGTCGTGGTAGTCGTACCAGGCGTCGGGGATGTGCAGCGCCAATCGCCGGACGTCGCCCCGGCGCGTCAGCAGGTCCACTCGCTCACGGATGCTCGCCTCGTCAGCCTCGGCTCCCGGCAGCGCCAGCGCCTCGCCATAGAAACGCTCGGCCTGGGCGGTGGCATGGCGCGCGGCGGCGCGATCACCCGCGAGCGTCAGATAATGCATCGCTTTGGCGCGTACGGCCTGGCGGCGCGCGGCGTTGCGCGAGCGCGCGAGGTTGGCCTGGAGGTAATACTGCTGGTAGTGTTGCGCGAGCAGTTCGGCGAACTCGTCCTCGCGGCCACGCGCCAGTTCCTCGATCATCTCGGCGACACGGGCATGCTCGTGGGCGCGGCGCGTGCGCACGATGGTCGAGTAGACGACATCGCGCGTCAGGTTATGGTTGAAGGCGTAGACCGGCTCGCCGGCGGGCGCGACACTGTGGCGGGCATACTCGCTGACGCGAATCAAGTCCTTGCGCTGGAGAGACATCAGTGCGGCGTCGAGATCGAACGTCGCCAGGTGTGGCGCGAGCGTGCGCAGCGCGCTGGCCCAGAAGTAGCGGCCCATCACCGACGCATGTTGGAGGATGTCGCGCTCCTGCGGCTCCAGCAGGTCCAGGCGCGCCAGCAGCACGCCCTGGATTGTGTCGGGAATCGCGGGATCGGTTAGCTCCGCGCTGTCGGCGAACTCCGGCGCAACACGCCAGCCCGCGCGGCGGTCGTGCGTGATGAGGCCACGATCCACCAGCATATGGATGATCTCTTCGATGTAGAAGGGGTTGCCCTCGACCTTCTCCAGGATGCCCTGCCGCAACTCTTCGGGGAGGCCGTCGCCAGGCAGCAGCGCATTGACCAGGCTGTTTGTGCTGACTCGAGAGAGGGCTTCGAGCGAGAGCAAGGCATAGTTGCGCTTGCCACCACCCCAATCGGGCCGCCGCTCCAGCAGCTCTGGACGTGCGGTGCAAAGCAGCAGCAGCGGTGTATTACTGGCCTTCGCCGCCACGTATTCGAGCAGGTCGAGCAGGAGGTCATCCGCCCAGTGGATATCCTCGACGAGGATCAGCAGGCTACGCCCGGCGGCGACCGCCTCGAAGAAAACGCGCCACGCGCGCAGGACGCCCTCCTGGAACTGGCCGCTCTCCGCTGGATCGGCCATCATGCGCCGGTCGCCGTCTTCAGCATCTTTCCCAAGCCCGATAGTGTGCGCCAGCATCGCGGCGACGCCCTCTGGGTCATCTGGCTTGCCCGCGCGGCGCAGTGTCTCGGTGACGGCCAGCAGCAACCGCGCATACGACACCTCGGCCGAGTCGAGCGCGCCGAAGCCGCAGTAGCTGCGCAGCATCTCCGCCAGCGGCCAATAGGTGATGCCTTCGCCATAGACAGGGCAGCGCCCTTCCAGCAGCAGCGGCGCCATCTCCGTAGCTTCGGCGACCGCAGTTGGACTCAATGGGCGGCGAGCGGCGGGATTCGAGGCGTTGGGGCCGTTGGATGCGGCTGCGGCGTCTTCCATCAGATTCGAGGAGAGCAGCGCCGGAGCGCCCAATGCGCGCTGGATGAACTCGCGCGCGAGGCGGGTCTTGCCGACACCCGGCGCGCCCAGAATTGTCACGAGGTGTGGTCGCCGCTCACTGCGCACACGGTCGAAGAGCGCGTCCATCAGCTCTAGTTCGACATCGCGCCCGACCAGCGGCGCGCGCAGGCCGTCGAGTCCACGCGGGCGCGGCGCCGGGACCGCGCTGCCTGCCGTCATCTCCAGCGCCTCCCAGACCTTGAGCGCGCGCGACTTGCCGCGAATAGTCGTATTCGGCAGCGCACGGTAGCGCACGGCGCCCGAGGTCGCGCGGTGGGTGCGCGGGCCGACGAGAACGGTACCCGGCTCGGCGAGGGATTGCAGCCGCGAGGCGACGTTGACGGGATCGCCGGTAACAAGGAAGTCGCGCCCGTCGCCAGCGGAGCCGGAGGCGGCGACATCGCCGGTGTTGACGCCGATACGCATGTGGAGTTCGGCGGCATTGCCGTCAGCGGCGCGACGCTCGGCGTTGAAGTGGCGCAGGGCCGCCTGCATATCCAGCGCGGCGCGCACGGCGCGGACAGGGTCATCCTCATGGGCGACCGGCAGGCCGAAGACGGCCATCACGGCGTCGCCGATGTACTTCTCGACGGTGCCGCCGTGGCGGCGAATCTCGCGGGTCATCGTGGCGAAGAAGGCGGCCAGCAGCGCGCGCACGTCCTCCGGGTCCATGCCATCGGCAAGCTCGGTGGAGCTGGTGAGGTCGGCGAAGAGGACGGTGACGACGCGGCGCTGCTCCCTGGTCTCCTCGGCAAGGGCGCGCAGGGCGACACTCTCGGTCTGTTCGACCTGCGGCGCGTGTCCGTTGTGTCCATTAACTTCTGCGGCTGGAGGCAATGTGACTGGCGACGTTGACACGTCAGTGAGCGGCGTCCCGCACTGGTTGCAGAAGCGCGCATCCGGTGGGTTGATCGCCCCGCAGTTGGCGCAGACACGCGCGAGCGGCTGGCCACAGTTCTGGCAGAACCGGGCGTTGGCCGCGTTGGGCGTCTGGCAATTCGGACAGATCATCGCCGCGTGAATCCTTATGAATCCTTTACCGCGCAGAGAAAGGCGCATACTCCTTCATTTTAACGCGTGGAAGGCTCCAATGGATAGCAGGATGGCGGAGATGGATTGCGCTCGCGTCCGCTGGTAGACCGTCGCCGCCTTGCTATGGCGCAAGCGCATGAACATGCAGACGAGCGCACAGGTTGAGCCGTGTGCCTCCCCCAGCCGTGAGCAAAGCGTGGCAGGCGCGCGAACTGCTGTGTCCGTCCTGTAATCGCCCATGGTTACACTTCCTTTGAGGGGTGCAGGCGCCTGCTCGCCCCGATAAAAGTATGGTCTCACAATGGGAGAGAGAACCGTACGAATCGCGCTAGTGCCTTTGCAAGATGGATGAACGAGAATGTGGTACGCTCGAGGGCATGAGACCTCCCATCTTTGTGCGAACGCTGACCGACGACGAGCGGCAGGCGCTGGAGCAGGGCTTGCGCTCCAACGACGCCTTCGTCCTGCGCCGCTGCCAGATCCTGTTGGCCAGCGCCCGCGGCGAGCGTGCCCCCCGCATCGCGACGTACCTGGGTATCGACGACCAGACGGTGCTCGACGCGCTGCACGCCTTCAACGCCGTCGGACTGGCCTGCCTGCAGAAGAAGTCCTCACGCGCCCACCGCACGCGCCTGGTCTTCAGTCCGGAGCAGGCCGAGCGCTTACGCGCGCTCTTGCAGCGCAGCCCGCGCGACTTCGGCAAACCCGACAGCCTGTGGACCTTGGAGTGGGCGGCCGAGGTCAGCGTGGCCGAGGGGATTGTGCCGACGCGCGTGAGCGGGGAGACCATCCGCCAGACCGTCCTGCGGCTGGGGCTGAGTTGGAAGCGCGCCAAGCACTGGATCACCAGTCCCGATCCTGGGTACGCCCGAAAAAAGGGCAGCGCGACCGCCTGATTGCTGTGGCCGAGCCAGCACCCCGACTGGGCGCTGGGCTTTGCCGATGAGACCTGGTGGAGTCGCTTCGCGCGCCCCCACCTGCACACCTGGACCGACCCCGCTGACGGACCGTTGCGCCTGATCGAGCAGGAAGCCCCCAAGGGTGATCCCGATCCCAAGGCCTTGGCCTGCTACGGCGTGCTGCTGCGCCAGCTCGGGCGTGCCGAGCGCGTCTGGCTGCGCTTTGTCGATGGCCGCCCGGTGAGCGCTATCACCGAGCAGTTCCTGGACTGGTGCTGCACGCGGCTGCAGGAGACAGGGGTGCGGGTGTGGCTGCTGATCTGGGACAACGCCTCCTGGCACGTGAGCAAGCGGGTGCGGGCCTGGATCCGCGCCCACAATCGGCAGGTCAAGCGCCAGGGGACGGGCGTGCGCATCGTGTCGTGTTATCTGCCCGTCAAGAGCCCGTGGCTCAACCCGATCGAACCCAAGTGGGTGCACAGCAAGCGCGCCATTGTCGAGCCCGCACGGCTGCTCAGTGCCCACGAGGTGGCTGACCGCGTCTGTGCTCACTTTGGCTGCTCCCATGACGCTCACCTGGTTATTCCCGACACGGCGGCCTGATCATGCACTAGTGGTCGTGAACCTGTTTGCCGCGTTGAGCACATTCGCGGGCGCGCTGGGGCTGGTCGTCGGGTATATGGACATTCCCGTCAGTGAGCTACATGGGACACCATTCGCGGACTTCACTGTCCCGGCGCTGCTGCTGGGCTTCGTCGTCGGTGGTAGCGCGCTGGCGGCTGCGCTGATCGCGCTGTTCGGGCCGCGCAGGATCGCGCTGTTCGGGCCGCGCAGGATCGCGCTCTTCGGGCCGCGCAGGATCGCGCTCTTCGAGCCGCTGAGGTTCGACGCGCTCGTGTCGGCGATCGCTGGCTGTGTCATGGTGGGCTGGATGACAATAGAGATCGCGATGATCGGCCTGGACATCTGGGTGCAGGCGCTTTACCTCGTCGTCGGGCTGCTGATGATCGTGCTGGCGGGTCTGCTCCAGTGGGCTGAGTCGCATGTGATCCCTCTTCTGTCATGTTGGGAGTACCAAGCGAAAGGTGTCCACCAGAGAGCCGAGCGCGGCGAGGCCGGTTTGGACGGCCTGGACGTGCGGGAGGGGCACCAAGTGGAGCCAAGGGAAGAGGAGACAGGAGCAGACGTAGGGTTGGAGGAGCAGCCGGAGGTTGTTGAGGTGGTGCTTCCAGCCGCTGCCCTGGTCCCAAGCGGGATGGGCCTCGAGTGGCGCCCTGTCGCCCGCGACGTCGGGCGCAGCCGCCTGCGCCGCTGGGGGCGGCGGGGCAGTGACGTGGCCCAGCGCCGCGATGTCGTCGGTCTGCAGGCTCACCAGCGTGTAGGCGCTCATGACCAGTTCCCACCAGCGCTCGATGCTGGCGTAGTCGGTGAGGCGGTAGTCTGCCCAGCCCAAGTCATCTTTACTGTGCTTGAAGCCGTATTCGATCCACGTGCGCAAGCCCGAAGGTGTTGCCCACCGTGTCTGTTCAATCTTGCCCGGCTGGTTGGTCATGAGCTCCCAGGTCGTCTCGGGGGGCAGGGTCTGGGGGTCGGTGGTGATCTGATAGTAGCGCACCGCCTGGCGCGTGCCGTAGATGGTCTCCCGGATGAAGCGCCGCTCGCTGCTGCCATCGGTGAAGACGCGCTCGAAGGGGCGAAAGCGGGTCTGGCGCACGCGCTGGCCGGGGAGGAGCCAGACCGCGTGATTGGAGCGGATGGCGACGACGTAGCGCAGCCCCAGCCGGTGCAGTGCGCTGGTGAACTCCCCACTCTCCCCGTAGAGGCTGTCGGCCAAGACGACGCTGAAGCGAAAGCCCAGCGCCACCAACTCTTCAACGATGGCGATCGCCAGGTGCGGCTTGCTCTGGGAGACATCGCCTTCCTTGAGGCGCGTCCGGGGCTTGAAGACGCGGAAGAGCAGCGGAAACGTGGTCGTGCCGAGCAGGCCGTAGGCGTTGACCGAGACGACGCCGTTGGCCAGCGTGTGCAGGTTGCCGATGTACTGGTGGGCGACGTAGTCGGTGGTGTGGCCCTTCTTGCGATCTCCCGTCTCGTCGATGCACAGGATGAAGGGCGTGTCCCCGATGGCCTGGCGCAGCAACTCGAGCCGCTTGGCCCGCAGATCCGTGACCGACCACTCGGCCTTGGCCAGGAAGTGGTGCAGCGCCTGCGGGTCGGCGTGCACGGCCTTGCCCAGCCGCGGCAAGCGACTTGTGCCGGGTCTCGGCCAGCAAGTCCCAGGTGCAGGGCGGTGAAGTGTTCGAAGTGCCGCACGTTCTCGAACAGGAAGCGATACTGGGCACAATATTGGTCGATGAACGCCACCGTCGGGGTGGCCGGGCGCGTCTTGCTCATGCTGCTCCCTCCTGCCAGACTCCTTCTCCAGCAAGCAGTATACCCAACATGACAGAAGAGGGTCATACCACTTTCCGTGATAGACTTGCGCTATGGGAAAGCGGATCAACATACGAGCGGATGTGAGTGTGAAGGAGCTGGAGCGACGCTACCGGCAAGCACAGGACCCGGTGGCGCGCAGCCAGTGGCATATCGTCTGGCTGCTGGCACAGGGGCAGCGGAGCGAACTGGTCGCTGAGGTGAGCGGGTACTCGCTGACATGGGTGTACACCGTGGCGCGGCGCTACAACACGGACGGCGAACAGGGGATCGGGGATGGGCGCCATGGCAATCCGGGCGGAGCGCGCCTCCTGAGCGCGGAGCAGCAGGCGGAGCTGGATCAGGCGCTGGAGGGAGCAGCGCCCGACGGTGGCCGGTGGACGGCGGCGAAGGTGGCGGCCTGGATCGCCGAGCGCACGGGACGGCGGGTGGGCATCCCAACGGGGTGGCGCTACCTGCGCCGGCTCGACTGGCGGCGCTATCGCCCCCGTCCCCGGCATGCCAAGGCCGACCCTGAGGCCCAAGCGGCCTTCAAGCAAACGCGCTAAGCGAGCAGGTGGCAGCGGTGCGGGCGGCGCATCCCACCGCGGACGTCGAGGTATGGGCGACCGATGCCCATCGGGTGGGCCTCAAACCGATTGTGGGCCGCGTCTGGGCGCGCAAAGGGCAGCGGCCGCTCGTGCGCGTGCAGCACCGCTTCCAGTGGCGCTACGTGCTCGCCTTTGTCCATCCGGCCTCCGGTCGGAGCGCCTGGCAGTTCGCCTCGACGGTCAACACCGCCGTGATGAGTGTCGCCTTGGCGTCCTTCGCCGCCACGGTGGGCGCTGGCCCGACCAAGCGCATCGTGTTGGTGCTCGATCAGGCCGGCTACCACACCAGCCCGCTGCTTGCGGTGCCTGAGGGCCTCCATCTGGTGTTCCTGCCGCCTTACTCGCCCGAACTCCAACCCGCCGAGCACCTCTGGCACTACACCGATCAGCCCCTCCTCAACGAGCACTTCCCCACCATCGATGCGCTCGAAGATGCCGTCGCGGACCACTGTGATCGCCTCCAACGCCAGCGCGACGTCCTCCGCAGCGCCACCCTCTTTCACTGGTGGCCCGCTATTTGATGCCGAAAGCATTCTGTGGAAAGTGGTATGACCGGCGTGAGCCGCCTGCATCACCCTGCCTGAGCGAGTAGATGAAAAGCCGTTAAAAAACCAGCCGCCCATCAAGGCGGCTGGCGACTCTATATGGTTGTGGCGCAATGCTGAATCTGGCTACTCGACGAAGTCGACGGAGATGCCCTGCGGGATGTAACCTTGCTCGGCGGCGCGCCCCAGGAAGAGGCGGATGCTCTCCTTGCCGCGCTCGCCCATATCCACCGTCCAGTCGTTGACGTACATGCCCACAAACGTGTCGGCGGTCGCGGTCTCCAGTCCGCGCGCGATACTGCATCGCGTGCTGCAGCGCCTCCTGGCGATGCTCCAGGCCATAGACGATGCTGGCTTTGAGGATGCGCGAGAGCTGCGCCATCGTCTCCGGGCCGAGGTCGCGGCGCACCGCGTTGACGCCGAGCGGCAGCGGCAGCCCTTCCGTCTCCTGATACCACCACTTGCCCAGGTCCACGACCTATGCAGCCCAAGCTCGCCGTGCGTCAACTGCCCCTCGTGAATCAGCAGGCCCGCCTCGGCCTTGCCCGACGCGACGGCCTCCATGATCTGGTCGAAAGGCATCACGTCGTAGGCAAAGTCCCCAAGGAACAATTTGAGCGCCAGGAAGGCGCTGGTCATCTCGCCGGGGATGGCGATGCGCTTGTCGCGCAGCCACTCGGGGTCCACTGGCTCGCGTGTGACGACGATCGGGCCGTAGTTGTCGCCCATGCTGGCGCCATGCGAGAGGATGGCATACTTGTCGGCGACGTAGGCATAGGCGTGGACGGAGATCGCGGTGATCTCGATGCGCCCCTCGCGCGCCCACTCGTTGAGCGTCTGGATGTCGCGCAGGACGTGCTCGAACGCGAAGCCCTCGCTATCCACCTTATGCTCGGCGAGACCATAGAACATGAAGGCGTCGTCGGAGTCGGGGCTGTGGCCAAGCTGGATGCGCCGCGTCGCAGGAGTGTTCGTCGGGGTGGTCATGCGTCTCTCTCGCTTCTATCAGGAGCGCCGGTGGGTTCTTTTCCCGACAGATTGTAACGCAGAGGCGTGTGACAACACGATGACACTGTTGGCCCCTAATGCAGTGGCGCAGAATGAGCTCGACATGTGGTCCAAGACCCGCGCCTGCCAGCCCATCTCGGCCGGTACTGTAGGCCGCTGGCTCAACGCCGAACATCCGCGTCCCCAGCGCTATCACGCCTGGCGGCGCCTCCATGATCTGGTGGCGTACATCCTGAAAAGGGGCATCAGTGACTGAGTGGTGTGAGCTGTATCTGCTTCGCAAGCCCGTAGGCGGTCGGGAGATCACTGTCGCTCTCGACAAATACACGACCGATCACGAGCACCGCATTGTTCGGCGAAGCAATCTGTGTCATTCCCTGCGGCACGGTTCCTTTCCAGCCCGGCCCGCTGATGAGGTAATCGCCAGCCGCGGTTCCCGTGGCGCGTTTGCCGACGTAGGCAAAATTAGTGCCGTCCGACGGATCAGTGAACTGCACGCTGTAGTACCGGCCCGCCATGTCCGGCACGTGCAAGACTTGCGGCCCTTTGGCGAGGTCGAGCAAGCCGCCGACGTAGAGCACATCGTCGGTCCCAGTTGCTAATAAGCTGGCGTTTGACGCCGCTGGTGAACTGAGATGAGGCGTCGCGTACAGCGTATTGACGGGGATGGGGCCGTCGCCGAGCCCATGCCGAACGATCGCTCGTTTGTAGGCGCTGTACGTGAAAGTTGGCCACAGATAAATGAACACGACCGTGCCGAGTCCCCAGACGATGACTGCCACGACGACGAACCCAATGAGCCCGCTGCCTCCCGCAGAGAATATCCTGTAGACGACCCAGGCGAGGATGGCCAGGATGACGAACGTAATGGGATATGCGTATTTCAGAATCAACCTGTTCATACTCACGGCACTTTCATGACGGGCGGCACGTGGTACTCGCCGTCGAGGATCGCACGGCCGGGCAGATACGCGCGGAGCATCAGCTTGAAGTTGCCTGCCGGCGCTGGCAGCCAGTTGGACTCGTGCCCTGCGGGAGCCGTGCGCTGAACATAAATGTCGATTGAACCATCGGCGTTCGGCACGAGGCCGGAGCGACTGCCGACGCTGTAGCGATCGATGGGGTTGCTCACCATGTACCCGACAACATCGGTCATGGTCAGCGACCAGAAGGCCTCGTTCGGCGGGAGTTGTCCTGCAGGAAAATGCAGGACGTACTCGCGCTGGCCGTGCAGAGCTTCCGCCCCGCGCTGTCGACGGTCGTCGTCCAGTACGCCGCCTCTTGCGCCACATTGACGGCGGGCAGGGTTCTGGCGAAGGCGGCTCGCAGCAGGAGGCCATTGCCGGGCTGGCCGGCTTTCATGGTGGTGCTCCACCCGTTGACGGTCGTCGTCATGGCTCTCACCGCCACGTTCATCAGGACCTGTGCCGTGAGAAACGCCAGCACGGCGCCGACAATGATTGCTTGCACGACGTGAGAGGCCGAGAGCAGTGTGAGGAAATTTGTCATACCGTGGCTCTCAGGATGATCCGAAAGATCCGAGCACGCGCCGCCACTTGCGGTGTGCTTTGCGCTCGGATGAGCTTCAGATGAGATGGTGCAACGACTTGCCCTCTTTAGCGGTCAAGGGAACTCGATGAGCAGGCGTGGGACCACGCATTGGCGCCACCACCCACTCTCACTCTATCTTGTGTCGCTCCTCCCGTCAAAGGCGGAATGAGGTCAGCGTGACATGACGCTCATCACTGCCACGAATCTCAATTTGCCTCCCCATATCATCTTTGTCCTATCCGCCGCCGTGCAAAGTCAGATATCCCAACGCCTCTGAGTGAGAGCCGATCACTCGACCAGGGCGCGCGTCAGCATGACGATGGTGACGAACGTACGGAAGAGGTCGAGCCGGTCGGAGCCGCTGAAACGCACGGTGCGCGTCTGCCCCTCGACGACCTCGACGTCGCGCAGCCAGGCCGCCATCTCGGCCATATCCGCCGTGATGAAGGTCAGCTCGATAGTGGTCTGCTCCGGGAACTGCGGCGGTCCGGCAGGTTTCGCCTCGGTCAGGGCGAGCCTCGCGCCCTCGCGGATGAGATCACGCGCGGCGTCGGGGTGCAGGCTCTCGGCGGCGTAGCGCGAGACGGAGCGTTTGACCTCGACGCAGTGCGGCGCAGGCATAAGCTGCTTCGCCTCGGCGGCCGTCACCTGGTCGCCGGTGACCAGCGCAATCGGCACGCCGTAGTGCGCGGCGACGAGCGCGTTGAGCGCCGTCTCGCCGACGATCTCGCCATTGATGCGCGCCTCCCAGATCGCGCGCGGGTTGTAGCTGTGGCTCAGGATGGCCTGGCTCGCGCCGTAGGAGCCGTGATAGCCAATAAAGAAGATGGCGTCGAAGGAGCTATCCAGCCCCTCCATCATGTAGAGCGGCTTGTGCTTGCCGGAGAGCAGCGAGGCGCGGCCCAGGATCTCATCGGGCGGCAAGTTGCGCATGACATTGTGCGAGTCGTTGACGAGGAAGCTCGTCGCGCCAGCCTCTAGCGCGCCCTCGATGGCGGCGTTCAACTCACCCAGCAGCAGCCGCCGTCCCATCTCATAGTCATAACGGCCCTGCAGAATCTGGTCCCAGTCCACAATGCCGGCGACACCCTCGAAGTCGGTTGAGATGTAGACTGAATATCCCGTTGAAGTCGAACTCCTCTGCTCACGCTTCCTCGTCATCTTCGGCTCCTCCTGTCGGCAACTCTTCCACGAATGACGTGTAGTACTCGCCTTTAGCATTCTGCCATTGCGATGTCGTGTACAGCTCGTACGGATCGATGTGCGCCGCTGCCTCTGCACTCACGGCGAACAGGATGGCCACACGTGGCTCATCGCTCTTAGTGTTAGCGATAAAGATCGTCGGATGCAAACTGTGAATGAGGATCTCGCGGCGATCTTCCACACTCAGCGTGTCAACGGTCGGCGCTTGTGCTGCTGCCCATTCGGCGAAGGTTCTGACGCGAGCATGCTGCGCTTGGCGGCTCTCAAACTCCGCGAGGGCTGCCGCGAGACGTTCTTGGTAGCCGTCACGGAGTTCAGCGTTACGTTCCGCCTGTTGCTCGATGTTCGCGCGGATATAGCCCATCTTGGGATTGCCAGCGAGTCGCACCAGTTCACGCGCGATGTCAGCATCCTCTTGGTCCAGTTTCGCCAGCAACTCCGTGTAGTGCGCGACCTGTGTCTCTGGAGACCAGACCTCATCGCCGCGCTTGAGCAGCTGCTGGAAGTAGTCGGGATCACGAATCAGGCGCACAGCTTCCGCCCACACCACCGGGTCAAGGAGCGAGCAGACGATTGTCACCCCTTTGCATGGCTCGCCAGTCTTGGTCGGGTGACGATGTCCGCAATGGTAGTACCACACGCGCTTCGTGCGCTGCTGACGTGGGTCTGGCTGCCGCAGCGTGGGCGTAAGGGCGTAACCGCAGTGAGCGCAGCGAACATAGCCGCCGTACAAGAGCACTTCGGCGGCAGTATACCGTTTTGGCATCTTCGTCGGGTGCACATCCTGCCGTGACAATGCCACCTGCGCCTCATCCAGACCTCCCGCGTCACCAGCGGTGGAACGGGGATGATCGTCCAATCAGCACTATCACGCTGACTGATGGAGTTCCGCGAGGCCAGGTTGCGCTCACGGCGGTCACGGTACGGCCGCTTGGTGGCGACGTAGCGATTATGAGCACGCTCGCCCTTGTAGGCGGGATTGTGCAAGATGGAAACAACTGTCGGTAGGATCCACCGAGGCGGCTTGCCCTTGAAGCGTTTGTGCTCGCGCTTCCGCCCTTTTACTTCGCCCGGAGTTGGGATGCCTTCCGCCGTCAGTATCATCGCAAGCTTTGTGGCAGACACCCCCGACACTATGGCATGGAAGATGCGCTGCACAATCGGCGCTGTGGCGGGGTCAGGCTCCCATGTTGTACGCGCTTCATCTGTCCAGCGATAGCCGTAGGAGATCGTCGCTCTGTCCAACTGGCCTGCGGCGATGCGGTCTTGCCGTCCACGCTGGAAGCGCCCCATGATGGACTCTTTCTCCTGATTCGCGCCCCACGCCTTCGCGGCGGCGATCAGTTGGCCGGTGCTGTCAGTCAAGTCAATGCTGCGGTCAGTAGCCCAGAGCGGCGTGACCGCGAAGCGCAGGAAGCGTTGGCAGATGTCCACGAACTCAAACACGCCGCCGCGCGAAGTGCGGTCAATAAGGTCCATAACCACGACATCGAATGCTCCTCGTTCCGCTGCGCCAAGGAGTCGTTGGAGAGCCTTGCGGTCCACGGAGTCCAAGCTGCCGCTGGAGGCATCGTGAACAACGTACTCCTCCGCGACCGTGTATCCGTCCTCTAAAGCGCGTTCACGACACTGCCGCTCTTGATGTAGCAGGTACGTTTTTTCATCGGTAGCTTGTAACATCGTAGACACTCTACAGTAGATGGCCGCGCGCTTCGTAGTCATGGTCGGCTCCTCCTCATTCTCGAGACTCAACAAGGATACGATAACGAGGTCGGATTTCTCCTGCCGCCGTGTCGCTTAGAGGTCTATGCTGCGCGTTTCAACAATCGGTCACGCTTGTGCTTCCATCGTTTGAGATCGGCGAATATGGCCTCGTAGAGTTCGCCTTGCCAGTTGTCACGCTCGCCGATGCGGTTCGCAGTGCGCGTCATGTCGGCAATGTTCTCGCTGTGCGTGGCCAAAAGGGCACGCTGCTTCGCCGTCATGCCTCCGCCTCGCGCTCCGCTGCCTCATGCTCCAAGTCCATGATGTACTGAAGTTGCTCTTCCGCCGCGGCCAGTTCAGCACGCTTCTGGTCTACAATGGCCTGCAACCGCTCGACGGACTGTGCGGCCTCCGCACGCTTGCGACGACCGTACTCGGCGCGCACTTCGAGTTGCACCGCTTGCAATAGGTGTTCATCAGCTTGCCGGTGGTCTTGTTGAAGGAGAACTCCTCCAGCGGACGCATGTCGTCCTCACCTGCGAAGAATGTGCTGTGGTTGGGGCACTTCCGCAGGCGCGGCGCTTCCACCTGGTCCGTCTCGCGTACGTCCACCTCGGGCTCAGTCTGCTCGAGTTCCGTGGACTGTACCTCGTCTTCGGCGGCTTCGACTATGGCCGTCTCTGTTGCTGCCTTCCGGCTGCGCTTCGTCGTCATGGGTTCGCCTGCTCCTGTCTGCTTGCTCGATTACTGTAGAACTCGTGTTCTACTAATTGCATTATCCCTGGAAAACTCCGGGATGGCACGGTCATTTGGCGTACGAGCAGCAAATTGGTAGGAAGGGCGCTGATCGATTCGTTTTGGCAATGACGCACTTGCATGCAAGCTTGCGAAAATGGTGGCGTCAACCCTTGCAGTTTCTGGCGCGGCATGGTACAGTGGACGCGTGACAAATGAATAGAGCGTTTGCCGCACTTTCTGTGGCCCAGAGGGACGTACCTGGGTCAGCGATCCGGGCGTATTAAAACCAGCAGGGGAAATCCTGAAAGCCAGCGCGCGGGCAGATCGTGACAGTCTCTTGAGACTCGTCCGATCAGCTTCGCGCCTTTTTGTTGCCTTGAGCAGAGCCCCATCACGCGCGCAGCACATCAGCGACGAGCGCCTTTAACGGCGGGTTCCTGTAGTGCATGCGCGCTTTTTGTTGCGCACTAGCAATCAGCTTAACGTGAGAGTTTATGAAGGAGCAGAGGCAATGGAAGTGGCAGAGGGTCGCTTGTATCCGAGCGTCATGGAGCAGACGGAGGCAACCGTAATCCGCCGAAACCGGAAAGCGATGATCGCCACGGGGCCTACTTCGAAGTAGGACTCGCCGTTCAAGGGTCGGCGGAGGGTACAAGCGACGAGGTCTTCACTAGAGGCGGTTTCGAAACACTGAGGAGATGACATAGCATGGCTGCATGAGCAGGATTCATCTCACCGACCGGCAATGGGCCTTCATCCAGCCGCTCCTCCCACCCCCCGCTCGCACCGGGCGGCCCGCGCCGACGACCGCCGGACCATCGAAGGCATCCTCTACGTCCTCATCACCGGCTGCCGCTGGCAGGACCTCCCGCGCGAGTACGGGTCGCCGACGACGGTGTGGCGCCGACTGAGACGCTGGGGCGAGGAAGGCGTGTGGGAGCGCATCTGGCGGGCGGCCCTTGCCGCCCTCGACCAGCAGGGCAAACTCGATTGGTCGATGGCCTTCCTGGACGGCTCGTTCGCACCCGCCAAGAAAGGCGGCGACAAGGTGGCCTCACCAAGAAGGGGAAGGGAACCAAGTGGATGCTCGTCATCGACGGGAATGGGCTCCCCTTGGGCTTCCACCTCGACGAGCGCGAACACCGCCGAAGTCCGGCTCGCCGAAGCGACCCTGGACACCATCGCGGTCCCCCGCCCGCGAGGACGCCCCAAGCAGCGACCGGAGAAACTGGTGGCGGATCGCGGGTATGATAGTAGCGCGTTCCGCCATGTTCTGCGTCGCCGTGGCATCCGGATGTGCATCCCGCCAAAGCGGCGCCCAGCGAAGTGGAGGCCAAGCGGGGACGCCCCGTTGTTGCGCGCAAGGAGGACTATCGGCTCCGGTACAAGGTGGAGCGCAGCTTCGCTTGGCTGGGCAACTTCCGGCGGCTGCTGATCCGCTGGGAACATCTCAGCAGTGTCTATCAGGGGTTCTTCACGGTTGCCGTTCTGCTGGTATGCTTGCGTCGGCTCTGCCCTCCCACGGTCGCTGCGGCAGGCGGTGAGTGGGTGCTGTCTATCCCGGCGTGAGACCAGAGGGCAAGGAGGCGGGGGTTGGTGGCCAAACGCACCTACCTGGAGCACACTTCGCCGTGAGTTTATAACCGTAGATGGGCACACCTGGGGAGCCGAATCCCGTCAATTTTGGCTCAGGAGGTGTGCCCGCCGGCGATCACCATCCTACGGCGCGGTGTGCGTATAGTGGAGGTCACGGCCCTCAATGGCCTTTAAGGCTCATTTGGCGTGCCGCAGGCGTTACGACCGGGAGATGATATATGGCTCACACACTTACGCTGGACGACATCTTCGCCATTGAGCGCGTCACCGATGCACGGATCAGCCCCGATGGCTCGCGCGTCGCGTTCGTCGTGACACGCGAGTTCACCGAGGGCGAGCATACGATCTCCGCCTCGGCGTCTGGATCGTCTCCTTCGACGGGAACACGCCGGCGCGCCCGTTCACGGCGAGCCTCCACGCCGATAAGAGCCCACACTGGAGTCCTGACGGCAAGATGCTCGCCTTCCTCTCGGACCGTGCCAAGGCCGACATCCTTCACCTCTACGTCATGCCGACGAACGGTGGAGAGGCGCAGAAGCTGACCGACGCCAAGGCGGGGGTCAGCGACTTCGCATGGAGTCCGGACGGCCTGCGAATCGCTTACCTCGCGGCCGACGCCAAGACGGAGGATGAGGAGAAGCGGGAGAAGGAACGCGACGACGCTATCCAGGTAGATCACGCGTACAAGTTCACCCGACTCTGGGTCGTGGATGCGGCGGGTGGCGCAGCGCGTGCGATCACACCGCCAGACTTTCAGGTGCGCGGCTTCGCGTGGTACCACGATGGCTGGGCCATCGTCACCGGTCCAACTCCTGAGGAGGACGACTTTATGCGCGCCTGGCCGGTGCGCGTCATCGGCGAGGATGGTGCTGCGCGGACTCTGTGGGAAGGCAAGTATGCTATCGCGTCGATCGCTAGTTCACGCGATGGGCGAAGCTCTCACCTGGGTCCACAGCGGCGCTATGGGTGAAGAGACAGCGGATGAAGTGTGGGTTGCGCGGGTGGGCGAGCAACCGCGCCTCCTCACCAGCGACTACAGCGGCGCCACCGCGGCGGCAGACTTCACGCCCGACGGCCAGGCGCTGCACGTTATCGGCATCGAGGGGACGCGTACCGTGCTGGGCCGCTTCGCTCTCGACGCCGAGGCATCTGAGACGCTGCTCACAGGACGTACGTTCGAATCGAGCTTCACGAGCGCATATCATGTGAGCGTGAGCGCCGACGGGACACGCATCGCCTGTGTGTTGGAGGATGTTGACCAGCCAGCCGAGGTTTTCGTGGGGGAGCTTGGCGGCGAGCTGCGCCGGGTGAGCACATTCAACGCCTACCTCATCGAGGTGGCGCTGGGGGCCGCGGTGAGACAGTGGAGTGGACCGCTCCGGACGGGCTGCGTATCGAAGGCGTGTTGATCTATCCGGCCGAGTACGAGGAAGGCAAGCGCTACCCACTGATCACGCACATTCACGGTGGACCGACCTGGCAATGGCTGATGCGGTTCATGGGCGGGTGGCACGACTGGGGCCAGTGGCTTGCGGCGCAGGGCTATGCCGTGCTGCTGCCGAACCCTCGCGGCAGCTCCGGGCGTGGACGTGAGTACGCTTGGACTAACCAGCGCAACTGGGGGCACGGCAATTTGGGGATGTGCTGAGCGGCGTGGACGCGATGATCGAGCGCGGCATCGCCGATACCTGGCGGCTGGGCATCGGTGGCTGGAGTTATGGCGGCTACATGACTGCGTGGGCCATCGGTCAGACCGACCGCTTCAAGGCAGCCATCGTCGGGGCGGGCGTCACTGATCTGCTCAGCTTCCAAGCGGCGGATATTCCCAGTTGGCTGCCAGGTCAGATGATGCTCACGCCGTCTTACCGCGAGCCGGAGGTCTACCTGCGCTCATCCCCCATTACCCACGTAGCGAACGCGAAGACGCCGACGCTCATCCTGCACGGTGCGAGCGATAGAGGGTACAGCTTAGGCCGGGCAAGGATTCTACCATGCGCTCCGGGGGCTTGGCGTGCCGACGGAAATGGTCATTTATCCCCGCGAGCCGCACATTTTCCAAGAGCGCTACCACCAGCGCGACCTGCTCACGCGTGTCGCCGATTGGTTCGATCGCTGGGTGAAGGGCGAGCAGGCATAGGCGGACCGACACGAGCCAATCCGGGCTTCGTGCTGTCACTGGCGGGGGTAGGGGCCGCATAGGCGTGCCATGGATGCCATGGATATTGATCTACAGTGTACGCTCCATTGACCTGCGCCGTTGAAAGGGTTCAAGCAAAATGAGAGTGCTCGGTTGCCGTGGCTTGACCCCAATCTTGACCCCCACGCCGACGAACTTCTACGAACTTTGGCGAACGGAACAGATGTCCATATCCCGAATTTTCCGGCATCGGCGGCCCTCTGCGAACTGCAGCGAACGTGTGGCATGGGGTTCGACTCCCCCCCATCTCCACCAGCCCAGGCCAGGAAATTTCTGGCCTGGGCGTTCTCTTTGACCCCGCTGACGCCAATGTGGGCGAACGAGGATGAACGAGGATGGCACGAGGCCGGAATGCTGCACTGATATCTATCAGGCGTTCCTGTCCCTCGGGAGACGCTCCTCCGGTGAAAGGCCTTTGAGCGTCGGCAGGACGATGCGACTTTCACTCCCCGATGATGCTGCGCTGACCCCTCACTCCCCGATCACCGCGATCAGCGCCATGCCGTCGTATCCCTTTCTTCCGACCGTCTGGATCGCTGTTGCCCTCACCCGTGGCTCGACCGCCACCGCCATGTTGAAGCGGCGCACGGCCTGCACCTTGGGATCTACGGACTCGCTATCAAGCACCTTTCCCTCGATCACGACGTTATCCGCGACAATCACACTTCCCACTTTCGTCAGCCGGAGAGCCCACTCAAAATAGGTGGCGAGGTTCACTGTGTCAGCATCGATGAACACCAGATCGAACGGGTCGCGTCCCTCCTCGGCGAGCTGCGCCAACCTCTCGATCGCTGATCCCACCCGTACCTCTACCCTCTCCGACACGCCGGCGCGCGCCAGGTTGCTGCGAGCGACCTCTGCGTGCGTCGGGTTCGCTTCCAACGTCACTACCATGCCATCGTCCGCTGGCAGAGCGCGCGCCAACCAGATCGTGCTGTAGCCAGCAAGCGTGCCGATCTCAAGGATACGGTGCGCTCCACGGGCCAGGCGAGCACGTGCAGGAATTTTCCCTGATTGGGCGTCACCTGGATCATTGGCATGCCCGCTGCTGCCGCAGCCGCGAGCGCCGCCTCCAACGCTGGGTCAGACGGCGCAAAGAGGTCGCTGAGATAGCCGTCAACGGCAGCCCAGCGATCCCGGTCACTCTCGCTCACCGACTCGCTCCTCCCACCAGTCCTCCGGCCTGACGGACCGACGCTCTCACAGCCACTATATGGTGGCCTATACAGTGTAGCATTCTCGCTGGCTGTTTGTCTCGCCTGCTTCATGGGGTGCTGTTAGGCGCTCTTAGTGCGCCTAACAGAACCGCAGGCCGTGTGGTAGATTGGCGGCATGAGCACGCCATTGATCAGTGATGCGCTGTGGGAGATCATCGCCCCACTCCTCCCGCCAGAACCACCCAAGCCCAAAGGTGGTCGCCCACGGACCATCGCAGACCGCGCCGCCTTGACGGGCATTGTCTTTGTCTTGAAAAGCGGCATCCCCTGGGAGATGCTACCCCAAGAGAGATGGGCTGTGGGAGTGGCATGACGTGCTGGCGACGCTTGCGCGACTGGCAGCACGTAGGCGTGTGGAGGCGCTTGCATCGCATGCTCCTGCAGCGGCTGCAGGACGCTGGGCGCATCGACTGGACGCGAGCGTCACTTGATAGCGCGAGTGTCCCCGCTCCTGGGGGGGCGAACAGACTGGCAAGGATCCGACGAATCGTGGCAAGTTGGGGACGAAGCGCCACATCGTGGTGGATCGCAACGGCGTGCCGCTGGCAGTGACCGTCTCGGGGTCCAATGTCCACGACTCCAAACGGCTCGAAGACGCCATCGACGCCATCCCACCGCTGCGACTGCCTGGAAAGCGACGAGGGCGGCCACGCCAACGCCCAGTGAAACTGCATGCTGACAAGGGCTATGATTACTCACGGTGCCGGCGGGCGTTGCGCCGGCGGGGCATCATCCCGCGGATCGCTCGGCGTGGCATCGAGTCGCGTGAGCGGTTGGGGCGCTATCGGTGGGTGGTCGAGCGGACACTGTCCTGGCTCAATCGCTTTCGACGGCTCAAAGTGCGTTATGAGCGCCGCGCAGACATCCATGAGGCGTTCCTGTCGCTTGGATGCGCCCTCGTCTGTTGGCGAGTGCTACTGGCTGCTGAGCGCTCAGGAACGGGAGACCGAAGTGGATGAGCGGCTCTCTGCTCCCGGGTCAATGGTAAGCCGGGGTGCGGTGGCGATGGCGCCGCTGCGCACGCTATGATGCTGTCATGAACGAGACAGACGACGCTGACAACATCGAGGACACGAAGGACATAGAGGAGCGGCGGGCGCGGCCGCCGCGGGGCGTGCCAGCGTTGGTCCGGCAGCGTGTCCTGCACCTCGGGCAACGGGGTGAGCGCTGGCTTGCCGAGCTGCCCGAGGTGATCGCGCACCTGGAACGCATGTGGTCGATCACAGTTGGCCAGGCGCTCACGGGCGGGACTGCCGGGTATGTGGCCCCAGCGCGGAGGGCGGAGGGCAGCGACGCCATCCTCAAGATCGCGATCCCTGAGGTAGGCTTCGCCGACGAGGTGCGCGTGCTGGAGTGCGCGCAGGGACACGGCTATGTGCGCCTGCTGGCCTCCGACCGCGAGCGCGAGGCGATGCTGCTGGAGGTCCTCGGCCCGCCGATGGCCTCGCTCGCCCTGCCGCCAGAGCAGCAGATCGCGCTCTTATGCCAGATGCTGCGCCAGGCGTGGCAGGCGCCGCCCCCAGCTAGTCTGGTGGTTATGCCGGACGACGAGAAGGCCGGACAACTCGCCCGCATGGTTAGCCGCGTGTGGGAGGAGTTGGGTCATCCGTGTTCGGAGCGGGTCGTCAACCAGGCCCTGCGGTATGCCGAGCGGCGCGCGGCCGCGTTCGACCTGGAGCGCTGCGTCGTAGTCCACGGCGATCCCCATCCGTGGAACGCGCTGCAAGTGCTCGCGCCGCGGGCGGGGGCGGAGGCGGGATTCGTCTTCGTGGATCCGGTCGGATTCCTTGCCGACCCCGCCTACGACCTAGGGGTGGTGCTGCGCGACTGGCGCGAGCAACTCCTCGCCACCGGAACTCCTGAAGCCGCAGCGGCGCTCGCCCGCCAGTACTGTGCGCTGCTCGGCGCCGAGACGGGCGTCGAGGAGACCGCGATCTGGGAGTGGGGCTTCCTCGAACGGGTATCCAGCGGGCTGTATTGCCTCGAGCTGGGCATTGAGGAGATGGGCCGGCCGTTCCTCCAAACCGCAGAGATGCTCATCTGAGTGTATGTGCGTCTGGGCGCAGGCGCGCCTGACGGCCTCCACCACGACGCGTCCCTTTGTATCCCTGCGGGTTTTGTTAGGCGCAGTTAGCCCTGTTCCCCATGCGCGGAGCGCACTGGAAGTACGATCTCTTGTATCAGTCGATCTAACAAATCTGGCCCATAGAGTGGACGCAAAATCAGGATGACGTGGCTCACCCCTGCGGTGACAAATGCCTCGACCATGGCACGTGTACCGTCCAGGGTCTCGGGATCAGCAAAGAGCTGAATCGACCGCTCGATCTGGTCAGGGTTGCGGCCAATGGCTGCGCAGTGATCATTGAGCCGAGCATTTTTATGAAGGAACCGCTCAACCGGACCAGATGTGAACATCTCATGCGGTCTGACTTCCATATTCCAGATGTCAGCGTGCTGTGCCACTACTCGCAGAGTGCGCTGTTCACCCTCTCCCCCAATGACGATGGGTGGATGGGGCCGAGTGACCGGCTTGGGATCGCAACGAGCAGCGGTGAGTTGGTAATAGGAACCAACAAAGGTCACCTCATCCTCCGTCCAAAGGCGACGGATCAGGTCACAGGCTTCCTCCAGTCGGCCAATACGCTCAGGCGGCGACGGAAGAGGGATCTGATACATCGCGTGTTCGCCAGGATGCCAGCCGGCACCGAGTCCGAAATCGAGCCGCCCGTGAGCTACGTGGTCAACAGTAGCCGCCATCTTCGCAAGAAGCGCTGGCGAACGATAGGTATTCCCAGTGACCATGACACCGAGGCGGAGCCGCTCCGTTCTGGCGGCCAGCGCTGAGAGGAGGGTCCAGCTTTCCAGCGAGGATCCCGGTCCGTTCTGGGTGAACGGTGGCACGAAGTGGTCATTGATCCAAGCATATTCGATCAGTGGGTGCTCGCGATCGGCTTGCAGCCACAGTGGGAGGATATCGTCATAGCCCACCAGTTGGGGTGAAGTCTTGATTGAAGTTGCCCCAGTTTGGTGGATGGTGAATGACTAGGCGACGACCGATGTTTCTTGGAATCTCCTTTCAAAAGTCTCTGGGGAGAGGTAGCCGAGCGCAGAGTGGCGGCGCTGGCGGTTGTAAAAGACCTCGATGAAATCAAAGAGCGCAGTCCTGGCCTGGGTATGCGTGGGGAACGAGGAACGGCTGAGCAGCTCGCACTCCAGCGTCGCAAAGAAGCTTTCCGCCATAGCGTTGTCATAGCAGTCGCCCACCGACCCCATCGAGGAGCGGATGCCTGCAGCGCGACAGCAGTCCTGGAAGGTCTGCGCGGTGTATTGACTGCCGTGGTCGGAATGGTGAATAACCCCTGCCGCCGGACGGCGATGCTGCAGCGCCATGTCCAGGGCAGCCACGACGAGTTCGGCGCGCAGATGATTCGCCATGGACCACCCGACGACGCGGCGACTATAGGCGTCGAGGATGACTGCGAGGAAGAGAAAGCCTTGAGGAAGCCTTGTCGCGTGGGCACATACGTGAGGTGTGAGGTCGGCGACCCACCCCTGATTCGGCGCGCTGGCCGAGAAGGCCCGCTGCACCAGATCAGGAGCGCTGGGGCGTTTCGGATCCCGTCGGGTCGTTTTGAAGCGCCGACGGTGACAGCCAGCGACCCCTGCCAGGCGCATCAGTCGCGCGACCCGTTTGCGTGAGCAGCGCATCCCCTGCGCCTAGTCGGCATGGATCCGTGGGCGCCAGTGCGCTGCTGGGCATGGATCGCAACAGTCCGGTGAGCGCGCGTTTTGACGGCATGCGCTGCTTGCGCCACGCCCAGTAGCCGCTCGGGGAGACACCGAGCGCTCGGCAGAGGCGGGACACGGGATAGGCGGCCTTCAAGCGCTCGACGAACTCGTATTTCCTCATGGCAGCGAGTTGGTCTCCCGAGCAAAGAGGGACGAAGGGGGAACCGAAGAAGGCCGCGGCTTTTACCAAGATCTCCCGTTCCTCCCGCAGGATCTTGTTCTCCCGACGCAGCCGACGGAGTTCGGCCAACTCCTCACTCGTCAGCCCATCATGCCGCTCGCCAGCGTCCAGCTCGGCCTGCCGCAGCCAGGCGCGCAGCGCCTCCAGGGAGATGCCGAGTTCTTGCGCTATCGCGGTCTTGCTCTTGCCGCTGCAGCGGACGAGACGAATGGCTTCGGCCCGGAACTCCGCCGAATAGCGCGGATGCGTCTGCGGCATCGTGGATCCTTTCCTTGGAGCTGTTCACTCCAAGCCTACCGGTGTCCACTCTACCGGGTCAACTCCACTTCTCATCCTTGGACCTGTTATGGAGAGCAGGTCAGGCGAACCTTCATATCCTGCTTAAGTTCGGCGACGTCATCCTTGAGGTCGGCTACATCTTAACCTTTCTACAATGGTACGGTGTGATACCGTATGATTTATTGCTTTCGCAAAATCTTTTCCATCGCTTTCCCCTTCGCCAACTCATCAATTAATTTATCCAAGTAGCGAATTTCCTGCATCGTAGGCTCTTTTATGTCTTCAACCCGGACACCACAAATCACACCTGTAATCAAAGATCGCAAAGGATTCATGTAGGGTGCTTCCGCAAAGAAGTTCTCGATGTCGGTCTGATTTTCCAGTTGTGCTTCTAACCCCTCCTGGCTATAGTTTGTCAGCCAGCAGATAATTTCATCAACTTCTGCTTTTGTGCGGCCTTTCTTCTCCGCCTTACGGATATAATGCGGGTAGACACTCGCGAAGCTCATAGTGTAGATCCGATGCTTTTCCATGATACCTTCCTGTTTAGACTTACTATTACGAGGGCGTTTCCTAACCGGAGGAATGGGGTAGGCTGAGACTGAGGCGAGGCTCGTCTGCCATGCCAGTACCATGGGAGTTCGTACGAGGGAATGGCCGCCCTCTCTCCTGGCCTAGGCCACGAGATACTGCTTGCAGAACATTTCAACCCCGCGGCGTGATACATCGACGGTCAACGCCATGATCCCCACCACCTGCATGCCATGCATCGCACCCGACAGTATCCAAAGGCGCCAGCAATATTGCCTGCCTCGAGCAGCTCTTTGAGTGACTCCCGATGCTGGCACACTTTAGCCGCCATTGCCGCCATGTTGCGTCTGATCGTCTCGTGTCTATCCGATACAGACGGTGGGGATCGAGTCCGTTGATGCGATAGAAGAGGTCCGGGTCCCCCTCGCGCATGAGGTCGTCGAATAGCTTCTGATCGAAGCCAGGCTGACTCAAGGCTCCCTTCCTTCCCATCTCACTGACGTATCCTGAGCATGTGCCTGCAGAGTAGCACATCACCATCAGGTTGGCATCATGCGATGCCTTTCAGTACGGCCACCCCTCCCGACATGAGCCAGCATGACCTGCTCCCTGAAATGGTATCCAGGCGAAGTTAGAATGGCTAGTTGCTATGGGGTGGCCAGGCGAAACACGGCATTCAGTGCATGAAAAGATCTTCTCTTTACTCATTCGTGAATGGTGCGCTGATTACAAAACTGACTACATACCGGCTGGACGTGCTTGGACGCCGCTGGACGACTCGCCACGAAAAACAGTGCATTCAAGGGCAATTTGGACAACTTTGGACGACTCTGGACAGCGCGCCGAGTGCTCCAAAACCGCAGGTACTGAGCAGCGTCATATAGATTTGACGTAGATCCGAAACTTTGGGCGTTCTTCCACCCACTACTTCCGCCCCCTTCTACATCCGCACTGCAAAGCTCGCGAAAGCCGCCCGCACTCGAGAGAGTCAGATCCGCCGACACGCCGCTTTGCCGCTACTTTTGCTCACGGTGTTTTGGTGCGCTCTCCGCCGACAGAAAGCGCGCCTCCAGCGGACGCCGTCTGCGCGCTCTGAGCGTCCCGAAGGTCGTCCGCACGAGGGCGATGGCGAAATAGAAGAAACCAGCGAAGCTTATCGTCGCTGGGAACTGCGCGAGCGCGATCGACCCCAGGCCCACTGCCGCCACGCCGACATTGCCCAAATATCTGCTGCGGTATCAAACGACTCAAGGTTGTTGAGTTCCAGCTTGGCGCGTTGGCGATAGGCGTTGGCGTAGAGCAGCGCCAGGATCAGGAACCGGCGGTGAATCCTAAACCATAGATCGTGAGGAGAGCGTGTAACTGCTCGAAGGGGAGAGTGGTGGTGGTGAAGGTGCGCGAGAAGAGAAACTTGAGGGGAAAAACAAAGAAGAGCACGACAAGCAGCAGCGCCGAATTAAGTGCGATAGTCAGCCCATCTTGCAGACCGTAGCGTCGGAAGAACGCGTAGTGCTGATACCACAGAAAGATGAAGATCGCGAAACTGAGGGCAAAGGGAAGAAATCCGCCGAGCGTCGCCAGCAATTCATCGAAGGTCTTTGGCACTTCAGTGACACCACCAGGAGCGTCAGCGCAAAGGCGAAGACCGCGTCGCTGAATCCTTCAATTCGCGAGACCTCCTTGCCACGCCGCCTGAACATCAGGGGATTCTGCGTTGTCCCATCTTGATGGCCATGCTCGGTCATGCGGTTGTCCTTCTGCTGGTTGGAGAATCGCGTCCTGCTTTCATCCCCATCATCCCCATCATCCCCATCATCATGCATAGTCCCCTAAAGCGCGAATATGCCACAGAGACGATGGCAGCAATAATGGCAGCACTGCGCTGGAACGTAACGGAACTGTACGGGACGGTGCGGGACGCACGCCTGGGACTCATACTCCCATGATCCTTTGCCCTATGGTATGCTCCCGCCAACGATAGAAATCCGCACCGACTAAGAGCTTCGGGGACGATCATGGAACTCGGTCAAGCCTATGAAGAGGTCCTCTCCGTCCAGGAGCGTCGCCGCTTGCTGGAAGCAGCCCAGGAACTGATCGACACCACGCTGATGGATCTGGGTGCCAGCGACCGTTCCGATTCGACTGCAGACAACTGGTTGATCGGTACGATGCTTCCCCCTCACTACCGACTGAAGTACACCGCGGATTCGCGCGCAGGTTCTTCGTGTGTCTCATCACGGTAGTATGGAAGCTCGGACAGCAAGAGCCGCTACGTCTCTCGTGTGTCGCTGAGGAACTGGCGGCGCATGCTTGTTGCAAGAGGCTGAGGCTTTGGCTCAAGAGTTGGATCAGCCGGTCGATTATTCTATCTTCCGCGATACGCTCTTCGAGGATTTGGACTTCGAATTTCTTTATGATGAGACCTACGATGGGATCGAGGGCACGGATCTGGGCGAGACGATGGGCATCACGCATCTCCATTCGCCGAGTGGTTTGAGCGCTTTGGCCCGCCAGCCAGCTCGACGTACACTGAGGTGCATCCCTACTCCCAGCAAGAGGACGACAGTACATCTGAGGCGCCTGCTGAGTAAGATCTTCAAGCTGAGCGTCAGGTGGCTGACGCCAATGCTGACGCCAACACCAACGACACACCACGAACGGCGACGGCTCCACGGATGAAGAGACTGTCGAAATCTTGCGCGGTGACGAACAAGAATGAACGGGGATGAACGCTCTGCGAGGAGTTCGACTCCCCCCCATCTCCACCAAAATCGTAGTTCGGTTCAGTTCGTCAAATGTCGCAGAATCCTGAATTTCAGGGTTCTGCGACATTCCTTTTATCGCCGTCTGTCGCCTTAGTTCGCTGAGTGTCGTCAGGGTTGGTGTACGCGTTGTGTCTGGCGGGGGCAAATAGAGGGCAACCCGGCAATCAATTGCGGGTATTGGTGTCGCTATTGGTGTCAGGCAGCGGTTTGGAGACCCAATCCGGCGTGTCGGGGGGTGTCGGACACCATCGCCGCGCTGAACGCCCTCGTTGCTGGTCAGCCGCTCTCTCCAGCCTCTGCCTGACGTGCTAGCTGCCTTCTTTTGAGCCCTATCAGTAGTTCAGGGATCAGCAGCCCGAAGAATAACGCGATCATCGCGCCAATGACGTTATCGAAGATGCGGTACCAGGCAATCTGATGCACGGCTGCAAAGTCAGCCATACCAAACAGCTCAATGGTCAGGATGAGAAACGCCGTCCCAAATGCGGTAATGTACCAGCAGCTGCTTCTGGCGCCAATCGTGCTGATCGCGACGACTGCGACGACGAACGCCGTGGCGACCAGGCTCAACCAGAGGTGGATCGTGAGCACGACGAGCACAGTGCCCACCATCGTGGAGAGCGCGCGTCCGATACCGCGCAGGCCAGCCATATTCCTGCACTGGTCGCATCACGAACAGCGTCGCGGCAGCGACCCATCCCGCATGTGCTGCATCAAAGGAGTAGCCGAT
>CAVTFE010000075.1:0-34182 GCA_963733745.1 uncultured bacterium
CTTCCCGAAATAAGATCCAAGGCAAATTTGAGTATCCGGTTGCTTGGCCTGACCCCATTTCTGACCCCAACGCCGACAGACATTGACGAACAAGGACGAACTGGGCGCCCCTTTCATGACGGGAAATATGCGAGAATGCGATCTTCACGAGCGCTGACGAACAGATGGCAGCAGATTTGTAAACCGTAGGTTGATCCGTTCGTCGCTGCTACGGTCACATAGCAAGCAAACAGAGAAACGCCTGACCTTATACTTGGAGCAACTTTCGGGGAACCTCGCATATGAACGAAGCTGAATCGCGCGCTGCGCATTGCTAAATCGTTGCAGGCGTAGCCGCCTACGGCGGATTCACATATGACCCTTCCGCCGCAATGCTCTCAAGAATTGTGGTTCCGGCCTAAACGTCGCAGTGGACGCTCACGCTGTTATTGCGGCCACAGAGCTCGTATGAGTGGCGCCGGAGTTCTCGCCCGGAGTTTTGCGTGGTGGGCGCTGGATCCGACGGCACTTGCCGCTTCACCCCCGCTTACGGTGGAGGAGGTTACACTACTGACCAGAGCAGCCACCTCGTTCACCCGTTCACCCTACGCACGACTCCTATCTATGTGCGTTCTTCCACGCCACATAATCTTGCATCAAGGGGTCCGCGGTGGTTTCTTCTGGCGCCGCTCGCTCCTCAGCGCTGGGCTGTCGGGCGTCCTCGCCAGTGGCCATGAATGTGCATAGCCGCTCATACTCAGCGCAATACGCCTCAATACGGTCCTCGCTCAGGGCAGGGCAGTCGTGGCGGAGATTGCCGCGCAGCCACGCCGCAGAGCGCGGCCGTTTCGTCGCGGCGTACAGCACATGCACAAAGAGCCAGAAGCGATCTCGATCGCGCCAGTGCCAGCTCTCCGGCGCGCCATCAATCCAGCGGCGGTACGCGCGCTGTGCAGACCGTGGCATGTCGCTCATATGGCGCCTCCGACGTCGTACCATAGATGTCCATAGGGAGTTAGATGCAGGTCTCGATGTCGCCTAGTCGGTACTCCGTTATAGGCACAGCAACGTATGACGCGGAAGTGCCCCAGACTATGGTCCTAGACGCCTGGTGGCATCTGGCGATGGCGTCCGTCACCACGCGACACGCCGGATTGGGTCTCCAAAACCGCTGCTCCGACACCAATAGCGACACCAATACCCGCAATTGATTGGTAGGGTTGCCCCCTATTTGCCCCCTGCCATACACCAACCCGTACGCCAACCCTGACGACAGTCAGCGAACCAAGACGGCAGACGGCGACAAAACGAATGTCGCAGACCCCTGAAATTCAGGACTCTGCGACACTACGTGAACTTGAGCGAACGATCAATTTGGTGGAGATGGGGGGATCGAATTCTCCGCCGTTTGCTTCGTCTGCGTTCGTCGTTGTCCGCCAGTGTCGACATTTTCTGCACTTTCATCATTCATGCTGTTGTCAGCGTTCATCTGAGTTCGCCGGCATTGGTGTCAAAACTGGTGTCAGGGCAGAGAATCGGCCGGTTCTTGCGAGCCAGGTGGTTGCCTTCGACGCCTGCACAGTGATGTGATACAACCGTACTGCAAAGCGCACACTGCGCTGCGCCTAGATGTGGACACTGCTCTTGGCCTTGTTTGTTCATCTTGCCCCTGCCCACGCGGTTGGTCGAATACGTCGCTCTGGCCTGCGACGGGGCCGCCGTGGCGTGTTCTGCTTGCCTGTCCTGCCTGCCTATGGCGTGTCACACCAATGGGCGCGGGAGTTACGACGGCGAGGACAGCGCATGCTGGTAGCGGTCTCGTTTTGGCTCCCTGATGATGAGATGGTTCTCGTCGGCAAGTATAGCGAGCCGCATGAGCAAATGCATGCCGTCGAGGCAGCGCACCGCATCATCACCGCCGAGCAACCGTTTGGCTATCAAGTGATTCTTCATCGGTCGGTGCACTCACGCGATGTGCGTGCGATTCGGTCTGCGCCGCGCACCGTAGGCTGGCGATATTATCATGACGCACATGGGCGTCGAGCGTGTTTGTGCGATTGGTGCAGTCGTGGCGATATCAAGCGACAACGCCACCTGCGCTACCAGCAGCGGCTCGCACGACGAGCTACTGCAAGCGCGGGGACAGCGAGTAACTAGGCAAGGCCCTCCACCTCGCGTGGGGTTGTGACGCTTACGCGTAGGCCAACCGAGAGCTTCTTGCCAGCAGGGTGGCGAGCTCAGTGACAAACGCGCTCCGTGTTATGCAGATCCACACACTCGCTAGAGGGCGTGTGGGTAAGCGGTCGACCCGCAAGGGGAGCGGACGATGAGTGAAACGTGTGTGTTTTGCCGGATTATCCGGCGCGAGGCACCTGCCGACGTGGTGAGTGAGGACGAGCACGTCGTTGTCTTTCTCTCGTTGGAGAATCATCCGCTCGTTGTGCCCAAGCAGCATATCCCTAATATTTACACATTAGATGAGACCACTGGCGCTGCTATCATGAGCGCCACCATTGCTGTCTCTCGCGCCGTCAAAGAGGGGTTGGCCTGTGAAGGGGTCTACCTCACCCAAGCGAATGAGTCGGCGGCGGGTCAGGACGTCTTTCACTTTCATCTCCATATCTATCCCCGCTGGCGAGCGGTCGATTTTCGACGGCAACAGACCAGGCGAACCAGCGAATCGGAACGGCGAAACACAGCACAAAAGATCAAGGACTGTCTGCAACCAGCCTGATGGTGAGTCAGGAGCCAGCGGTGGGATTTGACCCCATTGCCTGCTGTTTACGAAATAGCGGCACTCATGTCCGCCAACGTCCGCCAACGTCCATGCTCGCCGAATTCGTGATGATTAAAGAGTTCATAGTCGTTCGCTAATGTCCGCGGTTGTTCGCCACGGGTTGCTGTCAAGGTTGCTGTCAGACGCGTCTGGGGCGTGCGACTTGCGAGCTATATAGATAGTATGTGGTACGGAGCCTGTACCTGCTTTTTCTTGACCACATGCACCAGTGATATAGTTCAGCAGTAGTGAGGGCACGGTCTTGTTCGCATCTAACCGCAATGATGTGCTCTCTTGCGACTTTATTCAGTGTCGCGTGGAATCCATGGATTCCACGCGAATCCCCTGCCCTTGTGATCAATGACCTAAAGTACATCCTCGTAACATTCCACATCCCCTGCCCGTTGCACAATCAAAAGGATACACAATACTGCGCTTCAGGCAGTACCTTTCGTTCTGCCCTACAAGAGCCACCAGGGCGTGCAACTTCGGAGGAAAAGAAAGAGTCTGTGGTCCAGCGACAGAGGACAGTGAAAACAAAGTCGGTTGCTATGCGGCGAAGTAAGAAAGGCACTCTTACCCGCCACACTGCCGTTCCAGCTATTTCTGGGTACGTGTATCAGATACAGCTGGCATGCCTTCGGCTGTTCGATTTGCAGGAAGGCGAGCAGCTGGGCATAGAAGTGTTGGACGACTTTCATGTTGAGCGGGACGGAATACTATCGGAACTTGGACAAGTAAAGCATGATAGACGTCGGGCCAACTTGACGTCGCGATCTCGCGAGTTTTGGAAGACGCTTGGAATATGGGCCAGGGCAATTGGTGACGGATCACTCGACATTTCTGCCACGAGAAGTCTAGTTCTCATGACTACTTCCGGCGTTGCACAGGGATCAATACCGGCACTGATAGTTGCAGGTGAGAATCCAGATCAAGTGATCAGCTGTCTCAAGGCCCAAAGTAAATTCCGAGGTGAGGGTTCACAAGCCGATTTTGATGCCGTCATTGCGCTTCCTCCAGCTCAGTTGCAAATTCTGGTAGAACGGTTGGCGGTACATGCGAATCTCCCTGGACTCAAGGGTGTAGATGAAGCATTGAAGCGCCGCCTACGACATCACGGCTTCCACGAGCGAACCGTGGATGTCGCCACGCAGCGACTACAAGGATGGCTGTGGGATACTCTTGTTTCTGGTCTGGATCATCCTGATGGAATATCACATGTGCTGATAACTGAGGCACAATTTCACGCCGTTCAGTGCCGAATTCGTGACGAACTCACCTCCGGCAGCCTTCCGGTTCGGTACATGGAGGCCGAGATGGCCGACCTCGATCTTGCTGGTCAGAAGGAAAGACGGTATGTAAGGCAACTTGACCTTATAGGTGTCGACAATGCCGTGAAGTCACGGTCTGTTTCAGCGTTCTTCCGGGCGAGTTCTGAGCGAGCCGAGTGGACCGAACGGAGCGAGGTTCTGCCAGATGAGCTCGGCCGGTATGATCGAGAACTTACTGAGCGATGGGACGTGGAGTTTGGTGTCATGTGTGCGGAACTCCAGCGCTCACAGGACGAAGGTGAACACCAGTGGTGCTGCCAAAAGCACTTCCATGCCATCGAGTGTTTGGAAATCCCTATCCGTGATGGATGGCTTCACAAATATCTAACTACTGGCAGCTATCACATGCTCGCCGACAAGTTGGTGGTGGGATGGCATCCCCGATACACTGAGCTTCTAGGCGAGGAATCTTTTGGAGAGCAGGTCGAGGAGGACCAATGAATACGCTCATGGACCCAAGTTACGGAGTAACGGCGAGACCAGTAGAGGTCTTGCGCCTCCTGAACCCCGCATACTGTGCTGGAGTGCTCTCGACATTCGCTGTGAACTATGGTGGGGCGCGACCGGGCGAAGTCAGTGCGGGAGTGCCATTCCCATTGATGTTCTTGTGCTTGCCGATGGCGTTGCATCGAGCTACGCGAACCGCCATTGTCCATCACAATAATGACTTCGGCCTCCATCGTCTCATCAAAGATCATCCTGATGTCTTATTTGAGCTGTCGGAACGCGTGGAGGGCCTTACAAGTACGACACGGGAAGCGTTGCTATTTGGTTCGGCTCACAAGATGCTCGTTATCGATGCCAGCGCTGGGCAAGTTCTGGGAAATCGGCGGATAGCAGGCCAATTCACCACAAGCCTCCTAGGCGAGGATGGAATGCTGCCGATACGCGCGGCGGGTAGGTTAGGCTCGTGGTTCAGCAGGGTATCGCCAGCGGAGGTGTTCCTCCATCTTGGCCTTCGACCTTAGGGAGTTAAGGATGTTTTTGGTACATCAAGGACATACTGATCTACGGGCAGGACGATGAGGTACGCCAACTTTCCTTTCAACCCGGCGTCAACATCATTAGCGAGGAGAGCCAGACGGGAAAGTCGGCGCTAATCGCCATCGTGGACTACTGCTTAGGCTCCAGTGACTACGAAGTACCAGTAGGTGTGATTCGCGAGTTTGCTACGTGGTATGCCATTCGCTTGCAGACTGCCACAGAGCAAATATTCGTTGCTCGAAAAGAGCCAGGGGGACGTCGTACCTCCGACACTATGCATCTTGTAATTCGACAAGAGGTGACTATTCCTGGACTTGTGGAGATTACTGGCAACAGCAATCGGGATGCTGTGGTTGCTGAGTTATCAAAACGGCTGGGGGATGATGGAACAGTCCCTGGCCGAGTCTGTCTTTGATACAGGTCTCACAGAACCCCCGACATTTCGTAACGTAGTACCGTTCTTATTTCAACCTCAAAACGTGATCGCAAACAAGGATCAACTCTTTTACAAGACAGACGAAGAAAAGCATCGTGAACACCGCCAGCGCTTGCAGCGAATCTTCCCCTACGTATTGGGGGCAATTAATGCCGAGTATTTTCAGCTGAAAGGCAGCCTTGATGTTGCCAAACGAGAACTTCGCCAACTGGAAAGACTCCTTAATGAAAGACAGTCCCTTGCGAGCGATGGACTGAGTATTGCTAACTCCCTTTGGGATCGTGCCATTGCCCTTGGTCTGGCTGGCTCAAACACAGGCGCAAACGAGAATCGACCTAGTGACCTAGCCTTGCTTCGCGTGCGTCTTCTCTCGCTCGCCGAGACAGCGACCTACGCTCCATCTCGACAACCAGTGGTTGCGGGTGATCCCGCGAGAGCGTCAGAACTTGAGTCACTCTCGCGAACAATTAGGGCCGAAATTGCGGCGTTACGTCGTCAACTCTCTGGTGCAAGGGAGCTGTCCCATGACGCTGTTGGGTATACTGGAGCGCTGAACCTCCAGAGAGGGCGACTAAGAGCGATCAACATACTGCCCAATGCGGCTCACGATGCTTCAGTATGCCCAGTGTGCAGTCAAAGCATTGATGGCCTTGTGCCGAGTGTTGAGCAAATACGCGCCCTCAATCAGGAGGTTGAAATCGAGCTTGATAGTATGACCGCAGTGGGACCAGCGCTTGGTCAGCGTGTAGCTCAGCTAGAGTCTACAATCGCGCAGCGCCGTATCGAACTGACCCAGGTAGAGTCTGAATTATCCGACTTATACCGCATAGATGCCGATGCTGCTTCAGCCGACGCTGCATGGGCCGAGCAGCAGCGCTTGATCGGGGCTATCCGTCTGTATGTCGACCGGGTGCCCGCTGGTCCCCAAGACACGTCAGATCTAGCTCGCAGGGTAGAGGAGAAGCGTAGAAAAGTGGCCCTGCTCGAGCGGGAAATTGAGGGTTTCGACACGGAAGACAGACTGGAATCCGCCTTGGTCCTCATTGCCCAATTCATGACCGACCTTTCAAAAGACCTGAACCTGGAACGCCGTGACGCTTCCCTGCGACTGGATATCAAGCGACTCACTGTAATCCGAACATCGCCGAGCGGTAGGCCAGAACGCCTCAGCGAAATTGGGAGCGGCGAGAACTGGGTAGGCTATCATCTCTGTGCATTGTTCGCATTGCATCGATTCTTCACAGAAGGTGCGAGGCCAGTGCCCTCGTTCATCTTCCTTGATCAGCCCAGCCAGATATATTTCCCTCAGGAAAGAGAGACTCCATCGAACACTCAAGCAGGATCACCGAGTGCTGAGGCGGCAAGAACAGACTGGGAAGCTGTCAGAGAGCTGTATCGGCTGATCTTCCGTGCAGTGGCTGCGTTGGATGACGGACTTCAGGTTATTGTGGTGGATCATGCAAATCTTCACGAACCTCCCGAATTCCGTGCAGCATTACGATACAGCTGGCATGATGGCAAAAAGCTGATTTGATGATCGCCTTGCACTGGGCCATCAGATGGCTACCGACCTGTGCGAATGCTTCTATGGCATTTCAGTGAATGGCAGCCCTCCCTCCACTAAGGAGGAGTAACCCCAACGTGACGTGGTGACGACCTGGCTCTTACCGTACGCTAGAGCCATTTAGCGCGCCTGGGCGGTCGCAGTTACATGGCTGACGATGTAGTCAAGCAATGCCACCTTCTGAGCACGGTTGACTGGCTTGGTGCCAGGGTTACGCTCCTCGACAATCTCTGCAGACTTCTTCAATGTTGCAACCGAAAATTGCTGTAGCATGAGCCTTAACTGCTCATCTCCGTAGGCATATTGCACCAGATATGGGTCGATTGGCTTGTCTGGCGCGAACAGCTTTGGGTCGAAGTCTCTGATTGGGACCAACTTAGGTTTGGCAGCCTTTGGCGGCGCAGGTTTCTTTGTTGCAGGTTTGCTGGAGACAGACAACTCCTGAAAGATGCCAAGCACCCTCTGGCGGAACGTCGCATTCGTGACGACCTCTTCGGCCGTTGCCTCGGCTAGCGCAGTAGCAAGATTTTTGACGTCTTTTGGCTTGAGCACTCCAAGGCCTAGCGCATCGCAAAGACGCTGTGTTGCGCGGGCACTCCGCTCGGCTGGAGAAATGACGGGCACATCAGTGAGCGCTGACATTGTTTATCACCTCCTGTACCAGTTCATCATACGCATGCTTCGCATTGCGAGCGGCATTTGGGCTAGTCTCAATTGCACTCGACACCGGAATGTGAATCTCGAGCACATCACTGCCTGCCCCATGGAGCGCCACTTGGAGTCGGGCTTCAGCGTCTTCAGAGGCGCTATCCTCCCCCCAGTGCGTAAGGAGACCGCCGAGTATCCGCGGCGCACGTCCCATGAGCGCGCCCATGGCCTTGTGCGCTTCTAACATGTTATACGTCCCGCGGACAGATGAATTTCTTGCTCTAGCCGGGACCAGAACGTAATCTGCTGCTGCAAGAGCTGTCCGCGTGAACAAGGAGACATTGGGTGGGGTGTCGAGAATGATCCAGTCATATAGAAGGTGGCCTTCTTGTGGCGCAAAAGCGGTATAGAGCGCTTCAGTAAACCGAAGCTCGAGATCTGGTCGGCCGAACCCGCCAGAGTCGTATCGCCCTAGAAGGGGATGGGCAGGGATTATAGATAACCCGGTTACTTGTGTCGATTGATGAACCGCATCTCGCAGCGAGGCTGTGCCAGCGAAATAGTCGGCGAGTGTGGGAGGAGTGATCTCATCAGGCCCTTTGCCCAGGATAAATTCAGTCAAATTTGCCTGTGCATCTAGATCGATTAGTAGCACGTGTTGCTGTTGCGCTGCCAATCCAAGGCCAAGGAAGCGCGCAGTCGTCGTCTTGCCGACGCCACCTTTGTTGTTGGCGATGGCCAAGATATGAGGCATCAGTTTCGGGCGCTGCTTCATTATGCGATCAGCATTGAGCACTACATTTGGGGCAATAACAGTGAATGAAGATTGATGCTCTGTACCTACGGAGCCGTGCACGTAGTCTACATAGCGAACGAACTGCTCACCGGTAATCAAGTGGATGTTTGGACGGCCTTCAGCTTCCTGTCGTGCAGGTTCTGTAAATGTACTGGTTGTAATGAGGTATCCAGGAAGGCCGCCCTTGATGGCCTTAGCTCCTGCAAGCTTTTGAACTGGATCCTTGCCAACCGCGAGTCGCCCGTTGTAACGCTTGCACTCGACTCCACCAAGGCGGCGGGCTCTCCCGCTGGTCACTCTTTCTTGGAGTTCGATATCGACGCCGCCCCGAAAGACAGGACCTGTGTGCTTAGCACGGTATCCTGCGTGGTCGAGGACAAACCGAACAAACTTCTCGAAGTCGCCAGAACTCAGTTTGCGCATCCCGTCGATAGACGGCGTACGAAATAATGCCTCAAGAGAATTTGTGGATAATGGAGGTGCAGTGGCCGGTACGGGCACTGGCGTTTCATCATCGAGTGATTGCATGTACGCATCCCTTTTGACAAGACGATCTTGTAATCTGTGACGAGATCATACGAGCAGAGTAACACCTGCTTTCGCATCGTATTCTGACCGGAAAGCAATTGGCGCTTAGGACGGATCCTTGGCATACCGCTTTGCACGCCGCTGCTGATTCTTCACCGCCTGCTGGTAACGTCTGACGAACACACCTGACGGCGCGCTCTGGTTCAAGTCCAGTTTGAATGCCACGCGATCGTCACCCAGTGGTCCTGTGCCTCGCTTCATCTCCACAAAGTCCAGCTTGCGTGCCAACCGCTCGCCTTCATTGGTCGTCGCAACCGTGTAGAGTGTCCGAAGGCGGACCCCACGCTCGACCAGTTCAGTGAGGTAGCCCATCGCATGCTCAAGTAGACGCGAGGCATAGAAGGTCGCATGCAGATCCTGGCATGCCACGATGCCGATCACATAGCAGTCCTGCTCAACGCCAGGAGTGAAGGGCAGATAGGACGACGGCGTGATGTCGGACTCATCCAGCCGTAGGTCTATCAATCCTTCGATTAACTCCGGCGCGAGTGGACTCATGGTAATGCCACCGAGTACCTTGTCCTGTGCCGTGTCTTTGAGCACGTGGACGTTCTCGGGGTTATGGGCAAACCGTTCGGCGATGACTCTGGGATCGATGATGCCGACCTCCCCCCAGATGGCGCGATCAATCTCAACGAGCTGCTCCAGGTCCGCTAGTGTTGGACGCACAAAGACGAGCCGCTCTGGCGTGGAGTGATACTCCTGCACCACCGCCTGCCGCTGCGCCGCCAGTTCATCGATGACGGCGCGTGAGTAGTACGCCTGCTTGCGCAGCGGCACCGTCACCCGTGGGATCTGTCCTTGCTCCACGAGGTAGTAGAAGGTGCTCTTGGGCAGCTTGAGGCGCTGGATCGCCTCACTGGCGGTGTAGAGTCGGTCATAGGCATGGGGAAAGCGCTTTTTCGGAACGATCGGATCACGTCTAGTCCCCAATTGTAGCACATAACTGTACGTTTTAGACTTTTGGCGAAGCATCACTATTTCTTTATGATTGTACTTTCTGGACTTTTGGTATTGACAAGCAGTGATCGCGTCGGGTATGCTTGCGGCGTTGGATGTTTTGGACTTTTGGCAAAGCGACCTCTGTAGCGCGTCCCTCTCACCTGCGGCGCTCCTCGGACGCCGCTTGCAGCGGCCCCTTCGGTCGCAGCAGCACCTTGACAACTGAATCGCTCCGCGGTGAGCCACCCCAGGCAATGGATTGGTGATCACTGAGCAGGAACCCCGCTACAGCGGCGTAGCGGACTCACTGGGAGCAGGACTGTCTCACTCGCGGCACGCAGGAACCACGAGCGACCCCTGCGCCGGGTGAGGCAGTCAACCGTCCCATCGCAGCGGAATGCCGATGGGCTGATCAACCATGTGCTCCTCGGCATTCCCATTCCGCAACCGAAAGCGACGCAACAAGGAGTGAAGAGACGTGAAGATCGAAGGCATGGCATTGGCGGGATCGACGGAGATCATCAGCACCAAGAAGCGAGGGGATCTGCAGAAGACCAAGCTCAAGGTGATGGACATGGGGCCAGAGGCCAATGGAGGCGATCTGTACTGGATCGACTTCCTCGGCGAAGCAGCGCTCAGTGATGAGGAGCTCGACGCCATTCTGCGTCAGCCGGTGGTGATCGAGGTGCGGCGCATCTACATCAGCACCGGCAACCAGCCTGGACGGCGCTACCTCAACGCCAGTGGCGGCGCGGTGCTGCAGAACGGGCAGATCGTGCAGAGCGGCCTGCGCTCGCAGCGACTGGCGCGGGCCTCGTAGTCCAACGATGCTGTGATGTAGGGGTGGGTCAGCGATGGCTCACCCTTCTTTGTTGAAAGTGAGTCAGCATGGCACAACAGACATGAGCCGGATGAGAAGAACCACGCACAAGCCAGAGACACGTCCACATATCTCGTGGGTAGATCGCATCGAGTATGCCGTCAGATCACGTGGCGCCAAGGTCGTGGTGTTGGCGCTGGTGGCGAATACCATGGTGGCGCAGCTGCTCTACAACTCGGCAGGGCAGCTGGTCTTAGGCTCGGCGTTTCTGCTGGGGTATCTGCTCTTCTCGGCGGTGTGCTCGACAGTGGCGTTTGCGCTGTTTGAGGTGAGCACGATCTTCCAGCTGCATGACCTGCACACGTTGGATGCGAGTATCAAGGAGGAGATTGGGGCAGACAAGCTCATCAAGCGAGGCTATCTCGTCTTGGTGGTCTCGTCGCTTGATCAACTTCTTGAGCATCCTCTACTTCCTGGCATTAGCCTGGCATACCTCGGCAGGGAGTAGCTCGCGCTTCCCGTTGGATGATCTGCCCAGTCCGTGGAACTGGCTCTACTATGCCGTCCATGCGTTGGCGTACACGCTGGTGCTCTTCCTCGCCGGCATCTATGGCGAGCGTCCACGCTCTGCGAAGGAAGTGGTGCTGGCGACGCAACGGGCGCTGGAGCAACGAGCGTTGGAGCTGTGGCGACTGCAGAAGGATGCGGAGATCGAGGGGATGATGCGGCGTGGTGAGCCACTCGGCGCGGTGGCAGCTGCCTGGCTTCAGCCTGAGACCGCCGAACGCATCGCCGTGCTTGGAAGCGGCGACGAGTGGGCAAGATGTCCTCACTGCTGGCGGCGCGATTGAATGTGGCGCGAGCTGGCGGGGATCTTGAGCGTCCTGGATGGTCTGCATCTGCATCAGCAGGGTGAGAGTGGCAGGCGCACAGTGGTTGAGCTTGAGACAGGGAAGGAGAATGGCTCACGCCCTTTGGCGGAGGCGCGTCGGAACTAGCATCTCCGGCGCAGATGCTGACATTGGCGCTTCGTTCCCTCTGGTGCTGCTCCAGGTCGATCAGCCTTCACTGCTGAGGACTGGCGACGACTGGAGGCGGCGAGATCGTCGCAAGGTATCTCTATTCGCTCGCGTCGGCAGCTACGCATAGAAGAGAAGGGTTCTTAGGGCTAGTAGCCCTAAGCGGGGTCCAGGGGCGGAGCCCTTGGTGGGGGTCAGGGGCAACGCCCCAGCGCGCTGCGAGCATCCTCAGCCTAGCGCGGAGGAGAGGAGAGGGGGTCCAGGGAGAGAGGAGAGGAACGCATCGCAATGCATGGTGCCTTCTCTCTCTCCCTGGTGGGTACGGTGGTGATCCCCTCGCCGGAGCACTGAAACGTTGCCCCATCGTTTTCCTGCCGGGCGCGCGGCACGACGCGGCGCGCCCGGCATTGCTGCCCTCAGAAAAAGTCTCGCCAGTGGCGGCCACCGTCTGAGGGTGCGGCCCTCACTAACAGGCACCCTCAGATTGACAAGGAGTGGGTTAGGGTTTCTTCTCGAATGGGGGCAATGAAAGGATAGCTCTCGCCACCAAGCAGCTCATGCCCCCAAGAAGCGCTACCAAGCTAAGGTGTGAAGAGGGTCATGAGTGGAGGTTGCTGCGCCATAGACACAAAGATGGATATCAGCACCCAGATAAAGAACACACACAGGGGATACCGAGCGCCGCGAAGCAGCAAGAAGAATGCCAGGTATTTGCAGCCACTCATCTCCTCGATCAGCCGCGCTGGTGTCCACTTGCTCATCTCACTACACCCTTGATTCCCTAGCGCGTGTGTCAGTCCACTTGGAACTCAATGCTTGCACTAACGCCTCACGCAGCTGCCAATGCGGCAAGGAGCTAGAAGCTAGTAGGATCGACCTTGCCGTTGATCACACGATAATGCGCATTGTCGTCGAGCCACAACTCCAGCCATTCCTCGACCGAGCGCGCGATCGGGTGCAGAACGATCGAGTAGTTGCCATCCTCGTCGTGACTGTTGGTACTGCTCACAAGGTACACCGCGCCAGTCTCGAAGTCCACGCTCGTATCTTCACCGCATCCCATATAGCAGACTGGGATGAGCGCGACGGGCGCAGGCGACCAGGCACCTCACAGGGAGCGGTCAGGTCGAGGCCGAGCGCGCTGAGCGAGACATCGGTGGTGTTGCGGCCCTTTCTCTCATAGCGTCGCCACTGATCCAGGGTGAAGTAGTGATCATCCTCGTCCATGCTCCAGCCCCCTTGGACCCCATAGATGCCGTAGTCTGGCCCAAACCCACCATTGGCGACCTCCAGGTAGAGCTCACGCAGCATCGCCGGCAGTGGGTAGCCGAGCGCTGCTTCGGTCGCCGTAATCTGCGCATCGGTCGCCAGTGGCATGGCAAAGCGCTTGCGCACGGGATCCTGGGTACGATCGATAACGATCTCATACCAGCCCCTTCCTGGAGTCAAGCGCCAGCGGTAGGGGCAGCCACGCAGTGACCGATCATGGAGACAGGGAAGCCCTGCGATCGATTCTGACAGCGGGAGATAGTAGCGCTCCTCGTCACGATATCTGATATCCCCATCAGGACCGAACCAGCCCTGTTCCGCACAATGGGTGCGAATACGTGCGCACAGGCGGAGATAACGCTCCTGATCATCCCGCGACATACCCGCGCTCGCCTTCTGTGTTTGGCAGAAACCCTCTCTGGCAGGAGCAATGGCTCTCTGCCATACCAAAGGAGTATTCCACATGCGCTACCAGATTGTGGGAGCCAACATCGACACCTGGCTCATTAATGACAAAGGCAGGCTGGAAGCAAAGTGCTCGGCTTCGAGACAGAAATCCGCTCTGCCATGGCGCTACCCAGTCTCGCTTTCGCGAGCCGCGACGCCTCGCACATAGGCGACGAAGCGCTCCGTCGCTTCAGCGGCAGCAGGATCGGCGGCGCGATGGACCCGTCCCCAGGGATCAGGACGATCATCCAAAGCGCGCTGAATCAGACCCGACCATTCCGCATCCAAGGTGTCTCGCGCCCACAGACCTGCCACACGCTTTGAGGCGACCACGACATGCTCCAAGGTGTAGAGGATACGGCAGTGGCTCAGCACCGCGTGGGGCTGAAACCATGCGTTCCCGAGTTGCTCTGGCTCTGTCTGGAGATCGTCCGCCCACTCGGCCAGGATGCGTTGCATTTCCTGGCGCAAGTGGGTTGGTGACACGAGGTCGATGAACACCGTCGGAGTGGGTCCGAGCAGCACGACGCCATGCTCACGCAACGTCCAGCGCACTACTGCGGTGTTGTTGTGATCTGACCAGATCAGCTCCCTGCTGCCGTTGTCCAGATACATGAAGGGCGCTCGTTCTGTGTCCAGTCGCCGGATCAGCGCGAGGGGGGCATACGAGCCTTCCAGGTGCTGCGCCCATGGGCTCTCGAGCGCGAATAGCCGTCGATGCAAAGCGCCAAGCGCGACGTGCTGTTCTTCGCTCACTGGCGTCCGCGTCACTACCAAGAAGTCGACATCGCTGTACTGATCGGCGTCACCGAGGGCGAACGAGCCTGGAGATAGGCCCCGTACAGCCTGTGCTTGAGGATGGCCAGTGCGCTACTCACCAGCTCAGCCAGCACCCTATTGAGGTCGACGAACCTGGTGGGCTGCGGGTTCATAGTTGGCTCCCGATCATGAATTCTTGCGCCTGCAGGAGTGCGCTATGCATGGCCTGAGGCGGTTATCAGTTGGCGACAGTAGGCGCGCGTTGCCTCTGTGCAGCGCCAGATATCTTCCAGATTTCCGGGCACTCTCTGGAGCGCTTGCACCGCGGTGGTCAGACACGGGCGCCACTCGCGCCTCTATGGCCGAGGTAAGGAGATGCATGATGACGCGGTATCAGATTGTCGGAGCCAACATTGATACGTGGCTCATCAACGTCAAAGGCAAACTGCCCGATGGGCTGGCGGAGGAACTCGACTTCCTCAAGGAAGCCAGCCAGGAGGCGGATGAGGATATCCCCACGAGGTGGGCCTTCGCTGGGGAGACGCTCTTCATTCGCGCCCATGGCAGTGGACGGCAATGGCGATGGATCCTGCACTGTCCAAGTCTCCATCTCGATATCGGCGAGGCAAGCTCAACCACATCATCGGCAAAGCGCGGCTGTCCGCAGCGTATCTGTGGGAGCACGAGCTCGGCGAAGCGCTGCACCTGCTCTACTCCTTCCTCGCTGGCTTCTACGGTGAAGGCTTCACCCTCCAGGTCAGTGAAGTCCACCTATGCGCCGACATCGCGGGCTGGGAGCTCTCCCTCGACGATGCTCCCGCCTTCATCACCAGAGGGCATCGACGCAAGACGCACACCGAGGGTGAGGATGCGAGGACGGGCTAGAGGAAGAGTCGTTCGTCCGTCCCTCGCTCGAGCTCAACATGACGGGTCGACGCTGCACGGGATACGAGTTCAGCAAAGGCGCGCCCACTCCTGCACGATCTACGACAAGACCAAAGAGATCACCGTCTCGCGCAAGGACTGGATGCAGGAGGTCTGGAGATCCAACGGCTGGGATGGGGAGCAAGAGTCACGCGGGTGGAGTTCCGCTACAAACGCGAGTGCCTCAAGGAGCTGGGCGTCGAGGATCCCTACCTCTTGCTCGACCAACTCCCCGGCCTGTGGGCGTACTCCACGCTACAGTGGCTGCGCCACACCATCCCCACTGAGCGACTCCAACGTGGCCGCTGGGAGTGCTCGCCGTTCTGGCAGGCGATCCAGCAGGCGACTTCTTCGGCAATGGCACACCAGCCGTCCGCGAACGCAAGCGCGTAGGCGATCTGCGCTTGATCTGTCAGATGCTCGCAGGCTGCTCGACCACCGCCAGCGCATACCTCGCAGGCCAACTGCCCTCCAGACGAGGACGGGACGCATTTCCTGCTCTGGTTCATGACCTGGCAGGAGGGGTACTTGCGCAAGAGGCGCGTCAGTTTCGGCGCGATCCGCGACGTCAAGCAAACCCAGTTAGGGGTCGTGTCGAACAGACAGCGGCATAGCAAAGGAGGGAATAGGTTGCGGAAGCGGAGTGCTCAAGGGCTCGAACTCAGAGCTTCCATGAAAGTGCTCGTGAGCATTGAGGAAGCCGCCATCTTATTAAGCCTTGGACGCACAGAGATGTACCGGCTTGTCAGGAGCGGAGAGATCCCAAGCGTCAAAGTCGGACGGAGTCGCCGTGTCGTCGTTACCGCACTTCATGAGTATGTAGCGGAGTTGCTCGCGAGAGTAAGCTAGAAGGGAGCTTCAGCACATGGCAAAACGGCGAGAAAATAACGAGGGATGCATCGCCAAGCGGCCCGATGGCAGATGGCACGCCTATATTACGCTCGAAGGGGACAAACGAAAGTATTTCTATGGCAAGACACGCAGTGAAGTCGCTCAGCGACTCAAAGAAGCGCAGCGCCAATTGGATACAGGGTTGCAGTTTCTTGATGAGCGGCAAACAGTGGAGCAATATTTGGACGGTTGGATCGAAATGGCCAAATTGCAGATTCGAGGCAGCACCTGGCGACGATACAGCGACTTTGTGCGCGTCCACATTGTTCCCTGCCTGGGCAAGGTTCCGCTGATAAAACTCACGCCACAGCAAGTGCAGCTGCTTTATACGCGCAAGCTTGCCGAGGGCCTTTCCAGCACCACCGTCCACCATATCCATGGCGTGCTCCATCGAGCCCTCAAGGACGCGCTGCGCATGGGTCTCGTCCAGCGTAACGTGGCCGACATGGTGCGGGCTCCGCGCCGCAGCACGCGTGAGATGGAGACACTAAGTGAAGCGCAGGCCAAGACCTTCCTCTCAGCAGTGACTGGAGATCGGTTTGCTGCTCTTTATGTTCTGGCGCTGACGACGGGGATGCGTCAGGGTGAGCTGCTTGGCCTGCGCTGGCAGGACATCGACCTAGAGAAGCGGCTGCTCCGGGTCCGAGTGAATGTTCAGGAATCTAACGGACGCTTTATCCTTGCTGAGACCAAAACAGAGTATTCGCGTCGCAGTATCGCGCTGACCCAGACTTGCAATGAGGGCGCTGCAGGCCCACCAGAAGAGGCAGGAAGAAGAGAAGACAAGGTTCGGCGAGGCATGGAATGCGAGGTATGATCTTGTCTTCCCCAACGTCGTCGGTGGAATCATGATTCCAGACAACTTAGCGAAGCGGTCATTCAAGCAGCATCTGCGGCAGGTGGGCTTGCCCACGACGATCCGGTTTCATGATCTTCGACACACGGCCGCCACGTTATTGCTAAGCAGCGGCGTACACCCAAAAGTAGTTAGCGAGATGTTGGGACATACCGACATCTCGATTACCTTACGCGTCTATGCCCATGTGACGCCGCACATGCAGCAAGCGGCTGTTGAGGTCATGGACGGCCTATTTGGGAGAGAGAACACACAGGGCATCGCCGTCCTATCGAGTTGAACTGGTGTCAAAACTGGTGTCAAACCGACCAAAGAGAACGCCCAGGCCAGAAATTTCCTGACCTGGGCGGGTGGAGATGGGGGGGAGTCGAACCCCCCGTCCAAACAGTGGACGAAGCCGATATGCTACAGGCGTATCCGGCGCTTTGGTGACGCGCCGCAATCCCTCACCGGCGAGGTCTCGCGGAGCCTCCCCGCTGGTTCTCGGGAGCGCCTAGCGGGTGGTCCGCGCTCCCAAAGCCTCATTGTGTTATGCCCGTGATCGGCCCATCAGGCGGAGGCCGGGCGGACACGCTTCTACCGGTTTTTAAGCGGCGAGAGCGAGTTGTGGCTGCTTTTCGGCAGCTGTTTTTTGCCAGTTTTTTAACGAGGGAGCGTACTGGCGCCTCGGCCTGCAAACGACCCCTTCTCCTGCCTGTCGAATCCCGACATCCCCGGAGAATCCCCTCGTGAGAGGGTACTAATTAGTATACCACAATGCCGGATAAGACCGCGTTCGAGACCAGGCGAACGTCCTATTTCACCCTAGCCGCGCACGCGCTGCTTGTGGACGCGCGCCAGCTCCCGCTGCACCTCGCGCTCCTTGATGGTCTCGCGCTTGTCGTAGAGCTTCTTGCCGCGACACAGTCCTATCTCCACCTTGGCGCGATTGCCCTTGAAGTAGAGCTTGAGCGGCACGAGCGTCAGGCCCTTCGCGCTCACGCGCATCTCCAGCCGCGTGATCTCCTTGCGATGCAATAGCAGCTTGCGCGGGCGCATGGGATCATGGTTCATGTATGTGCCTTGCTCGTACTCGGCGATGTGCGCGCCCTCCAGCCAGACCTGGTCGCCCTTGATGCGCGCGAAGGCCCCACGCAGGTTCACGTGTCCCGCGCGGATGGACTTCACCTCGGTGCCGGTCAGGACAATCCCCGCCTCGACGGTCTCATCGACAAAGTACTCGTGGTACGCCTGGCGGTTGACCGTCACCACCTGGACCTCGTCCTTCACGTCCGCCACGCGCGTTCCTCCAACATTCGTATCAATCGCAGTTCGCTGACTCCGTACCGCGGGAAATCAGCGCCACGCCTGCTCGTCCGTTCTGCGCCACACACGCTAATATCTGTACATGAGGTTTCTCCACCCGGAGCCGGCACGGTATCCCATTGTATTCCTTGCCTGTTCAGGGCGCAACTCGCCGGTGGGACGCGCATGGAGGCCTCTGGAGAGATGGTATGTTCTATCGTTTCGGCCTGCTGGCGGTGCGCTGCGCTACTGGATCATCGCGCTCTGGACGCTCGTCGCGCTGGCCAGCCTGCCCTTCGCGCCGCGCGTCGCGCAGGTCCTCGCGCCGGGCGGCTTTTCCAGCCCAGATATGGAGTCGCAGCGCGCCGTCGATGCCTTGCAGCAGGGCCTCCATACCAGCTTCACGACGGTTGATGTTATCTTCACCAGCGAGACACTCACCGCCGACGATCCGCGCTTCGTCGCGCAGGCCAACGCCGCCGTCGCGGGCTTGCAGGACTGGTCGGAGGTCACGCGCGTCGTCCCCTTCACGCTCAGCCCCGAACAGGTCTCGCGCGACCGCAAGGCCGCCTACACCGCCGTCTTTCTCAAGGCCGACGCCGACAACGCGCCCAAGGTGCTGCCCGAGTTACGCTCCCGACTGACGCAGCCTGCGGATCTGACAGATGATCGTCGGCGGCGCGCCGGTCTTCTACGCCGACGTGCAGGCCGTGACCGAGAGCGATCTGCGCCGCGCCGAGCTGCTCGCATTCCCATTCGCGCTGCTGGCGCTGCTGCTGGTCTTCCGCTCGGTGATCGCGGCGGGGCTGCCCAGCGGCGGTCGGCGGAGCGAGCGTCGTCGTCTCGCTGGCGCTGCTCTACGCTTTCGCCTCGGTCTCGCGCGTCTCGATCTTCGCGCTCAACATCACCACGCTCTTTGGCCTCGGCCTCGGCGTGGACTACTCGCTCTTCATGCTCAGCCGCTTCCGCGAGGAGCTGGCGCGCGGGCGCGCGGTTCCCGACGCCGTCGCCGTCACGATGAGCACCGCCGGACGCGCGGTCTTCTTCTCCGGCATGGCCGTCTCGGTCGGGCTGCTGGGGCTGGTGATCTTCCCGCTCAACATGCTGCGCTCGGTCGGGATCGGCGGAATGGTGACAGTGCTGCTGGCGGCGCTGGCGGCGGCGACGCTCCTGCCCGCGCTGTTCGGCGTTCTCGGCCACCGAGTGAACGCCCTGCCGGTGCGTCTGCCACGCTTCAGACGCGCACGTACAGCCACCGCGACGACGCGCGACGATCCATCGGGGACCGAACACGGCTTCTGGCATCGGTTGGCGCTCTGGGTGATGCGCCGTCCCGTGGCGACGCTCGTTCCCGTGCTGGCGATCCTGCTGCTGCTCGGCGCGCCGTATCTGAGCGTGCGGCTGGCCGCGCCGGACGCCTCGATCCTGCCGGACTACGTGAAGTCGCGCGAGGCGTACAACATCCTGACGACGCGCTTCGACGGGCCTGCGCAGACACCTATCGTGATTGCTGTACAGACGCCGAATGGCAGCCCGCTCGCCAGGGACAACCTGATCGCGCTGGACCGCTACGTGTACACGCTCGCCTCCGACCCGCGCGTGCAGCGCGTAGATAGCCTCGTCTCGCTCGATCCGCGCCTGACGCTCGACCAATATCTCCTGCTCTATAGCGATCCCCAGAGCATCGGCGACCCCTACATCGCGCAGTCGCTGAGCGCGCTGGCTGGCGACCACGTCTCGCTCGTGCGCGTGGTCAGCAAATATCCCATGCTCGACGCGCGCACCGAGGCGCTGGTGACGGCGATTCGTGGGACGCCACCTCCCGCTGGCCTCACGACGCTGGTGGATGGTGGCACGGCGGGCATCATCGACTACGTGAACACGCTCTATGGCGCGCTGCCCATCGCGGCGCTAGTGATCTTCGCCATCACGTATGTGATGCTGATGCTGCTCTTCCGCTCGCTGGTGCTGCCGCTCAAGGCGATCCTGATGAACATCCTCTCGATCCTGGCGAGCTATGGCGCGCTGGTCTTCATCTTCCAGCAGGGCCACCTGAGCGGGCTGCTCAACTTCACGCCGCTCGGCTTCGTCGAGGCATCGGGTCCGATCTTGATGTTCTGCGCGCTCTTCGGCCTCTCGATGGATTACGAGGTCTTCCTGCTCAGCCGTATCCGCGAGTCGTGGGAGCAGACACACGACAACACCCATAGTGTCGCGGTGGGACTGGAGCGCAGTGGGCGCATCATCACGAGCGCGGCGGCCATCGTAATCCTGGTGAGCCTCTCGTTCGCGGCGGCGGACCTGGTGATCGTCAAGGCGCTGGGTGTTGGCATGGCGCTGGCGGTGCTGCTGGACGCGACGCTGGTGCGCGGCCTGCTCGTCCCGGCGACGATGCGGCTGCTGGGGAACATCAACTGGTACTGGCCGCGCTGGTTGGATCGCCTCGTGCCGCATCAACTTTTCGCCGAGGCGCACGAGGAGCCGCCTATGTCAATCGCCGCCGAGAGCGCCGCTGGGCAGACAGAACGCGACGCGCTGCCGATCGGAGGCGAGGGATGAATAGGCGCTGGCGAATCAATTCGCGCCTGAGGACAGACCTCTCCCCCCGCCCTCCCCTGAGAGGGAAGGGCGCGAGACACAGCGAGCCTTGGGACTGTCCAACTCCCCCTTCCTTTCAGGGAAGGGGGTTGGGGGATTAGGTTCTCCATCCGCCTCGCCGTGCTTTCTCTGATTGGCTTGCTGGCGCTGCTCGTGGCGGGTTGCGGGTTGCCGGGGACGATAGAGCAGAAGGGACGCATCGCCGACGCCGGACCCAGTCCTACCGCCCCGCCGCTGCCTCCCATCACGTTCCCGCAAGACGAGGCTCCGCACCGCAACCTGACCGAGTGGTGGTACTACACGGGCCACTTTCATGGGACCGACGCGCAGGGGAAGCAGCATGAATACGGCTTCGAACTGACCGTTTTCCAGACGTTGCGCGGGCAGGTCTCGGCCCTACTACGCCGCCCACTATGCTATCAGCGACATCACGCGTGGCGAGTTCCATTATGACCAGCGCGTTGCGTTTGGCAGCCTGGCCGCGCTGCCGGAGCCTGGTTCGACGAATGGCTTTGACCTCGGCGTGCAGGACTGGCGCATCAAGGGACTGAATGGCGCCGACACCTTGAGCGCCACGATGTCTGATTACACCATCGCGCTGAACCTGAAGGACATGTTGCCACACCCGGCGCTACACGGTGGGAATGGGATCATCACCCTCGGCCAGGCGGGGTACTCGTACTATTACTCACGTCCGCTGATGAGCCTGAGTGGCGTGATTCAAGACCATGGCGCGCCGATACAGGTGACGGGACAGGCGTGGTTTGACCACCAGTGGGGCAACTTCATCTCGCTGGCCGGCTTCGGCTGGGACTGGTTCAGCATCCAGCTCGATAACCGCACGGAATACATGCTCTACGTTATCCGCGACGCGCAGAAGCGGCCGATCTCAGTCGTCGGTACGGCGGTGGACGCAGGCGGAACGGTCAGTGAGATTCCCAGCGAGAAGATTGAGATCACGCCGACTGGCTCGTGGACGAGTCCGCAGACAGGTGGCGTCTACCCTTCTGGATGGAAGGTGACGCTGTCCTCACGTGGTGTCGCGCTCACCCTGACGCCAGCGCTGCTCGACCAGGAATTGGATACGGCGCAATCCACCGGCGTGGCCTACTGGGAGGGCGCGGTGCGCATCACAGGTCAGGCAAGTGGCAAGCCAGTCACGGGGCAAGGCTATGTCGAACTTACTGGCTACGCGCAGGTTCCCGCCAGCGCGGCGACGCCGAGTGTGCCATAGCCTCAGCGCGTCTGGCGTGGATACATTCCTATTGCGTGTACAACTGCGACGATGGAACGATCACCCTATTGCCACCGCCGATGGCCCAGTACAACTGCGCGATCGCGTCTCCTCCGCAGCACTCGAAATATTCGATAGTGATCGCATAGAACTGTCCAGCGGTGAGATCGACGTTGAATGAGTCGGGCGTGGGGCCATGAGCGTTCCAGTCGTCTATTACCAGCGGGCTACCAGGGCCGAAATAGAGTCGTACACCGTCATCCGCGATGAAGGTAAACGTATAGGTCGCGGTTGTCGTGGCGCGCAGCCGTCCGGTCCAGCGGACTGAGTAATCGGTCCCCTGGAACTGTGGGTCGGGCGCTGTCACTCCCCAGTCGAAGTTGATGGTTGGATCTACCCGCGTGAGGGCGACCGGCTCCTGCAAATTCGCGCCCTTGTAATAGTGGCCTATCAACCCTGTCCCCGTGGGTATCGGCGTGGCGGTAGGGGTCGCAGTCGGCAGGGGTGTTGGTGTGCGCGTCGGCGCAGGCGTAGCGGTGCGCTTCGGAGCCGCGGTCGCGGTGGGCGCGACGGTCGGAGCAACGGTAGCCGCAGGCGAGGCGGTATCGGTCGCCAGGATCAGCGTCCTGAATGTCGCCGTCGCCGTTGGGCTGGTGGATACGGCGAGGTGAAACGGCGTCGCGCCGCCGAAGAACGCCAGCGTCGCCACGAGGAGCGCAACCAGCGCGGCGGCCACGCCACTTATCGCCAGCGCTCGCGGCGGACGCCACGGTCCGGGCGATGGAGGATGCAGTTGTGGCACAAGACTGCCTGTGATGGGAGCGGAGATCGGCCGTGAAGGACGTCGCAGGCGTTCTGGCTCTGCGACAGGGATACCCGTGACCCTGCGCAACCGAGCGGGGACCGGCAGATGTAGGCCCTGCATCACACCCAGCGCCAATATCTCTGGCGCGATGGTGTTCTGCTCGCCTACCTCGTTGATCGTGCGGGGAATCGCCTCGATGCGTGGATACTCGAGCAGAAAGGGCCAGAGCTGGTCAGGCGGGAATGGTTCCAGCGCGACGGGCAGTATGATGCGCAGGGGGTCGGTCTGACGCTGCTCGTGATACTTGCGCGTGACGGCGCGGATACGTGGCGAGGCGATGGAAGCGCGCGAGAGCAGCACAACGTAGGCGTCGGCGGCCAGCGCGGCACGCTCCAGGTCATCTAACGCCTCTGGCGTCGGGCTGGTGTCCGCCCCATAGACCACAATGGCGCCGGTCTCGGCGAGCAGTCGCGTCAGCTCCTCGGCGAGGCGCGCGTCCGCCGGAGCATGCGCAATGAAGATCGAATAGCTCGCCATATCTCTCGTCCCGCTCGCGTCGCGCTCGTCCTCACATCCCAGGCCATATGGCGCCATATACGCTTGCTCACTATGGCGGCTCAGGCAGCGCCCATCGTAGTGGAATTGGCGCGTGGTTGTCAAGCCAAACGCGCATCGACGCGCTGGAGAATTGGCGGAGAGTTGGCGCGGGTACGGGACATTCTGTCCCGGAGCGAGCGCGGTAGCCGGGACGATTCTTCTCAGGCAAGATGGGTCTCCTGCCTCATGAAAGCGCTGTATTGGCAGGTATCCTCGAAGCAGACGCAGCGTCCTTCATCTCTCAGTCTTGTCCGCTTCGAGGAGGTATTGCCGTGAACGCGCAGCAACTCAACCAGACCGTCGATCAAAAAGTAGAGACTCCCGCCTCATCTCGAGGCCTGACCTCCTGGCTCAAGCGCCATCCGCTTGTTGGCTACTTCACGCTCGCCTATGCGGGTACGTGGCTGACCCTGGCGCCCGTTGTACTGTCAAAAAGCGGCGTCGGCGCGCTACCCTATGAGACGCCGTTTCCCGTCTTCGCCGCGCTCTTCATCCTGAGTGGCTTCCTGGGGCCGACGCTCGCAGCCTTTGTCATGACCGGAATCACCACCGGCAAGGCGGGCGTGCGCCTGCTCTTGAAGCGCTACGTGCAATGGCGGGTGGGCGTCCAGTGGTATGCCCTGGTCCTGTTCGGTTATGTCGCGCTGAACCTGCTGGTGGCCACAGCCGTTGTTGGCGTGGGTCCGCTGGGAGCGCTCGGCGGCAAATGGCCGCTGATATTCACGCTCTATCTGCCTACCTTGTTCACCTTCAACCTCGTCACCTCCCTGGGCGAGGAGCCAGGCTGGCGCGGCTTCGCCCTCCCACGCCTGGAGCTGAAATATGGGCCGGTGGGCGGCAGTGTGATCCTGGGCCTGCTCCATGGCATGTGGCATCTGCCGGTGTTCTTCCTGCCCGCGCGCGGCTTCGGCCACTTCACGCTGGCATTCTTCGCCACCTGGATCCCCGCGATCCTGGCGACCACGATCATCTGGACGTGGGTCTTCAACAACACGAAAGGCAGCCTGCTCATCGCGATCATCCTGCACGCGGCGGCCGACGCCGCTGGGAGCTTCGCGCTCTACACACTGCTCGCCGTGGACAAGATGGCGCTCCCGATCCAGGAGCAGATCGGTTACGTCTTTCTCGGCGCGCTCGTCGGTGTGGCGCTGCTGCTGATCGCCGTCACACGCGGGCGGCTCTCGTACCGCCGAGAAGAGGTCATCCGCATGATCGACCCGGCGGCGCAGGCGCAGCCAGCCCCCGCCGCATGAGTTCACTACCGATAATTCTTACTGGCAGGGGCGCGGCGACGTGTCCCTGCCAGCGCATCCACAGATCGCATAGAATGAGGCCAGCGGATATATGGGCATCTGGACGAGGCGCGCTATGACCAGTCCACCGACTAGCGCAGCGAACATCGCGCTTCCTGCGCTCCCAGATGAGCGCACGCCTGCGCGCTTGCAGGGTGGCTGGCTCTGGGCGGCGCATATAGGCTGGCTGGCGATGGCGGCGCTCACCGTTGGCGTCTTCATCGCAAGCGTCGTAACACGCATCGCGGCGCTCCAGGCCGCCTGTCCCGATCCCTCCTGCGCCAGCGTGCCCCTTCCGCCCGCCACCCGCGCCGCCTTCATCGGCTACTTCATCGTGCTGGATGTCGTTGTCGCGCTGGTCTTTGGTCTCGTCGCCAGTCTGATCCACTGGCGACGCCCCGACGACCGCATGGCGCTACTTGTCTCGCTCGCGCTGCTCACTTTCGGCGCGGCGACTTTCACCGGCGCGACAGATGCGGTGGCCATCATTCATCCCGCCTGGCGTATCCCCGTCGCGCTGCTCAATTTCGTTGGCTCCGCGATGTTCATCCTGACTCTCTATCTGCTGCCGGATGGGCATTTCGTCCCGCGTTGGACGCGCTGGGTGGCGCTCATTTGGATCGCGCAACAGGCGCCGCACTACTTCCTGCCGAAGTCGGCGCTCGACCTGGATACATGGCCCACAGCGCTGGGCGTGGCGATCTGGATTGCTTTTATTGGTAGCGCCGTCGTCGCGCAGGTCTATCGCTACAGGCGTGTCTCGGGCCGGGTGGCGCGCGAGCAAGCCCGCTGGATTGGCTTCGGCGTCTCGGTCTCGCTCGTCGGTTTCCTGGGCGGACGCATCGCGCTGGTCGTCCTGGCGCCGAGGCTGGACTCGCCTAACGCGCTGCTGCTCGCCATGATTGGCGCCACGCTGGTGGATGCGTTCATCCTCGTGATTCCGCTCTCCATCGCGGTGGCCATCTTGCGCTACCGCCTTTTCGATATCGACACGCTCATCAATCGCACGCTGGTTTACGGCGCGCTAAGCGCCTGCGTCGTCGGCCTCTACGCGCTCATCGTCGGCGGGGCCAGCGCGCTCTTCCAGTCCCGCGCGAACCTGCTGATCTCGCTGCTGGCGACGGGCGTCGTCGCGGTCCTCTTCCAGCCGCTACGTGAGCGCGTGCAGCACTGGGTGAACCGGTTGCTCTACGGCGAGCGCGAGGAGCCATACGCCGTCCTCTCGACGCTGGGGCGGCGACTGGAGGGCGCGCTCTCGCCCGACGAGACGCTGCCAGCGGTGGTCGAGACGGTGGCGCAGGCGCTGAAGCTGCCCTATGCGGCGATCTCGCTGCGTGATGGCGAGGAGGAAGTCATCGCGGCCAGTTATGGCGTCCGCGCTGGCGAGCCACTGCCACTTCACCTCACATACCAGGGTGAGACCATCGGGCAGTTACTCCTCTGCCCGCGCGCTCCCTCCGAAGGATGGTCGGCGAAGGAGCGGCGCCTGCTGGACGATCTGGCGCGCCAGGCGGGCGTGGCCGCGCACGCCGTCGAACTGCATACCGAATTGTGGCGCGCCCGTGAGCGGCTGGTCATTGCACGCGAGGAGGAGCGACGACGCTTGCGCCGCGACCTGCATGACGGATTAGGGCCGCAACTCGCCAGCCAGACGCTCACGCTCTCCGCCGCGTCAAAGCTCCTGCGAACCGATCCCGCCGCCGCCGAGGAGTTACTCTCTGAGGCGCTCACCCATGCGCAGACAGCAGTGAGCGACATCCGGCGGCTCGTGTATGGCTTGCGCCCGCCCGCGCTCGATGATCTTGGCCTCGTCGGCGCGCTCACAGATCAGGCGGCGCAATATTCGGCGAGTGGGCTGCGCGTCACGGTGACCGCGCCGGACCCATTTCCGCCGCTGCCCGCCGCCGTCGAGGTCGCGTGCTATCGCATCGCACAGGAGGCGCTGACCAACGTGGCGCGGCATGCCCAGGCGCGTTCGGCGACGCTCACGCTCACAGTTGACGCGCCAAATCAGGCGCTGACACTCGAAGTGGTAGATGATGGCTGCGGCCTGCCAACTCAACTTCACGCCGGTGTAGGTCTCGCCTCGATGCGTGAGCGCGCCGCCGAGCTTGGAGGGACCTGCGTTGTCGAGGCAGCGAGTAATGTAGGCGTCCAGGTCTACGCGCGGCTGCCACTTACATCCTGACTAGGCGCTTTAGGGGAAAGATGACATATGGAGCCGATACGCATTCTGATCGCCGACGATCACCCCGTCTTTCGCTTCGGTCTGCGCGCGTTGCTGGGCGCTGAGCCGGACTTCGCCGTGGTCGGAGAGGCGACGACTGGCGAGGAGGCGCTCGCGCTCGCCGAATCATTACAGCCCGACGTCATCCTGATGGATGTCAACATGCCGGACCTGAACGGCATCGAGGCGACCCGCCGAGCGCTGGCGGTTTCGCCTGGGATCGGCGTGCTGATCATTACCATGTTCGAGGATGACGCCTCGGTCTTCGCGGCGATGCGCGCTGGCGCGCGTGGCTATCTGCTCAAAGGCGCGGCGGGTGAGGAGACGGTCCGGGCGATTCGCTCAGTGAGCGAGGGCGAGGCGATCTTCAGCCCGTCGGTAGCGAAGCGGCTGATCCAGTATTTCAGCGCTCCGCCAGTCGAGCAAGCGCCACTCTTCCCAGAGCTGACGGAGCGTGAGCGCGAGGTGCTGCAGTTCATTGCGCAGGGCTACACCAACGCCGCCATCGCCGAAAAATTGACGCTCAGCCCCAAGACGGTGCGCAACCACGTCTCCAACATCTTCGGCAAGCTCCAGGTGGCGGGCCGTGCCGAGGCGATAATCCGTGCGCGTGACGCTGGTATGGGAAGTTGAGTCGCTTAGACGCACCATTGCTCATTCAATGCGAAATAGGCTTGTCAGGCATGCGAGACTGGCGCTAGCGCGGTTCGGTCGCCGTGTGGATTGTCAGTTGAATCGCGCCATGAGATGAGAAGTGGAGCCTATCATGCTATCAGTACCTCGCTCTCGATCTCGCATCGTCCACGCGACGCCATTGATGCTATGCGCGTTCTTGTTGCTGCTGGCTGGCGTGGTCAGTGGGTGCGGCGCTTTGCGCTTCGGCGCTTCGCCAACGCCGACTCCAGACGCGGCGACGATCCTGCAGCGCGCGGGCAAGGCGAGCTACCATGACGCGACTTTCACCCTGACGGTCTCTTCTCCGCTCGAAGGGAATACAGGGACGCCCCTGGCGAGCGGTACTGGCGCCATCACCACCTCGCCTGCGCGCACGCATTTCACCATGACGTATTCATTCGATTTTTCGTCCCTCTTGCCTACTCCTACACCAAGCGCTACACCAAAAGTGGCGCCGAAGGCCACGCCGAACGCAACCCCAAGCCCAACGCCAATCCCGTTTCCTACAAAGATGACCATTGAAATCATCACCGATGCGGCGACAAACACGACCTATGAGCGCGTGACGGGCCTGCCCAGTGTTGGCGGCGTCTCTCTGGACGGCTCCTGGATCAAGACGACGGTCAGCGGTGACGTATCACCTGGCAGTCCAGTCGATGTCTCGGCGATCACAGGACTGACCAATATGGGAAATGAGAAGAAGGCGCACCTGATCGGCGTCGAGACGCTCGACGGCGCCAAGGTCTATCACCTGCAGTCCAGCGTCACGACCACGACCACTATCGGCGGGACCTCAATGTCCTCGACCACAGTGACCGACTACTATGTGCGCCAGGACAACTATCGCCCGGTGAAACTTGTCTCAGGCGCGTCGAGCCAGTTTGGAACGACCAGCTCTGGGGCGACATCTACCGCAAACACCACCCTGACTTTCACCGCGTACGACACCGGCCTCACCATTGACTTGCCGCAAGCCTAGATAGAGGCAGAAAGCTCGCGCTCTGGCGCCCGATTGGAATTCTGGCGGCCCTGTCGCCGCTCGCCGTCGTTGGCTCGGTGGAACAGCATGTGACGGCAGAGCGCTACTCAGTGCGCGTGGCGCTAGGATATACAGTCGATACCGATTTTAGCTCAACGTTGCGCACCATGTGCGAAGTATGCTTGTCAAACATGATAGACTGGCGATTGCGCGGCTGAGTAACCGCGCATAGCGTGGGATCGACCTGCGCTGAAGTGTCATGACTAGCAGGCTGGCAATACAAGGAGACGCCTCTGATGCTCATCAAGCCAACCGCCATTGCGCGCACGCGGCGCCGACTCATCCTTCCATCTGCACTCATTGCGTTCGTTCTTCTTACCGCCGCCCTGTCCGGGTGCGGCGCGCTAAACCTCGGAGGCGCTAAAGCGACCGCTAGCCCCCCGACCGCTGATACCACGACCGCTGATACCACGACCGATATCTACATCCGCACGGATAACTACCGGGTGCAGAAGATTACGGCGCATACAGCCGGAACCACTCCAAGCGACACGACGCTGGCCTTCACCGCCTATGACACCGGTGTCACCATCGACCTTCCACAGGTCTAGCGCTTGCTGCGCGATTGTCTGGCGAGAACGCTAGACGGCAGCTCTGGAAAGGGTCGAGTATGGGGTGGACAGGCAGGCAATCATGCGCCCATCGACCATTGGGATACCTTGCGATCATGGCTTCACTGCTGCCGCTGCTGGTCGCCTGCGGCTCGGTCGGAAACCACGCGACGCCGACAGGAACCGCGCAAACGATCGCGCCGCCCTTACTCTGGCAGAGCGCTACGATGCTCCCGCCCAAGACGGTAAGCCTGCGCTTCGCCGCCTCGCAACCCAACGCTGGCTACGCCTGCGCGCAGAATACTGGCGCAAAGGATTTCGACCCCAAACCATATGTCTTCCACACCGGCGATGGTGGTCAGACCTGGACGCCGATCACGACGCCATTCTCGACTGCACTGAATAGCCCCTGCGATGTCTGGGTCAACGCGGCGGATCCCAACGATGCGCTGGTTGCGCGCTCGCCGCAGAAATCGACGGACGACATCAAATACCTCGCTGGTCTGTATCGCAGCCGCGATGGCGGGAAGACCTGGAAGGCGCTCGCGCCTGTCGTCAGCTCCAATCGCTACAGTGTGATGTTCGCGGCGATCATCGGCTCGCGCATCTTCGCCTTCCTCAACCGTTTTCTGGATGTACAGAAGACTCCTAACCAGTTGTATGTGAGCGCGGATGGCGGCGCGACCTGGAAGGAGATCGGGCAGCGGTTCAATCTCTATACTGTCGCTTCCAGTGGCTCGGCGCTGATCGTCGGTAGCGGCGAGGATCCTGGCGCTAGTTCATCCGCATCCTCCGCCGCATCCTCCTCCGCATCTCATACCGGCGCTGGAACGGCCCGCTTCGATCTGCCGCTCTCGGGCGATCCGCCGCCAGTGGTCTACTATGCCTCCGCCGACGGCGTGACCTGGACGAAGATGTCGCTGCCCTATCCAAATGTCCAGCCGGTCGTCTTCACACAGGGAGCGGATGGCAAGCTATTAGGCGCAGGACAGGCGCTCCATGCGCCAACACTACCGCAGATGGTCCTCACGCGCGACGGCGGCGCGCACTGGACAACGCTCCCCGATCTGACGACTGCGCCAGGAACTGATCCAACCATTTCGCCACTCTACGGCGATCACCTGGCGATCTTGCCAGATGGAACAGTCTTCGTCTCCACGATGGTCACTCGCGCTGGCGCGACTCCGGCGCCGACCGTCTGGCGGCTCGCGCCCGCCGCGACAGCCTGGAGCGCGCTGGTGGGCGCGCCCGCCGCGCTGGGGAAAGATGGCATAACGCTAGGGCAAATCTCGCAGATCCAGGGGGCGAAAGGACCGACCTGGCGGCTATGGGGGCAGCCTCTGCAGGACGCCGCGCAGCCAGTTTTCGTAGACATCACGGCCTGATATGGCCATCTGGTATAGCTCGCGCGCGTTGACAGCGGCGCGGGCGGCGGGCTATACTACGCTTGCCGTGCGCCATTCTGGTGTGACGGCGCATGGTGGCCGTAGCTCAGTCGGCAGAGCGCCAGGTTGTGGCCCTGGAGGTCGCGGGTTCGAGCCCCGTCGGTCACCCCCAACTATACGAAGATGCCCTGGGGCCTAATGTTGTCAGGCCCCAGGGCATCAGGCATTTTGACCTCATCTCGCGTGAAATAGCCCATGATTTGTATAGATATGGAGGTCTCGCGCCATCTTGTGAGACCTCCATACACATGTGCGAGACATCGTTTTCGGGTTTCGTGCTGGAGACTCTCAGGGACGCCGTCTATCCCCTCGCTTGCTACTCTTGCCTTTCCCCAAACGTAACTGTTCTACAGGAGAGAATTGCGCATGGTCGGCGCGCGCCTCGCGGCTTTGGAAGTCGCGCAGATATATTTGTGTTGTTTGCATCTCGGAATGACCGAGCACACGCGAGAGTTTGAATATTTCACCGCCATTCTCCAACCAGCCCCGCGCGAAGGTATGGCGGAAGGTATGCGGACTCATGCGCACCCCTTGAAGGCCAGCGCGCCTCCCAATGCGCTCCAGCGCCTGATTGACGCCATTGCGCAGCATCGGAATGCCACGATAGCCAAGAAACACATGCCGCTCTTGCTGACTATTGACCAGCTTTGGCCGATGGACGTGCAGATATTTCCAAAGCGCGCGCGACGCTGTCGGACCTATGCCCACCTCGCGCTCTTTCGCGCCCTTGCCAAACACCGTCAGATACCCCTCATGGACATCATCCAAGGTGAGGCCACACAGTTCACTCACCCGTACACCGGTGTCCATGAGTGTCAGGAGCATAGCGTAGTCTCGATAGCCCAGCGCGGTGGTCTCGTCGCACGCATCCAGCATGGCCGTCATCTGGTCTGCTGTGAAGGTTCGGATGATCTTTTTCGGAACCTTCACTCGTGGCACGCGCCTGGTTGGGTTCAAACGACCATCCAGCAGTCCTTCCTTCTCACACCATGAGAAGAACGCTTGCACGATGAGCATATACCCTTTGATCGTCGTTGGCGACAGTGGCCGCTCTTCGGTCGGCCTTCTCGGATTGAGTTCATAGGCTTTCACGCTTTGCAGATGGACAATGAAGGCGCGCAGCACGTTTGGCGTCACGTCCTCGAGGAGGGTTACGCTCTGCGTCGCACACCAGCGTACAAAGTAGCCGAGCCGCTACTCTTTCAGTTCGAAATAGCGGGGCGACACTTCTGCGTCAATCTGCGCATCCATCATGTGTCCCTGCATCGCTTCGTAAAGGTCCATTACGCTTCCTTCCCTTCTATTCCGCCTCAAACCGGCTCGGTGGAGCGGAGAACTTGTAGAGCTTTTGGAAGTGATTGTGCAGGAGCTGGGCAACGCCACCCTTCTCCTCGGCTTCCGCCTCGAGCGCTTGATATGTTTCACGAAGAGGTCGGCGACACTCCCTACTGGCTTGATCTGCTGCGCCATCACCCATAGGCGTCGAAGACGCCGAGCAAGGTCTGTAGTCGATGGCGCACCCGTTCCGCACGCTCCTGCGCCAGTCCACGTCCTTCCTCGATCACAGCAAGGCGGGCGCGCATGTGGGAGCAGTTGCTACACGAGGATAACAAGTATAGTCAGCGGTTGAACTTCTTCCTGGTTTTCGAGTCGGTGCTCTTCGGAGACCGTTGGCGCAATCTACAGTCGCCCGCTTGCCGATTTTCAGTTGCTGCAGTGTCTTGCCCTCTTCGGCCTTATTCTTACCAATCTCTGGTTCTATGTCCAAGCCAGACAGAATCAGGGCGTCGATGTCTGAAGATTCGCCCAACGCCGCTTCCAATACATCTTCCCAGATCGTGGAGCGCGGGAGGGCTGCCGTTTCGGTCTGTTGTTCGCTACTTACCTACCTGCTTCCACTCCTGGTCGCATCGGTTTGGTTAGGTCTTTGTCTCCTTGTTGGGCTTTGATACCGCACCGACTTATTGTGCAAAGCCGCAAAGCCCTCCATTTTACTCTTATCCACGGAGTTATCGATAGCCATTTGCGGCTGTGACAGCAATTGAGGCAGCAATGAGTAAGAACATAACGGAACTGACTGGAACTGAACGGCGAGAGAAGGCAGCATCATTTTTGAGGTGGTGAACTGCGGAATGGTATGGAACTGAGCGCCTATATTTTGTAAACCGCTGATCTCTCCTCTATCCCGCGGACTTGCGTATAGCGCAAGTAAGAGCCACCCGTCAGCCTAGACAGGTGGCTCGCTCGATCGAACTGTGCTTTTGCGAGCGCTTACGGTGTCGTCTCTCGGGATGATCCTCAATCGTGCCGCGCCAGCCACCGGTCTCGCTGCCGCGAGACTCGATGAACTGCTTGAAACGTTTGAGGTCGCCATCGACCCGCCTATCCATGAAGCCCAGCGCGTCACCCAGACTCTCGAGGAACCCTTGCGGATCGTAGTCGATGGTCAGCGTGATGCGTGTCATGTCATCGCTGATGCGATGGAAATCAACCGCGCCAGCGTTCATATCCCCCGATGTGCTGGTCCAGGCGATGCGCTGGTCCGGGATCTGCTCGGTGATGCGCGCGTCCGCCTCCCTGCTCTATCTCTGCCGCCAACCACGGCGCGCCAGTGGAGCCGCTTATCGTCGAGTTGGTGGACTTCCTTGACGCCTTCCATGAACTGCGGAAAGGTCTCGAACTGGGTCCACTGGTTGTAGGCGGTCGAGATGGGAACCTGCACATCCTGAATGGATTTGGTGGCCAAACTCCTGCTGCATCCTCCTTGAGATGGCGATCACCGCCCATCCTGAGCGGCAAGGGGGGAGGAGCGCTCCGTGCCATTCCTCCCACCGCTGTATCATGGCACACGAAGGGAGGTTGACGCAGCCTCGCACTCGCAGCGTGTGGAATGACCTGTCTTTGGAGGCCAGCTATGGCGCGAATATTCAGCAACTGCACCCCGTTTCCTTCTTCCCCTGCCATCGCATCCTGCTGGGGCCACGGGATTCGCGCCTCTGGTGCTGCACTACACCTCTTGGTCGATTGGCACTCCAGTGCTCTCCCACCTAGCCTATCTGGTCCGTTCACTTCTCGCTCGTGGGCTAGCACGGTATACTGTGGACGCATGCTGAAGGATTGGCATGCAGAGCGATATGTGATGGCTTGAGACTCCTTCGGCTGTGCAGTGATGCCCGTGCCCTGTGCGTGAAGGCCACCACGTCGCCTCTTCAGTGGAATGCAGTGTGCGCAAAGGAGTGAGCACATGCTGGCATCGACCAACCTCGTTCTGGACGTCCTCGTGGAACATGTGGCAATGACCCTGATGGACACCTGGCGTCTGCTGCGGGTCCTTGGGCATTCTGTGGACAGTCCGAATCTCACGCTGCAAGAAGTGCTCATGCTGGCGCTCGTCGCGCTGGCGGCG
>CAVTFE010000076.1:0-72571 GCA_963733745.1 uncultured bacterium
TGGGATTTTACGCTCATGACCCGCCAGCGCGGCCTTTCCGCGCCGACAGATGACGCCGGGGTGATCGCCATGACCGCGATTGACCTGCTGCGGACGGAGATCGCGCCGACACTCGCTCAGGGCAACGGCATCCGGCTGCTGGGCGTCGGGTTGCATGGGATCGAGCCGCTTGACGGCTGGGGAAACATGAGCGGCGTCGTGCAACTGCCGCTCTGGGAGCGCGAAGCTTCGTGAAGCCTCATGACGCGGCGGTGGAGGGCTGCGCTGGCGCCGACGTGGTTCGGCGCGTCCACATGGGAGCGATGAGTTGCCCACGCCGGATCGCCAGCCAAATGAAGACCGCGCCGACTATTCCGCCGACGATCACCGCGAAGAGGCCCGCCTCCGGGCCGAACACACCACCAGTCCAGAGAACCGGGCCGTTCGTGACGGAATGGAGCAGGCTCGCGCTCTCATTGCCGGAGACCTGCGTTCCAAAGACGGGCCCCTCGAAATAGTTCCAGGCCCAATGGACGCCGATCACCATCCACAGGCTGCGTGTCGCCATGTAGATCGCGCCGAGCAGCACGCCAAGCTCGATCGCGATGGCAATAGACGAGCCGAGCGTCGCGCCGGGATTGCCCAGATGCGCGCCGCCAAAAAAGATCGCGCTCACGAGCAGCGCGCCCCACGAGCCGAGACCGTTCTCCACGATGCGGAAGAGCAGCCCACGAAAGGTGACCTCCTCGAAGACCGCGACCAGCAGGAAGAGAAGGATCACCGACAGATTTGTGACGATGCCTGCCCCGACGAGCGCGCCCGAGCCGACGACCTGATACCAGCCGAAGAGCGCGAGCAGACCAATCACCAGGCGCTCGACGATGCCCGCGCCGAGCGCCAGCCCGATTCCCATATCGCGCAGTAGGCCGCGCCCGAAGCCCAGCTCGGCGAAGGTGCGGCGCTCGATCAGCCGCCCGACGACAACGAGTGTGAGCAGCGCACAGCCAGCCAGAATGGCCTCGGTTAGCAGCGGGCCGATGGGAAGCTTGAGCGCGCCGAGGACTGCGAAAATAGCAAAGGCGCTTCCCGCAAGGAGAACGGCGGCGATGAGCAGCAGCGTTAGCGGAAAGAGCAGGATGCGCCGACCGAGCGACATAGCGTATCTCCTTGAACAGACTGAATGATGACTGGCCCACGCGCGGGAGAAAATGTGGATGCGCCACTGCCAGCAGTATACTGTGGAGGCTAGGCCATAGATATATCCTGACGCGTCTGGCGAGAAGCCCTGAAAAGAAGATGAATAATGGCGGAGATTGATCCGACGAAGCTGCTGCGAGGTCAACTAGTAGACCTGCGGCCACTGGAGGCCGACGACGCCACGCTTCTGTATCGCTGGGCGAACGACCCGGCGACGGCAGGCGCGTTCGATGCGTTGCAGCCGCGCACCCTCGCGCAAGTCCAGCGCCAGATCGCCGAGCAGCGTGCGCTCTCCGAGGAGGGCGGCGAATTCATGATTGCGCTCAAAGATGGGATAGCGGTGGGAACGGTGCAGTGCCGTCGCGTCGGATATGGCGCGCACTCGCCCGCGTTCAACATCGGCATTGAGGTCGCGTTCGATCAGCGTGGACACGGCTATGGCGCCGAGGCGCAACGCTTGCTGGCTGACTATCTGCTCTATGTCTTCCCCATTGGGCGCGTCGAAGCCAGCACGGACGTAGAGAACATCCCGGAGCAACGCGCCCTGGAGAAAGCGGGATTCACGCGCGAGGGCGCGGCGCGGGCGGCGAGCTGGCGCGGCGACCGCTGGCACGATATGGTGGTGTACAGTCGCGTGCGCGGCGACGAATAGACTGGCCGGCGAATAAATTCGCGCCTCTGGGCATCCCGCCTTAAGGCCCGCCTGCGCGGACATCCAGACATCGCTGGCGTACGGAACCTGCGCAGGTAGGTCTTGTGGCCGCAGGCTCGCAGGCGCGGTTTCAACTGCCAGCCACCTTACTGCTCGGTCTTTTTCATCGGGCGCGTAGCCTGGTTCAGCTTGTCGTCGGGCGTCTTGGTCTCACGACCCTTCAGGTTCAAACGTAGCTCACGCTGGCGTTCCATGCTTGCCACGACAAGTTGCGTCGCTTCCTCCAGATCATCAGTCAGCGTCCAGATCTTGAGGTCGTCGGGGGCGATAGTGTGATATTTCTCCAGCAGTGTGCGCTCCATCCACGTCACCAGCGGCTCCCAGTAATCGCGTCCAATCAATATGACAGGGACCATGGGATCCATCTTGCCCGTCTGGCGCAACGTCACTAACTCGAAAAACTCATCCATCGTGCCGAAGCCACCAGGAAAGAAGATGTACGCTTCGGCGGAGAAATCGAGCATCACCTTGCGGCTGAAGAAGTAGTGGAAACTCATCGAGTCGCGCACATAGGGGTTCATACGCTGCTCGTGCGGCAACTGGATGTTCAGCCCAACCGACTTGCCATCCACGTCGCAGGCGCCCTGATTGGCCGCCTGCATCACGCCGGGACCGCCGCCGGTCACGATCGTGAAGCCCTTGCTCGCCAGGCGTTTCCCAAGCTCTCGCGCGATCTGGTAATAGGGATGCGACTCGCCCAGGCGGGCTGAGCCGAAGAAGGTCACGCTGCGGTCGATGCGCGCGAGGAAGGTGAAGCCATCGACGAATTCGCTCATGATGCGAAAGATGCGCCACGAGGGATTGTTGTCGATCTCCAGCGATTCGCGCAGTTGCAGATCTTCGTCCTGGCTCTCTCGATGATTCTGGCTCATGTTCGCCCTTTCCGCGTCGTCTTTGACGCTGACCACAAATCGTATCGTGATTCGGCTTGTTTCTCTACTATAGCGCACCGGCAAACGCCCACTGGCGCGCCGTCCCTTCCTGCCCATCTGACGCTCCAATGGTCCTGCCAGATTTGGAGCCGCTATCTGGAGGCGATAGAGTACATGCAAAGATACACCGCTTACTCCCTCTTGTCATAACGCCGTCGCATCTCCGCGCGTCCCCAGCGCGTGTGAGCAATGGAGGCTCGATTTGACCAGCCGCGGAACGCTGCCGCCTGTATCGCCAATAGACGCCGTTTCCGCCATCCCCGAGCGATCAGCGAGCGGGCGGTACGCTCTTTCTTCTATGATGGCGACGCCCACTATCGTCCGTATGAGCGCGGCGACGACCCAGCGCAGACGTATCCCTGCCAGCGCGCTCGTCGCCAGACGTGATGATGGCGCTATGAACACAGGCGGATCGCGCGTCACCCGCGCCCGCATGACGTGGATGGCCGGCGCTTGCCTCATCATGATTCTCGGCGCCGTTGGCCTCGGCATGAGCGTGTTTCCCGGCGCGGCGGCGAATCCTGCGCCACAAGGGCTTGCTGGACGGCAGGCGCTCAGCTACGCCCAGCCCGGCGGCCCCGGAGTCAATTCGCTGGCTGTCGCTGTCACGACACCCACAGTACAGCCGACAAACGCACCTGTCCCCAAGAAGCCGACGCCAGCGCCCACATGGCTGGGACCTGACACAACCGGCCAGCCCTGCCACAGCTCGAACCTCTGGGCGCCCAATGTTGGCCTCTGGACGGTTCCGCCGGGCTGCTATGGAACGATCTACACCATTGACCCAAGCCAGTATCCACCGGCCAACAGCACCTTTGGCTACTGCAATTGGTGGGTCAACGAGCTGCACCGCGACAAGCCGAACCTGCTCTACGGCAGCCAGTACCGTCGCGGCAGTGTTCCTGTTCCCGGCGCGGCGATCTACTTCGCCGGACTCGTCCAGGGCGCGGGCGCTTCGGGACACTTCGCGCAGGTGGTCGCCATCGCGCCGGACCACTATTGGATGCTGATTACCGAGATGAATTTCGCCTGGCGTGGCGGCGGCTTCGGCAAGGTGGATTATCGCTACGCGCATGTCGGCTCCGGCGTGACGTTCATCTATCCCTGAGCGCCCACGGGCTGCGACGGTTATCGAGCGCAGAGACACGTCGATTGCGGCGGAAGCGGACTGTTCGAGGCGCGCTAGCCATCTGTCGCAAGCATATCGCTGTCCTCAGATGATCCTTCCGCTGCGACTGTCGCGCCTGCGTCGGTCTGTTCGGCGTCCGAACTGTCAGATGCGCGCGGATAGCTCTCGTCGCCGAAGATTGGCATGGAGCCGGTCATCGGACGTGGCTGCCAGTCTGGCCCTGGGCCTTCGTCCTCATCCCATCCGTCGCCATCCTCATCGCCCGCGACGGCGAACCGGCGCGTCGTGAGATGTTCGCCGGTGGCCAGCATGCTGGGATCCGTGTCGGATTCCAGGTCGCCAATCCTGCCCGCCGCGACGGGCAGCCTGCGGGTGCGCATGCGCTGCGCCAGTTCCTCCTCGCGTTGGCGTTCGGCGCGCAACCGGAAGTAGAGAACGAAGGCTGAGCCAGCCAGCGCCAGCAGCGCTAAAGTCAGCGCGACGATCATCCCCGCGCGCAGGTCGAGGGTTGGTTGAGAAGGCGCGACTGCTCCACCTGGAGTTTTGGTTGGCGCGGAGATAGGAGTGACGGTGGGACGCGGCGTGGCGGTCGGCGCCAGCGCGGACTGCACATCCACTGTGACGCTGGCCGCCAGCGCAGGCAACGCGCCGCTCTCCACTGGCGAGGTCGCGGTAACCATCACCAGCCCAAGATCCGCTGGCTTCGGCGTATAGGAAAAGCTAAAGGAGCCATCGGCGGCTGGCGTCTGCTTGCCCAGAGCGCGCCTCGCTCCGGCTGGGTCAATGAGGTTCACGTCTATGCTAGTCGCGCCGATGAAGTTCGCGCCGTTGACGGTGACGCTCTGCCCTGGCGCGACAGCGGCGTCTGAAAGTGAGAGGGTCGGCGGCAGCGCCGAACGGACCTGATAGGGGACCGAGGCTGGAGCCAGACCTGTGGCGAGCGCGCAGATCGCATATGGCGCTCCCACAGGCGGCAGCGCGGCCGGCCAGGTGAAGGAGTAGTCCAGCGCGCCGGTTGGCTTGAGCGTGACGAAGCCGATGGTCTGCTCCCAGGAGGCTGGCGTATCGCAGTCGGCGGCGGCCAGCGCCACGCCGATGGTGACGCCGCTCACGGTCCAGTGCGCACCGGCAAGCGTCATGCGCGCGCCGACCGGACCCTGGCCAGAGGATGGGCTGACGAGTGTGAGGCTCGGCGGCGGGATCGGCGTCGCGGTTGGCGGGGCAGGTGTATCGGTTGGTGTAGGCGAGGCGGCAGGCTCTGCGTAGGCGCTCGGCGGCAGGAGAGTCTGTGGACCAGCGATGAAGAGGCAGAGCAGCAGGAGCGTGAGACTCGCGCAGACGCTTGCTATCCTGAATCCCGCCCTGAACGCGGCGCTCCGGGTGGAGAAGGGTCGCTGGCTGCGGAAACGCGCCATCCCACGCCTCGCTCTATACCCGCGGCGACCGGCGCCGCGCGCTCACTATAACCGAACGGATAGTGAAGGGTCAAGGCGCGGATTACAGTCGTAGTCGAACTCAGGCGGCGGAGCGCTAGAAAATGCGGTAGAGCAGGAGTCCGGCGGCGGCAATCAGCACGAGCGCCAGCGCCACTATCACGATCCAGAAGCGCAGGCTGCGCCCGCCATGCCCCATCTCTGTGGCGTCGAACGCGAGCGGCTCCAAGAGCGCCGGAGGCTGGCTGGCGCGCCGCGCTGGTCCATCGAACCTGCCGCCAGGACCACCCATCGGAGCAGGTGGATTTGAGTAGGCCGAGTGTGGGTATGACGAGACACGCCCAGCCGCAGGACTCATCGGCCCCATGGAGCTAGCTGGGTCGTAAGCCGGGACGCCTATCGGCGCGCCGATGGGGAGGTTGGTTGGATGGACGTTTGGACTCATCTGCCCATAAGCGTAGCCGCCAGTAATCGCCGAGGGGTTCTCGCTGGGATAAGGGAAATCGGATGGAATCTGGCCACCGCCACTGCCCCCCATTAGGCCGAACGGGGCTGGCGGGCGTGAGGGCGCCATCGGCACGTCGAGGCTTGGCAGTTGGCTCGTCGAGCCAGCGTCCGGTCCGCTGGGTCGTGCGCCGAACTGACTTGGGCGACCAAACGAATTGTCGCTGATCGGGCGAACAGGCTCGCTGGCGTATGGAGGCGAGAAAGGTGGTGGACCGGAGATAGGAGATGAGGCGGACGCATCGAACGGGAACGGCTCGGCGTCGCCAGAGACCAGCGCCGTGACCAGCGCGCCGCTCATCTCGCGCGCGGACTGATAGCGGAAGCGTGGATCTTTGGCTAGCGCCTTCTGCACGACCTCATCCACCGCCGGCGTGACGCGTGGATTGAGCTGCCGCGGCGGCGGCGCCAGGCGGTAGAGATGCCCTTCCATCACACTGTTGGAGGAGGAGCCGCTGAACGGCAGCCGCGCCGTGAGCAGGAGGTACATCACCACGCCGAGACCGTAGAGATCGGAGCGCGCGTCGGTCTGCCCCTTGATCTGCTCTGGCGCCATATATTCAGGCGTCCCAGCGTCTGGCCGTCCGTCGCGCACCGCCGGGCGGGCGCCGTCGAAGATCTTCGCCAGGCCAAAGTCACCCAGGAGCACGCGTCCGTCGGCGTGTAGCATGATGTTCGCCGGCTTCACGTCGCGGTGGATGATGCCCTGACCGTGCGCGTATTCGAGCGCGTCGGCGATCTGCATGCTGTAATTGACGACGTCGTTGACCGAGAAGGGCGCCTGTGAGAGCTTGTCCTGAAGGCTGCCGCCGCTCATATAGGGCATGACGAGGTAGAGGTCGCCACCCTCCTCACCAAAATCGTAGAGTTGCACGATGTTGGGATGATCCAGCGCGGCGGCGAGCTTCGCTTCGCGGAGGAAGCGGTCGCGGAATCCTGAGCGCTCTCCCAGGCGGCGGTCGAGCACCTTGACAGCCACTTCGCGGCCCAGGCGCACATCCCGCGCCAGATAGACCTGCGCCATGCCGCCTTCGCCGAGACGGCGGATCAACTCATATGAACCAAGCCGCATTCCTTGCATGCCGGCATGCCCTTCCCCGCCTGCGCCACTACCCACTAGGACGCTCCCTCCGCTGCCGGGTTTACGTCAACTCAAATCGCAGAAGGCATTATAACAGGGACCTGTCTAACGCGCGACCAATCTAGTACCCACTCTCTGCGAGATGCTCATTCTACTCACAAACGGGCGACACGTATAGTCGATAGAGTTGGGTCATCGTAATTCCCGCCATGCGGATGCGTCTCATCGAGGCAAGACCTTGACACCCATCTCCTTCGTGCGCCATGTTGTGTCTGCGTAACGTTACGCTGGCTTAACATTCCCCTCGCCTGGAAAGGCTGTCTCTCATGATCGAGGCACGCTCGCTCACCCGTCGCTTCGGCTCCTTCACCGCCGTGGACGACGTCAGCTTCACCGTTCCCGATGGCGCACTGCTGGCGCTGCTGGGGCCGAACGGCGCCGGCAAGACCACGACGGTGCGCATGCTCGGTGGCCTAATCGCGCCAAGCGTTGGCGATGCCACCGTCTCCGGCTTTGATGTGCGCGCCAATCCCTCCGCTGTGCGCGCGCGCGCCGGGCTCGTCACCGACGCGCCAGGTCTCTACGAGCAGATGTCACTGCCCTCCTATCTCGACTTCTTCGGCGCGCTCTACGGTATGCAGCAGCCACGTCGCCGCCAGCGTATCGACGAGTTGATCGAGTTTTTCGAGCTGGGCGATCACCGCCGCGAGCGCATGAGCGGTTTCTCGAAGGGCATGAAGCAAAAGGTGGCGCTGGCCCGCGCGCTGCTGCACGAGCCGACGGCGCTCTTCCTGGACGAGCCGACCTCCGGGCTGGACCCGCTGGCGGCGCGCGCCGTACGTGACCTGATCACCAACCTGAAGCATAGCAGCCGTAGCGTCATCCTCTGCACGCACGACCTGGATGAGGCTGAGCGTCTGGCCGATACCGTCGCCATCATGAGCAAGGGGCGGATCGTCGCGCTGGGCGCTCCCGCCGCGTTGCGCGCGCGAACCTCGCCGGAGGCCACGGTGCGCATCACGCTCGCCGAGCCGTTCGCGCAGGGACAGGCCATGCTCACTGAAGTCGCGGGGGCGCTTCCAGCAGAGGGCGCGCCAGCGACAGATACGCTGATGTATCGCACGCCGCGTCCAAACGAGGTCAATCCGCAGGTGATCGAGCGGCTGGTGACGGCGGGCGCGCGCATCGTGTCTGTCAGCAGCGAGACGCGCTCGCTGGAGGATGTCTACGCCGCGGCCGTCGGCTCGCCGAGTGAGACCGGGCTGACATCTTCAGGCGCCGAGCCGCAGGATGGCGCTATCCCTGCCAGCCAGAAGAGTGAGGTGCAATAATGTCCGCCGCGCCAATCGGCGATCAGCCCGAAACGTCCATATTTGTTCCCGCCAGTGACATGCGCGCCACCTTGTTGATTGCGCGACGCGCCGCCATAGAGTCGTTACGCGACCGCTCGACGGTGATCTCCAGCGCGATCTTCTCCCTGGCGCTGCCGTTCATCTGGGTCTTCGCCGTCATCCGCCCGACCGCGAATGGCTCTGACGACACGCTCGCCGCGCTGCTGATCGTGTACTTGCTGACGGTAGGTCTGTTGCCGCTGACCGTCGCAAGTGGCATTGCTGCTGGACAGTTCGCCGGTGAACAGGAGAAAGGGAATCTCGCGCCGCTCCTCGCCGCTCCGGTCTCGAACCGGGCGATCTTCGGCGGGAAGGTGCTGGGCGCGGTGCTACCGGCGCTGGTATACTCGGCCATCGCGATCGTCAGCTACCTGATCGAGATTGCGATCCTGATTAGTCCGGCCAAGCTAACCCTTCTGCCGCCAGCGCTGGCGCTCTCGATGATCGCGCTCGTTCCCGCCGTCGCCATCTTCGCCGCGACCATCGCCGCTGTGATCTCCTCGCGTGTGCGCACATACCAGGCGGCGCAGAGCATCGCCGGGCTGCTACTGGTCCCAATCTTCCTGCCGTTCTACTTCCTGGCCTTCGTCCTGCAGAGTTGGGGACCGCTGGCGGTGCTGGGTGGCGTGGTCGTGGTGCTGGCGCTGGACCTGGCTCTCGTGCTGATCGGCGCGGCGAGCTGGCGGCGCGAGGAAGTGCTTGCGCGCCAGTAACCCGCCGGTAAGCTGGCGCAGTGATCGCACGTGAGACGAGAGGGCGCGATGAACGATGGCTAAAGGGGTCGCCAACGGCCTGCGCGAGCTGCGCCAGCGCTACGGCCTGACGCAGGAGCAACTCGCGCGCGATCTCGACGTGACGCGCCACACGATCTTGGCGCTGGAGGTCGGACGCTATGTCCCGTCAATCGAACTGGCTCTCAAGCTCGCGGCCTACTTCGGCCAGCCGCTGGAGACGATCTTCTGGCTGCCGCCGGAGGAGGTCGCGCAGTTGCGCATGATCGCGCAAGAGTCGCTGCGCGGCGGCGCGCCAGCGGCATCATCCACAGCAGCGGCGCCATCTGCGCAACCGGCGCTTCCAGCGAGCCTTGCCCTCACCAGTCCACCTGCCGTCATACGAGCGGAGGAGTAACGCCATGAGCCAGTCACAGCGGATCGAGGCGATGGCGCAGCCACAGCGATTCATCCAGCGGCGGCGCTAAACGGCGATCAAATCAGATCAAATGTGGTCGAAGCCGCCGCCCGCCGCCACACACCCGCCCTCGATGCGCAGTGACTCGATGGTACCGTGCTGCTCGATAGGCGCTACCCCAGCGCCGTGCGATGTGAGGCCGCCACGGATCTCGATGTCCTTGGCTGATCCACCGGGCTTGACGCTGAGCCCGATGGCGGAGAGCGTCGTCATCACGCCTTTGACCAGCGAGGGGCCTGTACCCCCGAAGGTCTCAATGCCGTTGCGCACGATGATACTGCCCACCGGCTGGCTGATTTGCACCCCTACTGCGCCATCGGCGTGGGTGACGATGCGCTCGAACTCGGCCAACTGCACCGTCCCAGTGTAGACATTGAATCCACGCGCGCCCTGGCCAAAGGTCTCAATCGGCGCATTGACCCGTAGCTCTTTGACGACACCAAAGTTGACGAAACCAATGCCACTGGGGCCATGCGAGGTGATCGGCGCGTCAGCGATCCAGCGCTCCACCGTCCCCCAGTTGTCGAGGACCATGTCATTCTGGCCGTAGGTCACGACGGGGCCGTGGTTCCTGACCTGCTCAACCTGCGTTCCATAGACCGTAAACATCCCGCCGCTGATCTGGTCCGGCGTGCCAGGGGCGATCTTGCCATCGCTGTAGATGGCTTCGGTCTCCAGTTGGCGCACGACCAGGCGTCCACCGGTGTCTCCGGCGCCGCTGACGAAGACTCCGCTGCCGAGCACGTGCGCGCCGTCACGCCCCACTGAGAGACCCGCCAGGCTGCCTCAATGACGACCTCCTCAGTGGGGTGCATGTTCCACAGAGTGAAGGCTCCCTGCAGGACTTAGACACCGTACCCATGCGGACGTTCAGGTTCGCCGCGCGCGTCCGCAGCCTGGATGTCGAGGCCGTTGACTGTGACCTGCCCGCTCCGTATGCGGACGCGCGCAAGCAGTTGCACACGCCCCGTCGTCGTGAGGGCGCTGAGTGTCAGGTGGCCGAGCGTTTCGACGTCGGTGTCGTTGAAGATCGCCCGCCGCTCGGGGGCGACGTGTAGACGCAGGTTGCGCAGGTGATTGTCGGAGGTGAGCTGGATGCCGTCGGCTCCATCAGCAAAGGTGATGGTGGCCGTGTCGTCGGCGCCCTCCAGCGATTGCCCTGGCGCGAAACGGAGCGTGGACACGTCACTGACCTGACCGCTGAGGATGATCGTCTGGATCGTCGCATCGCCTGCCGCAGCCAGTATCTGGCTGGCGGTTGAGACGGTTGCCGTGTGCGTCGTCACCGCGAACCTCTGCTTCCTTTGCATGATTGCGGACGAAGCGTGGAATTGGAATCAGAAACCGGCCAAAAGTTAGCCAGAGTATAGCATCGTGCGGTGTACCCACGCAGGAGCCACCGGCGTGTGTTCTTCCAGATACTTAACAGGCTCTACACAGGCTCTACGGGATGAGCCAGCGGCCCTCGCGCATGAGATCGCGCCCTTCCAGTTCGTTCGACTCGCGCCACGCCTGCATACGCTGCGGGGAGACGCGGAAGTAGATATACGGAGTAGCAAGCTGGCGTGGGTCGAAGCCTGTCTTGGCTGCGAAAGCGTCGCCGATGTCCTCCGGCAACTCGCTCGCCGGCAAGATCATGTGGACCGTTCCGTCGATAAGGATAACGTTACGGGTCGCGCCGACGGCGACGCGGACCTTTCCAGTGGCCCACAAGTTGCCGCTGGTTGGACTGGCGGCTGGCGTCGCGAAGAGCAGGGTCGCGCCGTCCCATAGGAAGGAGAGTGGGATCAGATACGGTGTCCTCATTGCTGGATCGGCGGTGGCCACCCAGGCGTCGACGTCCTGTTCGAGCCTGTGCAGCGTATCCTGTTTGCGCTGCTGTGGATTTCGGGCTGGCGGTGTCATGCTGCGGTCACCTCCTGATCGCCGGTCGTGGAGAATACGGTCGTGCAGAAAGCGCGATCATCTTTCATTGACCGCGCTCAGGACGGGCTTCACGTCGAGAACAGGGGTTCCGTCAATCGCTTCGAGGTTACGAACGCCGATAGCGTTTTCCTCGACTCTCACAATGATGACCTGGTGCAGTCCGATGGGGTTGGGTCGATCTGGCGAGCGTGTGGAAAAGACTCCTGTAAGTGGGCGGTTCGTGTCACCGCGCGTGTGGACTGCAAGCGTGTTCCGATTCCCCTGATGCAGCCAGGTCAGGACGAGGATCTCGTCGCCAGCGCGTAGATCCACCGCGGACTCCCATATCTCTGGTCGGAAGACAATGCGCGCCAGCGGCGCTCCCTCGTCGCCCTGCTTCGGCGCCTCGGCGCGGTCGGTCAGTGGTGACTCCACCCAGCCCACCGGCTCTAGGTGGTATGCTGGCTCGCTCATCCTTGCCTCCTCAGTTTATTATCGCGGTCTATTATCGCGTCGGTCTTTCCGGTCACATCAGTGGCGTTGCCAACGTCATTCCTATGACGCTATATCACAAGGACACGTGACCGAGGAACAAGATCATGGACGAACAGAACGAACAGAAAACTAGGCGCGACTGGCTGGCGGAGCGGTTCGAGGCCGAGCGAAGCCACTTGCAGGCAGTGGCTTACCGGATGCTCGGCTCGCCGAGCGAGGCGGAGGACGCCGTACAGGAATCCTGGCTGCGCCTCAGCCGCGCCGACACGAGCGATGTGCGGAATCTCGGCGGCTGGCTGACCACAGTAGTCGCGCGTGTCTGCCTCGATATACTGCGCTCGCGCGCCACCCGACGCGAGGAGTCACTGGGAGACGATGCGTCAGGGTCATTTGTGAGTCAGCAGGATGCGAGCGATCCCGAGTACGAGGCGCTGCTGGCCGATTCGGTTGGTCTCGCGATGCTCGTCGTGCTCGACACGTTGAATCCCGCCGAACGGCTTGCTTTCGTCCTGCACGACCTCTTCGATGTACCCTTTGAGGAGATCGCGCCCATTGTGGGACGAACTCCAACCGCCGCGCGCCAGCTCGCCAGCCGCGCTCGTCGCCGGGTGCAGGGGAAAGGCCGCGAGCAAGAGCAGGAGGCGGAGACGGCTCCAGACGCCGCTCTGACCCACCAGCGAACAGCCGCCAACCGCGAGATTGTCGAAGCCTTTCTCGCCGCCTCACGCAATGGCGACTTCGACGCGCTGCTTGCCGCGCTCGATCCCGACGTCACCCTCCGCGCCGACGCAGCTATTGTGGCGATGGGCGCCGCAGTTGGTATGACCAACGAGACACATGGCGCCGAGGCGGTGGCGCAGCAGTTCATGGGACGCGCCCACGCCGCGCGACTGGCGCTCATCGACGGCGCCGTAGGGGCGGTCTGGGGGCAGAGTGGACAGCCACGCGCTGTCTTCAGCTTCACCATTACGGACGGGAAGATCGTCGCCATCGAGATCATCGCCGATCCTGAGCGCCTCGGCCAGCTCGACGTGGCGATCCTCAACGAATAATACAGAATCCGGCGCGAGCGACGGCCGGAAGGCGTCGCTCAACGAATGGGCACGACCGCGAGAGTGCAGCGCGAGATCGCAATCAAGGCGACTGCCTCGTCATAGACGCGAATATCCCAGACCCAATTGCGTCGGCCACGATGCACTGGTGTGGCGATAGCGCGCACCATCCCATCACGCTTCGCGCGCAGATGATTGCAGTTGATCTCTAGCCCCACCGTGGAAAACGCCGTCCTGTCGATGCCCAACCAGGTTCCGATAGAGGCGGCGCTTTCCGCCAGGGCGACCGTCGCTCCGCCGTGCAGGATGCCGACGGGCTGCTGTGTCATCTGTGTGACCGGCATCGACATGACGACACGCTCAGCCGAGGCCTCTTCTATGCGCATTCCCAGGGCGTCGAAGAGAAAGCCCTTACCAAGGGCGTTTAGCTCGTCCACCGTTGGCACAGGTGGCTGCTCATCCGTCATCCATGATCTCCTCGGATACACCCGTGAAATGAAAACCCAGATGTCTAGATACCTGGCTAGACCTCGTGCTTCTGCCAGCGGTGGTACGCTTCAATGTAGCGGATCGTGCCGGTGTGGCTGCGCATCATGACTGAGTGGGTGCGAGCGCCCCTGCCGATGTACTCGACGCCATCGAGCAACTCCCCCGACGTGATACCAGTTGCGGCGAAGGAGACGTCGTTCGAAGTGATGAGGTCGTTGACGGTATAGATGCGATCGAGGTCCACGCCCTCGGCCTTGAGCCTATCGCGCTCTTCGTCGGTGCGCGGCCAGACCTTGCAGAGCATCTCGCCGCCGATGCACTTGATCGCCGCCGCCGCCAGCACCGCTTCTGGCGCGCCGCCGGTGCCCAGATACACATGCGCCGCGTCGTAGTCGTCGCGCGCTGCCTGAATCGCCGCCGCCACGTCGCCGTCGGTAATCAGCCGGATGCGCGCGCCCGCAGCGCGCACTTCGTCGATAATGTCCTTATGGCGTGGCCGGTCGAGAATGATGACGGTCAGGTCGCCGACGCCACGATCGAAGGCTCGGGCGATACGTCGCAGGTTCTCGTCAACCGGCGCGTCCAGATCAATCACCTTCGCAGCCGCTGGACCGACGGCGAGCTTTTTCATGTAGTAGACGCCGGGCGGGGCTTTGTACATGCTGCCGCGACCGGCGGTGGCGACGACCGCGATGGCTCCAGGCGCGCCGAGCGCCGTCAGCCGTGTGCCGTCTACTGGATCGACAGCGACATCAAGCTCCGGCGGCATGCCATTGCCAACTTCTTCGCCGATGAAGAGCATGGGCGCCTCGTCCTTCTCGCCCTCGCCGATCACGACGACGCCGTGCATATCCACGCCGTCGAGCGCGTTGCGCATCGCGTCTACCGCCGCCTGGTCCACGGCGATCTTATCGCCGCGCCCCATGTGCCGGGCAGCCGCATAGGCCGCCGCCTCGGTGACACGCACCAGTTCCAGGCCGATATTGCGCTCGCGTGTGCCTGCGCGCTGAAAGTTCCCGTTCTCTCCCATGTCATCTCTTCCTTATAACTAGCGGCATTGCTAGCGACTAGCGCGACGCCTGTGTCATGCCACTTTTGCGTCGAACCTCAGACCTCTGGCTGGCGCGGCGTGGTGCGGCTATGCTCGGCGAGCATGATCGCTTTGAGGCGCTCGGCGGCGTCGGGCAGGTGGTCCTGGCGGTTGATGATGAGGTAATCGTACGAGGGCGCCTCGGCCATCTCGCGCTCAGCGTTGAGCAGGCGTAGCGTGCGTTGCTCCGGCGTGTCCTGGTCGCGCTTGTTGACGCGCTCCACCAGGTCGCTTAGCCGCTCCGGCGCGAGGAAGACGAAGACCGCGCCTTTCGTCTTGGCGCGGATCGTCCTGGCGCCCTGCGGATCAATCGTGAGGATGACATCCCTGCCAGCGGCGAGCGCCTCGCGCACCGGAATCGCCGGGACGCCATACCAGTTACCGTGGACCTCGGCGTGCTCCAGTAGCTCGTCGCGCTCTTTCATCTCGCGGAATTGCTGCGGCGTGCGGAAGTGGTAGTGGACGCCGTCCTCCTCGCCGGGACGCGGGCGGCGTGTCGTCACCGTCACGACGATATGCCCCGGCCAGCCCTGTTCCTTGAGCCGGTTGGTGAGCGTGGTCTTGCCAACGCCGGAGGGGCCGGAGAGCACGAGCAGCAGCGGCGCGTATGGCGCCGGGATGCGGATGTCGGGATCGGGGTCGCTCATCGGGCCGGCCATCGCGGTTCCTCCGTCTCCGTTCCTGCTCGATTTCATCTCGACTCCTGCCCACCCTAGCGCTTGATCTGGCGCCGCTCCGCGCGTGCTATACTGTGTCGCCGCATCGTCGCTGAAATTGGGATTGTATGCGATGTGTACGCTCCTTGAGGGGTATTCTACCATGCAAACCGACGCCTTGACCCTGGCCGCCGTCGCCGATGAGTTGACGCAGGCGGCGCTGGGCGCGCGCGTCGAGGATGTCATCCAGCCGACACCTCAGTCCATCGCGCTCTTGCTCTACGGCCAGGGGACGAAACGCTGGCTCGTCATCTCGGCGCATCCGCAACTTGCGAATATGCATCTCGCCGCACGTCGCCCACGCAAGATGGTCAATCGAGCCGCCCGCCTTCGTGATGCTCCTACGCAAACATCTGGAGGGCGCGCGTCTGACTGCGATCCGCCAGCCGCGCTGGGAGCGCGTGGTCGAACTGGCCTTCGCGCGTGGGGGGCTGGAATCGGGTATGGCGCCGGTCTGGCTGACGGCGGAGCTGATGGGGCGGCAGAGCAACGTCATCCTGCGTGAGGATATGACGGCGGGTGGCGAGGTTCTCGGCGCGCTGCACACGGTTCCACCGGGCGCCAATCGCATTCGCACGCTCATGCCGCATGTCGATCTATCAGCCAGCGCCGCCGCAAACGCGGACACTGCGCGGCGAGCAGGTTCCACGCCTGGCGCCGGAGCGCGCGACGCCCGCGCAACTCGAAACCGCCGCACTGGATATGCTTGTGGCTGCCCAGGAGCCGCCCACCGTAGAGCCTTCCACTGGAAAGCGCAAGGGGAAGGCAAAGCGCGACGAGAAGCCGACGGTGGTCACGTTGCTGATGGCGCACGTGGCGGGATGCAGCCGCGAGCTGGCGCGCGAGGTGGCCTACCGCGCGCTGGGGACGACCGACGCCGCGCTGGCGCCGGATCTGGATTGGGGCGCGCTCTCAGCCGAGATGCGCTCTTTCGCTGCGCTGATGGAGTCGCGCGCGTGGCGGCCAACGCTGGTCTACGCGGCACCCGATGCGCCAACGCCTGATGCGTTCGCCGTCTACGAGCCACGGCAGTTCCCCGGCGCGAACACTGCGGCGACGCCCACGGTGAACGAGGCGCTGGCGACGTACTACCAGGACGCCGAGTGGCGTGTCACGGTCGAGGGCGCGAAGGGCGAGTTGCGACGGCTGCTCCAGACGAACCGCGACCGCTGCCAGCGCAAGGCCGAGGCGCTACAGGCGGAGTTGGGCGCGCTGGACGAGGCGCGGCGGCTGCGCGAGGAGGCTGATCTGCTGCTGGCGTTTCAGTCGGAGATTGCCGGAGCGCGCGGCGAGCGTGACGCTGGAGAATCCCTTCGCGGCAGAGGGTGAACCGGCGACGATCACGCTAGCTAGGACCTGCGCTACGGTGTCATAGATAACGCCAACCGCCGCTACGCGCGCTACCACAAGTTGCAGCGCGCTGCGGGCCAGATTCCCTTGCAGATCGCGGCGAACGCGCTGGAGCTTGCGCGTGTCGAGCAGTTGCAGTCCGACCTCGCGCTGGCCGAGACGCCGCAGGAGATCGCGCTGGTACGTGAAGAGATCGTAGAGGCGGGCTATCTGGAGGCAAAACCCGATCCCCACGCGCGCAAGCAGGCCAAAGGTGGGAAGGGAAAACAGGGGAAGCAGAGTGGCCAGCAAGGCAAACAGGGCGCGCGCGGTGGGGCGCCGCTGCGGCGCGAGTCGAGCGATGGCTTCGCGCTGCTGGTGGGCAAGAACAGCCGCCAGAACGAGGAGGTGACCTTTCACCAGGCGGCGGCGAACGACCTGTGGCTGCACGCCCGTGGTGTCCCCGGCGCGCATGTGATCCTCAAGAGCGGGGGGCGACCAGTACCGGAGACGACGCTACGCGAGGCGGCGGCGCTAGCGGCGTACTACAGCCAGGCGCGCGAGAGCGGCGCCGTGGAGGTGGACTACACCGAGCAGCGCTACGTCCGCCACATGAAGGGCGGCGGGCCGGGAATGGTGATCTATGAGCGCGAGCGCACGCTGCGTGTCGCGCCAGGCGATCTTGCGAGCGATTGAAAGCGCTGGCTGCGCTATCCCTCGGCGTGGGCGGAGGCGCCGTCGCTTGCGGGTGGCTCAGGGTCGGCGAAGAGTGGGGCCAGCCAGGTGAGCGCGTCGCGCAGTTGCGCCTCGACGACGGTGTGCGTGTGGTCGTAGAGCATCAGCGCCAGGTGGTCAAGGTGGCTGGCGTAGTGCGGCTGCGCGGCGCTGTAGAGGCGTAACGCCCCTTCCACCGGTACCATGTCGTCATGCCTGCCATGCTGGATCAGCAGCGGCTTGGGGGCCAACCGCGCGATGTTCGCCGCCGCGTCATGCTCGCGCGACCACTGCTGGTTCACTGCGCTGGGCGCATTCTCCCCCAGCATCGTGACGTTCGCCAGATCTGGCAGCGGCGCGCCGGAGACGCTGACGACCGCCGCGACGCGCTCATCCTCGGTCCCGGTAATGAGCGCCGCGATCGCGCCCATCGAGAAGCCGCCCGCCACCAGCGCGTCGGATCGCGCGTAGGGCTGCCCGGCGAGCCACTCCAACTCCTCGCGCAGATCATCGCTCGTGTGGCGCACCACGTCGATGAAATGGTTAGCGGAGCGCTCTGTCTTCCAGCTTGGGCCGTTCTCTGGTAGCCGCTCGCCGTGTCCCCAGGCGTCGGGCAGCAGCGAGACGAAGCCATACGTCGCCAGTAGCAGCGCCAGCGGCAGGAAGTCTTCCTTGCAGGAGGTCCAGCCGTGCTGCATCAGCGCCGCCGGTCGCGGCAGGTCGGTATCAGGCCGCACGAGCAGCGCCGGGACGCTCTCCTTGCCGATGACCACGCGCTCCATTCCACGAACGCCAAACTGGGGAACAATCTCAACCGCCAACGCTGGTTTCCTCTCTATTCCCGCACGGGCAGGCGGCGTGGCGCGCCCTTGCGCCCTCCGCGAGAATAGTACGGTCACGTAACCTCAGGAGTTGGATAAGCCTCAGGCTCCCCAGTCGAAGAAGCTCCGCAACTCTGGATGCTCGGCGAGCATCTGTGCGCGGTATTCCTCGGTGATCGGCAGAAAGGTCCCACGCGCGTCGGCGAGGATCGTCTCCGGCTCGTCGGCCAGCCGCACCTCGCCCTCGGCCTGGACCATGCGTGCGCGTGAAGAGAGCGTGCGCGCCGTGACCCGCAGCTTCCGTCCAAGTGGCGCCGCCTGGCGGAAGCGGATCTCCAGCCGCGCGGTCATCAGCCAGCGCTTCTCCAGAACGGCGGTGCGATTGAGCGTCTCGTCAAGCAGTGATGCGATGATCCCGCCGTGCGCGACGCCCGGAAACCCCTGGAACGCTGGCTCCGGTGAGTACTCGGTGACGATCTCATCGCCCTCACGCCGGAAGACGAGGTGCAGCCCCGACGGATTGCGCGCTCCGCAGGCGAAGCAGCCCTGGTAGTCGCTGGTGTCATTCAGATGCGTGTCCTCGCCGGCTGGCGCGTTCTGCGCGTCGCTGTCTTTCTCCACTATCGCCTCCTGAGGGGAAATGTTCTGACTCGATTGGTATATGGCTATGACTCGCTCGCATCATCTGTCTTTGCGGGAACACGCGCCGCCACCTTTGCCAGCGCATTTGACAGCGCCGCCTCGGCGTCGAGGTCGAGGCTGTTCGCCAGGACCAGCAGGACGTAGAGCGCGTCGCCTAACTCGTCGCTGGCGGAGACGGCGGCCTCGCCGGGCTTGCGGAGTTTGGGTCCGTGCGCCTGGTTCACCGCGCGCGCCAACTCGCCACACTCCTCGAAGAGCCGCGCCAGGTTCGCCAGCGGCGGCCAGTAGCCGCCCAGCGCGCGGATCGAGGCGTCCACCTGCGCCTGCGCCTCGCGTAGAGTGAGTCGGCCCTGGTCGGTCATACGCTCGCCTCCCTAAGCCATTGGGGTCGCGTGTTGTTCAGGCGGTCAGTCTACCATGTCGCGTTGCGTGAGCCTGCCCAGATGTGACGTTTTTCGCGCTGCTCTCTTATTGGAAAGTTGAAACTTGCGAAAGCATGTGCTATCGTATTGGTGGGACGACCCAATGGTGGCTATCCTAATGTGCGCGACGACTGCGAGACCATCTACAGCTACGAAGGAGCGAGCATGAGCGCGACCACGATTGCTACGACGACCCTCTACCGCCTGATCGTGCAGGGAACAATCATCGGCGACTACGAACAAGCGCGACAGGTTCATAACCAGACCGCCGGGAATCCCGACAGCGTCGCGGCGGCGCGCGCGTTGAGCGACCTGAGCCACATGGTCTACATTCCGGTGAACGGCCCAGCAGACCAGCTCTTCTTCCTCGACCAGTGGACTGATCTCGCCGGGTTGGGGCAGTTCTTCGCCAACCCACAGGTCGGGCATTCCGCCGAGATGCTTTTCAGTTCGCGCGAGGCGGCGGTCTGGACGCCTGCGGAGGGCTACACGACCTATCACCTGCCCGCGCCGACCGGGCGCAACGAGCGCTACATCGGCCTGGCGCGTGGGCAGGTCCACTCGCACAACCAGGCGCGCGAGGTCTACAACCGTCTCGCGTCAGAAACGCTGGGCCAGGCGCGTGTTGCGGGTCACCTCGCCCATGAGATGTACGTCAAGGTCACCACGCCCGGCGAGCCAGCGTCGCTCGAGTTGCTGGGCGTGGATGTCTGGTATGACCTGGAAGGCATGGGGCGCTACTATGGCGATCCCGCCTTTATCAAGCGCTTCGATGGCGTCTACACGGCTCCGGCGGCCACATGGGTCCTGCGCCATCCCGACGGCGACTGGGTGGAGTGGTAGGAGCGCGAGTTTCCTGCCAGTGATGATCTATTGATGATCCTTGCGCTGAAGGTGTGGAGCGACTTGTGGCTCTGCGCCTTCTTAGCATGTTCGCCCACCGCTCGTTGCGCAAGTTGCCGCCTGCGCAAGCCTGTGCTATCCTCCAAAAATGGTTGATCAAGTACTCCACGCCATCGCCGAGCCGCATCGCCGCGCGATCCTGGTAATGCTCCAGGATCAGGAGCTGCCTGCGCAGGATATCGCCGGGCGGTTTCCTGATGTTACGCGGCAGGCCATCTCACAGCATCTTGCCCTGCTCGCGGAGACGGGCTTGCTCACCATGCGCCGCGACGGCACCCGCCGCCTCTACCGCACCCGCCCGGAGGGGCTGGCGGAGGCGCGCAGCTTCCTGGAATCGTTCTGGGACGAGCAGTTGGCGGCGCTCAAGCAAGAAATCGAGTCTGAGCAGGGACAGGAATAGCAGGCATGACCGCGCCCACCGCCGACGAGATCACGCGCGAGATCTACATCGCCGCGCCACCACAGACGGTCTACGCATACTTTACCGATCCGGTGAAAGCGCTGCGCTGGAAAGGCCAGGACGCGACGCTCGATCCGCGCCCCGGCGGCGTCTATCGCCTGATACTGGGCGAGGGCAATATCGTGCGCGGCGAGTATGTGCGCCTGACGCCGTACAGCCAGATCGTCTTCACGTGGGGCTGGGAAGGCGACAACGCCCCTGTGCCTTCTGGCGCCAGCACAGTGGAGATCAATTTCGTCGCCGAGCGCGGTGGGACGCTCGTGCGCCTGCGCCACTATGGGCTGCCATCCGCGGCCCAACAGGCGCATGCGGAGGGCTGGGATTACTTTCTGCCACGCCTGGAGCGCGCCATCACGGAGGATACAGCAGGCAGCGCATGACGCCGCGCGAGATCGTCCCGAAGATCAAGGGAGAGCGATGGCTTCATTCTCGTCGTCCAAACGCGCCAGGCCATCGCGCGCGAGTCCCTGTGCCAGCTTGCGCAGCCAGGGCAGGTCGGCGTCGGTATAGTCCGACTTAATGCGCGGGCCAAGCGCGGCCAGCGAGAGTGTCGCGCCAGGAGGCAACTCGCGCAGCGCGTCCACGATGCGCCCGCGGAAGTAGCGCGAGGTCTGCTCGAAGGGGATGGTCGCAGGCCGGCGCTTTGGCACAGGCGTTGATCCGTAGGAAACGCCGGATTCGGCCACGCGCCGCGCCATTGGACGATCCTCGCTCGCCGCGCGCTCGTCGCGCAGCCGCGCCAGCGCCTCGCCGGAGGGGAAGAGCGCCACCTGCGCCGTCTCCGCATACGCCGCGCACTGATCGCGTAACGGACACTTTTCGCAGAGGGGTTTGCGCGCCAGGCAGATCCGCGCGCCGAGGTCCATCAGCGCCTGCTGCCAGTCGTAGGCCTGCACGCGTGGCAGCGCCCACTCCGCCAGTTCGAGGTACATACGCGCCGCTGACTCTCCGCCGGGCCAGGGAAGCTGCTCCACGCCGCGAAAGACGCGCCAGAGCACGCGGCGTATGTTCGTATCCACCGTCGCGATGGGCAGCCCGAAGGCGAAGCAGGCCACCGCGCCCGCCGTGTAGCGCCCGATGCCCTTGAGCGCCATCAACCCGTCGAGCGTATTGGGTAATTGCCCGCCGAACTCCTCGACCACCTGCCGCGCGATACCATGTAGCCGCACCGCACGCTGGTTGTAACCCAGCCCCGCCCATGCCTTGATCGCCTCGCCCACTGGCTCCGCCGCCAGCGCCGCGAACGTCGGGAAACGCGCGAGAAACTCGCGGTACTTCGGCAGCACGCGCTCGACCTGCGTCTGCTGGAGCATCACTTCCGAGACGAGGATGGCGTAGGGGTCGCGTGTCTCGCGCCAGGGCAGATGCGTTCGCCCCTCGGTGGCGTACCACGTCAGCAACGCGCGCCACACCTGCTCGCGCCGCTCTTCGGGTATGATTATGTCTTGCTTCGTCGCCACTGGCTACTCTTCCGCGAGGACGGCGCGCAGAACGGCTGGCTCGACGTTGCCGCCGGAGAGGATGACGCCAACACGCGACCCGTAGCGCGCAAGTTTCCCACTGAGCGCCGCTGCGGCCGCCACCGCGCCGGTTGGCTCGACCACGAGCTTCAGCCGCAGCAGTAGATAGCGCATCGCCGCGCGCGTCTCCTCCTCGCTCACTAGCACGACCTCGCTGACGTTGTGCTGGATGATCGGCCAGGTCAGCTCGCCCAGCATCGCCGTGCGCATGCCGTCAGCAATGGTGTCGGGCGGCGGGATGCGCACGCGCTCGCCCTGCTGCAACGAGAGCCAGGCGTGGTTGGCCGCCTCGGTCTCCGCGCCGATCACGGTAATGCCAGGCTTCATAGCCAGCGCTGCGACGCTGGTTCCGGAGATCAGCCCGCCGCCGCCGACCGGAGCCACGATCACATCCAGATCGGGAACCTCTTGCAGCAGCTCGCTCGCCGCCGTGCCCTGCCCCGCGATGATCGCCGGGTCGTTGTAGGGCGGGACGAGCATCAGCCCACGCTCATCGGCCAGCCGCCGTGCCAGTGCCTCGCGGTCCTCTGTCTGGCGGTCGTATCGTACGATCTCGGCTCCGTAGCCGCGCGTCGCTTCGACCTTGACCTCCGGAGCATCGGTCGGCATGCAGATCACCGCCGGGACGCCAAAGAGCCGCGCGACGATTGAGACGGCCTGTGCGTGGTTGCCAGAAGAGAAGGCGATCACACCACGCTCGCGCTCGGCAGCGGACAGCGAGGCGATCTTGTTGTAGGCGCCACGAAACTTGAAGGCTCCAGCGCGCTGAAACTGCTCGCACTTGAACCAGGTCGCGACACCCGCGTCGGCGTCGAAGCTGCGCGAGGTCATGACCGGCGTATGATGCGCCTGGCCCTCCAGCCGCTTTGCCGCTGCCTCGATATCGTCATAGGTGATGGCGAGCGCTGTCTCCTCACTCGATGTCGTCATGGCCTTCCCTACTCCACTCAAATACAACCTCAGATCATCCCTTATCCCTACAGTATATCCGGCAGGCGCATAGGTGATACGAACCAGCAGCCGACTAGAACTTGATGCGCCTCAACGCGGGTGAAGCTCGAATACTGGTCGCCCCCGGGCCGCTTCCACGGGGTGGTCGATATCGATCTTGTCGATGGCCCGAACGAACCATGCGCCAAGCCGGGTTTGTCGCGCGCGTGGGGCGAGGACATCACGAATGAACGCCGCCGCCTCTGGCGCCGCCAACTCGACCGCCGTCACTTCCTCTCTCTGGCGTCGGAAGCTGATAGTAGCCTGCCCCGCGGCGCGCAGGTTGCGCGCCCAATCGGTCTCGCCGAACGGGCTGATCAGCCCGCGCCTGCCCCCGTACTCGCAGAGCGTCACGGGCGTGGTACGTGGCAAGCCGCTCTTGCGCCCGCGAACGGTAAGGAGCACGTCAGGCCCCATCGGGACGCCTAGGGCCAGTAGACGGCGGGCGATAGCGTTGAAGTAGGGGACCCACGATGGCACATGAGTGGATTTGCTCTGCGCCGCCATACTGTAATACCTCCTGGACTTAGGCAAGAAGTGGCGCTGGCCCTGCCCCTCGCTCGCCAGCGGCCTAGCCGCTAGAAGCCGCGTACCTTGGTTGGTGTTATGCGCAGGGCGACAGGATAACCCCGCGCGAAGTTCTCTGCTGTCTGGAACTCCTCGGCGATGAGGCCGCGATATTTCTCAGCGTAGGCGGGATACTGGTCGGCTGGCGGCGTGTCCGGCGCCTGGCGCACCTCGCCGGTGAAGACGATGATGTCGCCGCCAGTTCCGTCGCTGTTGAAGTTCAGCGCGACGTGTGGGTTGCGCTCGATATGCGCGAGGCGTTTGGCGTTGGCCAGCGTGTAAATCAAAAAGGTCTCGTCTTCCCAGAGGAACCAGACGGGCGCGGGCTGCGGTGTTTCATCCGCGCCCGTCACGGTGAGCCAGATTATCAGCTCTTCGCGCAGCCGCCGGGCCACGCGCTCGCCAAAGGGAGTCGCCGGATCGGGCAGTATCGACGCCACGTGTCTTGCCTTTCTAGGGATTCACTGTCGAGTAATCGAAGAAGATTCTACGGCGCATCGTCAGGCTGGCGCATGCGGCGCATAGTGGTGTACGATGGGCTGGCGGCTGACTACATCTATCACATCTGCGAGGAGCGCGTGCCATGCCACTCGATCAATCCATTGTTGGCCATGAGACGACGGCACAGACCAGCACGATTACCGCCGAACAGATACGGCAGTTCGCCGACGCCGTGGGTGACGCGAACCCCATCTTCCAGGATGAGTCCGCGGCGCAGGCGTCGGGCTTTCCCAATGTGCTCGCGCCGCCAACCTTCGTGACGCGCTTTCGCGTCCCCTTCGCCGAAGCGGGGCTGGACCCCGAGAAGATGCAGGTGCTACACGGCGAGCAGGAATATATGTACGAGCGCCCGCTCCATGCCGGCGACAGCGTCACCGCGCTCCATCGCGTCGCCACGCTGCGCCAGTCCTCGCGCGCAGGCGGCATGAACATCATGACGCTGGCGCAGCATGTCGAGGTAGCGGACGAGGGACAGGTCTGCCTGGGCAAAGCGACCGTGATCGTGCGCGAGCTGACGCCGGACACGCCGACGGGCATGACGGCGGCCAAAGCGCAGCCTGAGCCGGAGGGCGAGCGCATCCCGGAACTGACCAAACAGATCACGCAGGAGCAGATCGACGCCTACGCCGACGTCAGCGGCGACCATAACCCCATCCACGTCAATCCTGAGGCTGCGCGCGCCGTCGGGTTGGACGGCACGATTGCGCATGGCATGCTGAGCATGGCCTTCGCGGCGCAACTGCTCACTGACTGGCTCGCCACGCGTCCGAAGCCTGGTGGCTGGGTGCTGCGGCTGCGCGTCCGCTTTCAGGGCATGACACAGCCCGGCGATACGCTCACCTGTCGTGGCGCGTTGGGGACGCGCACAGATAACCAGCAATTCGTCGAGGTATGGATTGACAATCAGCGTGGCGAGCGGCTCACTACCGGCGACGCCGACGTGATCGTGCCGGAATAGACGCGGAACGCCTTATGCGGCTTGTTCCTCACGCCGCCGCTGGGAGCGCCCAAGGAGATAGACGCCAGCGCCGAGTACGAGCAGGCCGCCACCGGTGATGGGCAGTACGGGAATATCAGGTCCAGCGCCGGTGTTTTCTGGGGAGACACTGGTCGCGCTGCTCTTCGGCGTCGCGGTTGCATTCGGCGTTGTGACTGCGCCCGGCGTCGATTTGTCGCCCACCTGCGGCTGCTGCGTAGAGTTGAAGTCTGGTGTGCGCTGACTGGGCGTCGTAGCGGCGGGCGTCTGTGACTGCGCGCCTGTCAGGGTGGTGTCGCTGTTCCTGCCGCTAGACGCCGCGAATTGCTTGCTATTGAATCCAAGCAGTCCCGTCAGCACACTGCCGAGCAGCAGGAACAGGCCGATGGTCGCCGCGATCGCTCCGGCCCACTGGATGAGACCGGCGCGGCTTCTGCGCGTAGCGGTCTGTTGCGGAGATGGTTGCCCTGGTCGCGCGGGCAAGCGTGTATCCAGCGGCAGCGCGAACGAGCGCGGCGCTTTGGGCATGGGTAAAGCCGTCAGCAGATCGTGTACTCGGCGCAGTTCGCCCAGCGCCTCCTGGCACTCTGGACACCCCGGGATGTGGCGCTCAAGCTCCGCGCGCTCGGCGGCGCTCAACTCGCCGTCGATATAGGCGGAGAGTTGCTCTCGCTGCCGCTGCCAGTCGTGTGGATGCCGTCCGCCGCCCATGATTCTCTACGCCTTACTGTCTACTCTTCACTCGAATGCTGACGCTCGCCGCGCGGGAATAGTTCCGGCTGCCGCGCCAGCAGGTCACGCAGATGTCCGCGCGCGCGCGCAATCCGCGATTTTACCGTGCCCAGAGGGCTATTCATAATACGGGCGATCTCATCATAGGGTAGCCCTTGTACGTCGCTCAAAATCACCGCGAGGCGCTGGTCGTCTGGCAATTGTAGCAGCGCGCCCTGGATCGCGGCGATCACCTCGGCGCGCAAAACGGCGCGCTCAGGGTCCCAGGAAGAATCAACCAGCGCGGCAGGCGTCGCGGCGTCTCCGGCCGTCTCGCTATCCAGCAACTCGTCGAGGGAACTGCTGGGCTGGCGGCCACGCGCGCGGAAGACGTCGAAACAGGCGTTGCTGACGATGCGCAGCAGCCACGCGCGAAACGACGCGCCGCGAAACGACTGGATCGCGCGGAAGGCGGAGAAGAAGGCGTCCTGAGTCACATCCGCCGCCGCATCGGGATCGCCGAGCATGCGCAGCGCCAGCGCGTAGGCCAGTCCCTGGTAGCGCTCGACCAGCGAGTTGAAGGCGGCGACATCGCCACGCTGGCTGCGCGCGACCAGCGCAAGCTCCAACTCATTCGTCGGGGCTTGATCTGACTTCGGCCCAGCGCCCGATCCTGGCGGATCTTCCATGCCGTCTCCCTTTGCCTGCGCGGCAATCACTCGCGGCCAGTGTAGCGCAGCGGATAGCAGCCAGCAAGCCCTGACGCGCGCTTTCCGCGTCATTTCTATGAGTAGCACGAAGGAGTGTGATGGTGATGAGGGCTATTCAGAGTCCGGCAGGGCGCGCTCCGGTGAAGCAGGTGGCACGGCGCAGAGAGGAAGAGTGAACGAGAAGGAGCAGCCTGCTCCCGGCTCGCTCTCCACCCAGGTTTGTCCGCCATGCAATTCGATGATCGACCGCGTGATGAACAGCCCCAGCCCCAATCCGCTCTTGCGCCGCTCAGTCGCCTCTGCCCGCGCGAAGCGATCCCAGATGCGCTTCTGCTCACTTTCTGGCAGCCCTGGTCCGGAGTCGCGCACCGTGACCTGCGCCACCGGACAATCCGGCTGCGAATTGGCCTGATCCAGCGCGCCGGTGGGAATTGACGAGACTGGCGCGCGAATCATGACAACGATCGGGTGTTCGGCTGGCGCATACTTCAGCGCATTGTTCAGATAGTTGCTCAGCGCCTGATTGATGCGCTGCACATCGGCTCTGACAGCTATCGGAGACCCATCGCCTGCCTTCAGGATGATCTTCCTACCCACCGCGCGGATCTGTGGTGTGGTGATTGCGTCGCGCACAACACTGACCAGGTCGCATGGCTCCGGGCGTATTTCCAGCCCTCCGGAACGTATCTGTTCGGCGTCGAGGATATCGTCCACCACACGCTGCATGAGTTTGCTCTCGCTCTCTGCTTGTGCGAGCGGCGCGCGCGCATGTTCAAGCAGATTGGCAAAACTGGCTTGCTGCGTCGCATTCAGTTCTCCAGTCAGAGCGGCGACGCGCTTTGCCCCAAGCCGCATCCGGCCTGCGGCGAGTTGGAGAAAGCCCTTGACATTGGTCAGCGGTGTGCGCAACTCGTGTCCGGTCATGCTCAGGAATGCGTCCAGCCGCTCGTTCGCCACCCTCAGCGCAATGGCGCTCGACCGCGCCTCCTCGCGCTCACGGTCCATCCGGTCGCGCTCCAATAGCAACGCCGCGAGCCGCGCAATCGCCTGTACTAGCAGAATCTCGTCTGGAGCATAGGGATGAGGCGCATCCACAACCATCAAGCCCATCAGCCGCTCACGAATGCGCGCGGGAACGAGCAAGAGATCATTGAATCCGGGGTCTACCTGGGGCGGGATGATGGTCTTATCGAGCGGGATAGGGATGTCCATGCGGAGCATCGCGATGTCCTCCTCGTTCAGGAAATCGCTCAAGCGCACCAACCCGTCGGGAAAATGCCAGGTGGGGTCGCTGGCGCGGGCAGTGAAGCCCGCAGTCGCCACGGAGGTCAGGAGATCGGTTTCCTCATCCCAGGCCACCAGCGCGACACGTGGACTGCCAAGCGCGGTCGCCGCGCCCTCGACCAACCGTTGGCCCGTCTGGTTCCTCCATGAGACGTTCTCATCGTAGTCCTTTGCCACCAGCCGCTCGACCATCGACAGCATCCCATCGAGCGCATCGGCGGTCTTCCGTTCGGCGATCCGCCGCTCGGTGACATCATGAAAGACAAAAGCCCCCCCGGATGAGGTAAGGGTATCGGTCCCTACGCGTACCCACAGTGGCGCTCCGCTCAGGCTCAACTCCACCGTCTCTCCATTCGCTTGCGCAATCGTGATCTCGACCGCCTCAGCGCTGGTCATCGACTCGCCGAGCAAGACACGCTGCAACACTCGCTGGAACGCTGGATACGCTGGCTCTTCTATCGTGTCCACTATCGTGGCGAGGTTAAGGTGGGCCGCCGCGCGATTGGAACTGACAATCTTGCCGTCTTGATTGCAGACGAGCACCGCATCCGTCATCGACTCGATGATCGCCTGGAGCCGCACCGCGCGTTCCGCTGTAGCCTCGTGGACCTGCGCGCGCGCGATGGCGTCCGCGATGCGCTCGGCGACGATCTCCAGCAGGCGCACATCGTCTTCGGTGAAGTCTCGCGGCGCAGCCGTCGCGACATGGAGCGCGCCACGGGCGCCATCTGGCATGCGCAATGGCACACCAGCGACTGAACTCAGCAACTGCTGAAAGAGCGTGTGGACGACCTCCACCTGCTTGAGATCACGAATAATGATCGGCTTGCCGTCGACGGCGATCTTTCCGGCGACGCCGCGCCCGAGTGGGACCGTCACATTCGTATTGACATGCGCCTGAAATCCGCTCGTCGCTCGCACCTTCAACTGACCATTCCCGTCAGGCAGGAGGATCACAGCATTATTCGCATCCAGCGCGTCGCGCACGCGGTCGAGGAGGCGCGGCAGCAGTTCGTCGAGGGTCAGATGCGCCAGCGCCGTCTCCAATATCTCGCGTATGGCGCGCGAACGCATCTCGCTGGCGCGCAACGCCGCGAGGTTTGCCTTCTGCTCCGTCACATCGCGACAGGCGCCCGCCCAGCCACGCAACTTGCCATCCTCACCCAGAATAGGCACGACACGAACGGTGAAGTCGCGGTAGACGCCGTCGTGGCGACGGATACGCTGTTCCTCCCGAAAGATCTCTTTTGTCTCGACCGAGCGTCGCCACTGCTCGAGGATATACGGCCGGTCGTCAGGATGGACCGCGTTGAACCAGCCCTGGCCGATCACCTCAGCCTCGGATTGCCCGGTGAAGGCGCGCCAGTCGCGCATGCCAGCAAGCCCGGCGCCGTCAGCTGCAGCCAGCCAGAGGATCTGATTGGTGGCCCTGACGAGCGCGCGATAGTGCGGATGATCCTCGAAAAGCTGCTCAGGAGGCATGTCTAGCTCCGCGCGCGGCAGCATGCTCATAGCGCGCGCCAGATCAGCGGCGGCGCCTTCCAGTCTCGGCGCCTCAGGCGTTGTCTGGCGCTGAGATTGGGCTTTATCCTGCCCCCTGGCTCGATTCTCCCGTTCCATCTGCCCCTCCACGCCGTGGCTGACCGTTCCACCGAGCAGCATACACCATCGAAGTTTCTGGCGCCGCTGGCGACGTGGATAGTGTCAACACGTGTTGACATGCGCGCCGCAATGGGAGGTAAGTACAGTCGTGATGGCTCGCGCAGGGAGGCGCTGAACTTAAGTGAAACGGAGCGCCATAGGATGGAAGAGTCAGCCCAGACGCGCGCTGAGGAGCCACAGCGCGTCTATCGCAGTGAGCGTATAGCGGTACATTGGAATCCAAGTCGTTGTGTCCATTCTGAACGGTGTATGCGCGGGCTGCCACAGGTCTTTCAACCCGACGCGCGCCCCTGGGTGCGGGTGGATGAGGCGACGGCGGATGAGATCGCGGCGGTCGTCGCGCGGTGTCCTTCGGGCGCGTTGCATGTCGAACGGCTGGATGGCGGCGTGATTGAGGAGCCAGGCGAGCCTGCGATTATCGAGCCGCAACCCAATGGTCCGCTCTATATCAGTGGACCTGTGCGCATTCTCGACGCGAATGGTGTCGTGATCCGCGAGGACACGCGTATGGCGCTCTGTCGCTGTGGGCATTCGCGCAACAAGCCTTTCTGCGATGGCAGTCACGAGACAGCCGGGTTCCAGGCATAGGTGCGCCTGAGGCCACAGGCGTGGTGGCATACCTGACGTGGCTGGCGCACAATCCTGGTAAGGAGCGTCTGATGAGCGCGGAATCTGATCCCATTGTGGTGGAAAACAACGAGCAGCGAAGTCGCTACGAGGTTCGCGTCGATGGCAAGATGGCGGTGCTGACCTATGCGCGCGCTGGCGATCAAATTGTCTTTTTGCACACACTCGTGCCGGAGCTATTAGAGGGGCGGGGCATCGCAAGTCAGCTCGCGCATACCGCGCTCGAAGACGCTCGCGCCGCACATCTTCAGGTGGTGGCGCAGTGTCCCTACGTCGCGGCCTACGTACGTCGCCATCCCGAATACTTGGCGATTCTGACACCTGCCGAGAAAGAGCGATTGCGTCCACACTCGGCGAGTTGAACAGGCGAACCGAATCGCGACCCCAAGATAGCGCGCTGGAAGGAGCAAAGTAGACACAGTCCTCTTGAGCCTCATAACTCGAAGAGGAATCTTGTCCTCTCAACTCTGCGCCCACCAGCGCGCTATCTTGCGAGCGACGGCTTCTCTCATTCCACTCTGCTAACTCCAGCGTAGAAGGCGACGCCCTGTCGCAACTCGCGGTTGAGCGCTCGCCGCTCAGCCCGAGCATGTCTCGCGCGTCCCACCGCAGCGCCCAGCCATCCCAACGCCGCTCCCCCGGTCAGAGCGCTTGGGATCATCCCAATGAAGAGGATGAAAGATAGCGCCACTACCGTGACCTGCACTCCACCTTGAGGAGGTGGGGAGTCGGGTGAAAATAGCGCTTTGTGATCAATCCCTACAACAAGGAACAGAATTGTGGTGAACAGGCTCCCGAGCAGGGAGATAACCAACGCTGAGGAGATGCCTCCGCCTAACCTGCCACTCCAGCGCCCAAGGATGGCTCCTGCTCCGAAATACACCACGGAGTGGATGAGGACAAAGAACAGGAAGTAGGTCATAAATTGGGTAACGGCATCCCCCGGCGCAAGCTCGCTCGCAGGCGCGTCGAGTGTGGATCTCACGAACGAAGAGAAAGCGTTACCGGATATGGCGACCGCCGCAAACCCGACGATGACACATGCTATCCACAAGATGACACTCACCAGGCGCCGCGTCATGCGCCTGACTGGTGACGCTTGCAGCCGCGTCGTATAGAGGATGGCAGCGCGCAAGCGGGCCATATCCCCAATGAAATCACTACCCGCGCGAACACGCGTGCCATTCAGCAGAGCGAACTCACGGATGGAAGGAGGGATGCGATGCGTCGTGGGCGGAATAGCGTCCTCGAGATAGGCGGGGGAGATTGGCGTCCCGGTCTCTTGCGCCGCCTCAAGCCATGATCGGATGGGATCGGCAGGATAATCGAGACGCGAGGAATCGCCTCCATCAGGGTTCTCCAGCCAGCGAGGCCCAACAGGCACAACCAACGCCGCTGTGTGGGTAAGTGTGGCTACAGCGACTGAGCGGGGATCGGCGCCACGCCCGATTTCATCGCTATCACGGACAGCGCGTGCGCCGAAAAACTTCGCCAGTTCGCCATGCATAGTGGCCACTACTGCAGCGTCTTCAGGGCGCCGAGCGATGAGAATCGTTCCTGTGTGCGATTGCCGCCGCGTCGCACGCGGTGGAGTCACTGCCAATCGCAAGAGCGCTCGGCTACCGACCCCGACGCTCCCACCTAACCACCCGAGGAGTGCGCTCAGCGCCAGCCCTATGGGGAAGGCGAGTATTTCGAGAAAGATTGTCGTGTTTGCCCCTTGCCCCTGAACCGTGGGCGGGTTCCCGGGAATGTGTGTACCTCCGGCATACACGGCCACGGATAAGCATGCGCCACCTAGGATAGACCCTATTGCCTGCCCAAGGGTCGCCGCCCAGACGCCTCCGCTTGCCCTGCCGGTGACGGAGCCGCCGATTACTCCTGCGAACAGATAGAGCATGAGGCTGATCAGCGAACTCAAGTACAGCGAGTTGTCTAAAACCCCGCCAGCAGATGACGAGTTCGAGCTAGCCAGCACAGGTGGCTGCGCCAATGAGTGGGTGATCGCCAGCGCGACCCAGAGACCTAGCCCGCCGAGCGCCAGCCCAATTGCTAGCGCAACGAGCAGGGGCGCTAATGCCTGCCAGCGCGTCTGGGCACAGGTAGTGGGCACAACTGCGGCGACAGCCGCACTCAGACGGTCCAGGTCACTTGCAAGCGCCTGGTCATCTCCCACCACGACTGCAGTGATCGCGCTCAGCGGTCATAGACTCTCAGGCAGACGCTTGGCTGGGGGCAGCGCGGCGCTGTGTACTAATACTGGCAGAATTGTCACACCCCGGCGCAGGGCTCCCTCCACCTCCAGACGCACGAAGTCGCCTGGATCATCCAGCCTGCGATGGCCTTCCATATCGACTGCGTTGAGCCAGTTGGGCCCGATGACGACGAGTTGAACCGCGCTCTCGCGCAGCATTCCGTCTATATACTGGGCAAAGTTGGTTCCGATGGGAATAGAATCGACATCCTTGAAGACCGTGTCCCGTCCGAAGACACTGGTCAGACGATCATAAATGGAGCCGCACACCAATAAGCTGTCCGCCCGGCGATACGAAATGAAGATATTGCCAGGCGCCCCCTTCTTCCGCCATCCAGTATTGGCGCGACCCGCTTGCGGGTGAGGCGAATCAGAGACCTGGGCAGGGCGATTGCCTGCTGGCGAGGCCAGCGCCGCCAGCGTGCGTTGATAATTCGCCGCGTGGCGCGCCTGGCGCAAAGCAGGGACCACGGATCCCACTGCGCCGCCTACGCAGCCCAGAGCGCCTGCAGCCACCAGTGCGACGGGAATCGTCGCCACAATCATGACGAGGGAGATCAAAACAAAGCCGCCCTGCCCAGTCGACTGCATGAGGAGGGCGCCTCGTCCGGCATACGCGGCGAACGCGAGACAGACTCCTCCTAATACGACACCGATAAGTTCGGCCAGCACCGCCGCCTGCACACCTGCGCCCCATCGCCCAGTACGCAGACCAGCCAGCAGACCGGCGAGCAAATACATGACAAAGCTAACGACCACACTAGTAACGACAAGGGTTTCGAACATTGCCGTGAAGGAGGTAGAACTGACTTCCTGAGGTGGCTGGGCCAGCAGCGCTGCGAAAACTATCGCCAGGGTGGCTCCATGCGCTACCAGCAGCGCGCCTGCAATCCATGCTGACTGCCACATCGCCCGCCGACTCGCAATAGCGCCTGCATTGAAGCCCGCCACCGTGTCGAGAGCGGCGCACAGGCGCTCAACGTCCGGTCCGAAATCAGGATCGGGCCGCACGGCCAAGCCGGTCCGCTGCACGAGCGAGCCTAAGGATTCCGGCCGCCCCTGCTCTGCAACCGTCCGGTCGCTTTTGAGAACCAGCGGACGGAGACTTTCAGGTAGGCGGTCGGCAGGCGGCAGGGACGCTCCATTGAGGAGTACAGGCACGATTGGGATGCCGCGTCGCAAAGCCGTCTCGATGGCAAGTCGCACAGGATGAGCTGGATCGTTGAACCAGGGCCCTCCTTCTGACAAGCGCGCATCAGACCATCCTGAGTCAATGTACAGAACCACCGCAGCGCAGCGCAGCGCCGCACGGCGACTTTGATTCGTCGAGACGGATGTTCCCGCCATCCACTACTCTGCGCGCTCCATAGCGCGAGGTGAGCCGCTCACGAATGCGCCTCTGCGCGGCGCTACTATCTGTGTCAGACGAGTACAGCTCAGCCGGCGTGGCAATGTAGATTGACTTCATATGCTCCCTTCTAGCCCATCGTCGCTGTCGCGCCAGGTTCTGGCTCCTGAGGATGGAGGCTGTACAGCGAACATTTGCTAGGATAATGGAGGCAAGCTTTTTCGTCAATACCGATGAGTTCATTCGTTCGGTAGTGATACCGCGTCGCACCATATCATTGTAGAATGGCGGAACTCCGAGGCTTTCACACATCCATCCTGGCTATTCCTCATCTGGTCGCGCAGCCGGACACGTGCGTCAGTTCGCTGGACGGATCATGCTCCAGATGCGCACATCGCTACCGGGGATGGTTCCCTCGCCGGTGACAACGAATCCAAAGTGCTCGTAGAGCGGTACATTCTCCGCGTTCATGGTCTCCAGGTAGCAGGGCATCTGAGCGGTATCGGCCCGTCCCAGACCCTCACGCAGGAGCGTGCCCCCAATGCCCTTCCCCTGGCATGCCGGCTCAACTCCCAGCGTCCAGAGGTACCAGTGCGGCTCGCTCATGTACCGCTGATGCGCCTGGGTCATACAGGCCTGGGCATTGCCCAGGCGCGACAACGCCTGCATCCCCATCCTGAGTGCGCTAGACAGGATACCGCTGCGCAACAAGTAGGCGAGGCCGATGCCCTTCTCGTCTGGCGCAAGCCAACAGGCGGCTCCGGTGAGGTCGGCAGTCGTGGTGACATCACCGGCGCGCACGCTGTAGCGCACCGGGATGCTCAACAGCAGTGGCAAGCGGCGTGTCCGCTCCACCTCGTCGGGATAGAGATAGACCGAGAGCGGATCGTGATAGAAAGCACGGCTGAACATGGCAATAGCCTGTGGTACCTGGCGCTGTGTGAGGCGCTGCGTCACTGGTGTCTGGCTCATGCTCAGTCTCCTGTTGATATGAAATCAGTTGTGGTTTGTCTCCCTCTCAGGCGGCAGGGCCAACACAAAAGCTCAACGCGATACAACAACTGTATGACACGACGGAGTATGACTCTTCCAGCGCGCCAAAACCAGATAGGAGGTCAGTGCTCTGAAAGGGGAATTTCTGAAAGCGGTGTGATGGATATTGTTGACGAGACAACGAGCTTCTTACCTTGATAGCCCAATCGCGATCATCGCGCCTATCGCGCGCGAAGACGCCTATTGAGCAAGAGCGACTGCGTCTGGCGCTAGAAGCCGCGGTCGGCGCCTGGCAGCGTGAACTGGGCCGCGGCGGCCACCAGTGGCGATGGATCGGCGCGATAGGCGCGCAGCCGCTCCAAGGGCGCGCCCTCCCAGCCGCCCACGCGCGCAGCCCAGGCCTTGAGCGCGGCGAAGGCGAGCCGGCGTAGACGCTCATCCGCGCTTATGGAGAGCCGGCCCTCGATTGCGCGCCACTGCTCCGCGCTGAGCCGGTCCTCCTGATCGCCGATCGTCGCGCAGGCAACCAGCAGCGCCTCGTCGTGCCATTCCTGGCGCGCGCTCACGCGCTCGAAATATGCGGCAAGGTCGTCGGCGCTCAGGTACCAGCCCGCCAGCCGCACGCGCAGTGTGATCGTCAGGGGATCGGTCTCCAGCGCGTCGAGCGCCGCGCGAGCTACCGGCAGGAGCCGCTGGCGAGCGCGCGTATCGTCCGGTTCCAGCGCCTTCACGGCGCGCTTGAGCAGGCGACGCCGTGGCAGCAGGTCACGCAGGAGATCGGCGATGGCAGGAGCGTCGCGCTCGTCGCAGATCGCCAGCGCCGCTTCCAGCGCCTCGGCGGCCTCACGGTGATCTGTTCCACGCGCCATCTGGAGCAAGGTCGGGAGGAGGACCTTATCGTTATCTCCTATCGTGAGCCGCGCACAGTGTCGTAATGCCTCACGGCGCGTCTCGCGGTCGGGATGCGCGACGAGGAGCGCAAGCAACCCGAAGGAGCGTCCGCGCTGATCTGGGGGAAGCGCCGCGACATTGTACGGCGTGAAGGGCGAGAGCGTGAGCAGCGTCTGCGCTGTCTCGGCGTCGGGCGCCTTGGCGGCGCGTGAATAGACATCCCATGAAGGCTCGCGGTCGAGATAGCTGGCGAGGGCGCCGAGCAGGGCGATGCGCACGTCACGCTGCAACTCACCATCCTCACGCGCAAGCAGTTCCTGATACGCCTCCTCGGTTCGCAGGTCGCCGATGAAGCGCATGACCTCCTTGGCGACGGTGACGCGTTCCAGCGGAACATCCCGAAGGACCGCCAGCGCCTGACTGGGCGGCATGCTCTTCAGGAAGGGGCTGAGCGCGCGGATGGCGGTGCGGGCGCGGTCGTCGCGCAAACCCTCGATGAGGGTGGACAGCCCCGCGTCGGTGTCGAGCCGCGCCAGGGTGAAGAGCGCGCTCGTGCGCACGACGGAACGCTCATCCGTCGTGAGAGCGGCGATGCGGTCGGCGGAGATAGCTGTCAAGAAGGCGAGCCGGTTGACCGCCGTGGTGAGCGCGCTCGCCTCCTGCTCTGAATCGCCAATCGTCGCCAACAGCGCGGCGGCATAGCGTTCCTGCTGCGCGGCGGTCCCTCCGGTAAACGTGCGCTCCAATGGCGCGAGGAACGGTGTGCGACCTGTTTGCCAACGCCCTGTATAAGGCCGCGCATCGAGATAAGGGGTGAGCAGGTCTTGCCTGCGCGCAAAGAGGTAGCGCGAGACGGCGGGCAGCGTGATCCAGCTCTGGTCCTCGCCGAGCAGCGCCGGGATCAGCCGGTCGCGCTGAGACTTCAGCAAGGCCAGGGCGCGTTCGGCGTTTGGGCGGGAGCGCGTGCGGCGCAACAATTCTTCAGCGCGTGGCAGCGCAGGAGCAGGAGCCAACCCATCGATGGCGAAGGCTTCGAGTGTATCGAGCGCCGCCGTCTCGTTCTCGCGCGCGAGCCAGCCGTCGAGGACGGGCAGCAGCGCGGAGATGATCTGCGCCGCGGCGGCGCTCCGTGTCAGATCGGCGGGAACTTCCGGCTCGGCCCAGCCACGTTCGCGTAACGTCGTGGCGAGTTGCGCCGCCGCCCAGGCCGGATGGCGTGGCGCTAGTCGCAAGATCAGCGATTGCAGCGACTTGAGCGTGTACTGTGAGAGGCCGATGTCGTTCAGCCCGGCGCGAATGATCTCCACGAGGTCTGGCAGATGCTCGGCGCGCCAGACGCTCGGCGGCAGCTTCACCAGCGCGGCGAACATCACACTCCGTGCCGAGTCCTGCTCCATGCGCCGCGCGAGCAGCAGGGTGAGCGCGCCGGCCAGATGCGCGCGGTTATACGCGACGGCGCCGATCAACGCCTGGAGCGCGGTCTGCCGTGTCGCAACGTCGGAGGCGGCAAGATGCGGCCGGAGCGTGTTCAACGCCTCGTCCCACGGCAGATACGCCGCGTAGCGGATACGCCCGGTCACGGCAAGCCGCTCGTTCTTCAACTGGCGGCGCGCCTCGCGCTCGCGTGATTCGCGTGGGAGCGCGGCGACGACGCTCTCCTCGATGTTGCCCTGCCATGTTCGCAGGTCGCGGCGCATTGCGGTAAAGACGGCGCCGCGCTGCTCTGGCGTCAGGCGCGGGAACCAGGAGGAGACGTAGTGGCCGAGGCTCTGCCCGTACACGTCGCGCAGGGCGGCGAGCTGTTCTGGTGTGAAGTAGTGCAGGAATGAGTACATGCGGTACGACTGATACTCACCGTCCGCTACGAGCAACTGCGTCACCGCCTCTGGGCGCACACGGGCGAGCGTCTCCAGATGCTGGATGCGAATGAGGGAGACCGTGCGGGTAAGCGTGCGCACGAGCGCCAGCGCGCGGTCGGGGTCAACGCGCGCGAGGCTGGGCAGGAGGGCGTTGACAATGCGTAGCGGCCTGCCCTCGCCGTCTTCCTGCGCGCCGAGCCAGCGTTCCAGCAGGTCGAGCGCGATGGCGGGGCGCAGGCTACCAAGGCGCTCCCAGTCCACGTCGCGCGCCAGCCGGATGAAGCCGTCCGCGTGGGCGTGAATGATCTCCGACGACGTGAGCGGCAGGAGCCGGGGAAACTGTGTATCGTTGGGGGCAAGCGCGCTGATGTAAGCGTCAACAGGCGTCTGGCGGCCTCGTTGAAGGAGCCTGCGCAGCAGCGAGCGTCGCAATTGGGATGGCGCAATCTGTAGCGCCTCCTGCGCCTGCGTGTCGTCGCAGACAAGCGGGACGAGCCGCGCCGCGAGGTCGCGCAATATCGACGAGGGATCGTTGAGCGCGCGGAGGACGTGAGCGCGGTCGTGGCTGCCATAGCAGGAGAAGAGCGCCAGGCGTCGCTCGTAGAAGCCGCGCGTCTCCAGGGCGGCAACGAGCGTGCGAGCCTCTTCATCGCCGCGTCGTCCTAGCGCGATCATTCCGCGCACGCGCTCGACATCCGGCTGCGTCTCGAACTGCGTCAGCAACTCCTCAATGGTCATGAAACGCCTCTTTGGTCTGATGGAGTGATTCAGGCTATTGCGCGCGGCCCCCAGCGCCAGCCGAGCAGGTAGGCGAGCGCAGCCAGCGCAACGGTGGCGACGAGTGCGACGCCATTCAGGTAGGGCGGCAGGCTGGACGTCTTCTCGCCTTCGGCGAGATATTGCGCGCCGAAGAAAGAATAAACGACCGCGAGCGCGCTGCCAGTCACCAGCGCCAGCAAGATTCCCCGCGTCCAGGCGTCCCACTGCCCATGTGTCCGCGCGACCAGCGCGCCAATGAGAAACAGCAGCGCCGCATCCACCAACAGGGCCACCGGGAGCGATGCCAGTACGCCTATGGCCAGGTCAACTCCATTGCTGGCGACCTGTGGCAGCCAGAGCCAGCTTGTGAGCGCCGCCAAATTGATGGCAATCAGGATCAGCATCAGCGCGACGGAGAGGCCGAGGCGGCGCAACGCAAGGATGTAGAGCAGACTCCCCAGCAGCGAGATCAGCGGCGCGAGGAAGAGATTGGTCATGAAGACGTCGTTCCCTGTCGCGCCAGAATTCAGCAGAAAGGGCGCGGCGAAGAGCGCCCCGGCCAGCAGCAGGAACCCGCCAGTGGCGAGTTGCGCGACGGCATGTGGGGATGCAGATCGAGCAGAGATGCCCTGTTGCGCGATGGTCATACATCCGGCTCCTTCTCTGTATATGCTGCTGACCTCCCACAGCCCCTCCACAGTGGAAAAGGCGCGGGTTGTGGTTTCCGCCAGCTAGCATACATCATCTTGTCGCTAGCGCGCCGCCCGGCGAGGAATGGAGAGCGCGCGCTCTGGCTCGCGTGGAATCGCGTTTTTGCTCTCGTTCCAGGCGGTGTAGCCGCCGTCGAAGCTGTACAACTCGCCATCGCGGATCTCGACGATGCGATCCACGATGCGGTCGAGGAAGTAGCGGTCGTGCGAGATGACCACCACCGTGCCGTCGTACTCCTCCAGCGCGCGCTCCAACACTTCAGCCGAGTCGATGTCCAGATGGTTCGTCGGCTCGTCGAGCACCAGGCAGTTCGCGCCGCCAAGCGTCAGCAACAACAGTTGCAGCCGGCTGCGCTCGCCCCCGCTGAGCGATTTAACGGGCTGGCGGCAGTGCTCGTAGGTGAAGAGGAAGCGCCCCAACAGCGCGACGGTCTGCTCTTCGTACCCTGGCCGCAACCGGCGCACGAGGTCCAGCGGCGTCGCCTCCATCGGCAACGTCTCGTGCCCCTGCGCGAAGTAGCCCACCTGGATCGAGGGGCCGATCAGCCGCTCGCCCTCGGTCGGCGCCAGCTCGTCGGCGAGTATCTTGCCCAGCACGCTCTTGCCCGCGCCGTTCGGGCCCAGCACGCCGATGCGCTCGCCGCGACTCACCAGCAGATCGACGCCGAGCAAGATCAGGTCGTCGCCGAAGGCCATGCTGACATCCTTCAGTTCGATGACACGCTGGCCGCCGCGCGTGTTTGCGCGTAGCCGAAGCGCCATCTTGCGCCGCTCCAGCACGGGCCGCTCGACCTTGTCCATGCGGTCGATCTGGCGCTGCTTGTTGCGCGCCTGCTTGATGTGGCGCTCGTTGACGACGATGCTGGCCCAGAGCTTGAAGCGTGCGATGGCCTCCTCCAGCCGGGAGATCTCCTTCTGTTGGGCGACGTAGAGTTCCTGCTGGCGCAACAGCGCCACCTCGCGCGCGACGGTATAGGCGGAGTAGTTGCCAGGCCAGAGCGTGATCTGCCCATGCTCAAGCTCGGCGATCTCGCTAGCCGTCTCGTCGAGGAGATAGCGGTCGTGCGAGACCATCACTACCGCGCCGGAGAAGTCGCGCACGAGGCGTTCGAGTTGCTCGCGGTGGGGCAGATCGAGGTGGGTCTCAGGCTCATCCAGCAGCAGCAATTCTGGACGCTGGAGCATGCATCCTGCGAGCGCGACGAGCTTGCGCTGGCCGCCGCTGAGCGCGCTCATGGGTAGCGAGAAGTCCGAGTCTTCGAGGCCGAGCGAGCGCATCAGGCTGCGCGCCTCGCCCTCTACACCGGAGCCGCCGAGTGCCTCGAAGCGCGCGAGCAACTGTTCCTGGCGATGCAGCACCTGCTCGATGCGCCGCATGTCTGAAGTGACCTCGGGTTTCGCTAGCTCCGTCTCGCAGGCGGCGAGTTGCGCCTCGATCTCGGCGAGGTCGGGCCGCGCCGTTCGCATGAGGTCCATCGGCGTGCGCTTGTCGCCAGGGATATGCTGCGCCAGGTAGGCGACACGCAGGCCACGCTTGCGCGCGACGTCGCCAGAGTAGCCGTCATCCAGCCCGGCGAGGATGCGCAGGAGAGTAGACTTGCCCGCGCCGTTCGCGCCGACGAGGCCGATGCGCGCCTCATCGCCGATGGTGAGGTCGAGGTTGGCGAGCACGGTGCGCCCGCCGTAGGTTTTGGTGACGCCGTTCAATCCGATCAGAATCATTGCGATGCGCTCCTCGTGAGAGGGCGGCTTGGAGAACGGCGCGAGGCAAAGGCGGCGGGTTCGGCAGGTACGAAAAAGCGGCCCAGGCCTCGTACCGGCCCTGGCCGCCGCTGCTAGTGTGAGGGGAAGTATCCCCTCAGAGATGTTCGGGAGATCCGCCGAACCAAGCGAGCTGCAAATGGGCGCAGTACGACAAGGTCCGCAGCCCATCGCTGCCCTTGATCATCCCATTGCTGTACTGGTAGCCCGCTGGATGCATGGCGTGAGTCTCTCCTCGATAGGGCGCTGCATATGCGCCGCAGAGGAGCGTACCACGGCGGCACGTGATCCGTCAATTGGGGGAGCGCTCTCGGCTCTGAAGAGCCGGAGCACGGTAGAGAAGGGACTGAAGTCCCTCATACAGCGCATAGAGACCTCAGGAGCGTGCGTTCCCCGTGAAACTGTAGATGAGCGCGGCGAGCGGCCCCATCACGATGAGTGCGGTCGCCACCGGCACGAAGAGGTCGGGACTATCGCGGAAGATGAATGCGCTGGCGATGGGACCGGCGACGCTGAGAATCGTGCAGACGATGAGTGCGACCAGCCAGCCGATCTGACGCCGCGCCCTGGATGCGCCGATGGCAAGGTAGCTGGTGATGGCGGCGAGGATAAGGGCCACGAGGGGCAACAGGAGCGAAAAGGGGATGTACGTCTCGCACTCTCCGCCCACACATTGTCCGGCGAGCGCACGCAGGCCATAAAAGGCGGCGACGAGTACGAAGGTAAGAATGGCAAGGATACGAACAGACCGCATGGGCGCAACCTCCATGGATAGATTCGGCGCCAGATCACCGTGTAATAGATGTATGCAGAATACGCACGGGCTGAGACTGTAGCGCATCTAACGCCCATCATGACTAGAGGCGTCTACAGCGACGCGCATATATCGCTATGCTAGCGCTGTGTACGCCACCTGTGGATCTCGTCTGGCGCGGAAAGCGCATCGGGGATGACGAGCAATGTCTCCTGATCGGGGCGCGGGTTGAGCGCATCCAGCAGGCGCTGGCGATGCTCTTGCAGCAGGTTCGGCGGCAGGGTGTCTGGGGCGAAGAAGCGTACAGCGCGCGTCTCGTCGCTGGTTTGCAGCGACTCGCCAATCGCCGTACAGAGAAAAGAGAAGATCAGCTCGTCTTGCTCCGGCCAGCAATAGATACCCGCCAGCCGTTCGACATACGCCATGATCCCTGTCTCTTCGTGAATCTCACGCACGACAGCGTCCCACGCTGCCACGCTCATTGAGCACGGTCGCGAACGCGCCAAGGCGAAACTCGCGGTTGGTGAACCGACTTCGGCTGTCATCGTGCGCCAGCAGCGACTCCCGGATACCTGGCCCAGGCTGGACGCGCAGCATCGGCGGGCCTGAGGTCACAAGGACGGGAATAATACGCTCGGCATGACGTGGCGCGATATTCGCGGGCAATTCAGAAGGTGCGAACCACGCGAGCTGGTCCACCTCGTCGTTCAGGGCCAGCTCGTCGCCGACAGCGACGACAGCGACGACAGCGACGACAGCGGCGAAGGTGAAGACCAGCTCATCGCGCTCTGGTCGGTGATCCACGAAGGTCAGTCGCCGCACGCTGGCCTCTAGTCCAGTCTCTTCGCGCGTCTCGCGGATTGCCGCCTGCCACGGCGTCTCACCGCGCTCGACTTGTCCGCCCGGCAGGTTCCAGACATCGGCGTCGCGCCGGTGGCAGAGCAAGATGCGTCCTTCGCCATCATAGAGAAGCGCGAACGCGCCGAGTGCGCCCATTCAGCAGCCTTTCTCCTATCATCTCCCATCTTCCGCCAGTCTACCGCTTCTTCGAAATTGTTCGCAATTGGAAGAACATGTCACACTCGGCCATAGGCGGCGTTATAGCGAGTGACATCATGATGCGACGACATGCTTTCCGCTGCGCGTGTGGCAACATGGGGCCATATGGGGCCACATGCGCGGTCGATCAGCAAGGAGTTCCACTTGGATCTTCGCGCGTTGCTGTTTGGAGCCTCCACGGCTAGCGATCAGACCAACTCAGCCGGTAACGAAACTGTTTCCTGGGAGCGCGAGGCTGCGCTGGTGGAGGACGCCAGGCAGGACCCTGCCGCTTTCGCCCATCTCTACGAACTATACTTTGCTCGCGTCTATCGCTATCTGCGTATGCGGGTCGAACATGAGAGCGACGCCGAAGACCTCACCCAGCAGGTCTTTCTCCAGGCGCTCAATGCCCTGCCGCGCTACCAGGCACGCGGCGCTCCGTTCGCCGCATGGCTCTTCACTATCGCCCGCCGCGCGCTCGCCGATCATGGTCAACGCGCCCGCAGGCGTCCATCGCCTGTCGCGCTAGACGCTGCGCCGGAGATGGCGGATGAGCTGGATATGGAGCGCAATCTGCTCCAGCGCGAGTCCTATGAGCGACTTGCGCGCCTGCTCGCCACACTCGATCCCGCCGAGCGCGATCTACTGGCGCTGCGCTTCGCGGGCGGGCTGAACGCCTCCGAGATCGCCGCGATCTTTGGCAAGCGCCCGGACGCCGTCAGGAAGCAGTTGAGCCGCCTGCTGCACACGTTGAAGGAGCAGTATGATGTCACACGCTGACCCGCGCGACGACGCTCTGCGCCAGCGCTACGCGGATATCCTTCTGGAGGAGCCAGGCGATCTTGCGCTGACCGGCATCGTCCGCGATCTCGATCGCGCCGCCAACCGTCCAGCGCCGGACCAGCTGCAAGCGCGTATCAGCGACGTAGTGCTGGCGGCCATAGAGCAGCGGAAGACAGAAGAATCTGTTCAGCGCGCTATGGCGCCAGTCACGAGCAGGATTCCAGCGCGGCGGCTTATAGCGCTTCCTGGCCGACCGTCTGTCGCGCCGAACAGGAACAAGCCACGGCGCGCGCCACGAGCGCTCATTGCCGCGTTTATCGTATTCGCCGCCTTGCTCCTGGTCGCTGGCGGAGGCGCGTTCGCCATCAGCCGGATCGATCCTGGGCTGGCGTTCCAACTGGGCATACCAGTAGCCACAGGTCCGGAATATGCGAAGCTGGAAGTCACGCATATGGTCGGAGATAGGACGATCACCGTGTCGCGCGCTGCGTTCACGAATGAAAAGGTGATCATCGGCTACACGTATGATTACCCCGCTGACAGCCCGTTTAGCGCCGGGATCTGCGTCCTCTCGCTCACAAGCGACAAGGCCGATAGCTTTCGGGAATATCGCGGAGGATGATTTGGGGCAGGGCGCTAATAATGGCGTGGCGCATGGCTCAAGGGTGATGTACTTCGCCGTCGAGCGCCTGGATGGCAGCCGCCAGGACCGCCATCTACGCCTGACGCTTCATCCTTGCGAGGGTCCCGGCGCGAGCGAGCTTGTCGCCTTCGACTTCACCCTTCCTGTGCAACGATAACCGCTCAGGAACGGCGGCCCGCCTGGAAGACACTGTCTCAGGCTGGGCCGCCCGCCTGTAGTCCCGCCAGCTTCTCGGCGACGATGCTGGTCTGGGGCCATTCGAGCTGATTGGAGCCGACGAAGCGCCAGCGCACGATGCCCGCCGGATCAATCAGGAAGACGGCGGGATGCGCGATGTTGAAGCCCTCGAAGCTAAGCGCGTTGTGGACGTCATACGTCTTCATCACCGCACGGTCGCTATCGCTGAGCATGGGGAACGGCGCAGGGTTACGCGCGATGAAGTCCGCCGTGTCTTCGGGGTCCTGCGCGGTGATGGTCAGGATGATGGCGCCTTGATCGGTCAGCGCCGAACTCTCGGAGCGCAACTGCGCCCAATGCCTACGGCAGTTTGGTCACCACGTGCCACGCAGGAAGTAGAGCGCGACCCAGCCGCCACGCAGATCGCTCAGGCGGAAGGACGTTCCGTCGCTGGCCGGAAGAGTGAAGTCAGGCGCGGGCGTCCCTGGCGGCAGCCCCTTATCTTTCATCGGCATGTGGCGCATCCCTGCACATTTCTAGAGGGGAATCTCGGCGGTAAGAGCATAGCGCCACCACCCTTTCGGTGTCCAGCGGGGGCATGAAGTGGACACGAAAAAGCCGCCAGGGGCTGACCGAACAGCGCCCCACCGGCTCATGCTACGCCTCATATCCGAGAGGCGATGGCGCTACAGATGTTAGCTTCCAGGAAGTATGTCCTTGGCTTTGTCTATGGCGTCACCAGCGGCGTCTTGCGCCTGCTCCATCGCGCCACTGGCGGCGTCCTGGGCTTGGCTCTGGGCTTGCTCCATCGCGCCGCTAGCCGCCTCCTGGACTTGTCCCTGAGCTTGTTCCATTGCGCCGCTGGCGGCGTCTTTGGCTTGATCCGCCGCCTGATTCAACTGCTCCGAAGCGCCTTTGGTCAGATCTTCCACTTCTGTCTCACCTTTCCCTGGCATACAGTGGCATGGGCTCGCTACATGACGACCATGCCCGGAAGTTGGGGCGCGCTGACGAAAACGCGCCCACTGATACGGAGCGAACTCTCAGAGCGGGAGCCATTCCGCCGGTGCGTTCTCCTCAGGACGCATCGGTCTTTTCGGCGCTACCACCACCGCCGAAGAGGCCGCCAAGCATATCCTTGGCTTTATCGAGGAAGCTTTCGCCCGTCTCCGTAGGGCCGTCCGCGACATCTCCTCCGGCGACATCGCCAGCGGTGTCCTGCGCAGACGACAACACGTCTCCGGCGGCGTCAGACATTGTGGAAGTTGCATCGCTTGTAGTCGCCGAGACATCCGCCATCGTGCTTTGCGCCGTCTCGCCCGCGCCACTTACGGCGTCAGCGGCGGAACTGGTCATATCACCCATAGCGCCGGAAGCTGTGTCCGAGGCAGCGTCCATAGCGCCGCTGACGGTGTCTGTGACGGAAGCCATCGAGTCCGTCGCCATCGCGGCAGCGCCTGCCATCGCGTCTCCACCCGCGTCCGCCGCCGTATCGGCGACACCGCCAACAGTTTCCATCGAGGTCTCCATTGCGCTGGAAGCCATCTCAGACGCTTCAGACATCGCATCACTCGCGGAATCGGACGCTGAGGTCATGGTGTCACTCGACATCGCGGAGACCTCGGAAGCCGCCTCACCGGCCATATCGCCCGCGCCGCTCATCGCTGCCTGCGATGCGTCGCTCCCCTCGGCTGACGGCGTCGGGAGATGCGCTCATCGCGCCACCAGCCGCGTCCGCCGCCCCCTCCATCGTGCTGTGCGCCAAATCGGAAGCTGTATCGGCGGCGCCGCTAACCGCATCGGTTGCGCTGGATGTAGCTTCCTGTGCGGTATCGCCAGCAGCGCCAGTCGCGTCAGACATCGCCTCGCGCTATCTACTGATCGCGCCAGAGGCCGCGTCCGTCGCTCCGCTCGCCAGATCAGAAGCGTCAGAAGCCATTCCGCCTGTCGCCTCAGTCGCAGTCTCCATCGTCGCGCTGGCCGTGTCGCTCACGGTATCCGTCGCGGCGCCAGCCATGCTCAATGCCTCGCTCGACGCCTCGCTCGACGCCTCGCTCGTCGTCTCGCTCGTCGTCTCGCTCACTGCGCTGTTGGCAGTATCCGACGCTGAGGACATCGCATCTCCGGCCATCGCGGAGGCGGCTCCTGCGGCGTCGCTGGCTGCGTCTGTGGCGTCTGACGCCGCCTCACTTGCCGTATCGGTCGCGCTTGACATTGTCTCGCTTGCCGCGCTGCTGGCGTCGCTGGTCGCCTCGGTCACCGCGCCTGTAGCGGCTTCTGTCGCCCCGCCGACTGACTCATTCACCGCTGCCGTCGTGGTCTCTGACGCGTCACTTGTCGCGCCACCCAATGCGCCCGCTGCAGCCCCAAGGCCACCAAGCGCCCCTGCCGCGTCGCCCATCAATCCTTGCGCCGCGCCAGATGCGTCTCCACTCAGTACGCCGTCGACCTGGCTCGCGATCGGTCCAGGGAGCTTGCCTTTGATGAAATCTACGACTGTTGTCACCGCAGTTTTCGCCGTGTCCGCCGGGATGCCGGTCTTCTCCGAGACCATCTGCACAAGTTCGTCCATGCGCATCTCCCTTTCTCAGGCAAGCTCAACAGCAGGCGCGTACCACTGCGCGCCTGCCGACAGAGTAGCACAATTCTACGCGCATCGTTGGGCTGTCAACGGGTATCGGCAAACTGGAGCCAGACCAGGTAGCTTCGCGGTTCATGGACTACATAATCATGCAGGCGTACAGCATTATTGATGGTGTGAGTTAGCGAGAGAATGAAAGGCGCCATTGGACGAAGCAGAGCCAGCGATGGCGCATACAGGCGCAGAAAGATGGCGCGCGGTGAGAATTTCGCTGCTTATCGCGCTGCTGTTTTCCTTCGCTGTCTATCTGAGCAGCCCCAACCTGCGTGTCTGGTTAAGCAATCTCTCCTCGTTCACAGCGCCATGGCGTCGCAGGGCAGGGAAGCGCCCAAGGGTACAGAGCGAGAAGGGAGCCAGGCCCACACTCGCTGGCGCAGACCTGGCTTTGTACTAAGCCTACTTCGTCCTGACTCCGTTCTGGACGCCACGCGAATGCTAGCCGCGCTCGCTCGTGTCCTGTTGCGGTTCCCAGTCAGCCGCGTCCGGCTGTTCGAGGTCGTTCGCGCCTGGCGCGCGAGCTCGCCGCATCCTGCTGGGCGTCGGCCGTTGAGCTCATACGACGAGCCAGAGCCGGTCATTCCCTCGCCGCTGATGCGCTCGCCCGATGTTCCTTGCTCGGTGTTCCACTGTCCAAGGGATCTCGCCCACGTCAGTCTGGCCGGTGGAGCTACGATCCAGCGGACGCACGCCCATCGAGCCTTGTCCCGCGAGCGCCTGGTCGTCGGGCGTCGAGCTTGCGCGGGCTGCACGGCGTAGTGCTGAGGATCTGTCGAACTGCTGTTTGCAGCCGAGCGAGCAGAAGTAGTAGGTGCGGTTCATGAACTGGCTGGTGATGGCCGTCTGCTGGTCGTCGATCTGCATGCCACACACCGGGTCGATGACAGTCGCCATGGATACTCAACCTCCTTGTCGCGTTTCCCTCGCGCTCGGATACGCGTGGAAAACGAATTCGTGAGCCGTCGCTCACACCTGCGTCACGGGCCAATCCTTGCCCTTACGCTTCAGTCGCCTATATTGCGCCATTATGACGTCCGATGGCTGAGACGCTGTCATTATATGCACATGCGCCGCTTCTTCCGCACGGCGCCCTGTGGCTTTGGCAAAGATTTGCCGCGACGTGCGAGAATGCGTAGACAAGCGATCAACGGAGTCATCTTTCGTCAGCCATAACAGTCGCAAGGAGAGAGTCGCGCCATGAGCAACCCCGCCAGTAACCAGTATCAACCGCGCCCCGAGGATAAGTTCACATTCGGACTCTGGACCGTCGGCAAATCGGGCGCGATCCCTTCGGCGACCGTGGACGCGAGCGCCTCTCGCCCGTGCAGCTCGTACAGCTGCTGGCGAGGTCGGCGGGGTCTACGGCGTCAATCTCCACGACAACGACCTCGTTCCCATCGACGCGACCGCAGCCGAGCGCGACACCATCGTGCGCGACTTCAAGAAGGCGCTCGCCGAGATGGCCTCGTCGTGCCGATGGCGACCACCAATCTCTTCTTCGATCCCGCCTTCAAGGATGGCGCGTTCACGTCCAACGACCCGGGTGCGCGCCTTCGCCCTGCAGAAGACGGTGAACGCCATTGACCTCGGCGTGGAATTGGGCGCGAAGGTCTACGTCTTCTGGGGTGGACGCGAGGGCGTCGAGACCGACGCCGTGCGCAACCCGCTGGACGCCTGAAGCGCTTCCGCGAGGCAATCAACTTCCTCAGCGAGTACGCGATCGACCAGGGCTATGACCTGAAGTTCGCGCTGGAGCCGAAGCCCAACGAGCCGCGCGGCGACATCTATCTGGCGACGGTCGGCGCGATGCTCGGCTTCATCCAGACGCTCGATCACCCCGAAATGATGGGCGTCAATCCCGAGGTGGCCCACGAGACGATTGCAGGCCTCAACTTCCTGCATGCCGTCGCGCAGGCGTGGGACGCAGGCAGGCTCATCCACATCGACCTCAACGGCCAGAAGTTTGGCCGCTTCGACCAGGATTTGCGCTTCGGCGCGGCAATCCCAAGTCGGACTTCTTCCTCGTCAAGTTCCTGGAAGATGTCGGCTACGAGCGCCACCACTTCGACGCCCACGCCTACCGCACCGAGGACTATGAGGGCGTGAAAGACTTCGCGCGCGGCTGCATGCGCACCTACCTGATCCTCAAGGAGAAGGCGAAGCAGTGGAACGCCGACGCGGAGATCCAGGCGCTGGTGCAGGCGGTCCACGCCGACGACGGCACGGCGCAATACCCCGGCGTCTATTCGAAGGAGAAGGTGCCGGCGCTCAAGGCCGCGACATTCGACCGCGTGGGGCTCGGCGCAAGAGGGCTCAACTACGAGCGGCTGGACCAGCTCACCTTCGAGTTGCTGCTCGGCGTCCGCTAGAGATGGCGGAGGCGTACTCATGGCGAGCGGCCCCTCCTTCTTGGTATCGACGTCTCGACGACTGGCTCGAAGGCGTTGTTAGTAGACGCGACTGGCGCAGTCGTGAGCAGCGCCACCACGCCGCATACGCTCTCCAGCCCGCGCCCACTCTGGTCCGAGCAGGACCCGCGTGAGTGGTGGCGCGCCGTGGCGACGAGCATCCGTGCGGCGCTGAAAGGCTGGGGCCACCGGCGCGGACGTGGCCGCCGTCGGCCTGACGGGCCAGATGCACGGGCTTGTGCTCCTCGATCGGCTCGGGCACGGTGCTGCGTCCGGCGATTCTCTGGAACGATCAGCGCACGGCGGATCAGTGTGACGAGATACGCGCCAGGGTTGGCCGCGAGCGCCTGATTCGCGTCACCGGCAACGACGCGCTGACCGGCTTCACCGCGCCCAAAATCCTCTGGGTGCGCGAGAATGAGCCGGAGGTCTACGCCCGCGCCGAGCACATCCTGCTGCCCAAAGACTTCGCGCGCTACTGCCTGACCGGCGAGTATGCGATGGATAAGGCGGATGGCTCGGGCACGCTGCTCTTCGACCTCGCCGCGCGCGACTGGTCGGCGGAGGTGTTGGGCGCGCTGGAGATTCCGCGCGCCTGGCTGCCGCCGACGTTCGAGGGAACCGAGGTCACCGGGCGTGTCGCGCGGAGGCGGCTGAGATCACCGGGCTGGCGGCGGCACGCCAGTGATGGCGGGTGGCGGCGACCAGTCGGCGCGGCGTAGGCGTCGGCGCGGTCGAGCCGGGCGTGTGGCGGTGACGATGGGCACGTCGGGCGTCGTCTTCGCGCCAACCGAGTCTCCGCTGATCGAGCCGGAGGGGCGGCTGCACGCCTTCTGCCATGCGCTGCCGAATCGCTGGCACCTGATGGGCGTGATGCTCTCAGCTGCGGGCAGCCTCCAGTGGTACCGCGACACGCTTGCGCCGGACATGTCGTTCGATGCGCTGGTGAAGGAGGCGGAGGAGGCGCCTGCCGGAAGCGAGGGGCTACTCTTCCTGCCCTATCTTTCTGGCGAGCGCACGCCGTATCCCGACCCACTGGCGCGTGGGAGCTGGATTGGCCTGACGGTGCGCCACAAGCGCGCCCACCTGACGCGCGCGGTGTTGGAGGGTGTGTCCTTCAGCCTGAAGGATTGCTTTGGATTGCTGGAAGCGGTGGGTCTGGGCGCGGTGAGCGAGGCGCGGATCTCTGGTGGCGGCGCGCGTGGGCGTCTCTGGCGGCGCATCCTGGCGGGCGCGCTAGGGGTCGCGCTGGTCGCGCTGGAGGCGGATGAGGGCGCGGCGCTTGGAGCAGCCCTGCTGGCTGGGATTGGCGCCGGCGTGTGGCCAGACGCTGACATCGGCGGTGAACGCTGGTGTGCGCCTGGGCGATCGCGTCGAGCCCGATGCGGCGGACGCCGAGCGCTACGCGCGTCTCTATGGCGAGTATCGCGCGCTCTATCCAGCCCTGCGCCCGACGTTCAACGCTCTATCTACAGAATAGAAAGACGGGCGCGCTATTTCGGCTGCTTGAGCGGGATATTGCCGCAGAGGATGGGATCGTAATCAATCTGGCTCGATAGGTTGGTTCCGCGATGCGACATGATGATCCAGCCGCCGGTAGGGACCTGGTTCACGTTCACCACCGTCGAGGTCGCGGAGGCAGAGCCGTTGCCATCCGCCACCAATGGCTTGAGCGGCACGAACAACTGGGCGCCCGGAGCGGCGCAGGAGCCGGCGTACAGATAGGTGGGGTGTGTCGAGCCAGGCTCAAGGTTCACGGCGGTCATGTTGATGGTGAGCGTCGTGCCGTCGAGTCTCAGTTCCGCTTGGCCGGTCGAGTACTGGCTATAGCCGACACCGCTCGTGATCGGCTGACCGACAATGGTTCGTTTCTCGGTTCCGGTGGTGAGGTCTACGGGGATATCCGCACAGGCGATGACGATCGTGCTATAAACATCCGTGCCGGTGGCGTTGTTGACGGCGATGTACCAACCGCTCGTCGGAACCGCGTTGACGTTGGCGTTGAACTGGTCATTGATGGACCCGGCCGGTATTATCGGCGCTCATTTGGGGAAGCGCGCGCACCTGTGGTCCAGGCGTGCCGCAGTGGCCGTTGTAGATGGCGGTCGTGTGCGTGCTGTTGGGCGCGAGCGTACGAGACTCACCTTAATGGTGGCCTGGTTGATCGCGGGGTCCCATGAGGTGTCGAGCGTGCCCGTGGGCGCATGCGCCAGTTGTACGGCGGCGCCGCCGGGAGGGGTCGCCGTTGGGGTGGTGCTGCTGCCGGGAAATGAGCAGGCCGACACGAGTACAGCGATGAGCGCCAGGAAAACCGCCGAGCGCCCATTCGTCGTTTCACGCTTGCCTCCTAATAAGCTTGTATGCGAGGCATAACCTCACGCGCCGGAGCTTCCACCGCTTGTCGCACGCAGTATATGCGAAAGTGATCAGCTTGTCGAAGGACGCTCCAGTCAACTTGCTTTATCAGACGGTCGCGCGCCGCTGGCGGTCAGCCGGATATGGAGGCGGCGGATCCCCGCGCGCATCGCGCCGAAGAGGTCACGGAAGGCGTCGGCGACCTCATAGTTGATGTAATCCAGCCGCCGGCCAAGCTCATAGAAGCCACGGCCGCCACGAGCGCGCCAAATTGGCGCCTCGGGCGGCGTGGCGGCGGGGACTTCCAGCACGATCTGCTTGACGGGAGCACGCTCTAATTGGGCGACGTGAGCGGGGGCAAGCGGAATGTGCGGATGCTCCGGAATAGGATACGAGGGGCCAGGAAGCGCCGCATACCACTCGTTGGGCATGCTCTTCTGCGACGTGTCGAAGATCGTATCGACGCCGAAGGCGCGCAATACGTCATAGGTGGCGTCAGCGCAGTTGCGTCGCTGGACGAAATACGACTGGCGGCTGATCCAAGCGACGGTGGCCCAGGCATCCTTTGGATGCGGATTGGGGACGCGAAACACCTTGTATTCGTCGTAGCCGGGGCCAAGCTCGACCATCGTCGCTACCGGGTCCTGTGTGTTGGCGGTCCAGAAGTCGGCCTTGCCAGCGGGGCGATAGGAAGCGCGTGAGCGGTTCTCGACCGAGCCGCAATTGAACCAGCCGTTGGGCCACTCGAACGCCCAGCCAACATGCCCCATGCCCATCGCGCCGCTGTGGCGGACGAACGCCATCGCGCGCAAACCAGGCCCATCCGCGGTGGCATCGCCATGGACGGTCTCGCCCTGCCCTGGCGCCGCGCGCGCGGAGCGGTCGGGGAGCAGTCCAGCCTTGACGGCGGCGGTGAAGAGATAGGTCACGCCGTCGAAGAGAAGGTAGAGGCCAATATAGATGGCGAAGACGAACGGCACGAGGAGTGGACCAGGATGGTGAACAGTCCGAAGAAGATCAGCCCTAGGCCAGTGAGCCAGAGGAAGCGTTTGGTGGGATGTTCCGGATCTGGCGCGCTCGTGAACTGCGCGACGAAGTGATACAGGTCAATCGCGCCGTGGACGACCATGCGAATGCCGATGTAGATGACGATGAAGACGAAGGCAAGGACGTTTAGCGCGAAGACGGCAAGGGCGAAGAAGACGCTGAGCAGCCCCAGCAATAGACGCGACCAGCCACGCTCGCCCATCTGGCGCGCCTGATACCAGGAGGCGATGTCGAAGATACCATCGGCCAGCAGATAGACGCCAAGAGCCAGCACGCCGATGGTGAGCGCCTGATCGAAGTAGAACCAGAGCGCCAGGCCAAACAACAGCGAGAAGACGCCGCGCACGACATCGAATATCCAGGAGTTACGCAGTACCCAGGCATTGAGACGTTCCACGTCGAAACCCTTGCGTAGTCGCGCGACGCAGAGCAAGAACCACTCCGCCAGACGCCAGGATGAAGCATCGTGGCGCCTGTTCGTTGTAGACAGCGCAGCGCTGGCATGTCAACAGGCGGCGAGTGTGCGGCACAGGTTTTGGCGGGCGCCGTCTATTGGCGCCAGTCGCGTGGCGCATGGTTACAGCGGTGGCAGAGGGAGCGCCGTCACTCGAATAGTTTTTGGCCCGACTACTCGATGCGCAACGGTCCGCGCCGCACGCTCTCGCGCATGGCGTCTATCTCTCCTGCTGGGACGTATCCACCCACCAGGTGACGCCCGCCTCAGCCAGCGCCCTCATTAGCGCGCGATCCTGCTCCCAGTCGTCGGAGCGGCTCCGTCCACCCAGCTTGATCTCGTATGGCCGTGCCCGCTGCTCCTCGCTCTGATGACTCTCGATAAACGCCTTGAGCGCGCGCACCTCGTCTGGCGTCCAATCGGCGAAATCTCCATCTGTATGCCTCTTGTAGAGGCAGCAGCCATCATAGCGCGCCGCCCGCAGCGACGGTCCCTTCAGCGGCCAGCCGCCGCCTACAAGGATCGGAATGCGCGGTTGCTGCACCGGCGTCGGCAGGAACGTCATCTCGTGAACCTGAAAATGCCGCCCCTCGTAGCTGAATGGCTTGCCAGTCCACAGGCCGAGGATGACAGCTAGCGCCTCGTCGAGGATCTGCGCGCGCTCTTTGGCGTCGCGAACTTCGTTGACGCGACTGAAGCCAGCCTCGCCCACGTCACCCGAACCGACCCCAAGAATGAAGCGCCCGTTCGAGAGTTGGTCCAGCGCTACAGCCTCGCGCGCCACCTTCCAGGGGCGGCGCCTGTTCAGCGGCGTCACCGATGTGCCCAGGCGTACGCGTTGGTGCCAACAGCCATCGCCGCCAGCGCGATCCAGGGATCACAGGTCGGAACCGCGCCGTCGCTCTGATGCACGATGTAGTCCTCGACGAACACGCCGTCCCAGCCCGCCTCCTCGGCGAGGATGCCTAGCTCGGCCAGAACGCGCGCATCGCCACACACGCCGCCATTGGGTAGAGAAAGACCGTAGCGCACAGAAGCCTCCTTTTGTCGGTTTTTCCTTGTTCAATGCAGCATAAATGCAGTATCATGACATCCTCTGTCATATATGGGTCATGCGCCCCTGCGCATTTCTCTGGCGGCCGGTGCGCCTGCACATTCAGCTAGAGCGTGTCAGATCAGGCGAGCGCGCGGACCTGCTCGGCAGCCAGGAAATGCGCTTCTGTCTCCGCGTCATGAAGCTCACTGGCGATACGTCTGGCGGCGGCGCGCGCCTCGGCCAGCAGCGCATAGTCGCCGTCGAGCGCGAGCAATGGGGTAGACGCGCGCAGGAACATCGCTGGATCGCCGACTGGACGGGCGAGCGTCACGGCTGCGCGCAGGTCAGAAAGCGCCTCCTGGTGGCGATTCAAGGAATTCAGCGCCTCGGCGCGCGCCTTCAGTCCGGCGACCTGATACTTGACGCGTCCTCGTTTGCGGCCCTGAGCGAGCGCGTCTTCCGCCCAGCGCAACGCCTCTTCCCAGCGTCCTCGCGCCAGGGCGATCTCGGCGCGCGCCTGCGCCAGCCGCAGTCGCCAGAGCCAGCCATGCTCGCCGTGCGCGCCCTTCGCAGCCGCTACTACCTCTGGTAGGAGGCGCTCGACGCGCCCATCCGCCTCTCCGCGCCGCGCATAGTTCAAGAGCAGATCCATGCCAGCGCTGGCTATCGCCTGCGGCCAGCCGCATGAGCGACCGATCTCGCGCGCCTCTTCGGCAATCGCCTCCGCCTGCCGATAATGAAATATCTCCAGATACAGACCGCCACGCATCGTCGTGGCGCGCGCCAGCCATTGACTGAGTTGCTGTCCGCGTGTGAACTGGCGCGCCTCCTCGAAGACGCGTAGCGCCTCATCGTACTGCCCGTCGCCTGTCAGCGCCAGACCAAGATTGCCCAGTCCACGCGCCAGATAGATCACTTCCTGTGTCTCGCGCGCCAGCGCCACCGCCTGGCGTCCCCGCGCCACCGCTGCTTTGTACTCGCCCAGCCAATAGAGGTCCAGCCCGGAGTATTCGACGCCGGCGACCACCGAAGCGAGGCGTTCCTCACCCGCTCGCTCGAAGGCGCGCTCATACTCCTCGACGCTCGCACGCACCTTGCCCTCGGAGCTATCGGCGAGCGCCAGCCGGCACATCGCCTGCGCCGCCAGGTCGTCACGCCCGCTCTCGTCAGCCAGCGCCAGGGCAGGCCGAGCGTAGCGGCGTATCTCCGTAGGACCATGCAGCCAGTGGCTGACCTGCGCCCGCTCCAGGAGTGTCTGAATGCGCCGCTCCTTCTCCTCTGACGGCAGGATAGCGAGTGCCAGTTCCAAATCACGGTCGGCGTCTGACCAGAGCGCGAGCGGGAGAAACGCGCGGGCGCGGCGCAGATGGAGGTCGGCGACGTGCGCGGGATTCTCCTGGCGGCTGGCGAGCGTGATGGCGTCGCCCAGGAACGCCGTCTCTTCGCGGTAGGCGGAGGCGACATGCGCGTGTTCGGCTGCTTTCAGCAGAAACGTGAAGGCTCTCACCGGTTCGTCGCTGCGCAGGTAGTGATAGGCGATGAGCGCAGGGGACGCCACGCTGGGCGTCGCTTCCAGGCGTCTGGCGGTATGGCGGTGGAGCGCGACGCGGCGGGCGGCGCTGAGGTCCTGCCCGATCACCTCGCGCACGAGGTCATGGGCGAACTGGTAGCCATCCTCGCCGTCTTCGAGCAGGAGTCGCGCACGGACGGCGGTCTCCAGCGCATCCAGCGTCTCGCGCTCGCGGTAATCCAATTCGCGGGCGACGGCCAGCAGCAGCAGACGCGGCGTCCGCCGCCCGATCACCGCCGCAACGCCTAATAGCTCGCGGACCACAGGCGGCAGCGCGTCCACTCGCTGGCGGATAGATTGCGCCACGTCGGCAGGAACCGCATCAGGCGCATCGAGTGAGAGCGCGCCTGTGCGCAATCCCTGCGCCCAACTCACGAGGAAGAACGGGGCGCCCTCAGCTCTGCGCAGGACCTGCTGAACAACCGGAGCGAACCTCTCTGGACGCGCATCCAGACCCACGAGCATTGCGCGCAGCAATGCTTCCGCTTTATCGGCAGCGAGCGCGTTCAGTCGAAGGTGTGTCGCCAGGCGCTCGCGCGCGAGGTCATCCACCATGACGGACAGCGGCTCCCCCCGAGGAGACTCGGTGTCGCGATAGGTCGCCACGATGCGCAATGGAATCGTGGCCGCGTCATGCGCGAGTGTCGTGATCAGGTCGAGGGCGTCGGGACCGGCCCACTGGAGGTCGTCCAGCGCCAGCAAGACGCCTGCGGGACCACCAATGCGTGTCAGGAAGCGCCGTACCGCGTCGAAGATGAGGCGGCGTTCATGGTTGGGCGTTGTAGCGACGCCGGACACTGTCTCGACGAGGCCAGCGTGAATCTCGGGAAGCAGCCGGGTCAGCCACGCGCATTCCTGCAAATCGCTGCGTAGTTGCTCATGTTGTTGCGTCCAGATATATCGGCTTAGGGCGCGCACGATGGGCTGATAGGGGTCCTGGCCGCTGCGCTGGCATCCGCCCTCTAGGGAACGCAGCCCGTAGCCCGGCGCGGCCTGCGTCGCCTCACGCAGTAGGCGGCTCTTGCCGATGCCCGGCTCTCCCGCCAGAATGAGGATGGGTGGACCCTCGCCAGCCAAATGGCGGTCGAGCGCGCGCAGTTCATGTTGGCGACCCAACGAACGCTGGAGTCGCGCCCTCAAGCGCGGATATCTGGCCTTTCCCCTGAAGCAGGGTGAACGAGGAGTCCGCTGGCTGCTGTGTCGCGGCGACGAGCGCAGCCTGATCGGCGGGGTGGAGCGACAGCGCCGCGACGAGCAACTGAAGCGTGTCGTCGTGCGGTGTGCGATTAATGCCGCGCTCCAGGTCGCTGATCGCGCGCACGCTCAGCCCCGCGCGCTCGGCGAGCGCCTCCTGCGTGAGTCCGGCGGCGACGCGCAGGCGCTTGAGCAGCGAGCCAAAGGCGGTTGGTCCAGGCAGCGTCGGCATGGCTTCCGACCCTCCTGCGCAGAGCGGACATGGAGCGTTGCGGACACTTTAGCATAGGCCAGAGGAGCGTTGCGATAGTTCCTGTGGGCGCAACGCAGATTTATGTGGGTAGGTCACGCCATCCTTCGTGGCGCCTGAGTAGTCAACCGCGCATAGTGGGGACAGCGCGGGCGTCTGGGCGCGCCATAGCCCACGTCAGGCGCAAGTTGTTGTCGAGAAGTGTCAGAGGATTGCCAAAGGAGGCAGCGACATGACGCAGGACACGGCGCGGAACGGCTACGCGCATCCAGAGACGCTGGTCGAGACGGAGTGGGTGGCGCAGCATCTGAACGCTGCGCAGACGCGCCTTATCGAGGTGGATGTGGACACCAGCGCGTACGACACCGGACACATTGCCGGCGCGGCTGGTTGGCGCTGGCAGGCGGACCTCCAGCGTCGCCCGGTGCGCGACATCCCGACACAGCAGGAGTGGGAGGCGCTGCTCGCGCGCTCGGGGGTCACGAACGAGACTGAAGTTATTCTGTACGGGGACAACAACAACTGGTTCGCCGCCTTCGCCTACTGGCTCTTCAAGCTCTATGGGCATGGGCCGGTACGGTTGATGAACGGCGGGCGCAAGAAGTGGATGGACGAGGGTCGGGCGCTGACGACGCAGGTTCCCGCATATCCCATGACCACCTATCACGCCAAGGCTCCAGCCATGAAGCTGCGGGCGTTGCGCGACGAGGTGCGCGCGGCGCAGGCGGCGCAGAGCGTCACGCTGGTGGATGTGCGCAGCCCTGGCGAGTTCAGCGGCGAATTGCTGGCTCCAGCGCATCTGCCGCAGGAGGGGGCGCAGCGGGGTGGGCACATGCCGGGTGCGAAGAATATTCCCTGGGGCACAGCGGTCGCGGAGGACGGCACATTCAAGCCGGCGGAGGAGCTACGCGCGATCTATGGCGGCAAGGGCGTGACGCCCGATCGCCCAGTCATCGCCTATTGCCGCATCGGTGAACGATCAGCGCACACCTGGGTTGCGCTGCACGAGCTGCTCGGCTACGACGATGTGCGCAACTACGACGGCTCGTGGACCGAGTGGGGCAGCCTCGTGAACGCGCCTGTGGAGGTGGGCGCGTAGGGACATGTGGTGGCTGACAGGGGTATACTGCATGCGGCTTTCCCTGTCAGCCACACGATGATGTCCTGGTCATGTCCCGCAACGTTGCGGGCGCAGAAAGAGGGCGTGAGCCATGTACTTTCAGCAATTTCTCGATCAGCTACATGGCTGCGCCTCCTACCTGATCGCCTCGCGCCAGACGCATGAGGCGGCGGTCGTCGATCCTTCCATGCAGATCGAGCAATATGAGGACTTACTGCGGGCGCGCGACTTTACCCTTCGCTATGTGATCGATACGCATGTCCACGCAGACCACATCTCCGGCGCGCGCAAACTGGCCGAGGCGCACGACGCGACGCTCTGTCTGCATGAGTCGGCGCGCGTGAATTATCCCTTCCACCCATTGTATGACGGCGATAAGCTGGCGCTGGGGCAGATTCGTCTGCGTGTCGCGCATACGCCCGGCCACCGCCCAGAACTGATCTCGCTGCTGATCGTGAACCTGGAGCGCAGCCCGGAGCCATCCATGGTCCTGACGGGTGACTCGCTGCTGGTGGGCGATGTCGGGCGACCAGACTTCGGAGGCGGCGACGCGACGCAGCAGTACGAGAGCATTGCGCGGCTGCTGGCGCTGCCGGACTGGGTCGCGGTCTTCCCTGGCCACTTCGAGGGACCCTGTGGCAAGAGCATGTGTGGGCGGCCCAGCACGACGGTCGGCTTCGAGCGCCTCTTCAATCCGCTGGCGCAGTTGGAGCGCGAGGCGTTCATCGAGAAGCTCACCACCGATATACCCTCACGCCCGCTGAACATGCTCGCCATCGAGCCGACGAATCGCGGCTTAGAAGACCTCCCCTGGGCGATGCTGACGACATCGCCAGAGATCAGCGATATTGACGTGGAGACATTGGAGGCGCGCAAGGACGGCTCGTTCTTGGTAGATGTGCGCGAGCCGGGAGAGTACCAGCGCGGCCACATCTCTGGCGCGGTGAACATCCCACAGGCTGAGCTGGCCGCGCGGCTCGACGAGCTGCCACGCGAGCGACCCATTCTCGTCATCTGCCAGACCGGCTCGCGCTCGCGTCACGCGACGGAGTTCCTGACGCAGATCGGCTACACGGACGTGGCGAACGTATTGGGCGGTTCATCGGCGTGGCGGCGCGCCGGAAAGCCACTCGTCCGGGAGGAGAGCGCCTCCTCGACGCGTTCCTGAGGGGTGTTTCATGGAAAGCGATCACGACGCGCCACAGCATGCCCGCGACCCGCGCCTCGCCATCGTCAGCGAGGCGCCGCTGAACGCCGAAACCATGTTAGCTCGACACACAGGAGTCATCACTCCCAACGCGGCGTTCTATATCCGCAACCATTTCGCCGTGCCCGACTGTGTGATCGCGGAGTGGCGGCTGACCATCGCCGGCGCCGTCGAGACGCCGGTGGAACTGACGTATGAGGAGCTTCGCGCGCTGCCGAGCCGCACGCTCCAGATCACGCTGGAGTGCGCCGGCAACGGTCGTGTAGCGATGCGACCACAGGTTGAGGGTGAGCCGTGGAGATATGGCGCGGCGAGCACAGCGGAGTGGACTGGCGTCCCTCTACGGACGGTCCTGGAGTTGGCCGGATTGTCGCCCACAACGCATGAGATCGTGGTCGAGGGAGCCGATCGCGGCTACGTGGCTGCGGAGGACGGGGTAATTCCGTTTGCCCGCGGCCTGCCGCTCGACCGGGCTATGCATCCCGATACCCTGTTGGCGTATTCCATGAACGGGGATCCCTTGCCGCCCGAGCACGGCTTCCCCGTGCGGCTCGTCGTTCCCGGCTGGTACGGGATGGCGGCGGTGAAGTGGGCGGCGCGCATCGAGGCGATCGCGCATAGTTTCAGCGGATTCTATCAGGTTGAGCGCTACATCATGCGACGCCCGGAACAGGGCGAGACGGGATCTACGCCGCTTACAAAGATCGCCATTCGCTCGCTCATCACGACGCCAGGGGATGGCGCCACATTGCCACGGGAACGTCAGACGATTCGTGGGCTGGCCTGGTCAGGCTTTGCGCCAGTGAGCCACGTCGAGGTCAGTGTGGACGGCGGCGCGACCTGGAATCTCGCCATGTGGACCAGTGAGCCGGCTCGCTATGCGTGGCGATCCTGGGGATATGATTGGCGCGCCGAACATCCTGGCGAGGCGCGCCTACAGTGTCGGGCGACCGACGAGGCGGGGAACACGCAGCCCATTGAACCGCTGTGGAACCGCCTCGGCTATGCCAACAACGCCATTCAGACCGTTCACGTCTCCATCACGTGACAGATCGTCGCGCCAGCAGAAATCCCCACATGATTTCCGACATCATCCGGCGCGAGGCTTGACGGCGCGCGCGTAGTGACTGTACACTGGCGGCATGCGAGTCACCATCATCTTCCTCGCCCGGTAGGCTGCGGCGCGTCAGCGTACCAGGGGCGACGAGCGCTTCTCTCACGCCAGCCCAATGTGGCTGGCGCTTTTAGGCACGCCACTAACTTCTCCGGCGATGACCTGATCCTGCTCGTCCACCTGCCCTGACCCCTTTTTCTGATCTCATTGTGATCTTTCTGCGCCGCGCCTCCATGCCACATCTTTTCTGGCATCCGTCTGTGTTTGCGCCTGTGGAGGCTCGCATTGATGACTGAGAATGAGACCCTTGCGCCTGTTACCGCGCAAGTCGCCGATACAACTGAGACTTCGCCGCCCATTGGTTCACCTGTTGGTTCGCTCTGGCGGCATCCTGACTTCATGAAGCTGTGGACGGGACAGACCGTCTCGCTCTTTGGCACGCTGCTCACTCGCGTCGCGTTGCCGTTCATTGCCGTGCTGATCCTGGGAGCGAATGCCGCGCAGATGGCGATTCTCACCGGGCTGCGCGTTGTGCCTGCGCTCTTGCTCGGCCTCGTCGCCGGGCAGATCGTGGATCGTGTCAGCCGGCGCAAGGTTATGCTGCTGGCCGATCTGGGTCGCGCCGCGACGCTGCTCTGCATTCCGGTGGCGTTCATCCTCCATGCTCTGCGGCTGGAGTACCTCTTCGTCGTGATGGCGGTGACGAGCGCGCTCGATGTCTTCTTCGACGTGGCCTATCCCGCCTATCTGCCCACGGTCGTCGGGCGCGAGCATCTGCTGGAGGGCAACACCAAGCTCGAAGCCAGCGGCGCGGTCTCCGAGGTGGCAGGCTTCAGCCTGGCGGGTGTCATTACGCAGGTGATTGGCGCGCCACTGGCCCTGATCGTGGACGCGGGGACGTACCTGGTTTCGGCGGTCTCGCTGCTGCTCATACACCGGCCGGAGCCGCACATCGCGGCGAGTAAAGAGCAGCCGCGCGAGCGTGGCGAGATCTGGCAGGGGCTGCGCGCGGTGGCTGGTCATCCCGTGCGGCGGGCGCTGGCCGGGTATGAGGGGTTGCGGGAGATGGCGAGCCTGATGGTCAGTTCCGTATTCTTCATCTTCGTCGCGCGCGATCTGGCCTTGCAGCCAGCGTTGCTCGGCGCTATCTTCGCGGTGGGCGGAGTTGCCTCCTTCGCCGGGACGCTGCTGGTCGGACGCGTGACGCGACGTTATGGGCTGGGGCGTGTCATCGTCAGCGCGGCGGCGCTCACGATGCTGCTAGGCCTTGCCGTGCCGCTGGCGTTCGGTCCGGTCTGGCTGCTCGCCGTCTTCCTCGTCGCGCAGCAGCTCTCGGACGGGTTCGCCACCATCGCCATCGTCGATCAGGCAAGCCTGCTCCAGGCGATCACGCCGGATGCGATTCAGGGGCGCGTGCATGGCGCGATTCGGCTCATCAGCAGCGCGACGATGCTGGTGGGCATCGCGTTGGGTGGCGTGCTGGGTGAGCTGATCGGGGCGCGTGGCGCGCTCTTCGTCGCTTGTGGCATCGAGCTGCTGGCGGTGCTGTGGCTAGCGCTCTCGCCGATTCGCCAGTTGCGGGTCATTCCGACCGAACCAGAGTGAGCATCGAGATGAAGCAGTCGCCGCATCTCCTTGCTGCGTAGGGAGGCGCTCCTTTCTTCGGCGTAGTAGGAAAAGTCGCGTCAGTAGTGGCGTGGTCGCGCGCAAGTGACGGGCGCATCGGCGCCGACGGGGACATTGCGATAGCTACTGAGCGACTTCTCCGTGCTACCATCTGCCTGTCCCGCCGGTAAACGCCAAGAAGGCTGAGTAGAGGAGTGAGGGTCTTCGATGTCGCGGGCGCTCGAACCTGCTCGGCGCGCCCTCGCCGGGTTGCTCATCATCTGCTGCTCCCCAAAGGCTGAACGGTCAGCCGATGGCGGATGGCGCAGAGGGAGTGAAACTGCCATGACAGGAGCAAGCGCCCGATGCACATCACAACCAACTGGAAGCTGGAGCCATCATTCACCTTTGACGTTCTTTGCTGTCTCAACATCCTCAGCGGAGACGACTTTTATGTTCGCTACTATGCCGAGGAATATGAGCAATTCAGACGGCAATTCACGTCTGAGGTCATAACTGCCTTGAAGAGCCTGAAGGCGAAGATGAAAGATGAACGGCAGCAGATCATTCTGCTCTGCTCTGTTTGTATTTTTCCGCTGCCGACGATCAATCACTAGCGGATCTGCTCAGAACAGTAGAGGATAGCAGCGCCATGCGGGCGACCCTCAAACAAAGCCCCTACTACGATGAAGAGGAATGGCGGCTGTACGAGACGGTCCGCCCGGAGCTCACGACGATTCTCCTGTTCTTGCGGGACATTGGCTTCGATCCTCCTGGCAGGCGACAATTTTACCGCGGATAACCGAGCGCATAAGTTCTCTAAGAAGCGAGCTTGCCCAGTTCAACATCGTGATGGAAGATGAAGCGTTACTGGGTCGTGCGCTTCCGTCCAACGAGATTACCATCTACGTTCTCCACTATGCTCGACCTCACGGGATGAAACTGCTTGGCTCTCGGTTCATTACGGACGCCAGCTACCCTCTACGCATCGTGGTGAGTAACGCGGGGCATGAGATGCTGCATCCACCATTTGACCTTGAGGATGAGGAGGTCAGGGCAAGCATCTCCGCGCTCCAGGACGATCCGTTTCTGATGGAGGTCTTCACTCAGCGCGATCCTGCCTTTGGTTACAATACGTTTGCGGGCGTGATCGAAGAAGGCTGCGTGCGCGCCCTGGAGCAGTTGATCAATGAGAACTTGGGCATCGCCAGGGACGCCCGTGAGCGTTGGCGCACGGAGGATGAAGGATTACATGTTTTTGCCGCCTGCCTTTACGCGGTGATGCGGAAGAACACTACAACGAGCGTGGGGTGCAATTTGATGTCTTCTTTGCCGGACAGGCGCGCACAAAACTCAAGCCCGGCTCGCTGAAGCAGATCTACGACGCTTTTATGCAGGTCTAAGTGTTGCGGTGTCTCGCCATCGCGTGCGGCGATGCTCTGCAGAGTCGAATATTGCTCATCGGTCAGTTCGATTGTTTTGCTAGGGCCAGCGATCTCCTTGCCGTGATCACGGCACATCATGTGCGATGATGTGGTGAACAAGTCGCATATCAAGGCGCTCGCTGGCTGGTGGAAGGAATCCGCCACTACATGGAGCGCGTCGAGCGCGAACACCGCTTCGCGCGGGTCAACATGTCTGGGGAATGGCGGGCGCCGCATGGCCGTCGAACCGATCTATCAGCATCCAGAAGATTACGAGCTTGAGGTCGCCTCACAGCGCCTGGGGGATGAGGCGTTCTGGTCTGATCTCGTGCGGCGGGAGCGTCCGAAGCGTGTGCTGGAGATTGGGTGCGGCACGGGGCGGCTGACGATTCCGCTGGCCCGTGAAGGCGTGTGCGGTGGGTTTAGGGTCATAGGACTCGACACCGAAGCGGCGATGCTCGACCGCGCGCGTGAGCATCTGCGCGATGAGCCGGAAGAGGTCCAGCAGGCTGTGCGATTTGTTCAGGGTGACGCGCGCGACCTTTCGTCTATAGGGCTGTCTGCGGAATGCGTCGACGTGATCTTGATGCCCTATGGCGTCGCGCATCACTTCCTCACCTACGAGGATCAGCTTGCCGCATGGCAAGCCGCGCATGAGCGGCTTTCGCCGGGCGGCCTCTTCGTGGTAGACATCACCATGCCTGATCTTGCGTCACTGGCGGAGGCGCTGAATGGCATCCCGCGCGCTCTTGATCTGGATGCATGTGGCGACGACGGACGCCATCTGCGGCGAACGGTCGCGCAGCGTTACGACGCCACGACCCGGCGCCTGACGATGGAGTTCCAGTACGAGGTGACGGAGCCGAATGGGAGTTGGTACGCCTATCCCTCAACCTTCGTGATGTACGTCTACCAAACGCAAGAGCTGACACGTCTCTTCCAGACCACTGGCTTCACGGTTGATCGCCAGATTGGGTCGTATAGCGGCGATCCCTACGACGACGACTCCCACCAACTCATCGCGCTCGCTAGACCCGCGAGGCCATAGACCAAACGCGACGCTCCGTTCTTCTGCTAGAATGAGGCGCGACTATCTACCAGCCAGATGAGTAAGCGCCGTTGCCGCAGGAAACACAATATTTCACCAGACTTGCCGCCGCGTATGTATGTGGGCGGCAGACTGAGCGCGAGCGCGCCTTTGGGACTACCTTCTGATCTGCTGAATGGCGGGCGCCTCTATCGCGGCGTACGGCCCATGACGTCACTCTCGTCTGAGAGCGCAAATTGAGGAAGGTGAGGTCGATGGCTATGGAGTTCACCCATATCTGGCTGCTCGTGGAGGACATGCCGCGAGCGCTGAGCTTCTACCGCGACATACTGGGGCTGACGGTGGCGGCGGACCTTGGTGGCTTCGTCGAACTCAACGCCAACGAGCATTTCCTGCTCTCGCTCTTCCTGCGTAGCGCGATGCGGGAAAGTGAGCCAGGGATCGCGCTCAGCCCGATGGCTGGACAGCGCGCGGCGCTGATCATTGCGATACAGGATCTGGACGCCTATTGTGCGGACTTGCGCGCGAAGGGCGTGGAGTTCGCCAGCGCGGAGGCCGATCATCCTGAATGGGGACTGCGCACGGCGTTCCTGCGCGACCCCGACGACAACTTGCTCTGCCTGTAGAGGGTCTCGCAACGGAAGAAGCCGCAGCGGCGGAATAACGGCGCACCATCCCGCCAGTTTCTTTGAAAGCGCACACGCCGCTCTCATGATTCTCCCATGCTATCCTGCTATGCTGCGGTGGCAATCGTCGTCGCAGGCGAGCTTCTTACTGGGCATGGGAGGCGCGGATTGGCGGTATCTCTTGCGCAATCACTGCGCTCGGCGTGGGAATGGCTCTCTCAACCTCTCCGCGCGCGCGAAGGCGCGCTTGTCGCGGCGCTGCTAGTTGGCGCCGCTGCGATACGCTTGCCGCTGATGACCTTCCACGGCTACTACGCCGACCTTGCGACGTACATCCGCTGGGGCGACATCGCCAATCAGGGTCTCTCCACGCTCTACTCGTCGTCCACGTCCGTCACGGGGGGAGGGCCGGGCAGGCCTGGTGGGTTCGGCGCCTTTCCCATCATGGCGATCAACTATCCCCCTGGCACACCCTACCTCTTTGGCGCGATTGTCTATCTTTACGACCATCTCTTGCAGCCGGTCTACCAGACCTCGTTGAATGCGCTCGTCCAGCAGGACGGGCCAGGGCCGTTTATTGCGAAAATCCCGCTGCTGCTCGCCGATCTCGCCATGATCGTCCTGCTCTACTGGCAGGCGCGCAAGCGCCATTCGCTTCGCTTCGCGTTCATCGCCGCCGCTTCGTTCGCGCTCTCGCCCGCGCTGCTCTACAACGGCGTCATCTGGGGGCAGACGGATGGATTCGTGGCGTTGCCGCTGCTGGTCGCGCTCTTCGCCGTGATCGAAGAACGCTATGCCCTCGGCGGCGTCAGCCTCGCCCTCGCCGTCCTCATCAAGCCGCAGCCAGTCGTCTTCGTCCCGCTCTTCCTGCTCTATATCTGGCGCTGGGCCGGGCGCGAGCAGTTCGTCAGATTCACGGTAGCGGGGCTGGTCACGACGCTGGCCGTCGCGCTGCCAGTTCTCATTCCAAACTTCCAATTGCCCGACATGATCCACAATATGCAGGCGGCCTCGTACAACGACAACCTGAGCCTCAGTTCGGACGCGTTCAACTTCTGGTGGCTGATCGGACGCGGCAAGGAGGCCATTGGCTCGACGTTCCTCGGCCTGCGCAGTGGGTTGGTCGGCGAAGCGCTCTTCGGCGTGGTCCTCTTGCTTTGCGGCGCGCTGATCTGGCGACGGCGCGATCCCGCCCTGTTTGCGCTGGCGCTCGCCGTGGCGCTCTTCGGTTTCTTCATGTTCATGGCCGGACAGCACGAACGCTACCTGTTCCTCTTTACCCCGCTCACGCTGGCCAGCGTCATCCTGGCGCGGCGCGACCAGATGATCGAGTTGATCGCGCTCTACCTGGCGGGAACGGCGCTCTGTTTCCTGAACATGCTGGTAGGCGTCGGCGGCGGCTACTTCGCAGGGGGACAGATCATCCCCTTCGTCTCGCTGCCCACACTCAGCGCGTACATCGCGGCCAACTTCACGCCGCTGAGCGAGACGCTGGCCTTCCTTCACCTGATCGCGTTTCTCTATGCCCTCTCCGTCATGCTCGGCCAGTGGGTCGGGCTACCCACGCCAGCGACGCCTTCGATAGCGCCGCTGGCGGATGACTCAGCCATGGCGAATCGCGCATGACAGAGGCGTAGCGGGCAATGAACGTCTATTCCTGAATGCGCGTAAGGACGATCACCGGAATCTGGCGCGTCGTGTTGCGCTGGTAGTCGGCGAACCCTGGCATCTTCTTCGCCATCTGGTCGAAGAGCCGCTCGCGCTCGGCGCCCGCGACGACGCTGGCCGTCGCCTGGAACGTTTCACCGCCCACCTCGACGGTCACCTCAGGGTGCGCCACGAGGTTGTGGTACCAGGCGGGGTTGGTCGGCGCGCCACCCTTCGAGGCGAGAATGACATAGTGATCGCCGTCACGCGTGTAGGCCAGTGGCGTCGTGCGCTGCTGTCCACTTTTCGCGCCGGTCGTCGTCAGCAGCAGGAGCGATGAGCCTCGATCGCTGACGACGCCACCATTGGCGCGAAACTCCTCGATCACGCGCTGATTGTAGTTGTTGAAACCGCGATTGTCGCTCAACTCATGCGCTCCGGTCTAAGTACGGTATACAACCATATGCCGCCACAATGGCGACATGACTTCACAAAAGAAAGTATCATAGAGGCGAGCGCCAACGCCAGTGGCATAGGATGATGGATGGAGTAGGGAATAGATACCCTCTTCGTTTCAATACAAAGCCCAGGCCACATAGGACCTGGGCTGGTGTGGTGGAGATAAGGAGGCTCGGTGTGGGTCGCGCAGACGCTCTATCTCAGCCTTTCCCCGCGCTAATACTCCTTCTGCTCGACTACCTCGAGGATGCGCGTCTGTGGCGCGCCGCCTAATGCGGGTACCGCCGCTGGCGAGCGCCAGAGTTCGCGTAGCGCGGCGAGCGCCGCCTCCGCCGCCTGGGCGTTGTCGAACTCCAGGTCGATCAGGACGTACTTCGGATCGTCAAGGGGTCGCAGCACCTGATAGCGCCGCACGCCCGAGCGCTCGCGGCCGATGGGATCTCGGTCGAAGGCTTGTTTCCAGACCGCGAACTCGTGAATGGGGTGTTCGATGCGCAGGGTAATCATGGTTGGTCCTCTCTTCAGCGTGATGGCGTGGCCGCAGCTCACATGCCCGGTTCGTCTGGTGGAATGGCCATCGTGTCTGGGGAGAGGATAGGCGAAATATCGAGCGCCGCCATTGAGGAAAGTACCTATTCAACAGGGCGGCGGTACGTAGTTCTCCAGAAGCGGCGCCTCGCCAGGGTCTAGCGACTGGTCAATGCGTTCTCTACTGCCCACGCTGCGATCTGCGCGCGAGCGCTAAAGCCGAGCTTGCCCAGAATGTTGCCCACATGCGCTTCGGCGGTCCGTTCGCTGATCACCAGCAGATCGGCGATTTCACGGCTCGTCTTTCCCTGCGCGACCAGCGCCGCCACTTCGCGCTCGCGCGCCGTCAAGCCGCCAGCCGACTGCGTGCCCGCCTTCCGTGCGGCGCGCGCTTTCTTCTGTGGCAGTGAGGCAACCGCTGCTTGTAGAAACTGCCCGCGCAGTGAGACGTCATCTAGCGTGGCCGCAAGCTCCTCGTCGAGGAGTCGTGCCGCTGCGAGTTCCTGCCGGGCGAGATTCTTCCGTCGCAGGAGTTGATATGCGCGCGCCAGCGCACGATGAATGGTCCAGAGGATTGGTCGCGCGTTGCGCTCCAACGCGCCCTGTTTCGCGCGTCGCAGTACATCTACCGCCTCGTCCAGCCGCGAGAGGGCGGTCAATGCCTCCCCTTGCAGTTTCAGGAGACGTGGAATCGGCTGCGGCGCCTGTCCCGGAGCCATCCCGGGCGCTGTTGCGAGCAGACGCCCCGCGATCTGGAGAGCTTCGTCCGGCTCTCCCCGCGCCAGCGCCAGCTCGCCCCACGCGACGGCGACATCCCGTTCCGCCATATTCCGTGGTTGCTGCTCGCGCGGCATGGCTTCTTGCAGCGTGGCTGTAGCAGACGGGAAATCGCGCGTCAGAAGATGCGCCAGCGCCTTGTGCGCCGCAAGCGTGAGGATCCAGAACGTTGAGCCGAGCGCGCGCGCCAGCGACAATCCTGTCTCCAGGGCGCTGATCGCCAGGGTGGGCGCCAGGAGCGCTGTATAGACGCGTCCCAGGCAATAGTGGGCGGAAATGAGCCATTGCTGGTGCTCGATCTCGGCGGCGATGCGGTGCGCTTCGCGCGCGTGCATGAGGGCTGAGCCAAACTCTCCGAAGGCAAGGAAGGTATGTCCCAGCGCATTCTCGGCGAAGGCTTGCCCTGCCAGTGATTCCACCTGACGTGCCATCTGCAGCGCCTCGGAGGCGTCTTGCGAGCAGGCGTCCAGGGATCGTAGTGAAGCGAAGGCCGTTTCGCTCGACCCAGGCATGGACTGGATAGCGCGCATGGTGAGGCTCGAGATCAGATGTTGCGTATCGCCAAGGTCGCGGAAGAGATGGATTGCCCGGCCCAGGCTCGCTACCGCCTGGATGCGATCTCCGCGCATGCCATGCGCCGTCCCCAGCAAGTCAAGCGTCTCGGCTATCCCTTGTGTGTCGTGTTGTTCTTCAAACAGTCCGAGCGCGTCTTGATGCGCCTGCAGGCCCTCCTCTATCTGGCCTGTATTGACCAGCCAGTTGCCGATGCGGTTGAGACTCCGCGCCTGCAGCATCTGATCGCCAAGTCGCCCGGCGAGATCCCGTGCGCGAAGGAGCCATGCGCCCGCCTGCGCGTAGTCGCGTTCTGCCCACAAAAAGCCGAGCGCCATCATACTCTGCCATTCCATTGAGCCATCGGCGGCGATCTGTGCGGCGTCCCGCGCGCTCTCATAGTCGTCGCGGGCGCGCTCGAAATCACCAAGCGTCTCATGGGCTTGGCCACGGGCGAGATAGATCGCGCCTGGTACCGTGATGTCCGCCTGGTGGGCGCTGTCCACCGCATGGTTCAGATGCTCGATGGCGGCGCGTGGCGCATAGAGCGCCAGGGCCTTCTCGCCAGCGCGTGTCTCATACTCCAGCGCTTGCGCCCAGGCGCCTGCCTCATAGGAATGGCGCGCCAGATCGGTAAGATGCGCCTCACGCCGCGACGGACAAGGCGGGAGCGCTTCGAGCGCTTCCGCGAGGACGCGATGCAGCGCGCGGCGCTCGCGCGCCAGTAACTGGGAATAGATCGCCTCGCGCGTCAAGGCGTGCCGGAAGACGAACTGATCCGGCGCTTCTTCGACTACGAGCTGGGCGGCGATCAGTTCTTTCATGAGCGGGATCAGTTGATCTTCGCGGAGATGCAGCGCCTTCTGCAGCAAGGCGAAGTCGAAGCGACGTCCAGCGACCGCCGCCAGGGTCAGCGCTTGCCTCGCATTTCCGCTTAATTGCTCCACACGCCGCCGTACAGTATCCTGCACGCTCATCGGGATCAATGGGATCAATGGGATCAATGCGAGGCCATGAGCATCGCGCGTATCTGACCGGCGCGTCCAGGCGCCATCCATTTGCCGCAGTTCTCCCGTCGCAATGAGCGACTTCAGCGCTTCCTCCGCAAAGAACGGGTTGCCCTCCGTCAGCGCGTAGAGGTCAGCCACCAGCGTCGCATCGAGAGGATAGGACGCAGATAAGATGGCCTGCGCCATGTCCGCGGTTTCCGCCAGCGACAGACGTCTCAGGGCGAGATCCAGCGTCAGGCGCTCGCGTTCGAGCTGCGCCAGCCAGTGTGTCAGGGCCGGGGAGGAATCCTCAGTGCGGTGGGTGACCATGAGGAAGATCGGCTGATGTGCGCGGCGTCGCGCCAGAGCCAGCAGGAACTCAAGGCTGCCTTCGTCGCACCAGTGCGCATCTTCGACGACGACGAGAAGTGGCTGCCGCGCTGCCCGGTCGGTCAAGAGCCGGGTCAGTAAGGTAAACAGACGCCGCCTTTCCTGCTCGGGGTCGGGTGTGCGCGCTTGCGGGTTAGACGCCACATCAGGGACCTGAAGCGCCAAGTCTGGGAGCAAGCGCACGAGCTCACGCAGGTCGTCTGTCGCGGGAGAAGCCCCAGCAATGCAAGCAAAGAACATACGCGCGAGTTCGAGGACCAACGCATAGGGATAGGACTGATCGGCCTCGAAACACTGCCCCTCGATCAATTGGAAGCCGTGCTCCCGCGCGGAGTGCTTGACCTCGGCGGCCAGGCGCGATTTCCCGATGCCCGCCTCGCCGCTGATGAGCGCGACATGACCAGATTCAGGCGCGCTCGCTGCCCTCTCAATCAGCGCGCTTAACGCGGCCAACTCGCGTGCGCGGCCGATGAATACAGGGCAGGTGAATGGCTTATCCATGGGTCTGGTCACAGTCTCTGGCACCACAAGGTCTCGTGTCATGTCGGAAGGGTATCAGAATAGCCTGAGCGGTCGCAAGAGGCGGAGACGAGGTAGGCTCTTGCTGACTCTGTTGTTTAGCGGCGCGCGCTGCATGTGCGCCAGGACGCGCTCTTTTCACTATGTCCCTGACGCAGGCGCGCTTGATCACGTTCGTTGGGGACGTCGTCGATCTGGCTTACGGCGCGGTCACGACCACCTTGCCTGTGCCGCGGTTCTCCTCCATGTAGCGATGGGCCTCCGCAAGCTGGTCAAATGGGAAGACGCGATCCAGGTGTGTTGGATAGCGCCCGGCCGCGACGCCATCCACGATCTGCTGGAGCAATTGCGCGCAATGCGCCGCGTCAATCGTCGCCCTGCTGGCATAGGTCGTCAGACGCACGCCTGAGGGGATATCCATGAGCGGCTGAAAGCGTTCCAGCGCGTTTTGGTCCCCCAGGACTCCCATGTAGCAGAGGGCGCCTTTGGGGGCGACGGTGAGCAGCGAGTCCCGCAGCGTGCTCGCTCCTACCATCTCCAGCGCCGCTGAGACGCCCTCGGGCGCTACCTGCCGCACGGACTCCTCCAGGCTCCCTGTATCGAGCAGCGCAGGGTCCGCGCCCGCCGCAGAAAGCGCAGCAACCTTGTCTTGCCTACGGGTGGTGGCGAGTACTCGTGCGCCACGCTCTTTCGCCAGCGTCAGCGCGCACAGTCCGACTGACGAGGTCCCACCGCGAATGAGCAAGGTCTGGCCCGGACGCAGGTCGAGCGTCTCTAGCGCCTGGTGGGCGGTGAGGTAGCTCTTGGGCAGCGCCGCAAGGACCTCCCAAGATAATGAGGATGTAACGGGCAGGACATGGGTAATGGGAGCGGCTACATACTCGGCGTAGCAGCCGTCATAGAGTCGTCCCATGCCGCCCATCAGGGCAACGACGACGCTCCCCGGCTGGAGCGCGCTGTCAGACGCGTCATCGACGACGCCGACACACTCGGTGCCCAGCACTCGCGGAAAACTGACCTCAGAGTAATCGCCGCGGCGCGCATAGATCTCCGAGCGGCTGAGTCCAATCGCCTTGACGCGGATGCGGACCCATCCCACAGGCGCCTCCGGGAGAGGCGCATCCTCGATCTGCAGCGCCTCCGGGCTTCCGGGATGGCGGACGATGGCAGCGCGCACTGTGTATCACCCTTCCATAGATATGGGAACTCTATGCGTAGGATCGACTGGACCGACGAGCATCCGAGCTTGTCTGTCACAGGCTAATTGTCTATATGACAGCCATACCCCGATTCGCTTTACAAAATTGCCGCTGAATGGTTCCTCCTCATCCTGTTGGCCACTTATATCTATTGTTAATCCTTGTTCGCCACCGTTCACCACGTCCCTAAATTTCGGCGATCACCTTCATCGTTCGTTCGTGATTCGTTCGTGGTTGTTCGCCGACATACATCGGCGTTGCTGTCAGAATTGCTGTCAAGGTTATCTCTCACCGGAAGCGCCCTGGAAAG
>CAVTFE010000077.1:0-113086 GCA_963733745.1 uncultured bacterium
CCATCAGCGCTGCGTCGAAGCCCGCCTGGTCAAGCGCGTCGTAGATCGAGGCGGACATACACATCTCGGTGGTGTCGGTGACGTGCGGACGCTTGCCAAAGACGCGCTCCATCTCGTCCGCCATCGCGCGCATGCGCTGGGCGAAAAGTGGCAGATCGAGCAGGAAGAGGAAGCTGTGGTACGGCTCGACGCCGATCAGCTCGACATTCGGCTCGGCCACTAACTCCTGGAAGCGCGCAAGCAAGATGGGATCCCACTCCTGCGCCTGGCGTAGAAACGAGACCGAGAAGCCGATGGCGAGCTTCATCCCGGCGCGGGTGAGCCTGAGGAAGCGCTCGGTGGCGGGATAGTAGCAGGTCGGCCGCCACCTTGCGAAAGTAGCGCTCGTTCATGTCCTCGTCGAAAAGGCAACGCTCGATGTCGGCGACGCTCGCGCCATGCGGGATCGGCTGCGCCGGGAGCTTGATCCGGCGGGGCTGATGGACCACGGTGTAGACGACGACCTCGGTGGCCATAGGGAATCGCCTCTCGTCGCAGCTATTCTTCGAGGTAGATCCCCTGCTTGCGCGCGAGGTAGTCGAGCTTGCCGTTAAGGTTCTCGATGGCCTCGTTCCAGGTGAACTCGGCGGCGGTGCGGCGACCAGCGGCGCGAATCTTCTCGCGCTCCTCGGTGTCGCGCTTGAGGTGCAGCAGGTAGCCCACGATCTCGTCCGGGTCCTCGGTCTCCAGCGCGATGGCGTTCTCAAAGGAGAGCACGTAGTCCTCGCCGGTCGAGCCAGTGAAGGCGATACCACCGGCGGCCATGACCTCCAGTCCGACGAGACCGAACGGCTCATGTCCGCTGTTGGCCAGCACGGCGTCGGCGCTGGCGTAGCAGAGGCGCACGAATTCGGCGGGGACGAAGAAGCGCAGATTGTAGATGTCCGCCGGGCCCGCGTCGCGCAGCAATCGCACACACTCCTCGACGGTTGGGCGCTTTGCCTCCACGTCTTTGACCTGCAAGCCCAGATGGCGCGCGCGGCTGAGCGCTTCGACGCCATGGGGTTCGATGCCACCACGAATCGCCATCGCCACCGGATGCCCGCTGTACTTCAGATGCGCCGCCGCCTCGATAGCCATGATCCAGCGCTTGTCAGGATCAAACCGGCCAATCTTGAAGAGAAAGAGCCGGTTGGAGTCACCGCGCCGCATCACCTTGCGCAGGTCCCGGGTCAACTTCGCGTCTGGCAGATCAAGGTAGCGCGCCGGAATGCCGTTGGGAATGACAAGCGGGTTGACGTTGTACTGCCAGAGCCGGTGCTTCATGTAGCGGCTGACGGTGGTGATGGTCGAGGCGTAGTTGAGCCGCCCCCAGTTGATGCGGTGCAGCGACATCAGGCTGTTGCAGTTCCACATCAGGATGGCGCGGTGGCGCAGATTGCGCTCGTACAGTAGGTCAGATGTGCGGCAGATCGTCTCGGCGGTGTGCCAGTCTTCGCCGATGATGACGACTATCTTGCCCTCCTCGACGGCTGGGCGCACGATCTGTTCGCAGATATATGGCGGCACGGACTGGCTGTAGTCGTAGAGCTTCTGCTCCTCGCCGTCATAGACGCCGTTGGGGTAGTATTTGCTGATCCACTGCCCCCAACGCTCCAGACGAAGCTTGCCGTCTACCAGCGTCTCGCGCGCGGGCTTGTTCGGGTCGCCGACGAAAATCAGGTGCGTCTCGTAGCCCTGCATGGCAAGCGACTCGCATAGCTCGGTGACGCGCGTGCCGAGGCCGCCCGCGGTCGAGTAGATATCTGGACCCTCGAAGCAGACCGAGACGAAGACGGCGTTGGCGGGTGAGATACTGCCGGTGGGCTCGCCTTGTGATAGCGGGGGGATGTCCTGGACCGTGGCCTTCGCCGTGGTAGTGGTTTTCCTCGGCGCTCGCTGCGTCGTGCGTGGTGGAGCGGCGGGAGCTTCAGAGGATCGTGCGGCTGGCTGTGCGCCGTCAGCGTTGGGTGGAGTCGTGGGCGGCTGGTTGCTCCTGGGAGTTGCGGCTTCAGTTCGATTGTCAGAAGAGGTGGCTGGTTGTGGATCGCCCGATGTATCCGGCCTCATCTCTGTATGGTATCCTCTCCGCCATATATGAGCCTGCGCCGCGGCAGTCACGAAAACAGATCGCCGGGCGCCAATCCTTGCGTCCATTTGTGGCGTCGTCGCCAGAGCCAAATTATAGCCCAAGGAGACGCTTGCTTGATCAGAGAGCGTGCGGCCCCATCGCTCGTTAGACGGCCTGTTTGCGAGCGCGGTCACGTGCCGGGAAACAGTCAGGGAGAGGTTCATGTCAGAGCGAGTGGTGATCATCGGCGGCGGGGTGACGGGGGCGCTGGCGGCGGTGCGGCTGGCCGAGCGCGGCTTCGATGTTGTCGCGCTGGAGAAGGCGCGCATCGGCAATGGCTCATCGAGCCGGTCGAACGCCTGCATACGCGCGCAGTTCGGCGTCGAGGAGACCGTCGTCGGCATGATGTACTCCGAGTGGTGGTACACGCAGTTCCACGACGCGCTCAAGACGCCGCCGGAGCAGGCGCAGACGGTGATCGAGCAGAACGGCTACCTCTTCCTCTACGAAGACCCAGAGCAGGCTGGGGCGCCCTGGCAATCTGATCTGCGTCACGCTGCGCGGACCGTCTGGGATCGCGCATTAGCGCAGGTGGCGATGCAGCAGCGGATGGGCCTGCCGGTCGAGGTTCTCTCGCCAGCGGCGGTGAGTGAACGCTGGCCGCACATCGAGCCAGACCGGCTGATCGGCGCGACGTGGTGTCCGACCGATGGTTTCCTGCACCCGCACATCATCTATGGCGAGGGATTCCGGCGGACGCGCGAGCTTGGAGTGGATGTGCGCCAGGGTATCGAGGTAATCGGCGTGCGGCTGCGCAATGGGCGCATCCTCAGCCTGGAGACGACAGACGGTGAGGTCGAGGCGGACTGGTTCGTCAACGCGACCAACGCCTGGGCGCCACGGGTCAGCCGGCGTCTTGGCGGCATGCCGCTGTCCATCGCCCCGACGAAGCGCTACCTCTATCACATGAAGGTAAATCGTCCGATCATGCCAGAGGAGGAGCTACGACGCCTGCCGATGACCATCTATGGCATGGGGCCGGGGCGTGGAGCGCATTCGCGTCCGGATGGGCCGCACCTCATCGTGGCCTGGGCGCACGCCACGCCACCAGAGCCAGACTTTACAGACGCGGACCAGGATCGTATCGAGCAGGGATATAGCCACGAGCACGGGCTGGAGAACTACGGCTACGCGATCCTCGCCGAGATGGAGCTTTTCGCGCCGGAGTTGGCGAACTGTGGTGGGCTGGCGGGAACCTCCTGCGGCTACTATGGCGTGACGCCGGACGCGAATCCACTCATCGGCTTCGACGCCCAGCAGGAGAACCTGCTGCATGCGGCGGGCTTCTCTGGCCATGGGCTGATGCACGCGCCGATCACCGCTGTGCTGGTCGAGGCGCTGCTGGCAGGCGATGCGCGCGAGGGGCTGGTCCAGTTGCCTTCACCCTTCGAGCGGCACGCCATCGCGCTCTCAGCCTTCGATCCCAGGCGCGACTTCGGCGCTGGTCACGCCGAATCCATGGTGCTCTAATCGCTCAGCCTGTCATGTGCGGCAAGACCTCGGCGGCGAAGCGCGCGATCTGCTCGACGCGGTCGGGCCAGCGTGGGACCATGAATTGCAACGCGAGGTGCGCGACTCCGGCGTCACGATAGCCTTGCAGCGCCTCGACCAGTTGCTCTGGCGAGCCGCGCAACATCTCGGCGTCCTGAGCGACCGGCTCAGACGTCACCTCGATGGGACGGCAGCAGGTCAACTGGATGGCGTCGGGGTCGCGTCCGAACGAGACGGCCTGCTCGCGGACGCGCTCGAATCCCGCGCATAGTTCAGCGGGCGTCGTGCGCACGAAGTAGGGGAACCAGGCGTCTCCGTAGCGTGCCGTGCGTCGCTGGGCGGCAGCGCCCTCGCCACCGACCCAGACGGGTGTGCGCGGCTGCTGGATCGGCTTGGGGGAGAAGGCGACATCCGCGAACTGATAGTGCTTTCCAGCGTAGCTGATATGCTCGTCGCGCCAGAGCGCTGCCAGCGCCTCGAGTTGCTCGTCGGTCATGCGCCCGCGTTCGTGGAAGGGCACGCCGAGGGCGGCGAACTCCTCCTCCATCCAGCCGACGCCGACCCCCATGATGAGCCGCCCCTTGGAGAGCCGCTCGATGGAGGCGGCGACGCGTGTCCAGTAGAGCGGATGGCGATAGGGCAGCACGAGGACACTGACGCCGAGCCGGATCGTCTTCGTGACGCCAGCGAGAAACGCCAGACAGGTCAGCGAATCGAGGAAGGGCTTCTCCGGCGGGACGATGAACTGCTGGCTCTCACTGTAGGGATAGGTCGTCTCGATCTTCCACGGCGTGACGACGCGGTCGGCGGACCACACGGCGTCAAAACCCTGCGCCTCGGCGGTCTGCGCAGCCTCGGCGAGCGTATCGGGTCCGGTGGCGCTGCCGGAGATCGGCAGGAAGACGCCTAGTTCCATCGCCGTCCCTTATCCCTGGCTCTGTTCTGACTGGCTGGCAGACTCGATGTACTCGCGTGGCGGCACGACAAGGTAGCTCATCGCCCAGCCGACCCAGCCCGCCGCGAAGATCGAGCCGACCCACAGGTGGATGATCCAGACGACCTGGCTGGTCAGGAAGAGTGTCACGAAATACGCCGTGAAGAGGATAGCGGGCAGCAGGAACGCGAACAGTCGGAAGAGGTTCGGGCGCGTGGGCGAGGGGCGCAAGGTCAGGATCAGCAGGTCGGCGAGCAGCCCCGTGGCGAACGCGGCGGGGACGAGCGTGAAGTCACGCTGGAGCGCGCCGAGCGCGGCGATATTCACCGTTAGAATGAGCGTCAGCGCGCCAAAGAGCAACTGCCAGCGTCGCACGAGGAAGAGGACGAGGCCCATCAGGACGGCGGTCGTCACCAGTATGCTCGCCAGCCCAAGCCCCTCGGCGAGATACGAATCGACTGCTGGGAACGGTCTACCGGCGAAGAGATCAACATTGCCGAACTGGGCAAAGCGGTACGAGAAGGGGTGGAGGTATTGCAATGGCAACGTAATCATCGTGTACAAGAGGAGGACGGAAAGGATCATCGGCAGTTGCGCCAGACCGCGAACCTCCGCCGCCGGGCGTGTATACGCAGAGCGCAATGGCCCGGCAACAACCAGCAGAATGCCCAGAATGATGAGCATATGCGTCGGGCTGGTGATGGCGGGGATGTCGCGCTCGATGCCGTAGAGCGAGTGCCAGATGAGGTCGCCGATGCCCGCAACGCCCAGGACGCCCACTCCAACGAGCGTCAGCCCATAGCCCGGCGGCACGGCGCGGGTCCAGGCGTAGCCGCGCTGGTGGTTGCGCCAGGCGACATAGCCAATGCAGAGGCCAACCACAACCACACCGGAGTAGAGCAGCGCATGCCAGGGCGTGAAGAACGTCTCCAGTTGCGGATCGTTGATATGCGCATTGGCGTCGGTGAGCGCGCCAACAAGCGGCCACATCCCGACGAGCAACATCAGCCAGTCGAAGCGCAGGCTACCGCGCGGGCGCTCATACTTGCCCGGAGTCGCAGCCGTGGAAGTGGGTTCCGCGATGGTCGCCATGGGGACACGCCTCCTCTAGACGCCGTCACTCGTCGCGGTCGCCTCATGCGCCGCTTCTGCGCATAGCATACACCCGTTGTGTGCATGCGACGCGTTTGCCAGGGGTGGGTTTTACAGATACGTCTTGAGCCAGCGGAGGATGCGCTCCTCCATATCCTGGACGTGTTCGCGCTCCTGCACGCCATGCCCTTCGCGCGGATAGACGACCATTTCGACCGGCACATTGCGCTCACGCAGCGCCGCATGGAACCCATAGGCCTGATTCACCGGAACGCAGACATCCTTCTCGCCGTGCAGGATCAGCGTCGGCGTCGTGACGTTCTTCGCAAACGTGATCGCCGAGCGCGTACGATAGGCGTCGGGATTCTCCAGCGGGTCGGCTTGCAGGAAGCGCATGTCCCAGTCGGGGATGTTCGTCTGGGCGTGGAAGCTATGGTAGTCGCTGACACCGGCGCCCATCATCGCCGCCTTGAAGCGCGTCGTCTGGCTGACTGCCCACGCCACCATGAAGCCGCCATAGCTCCAGCCAAGAATCGCCACGCGCTCGCCATCCGCTAGCCCGCGTCGCGCCACCTCGTCCACTCCCACCAGCAGATCCTCGAAGTCCTTGCCGCCCATGTCGCCCAGCACCGCGTCGGCGAAGGCGACGCCACGCCCCATGCTGCCGCGCGGATTCGGCCGGAGAACCGCATAACCTGCGCTGGCGAGGAGTTGTACCAGGTACCCACCTGTCCAGCTATTGATCCAGGCGGCGGAGGGTCCACCATGCACAAGGAGGGCCAGCGGTGGCTTGCCCTTCTCTGGCGGCGCCAGCGGCGGACTGTAGAGCGCCTCGATCTCCCAGCCGTCGGCGGCGGTGTAGGTGATGCGCTCGGTCGGTGCGACCGCGATGGTCTCCTCCGCGATCGGGTTCAACCTCGTCAGCCGTCGCCAGGTGAGGCGATTGCTCTCCAGGTCGCCCGCGAAGACGTCGAAGTGATGCTCCCCGGCGACGCTATGTGCGAGGGCGATGCGTGTGCCGTCGGCGCTCGCGCTCATGCGTGGCCACGCAAAGTCGCCGATCACAAAGTCGCGCTGGAGCGGCGTCATCTTGCCGTTCTCCTCGTCGAGCAGGCCGATCTGATGTGTGACGCCATCCCAGGCGGCGTAGAGCAGTGTCTTGCCATCTGGCAGCCAGCGTAGCCAGCTTGGGCTGAGGCGAGTCCCTGGCATCAGGTTCTTCGGCTTGCCGCCCTCGGGCGAGATGACATAGACATCGCCGCCGACGATGCCGCGATCGCTCCACTCGCCGGAGACATAGCCGATACGTGTCCCATCTGGAGACCACGCGAGCGCACCCGCCTGGCGCGTCAGATGACCAAGCTGGCGTACCGCGCCGCCATCAGCAGCGACAATTCCAAGTTGGCCGAGATAATAATGCGTCTCGTCGGGGCCGGAGCTGTAGAAGACGGCCAGACGGTCGTTCTGCGGCGACCAGGCATACTCCCAGATAGTCGCGTCTTGCGGCGTGACTGGTTCTGGTGTATCGCTCTCTGGGCGCACCGTCCAGAGGCGGCGGTGGCGGCCGACTGGCTGAGAGCCAAGGACAATGGGATCGCTATCCGGCTTCGGGCCTTCCAGCGCGACGAAGGCGATACGCCTGCTATCCGGCGACCACGCCAGACTCTCGGCGCCATTCGGTATACTGCAGACCTTGCGGGCTTCGCCTGGCTCGCCGTCGGTAAGTGTGGTGATATAGATTTGCTTCGTGTCGCCGGGGTGATGCTCGCGCGTGGAAAGGAAGGCGATATGCTTGCCATCAGGCGACCAGCGCGGGCAGCTATCCTCACCGCGGTCGGCGCCTGTCGCGAGTGCGACAGGATGCGCTTCGCCGCCATCGACCGGCGCGAGCCAGAGGCGCGGACGGGCTTTGGGTCGCTCGGGCACGTACTCGTTCACCAAGAAGGCGACATAGCGGCCATCTGGCGAAATCTGCGCGTCCAGCGGCGTGCGCAGGCTGAGCATGGTTCCCGGCTTGAATGGCGTACGTTGCGACGCAGGTTCAGGTTTTGCCGCTTTCTGCTCATTCTTCTGCTCATTGCGGGCGGGGAGGGTGGCGGTTCTCTTTGGCACGATGCAGGCTCCAGACGCTAGAGAAAACGTGGCTACTGGAATGTCAGGTGGCGCGCACTCTGTCGTAGGCAATGCGCAGCCCGCGCAGGATGAGGTTGGTATCAACGGTTTCGATGCTGGGGCAGACACCAGCCATGACCTTCGCCAGGCCGCCGTGCGCGATCACCTTCGCCGGACGCGGGCCAGGTAGCTCCTCGCGCAACCGCGCGATCAGCCCCTCGACCAGCCCGACATGGCCGTAGATGATACCCGACTGCATGCTGTGAATCGTGTTCTTGCCCAGCGCGTGCGGTGGCGGGACTAGCTCGACCTGATAGAGCCGCGAGGCGGCGCGCGCCAGCGCCTCGGCGGAGATGCCCAGTCCCGGCGCGATGGCTCCGCCAAGGAAGTCGCCCTCCGACGAGACGCAGTCGAAGCTCGTCGCGGTGCCGAACTGGATGACGATAGCTGGGCCACCGTAAAGCCAGTGCGTGGCGAGCGCGCTAATCATGCGGTCGGCGCCGGTCTCCCAGGGATTATCCACCAGCAGCTTGATGCCCAGGTCCATCTCGTGGCTGACGACGAGCGCCTCGCGCTTGAGGTATTGCTCGGCGGCGGCCTGGAAGACCGGCGTGAGCGGCGGCACGACACTGGCGATGATGACGTCGGCTGATGTCCTCGGCGCGCAACCCCGCCTGGGCGCACAGTGTCATTAATAATGCGGCGTACTCGTCGGTGGTCTTGTCACGCACCGTGGCCACACGCCAGCGCGCGCGCAAGGTGTCTTTTTCTTTGCCATCGCGCGGATAGAGTCCGAGCTTGATGCCAGTGTTACTGAGATCGACGGCGAGCAGGAGGGATTCGCCGCCGGAGGTCGTTCTCGCCATTGAGGCGCCTTCCGCTGTTAGAGAGGGAATCTGCGGTTATAGGCGATTGTATGCCCGCCGGAGAGCGCGGGTCAAGCGCAGATTCCCTGAGAGACAGATAACATATGCTTCATTAGACGAGGTCAGTTTCTGGCGTCCAGATATGCACGTTTCCATCTCCGTCGCCTGAAGCGATACGGGTTCCGTCGGGCGACCACGCAAGGCCATAAACGCCTCCGCTATGTCTAGGATATATGCCGATAAGCGCACCGGTTTCTGCGTTCCAAATCTTTGCGCCGCTGTCAATACCACAAGTGGCAATCCGCAGCCCATCTGGTGACCACGCCACCGCCTCCACCGCGACACGATCCCCCTTGGACGATTGGTGAAAATTGAGGAGCTAGCCAGACATCGCATTCCAAATTTCAATCGCGCAGTGGCGACTTCCACTGGATGCGAGACGTGCGCCATCCAGCGACCAGCTAAGTGCGCGTACGCTGTCGGTATCCTTACAAGGAAGCGTGAACTCTAAACGATCCTCTAAAGGCGACCAGATCTCGATTTGGCTCCATCCTGCCAGGGCAATTCTATTCTTGGTGGGTGACCACGCGAGCGAGTGGAAATCTCCTCGATAGGCGTGTACATCAAGTCGAGTGGATGGTCGCCAGACGTAAGCCGCCTCACGCCAGGCTACAGCAGCGACATATCGTCCATCGGGTGACCATCCAGGACTGAAGAAACTGAGGTCACCTTTGGCGTAGGCGGAGACCAGTTCAGCAGTACTCGTGTTCCATAGATGCACGGTCTGGAGATCGGTAGAGAGCATACGCTGGCCGTCAGCGGACCATGCCATCCCTTTTTTATGAGGCGAATGACCACGATAGACACGCTCTGTAGCCAGTGTGGTTGCGCTCAGGATGCGGATCGTCTTGGCGGTGCCCCAGCCGCAAACGGCTATGTGACGTCCGTCGGGAGACCAGGCCAGACGATGAACAGCGAAAATGCGCCGTGAGATCATCTGCAACCTTCTCTTCGTTGGGGTCCTTTTCATTATGATACTCTGCTTACAACGAGTGTTTTAGGAAGGACACTTTGCAATGCCAGATGAGCCGGAGGGGCCGATGACGCGGGAGAAGGCCAGCGCGCTTGCGGGGAAGGTTTACGCGCTCGTGCACGCCTGCCCACCTGGACGCGTCACAACCTACGGCTGGCTGGCGAACGCGCTGGGGTTACCGCGTGGCGGGGCGCGCGTCGTCGGCTGGATTATGAACGAGTCGCACGACGGTACAGTTCCGGCGCAGCGTGTCATCAACAGCAAGGGTGAGCTATCGGGAGCCTGGGCATTCGGCCAGAAAGGACGCATGCGCGAGCTGCTGGAGGATGAAGGGATTTTCTTCGATGCGAAGGAGCGCGTGGACATGAAACGCTACGGCTGGGACCCATCGCGCGACCTCTCGCCCGAAGAACTGACGCGCATCGTCGGCGACGACGCGGAGCCAGCGCCCGCCAGCGACAACCTGCTGCGCTTGCTGCTGGACGATCCCGCCTCGCCGTTCCGCATCATCCCAGACGCCGAGCGCGCGGACGAATAGAACGCGGCTACTGCCCCTGCGGCTCGACGGTCAGACGATAGCCTGCTGGGAAGCCGCTTATGACGCCCTTTGACTGCCCCACCTCGATGATATAGCCGTCGGGGTCACGCAGGTAGCAGCGGATCTCGTATGTATGGTCTTTGGGTTCCGTCAGGAATTGCGCGCCCTTCTGCGACCACTCCTGATAGACGGAGTGAATGTCGGCCACACGCAGGTTGAGAAAACTTGACACACGATCGGGGTCCTGCGGTGGCGCGAGCGTGACCGTCGGCTTATCGTCGGTCGGACCGCCGCCAACGTTCAGGATAAGCCAGCTATTGGCGATCTGAAGGAAGGTCGGCTCGCCGCTGCGGAGTACGGTCCCACCCAGGATGCGTTCATAGAAGTCAGCCGAGCGCCCCACATCGGCTACGGTCAGGAAGTGGGTGACGATAAAGCCTTCCTTCGGCGGAAACTCAAAGGTTTGTGAAGTTGTCATAGCGCGGTTCCTCCTGGCTCGCCTGGCAGAGGCCTCGCGCCGTTTCAAACGCGGCGAGGATGGCATGGCAGGGGCGACACGTCGCATTCGATCGTAGTCTTGTCCATGCGCCGCACACAAGATCGTTTCCCCATACGACCTCAGTCGCCAACGTGAGATCAGCGACGCGCAAGCGTGTCTAACTTGCCATCAGCCGCGCATGTCCCGTAGAATGCAGTCGCGGCGCGGCGGCTTGTGGACGATACTGCATGACTGGAGCGCCTCCGAAAAACCTGGTCCGCGAAGGCCGCTCGCCTTCCATCATAAGAGAACGAGAGTATCGCGCACGATGTATGCGTCAATCCTTGCCGGTGGCAGTGGCACCCGGCTCTGGCCGCTGAGCACGAAACAGTCGCCCAAGCAATTCCTGCGTTTACCTGGTCCACGCACGATGCTGGAGGAGACGGTGGAGCGCATCGCGCCGCTCACGGCGCTCGATCAGCTCTATGTCGTGACCTTCGCTAACTACAAAGACGCCGTCGCCGCGCAGATTCCTGACTTGCCGCGCGAGCAGATCGTCGCCGAGCCGTCGGGACGTGGGACGGCGGCCTCCATCGGCCTCGCCGCCGCCCTGATCGCCGCGCGCGATGCACAGGCCGTCATGGGCTCCTTCCACGCCGACCACGTGATCACCGATGTCGCTGGATTCCGCGAGGCGCTGACCTTCGCCGAGCAGCTCGCGCGCGAGGGTGCGCTGGTCACGCTGGGTGTCACGCCCACCGCCCCAGAAACTGGATATGGCTACATCCAGTTTGGCGCGCCAGTGGGCAATTTTGGCAATCTGGCCGCCTATGCGGGCGATTCCTTTAAAGAGAAGCCGGCGCGTGAGGTCGCGGAGCAATACCTCCAGGCAGGCAATTACGTCTGGAATAGTGGTATCTTCGTCTGGCGGGTTGATCGTATCCTCGAAGAGATCCGGCGCTACGTGCCTGCGGTCTCCAGCGTCCTCGATGAGATTGGCGCGGCGGCGCGCGCGAGCGGCGGACGTGTCACGGCTGAGGTGGAACGCGTCATGGCTAGCGTGTGGCCACGACTAGAGGAGATCGTCACTATAGATGAAGGCGTACTAGAGAAGGCCAGTGGTCTCGTCGTTATCCCGGTCAGTTTTGGCTGGAATGACATCGGGAGCTGGAGTCAGGTGTCGGAGTTGCACAGCGCGGACGCGAATGGCAACGCGGTCGTCGGTCTGGAAGATACGGGACATATCGAGATCGAGGCGCAGGGTAACCTGATCTACAGTTCGACCGGTCGCACCATCGCCATTGCCGGCGCGCATAACCTGATCGTCGTTGATACGCCGGAGGGACTCCTCATCTGCCAGAAGGATCATGCCCAGCATGTGAAGGAGATCGCTACCTTCGCTCAACGCCGCGACGAGGAACATTAGCAATGGGTTTGCGCTGGCGAGCAAGCGCATTGCTATCCAAAAACGGGTGGACTCCTTTCTGGTTATGTCACGCAAGTGATATAGTAGCGTCGGCGCAGGTGCGCTTCGCTGGACGGACATGGTACGATGAGGCAGGTTTCGGCGCCGCATTTCATAATGAGGAGTCGGAGATGATGTGGTGGGGCAACCGCTCACGTGTTCAACCACGTTTGGGGCAGGAGCATCTCTCAAAGGCGGTGGGGGGACGATGACGAAGCCTACGGTGACAGCGACGGATCGTCTGGCGAATGTATTGGATGTCGTTGAGCTTGGGCAGCGAACAGGGCTGTTGCGGGTCGAGCGTGGCAATGGAATCATGCGCGAGGAGGGCGAAGTGTATTTCGCCCAGGGGAAGCCCATCTACGCCGCCATTGCGGGTTTGCGTGGACGTGAGGCGCTCCATCTTCTGGCGCAGTGGACTGGATGCTATTTCGCTTTCGATCCCCAGGCGGCGCGGCCCATACCCAATGTCTCTGGAGTCCTGCCCGCGGTCAGTTCGCCTTCGAATGGCGCGTTCGCGCGGAGTGGCCCCAATGGGTACTACGGACAAAACGGCGCGAACGGCTTTGGCCCCAATGGACGCCCTGGACCACCTTTGCAGGTTCCCCCACCAGCGTATCAGCCAGCGAACCAGGCAGGATATCAGCCAACGAGCCAGCCGGGATATCAGCCAGGGTACGCGCCAGCGACGCCAAATTTTGGGGCCAGCGGAGTCTACACACCTGCCACGGGATCGGGTTCCAGTGATCCTGGCCTGCCCTGGAGCGTCTCGGGACCAAATAGCGCGAGTCAGCCAACGAGTCAGCCAAATGGAGCGACCAGTGGCGTGAATGGTTACCAAAGCGCGCCGATGACGCCGCCACCGAGCGCGCCGACACCGAGCCAGACACAGCGCCCCGCGCCTCTTGCGCCGCCGCCAAGTCCCACGAATCCCTCACCGCATCCCTTCGCAGGGCGACGCCCCAAGCGCGCCACCGATGTCCGCGATCTCATCAACGTCGTGACGACCTACAATCTTGCGCGCTCACATCGCACGGTGCTGCTGCTGGCCGATGGAGAGCATACGGTCCAGGATATCTCGCGTCTCTCTGGTAAGCCCGTCGAAGATGTAGTGCAACTTCTCCGTGATCTCGAGGATCGCCATCTGGTGATTTATCCCTCATAAGTAAGAGGGCGCGAGACGTGGCGAGGTCGGCGCAAATATAATAGCTGGGCAGGCGAGTGCGCCTCATCGCGCCTATGCGATCTGGAGGGTCGCTGGAACACGGCGTGAGCGAGGCGCGTACCTAGATGTGGCGTGGCGAATGAGAGTATCTCCCAGAAATCGTACTAATCGTACTCGGGCGACCTGGTGGATGCGCCTGCGCGCTACGCATTTGCTCCAGCGACTATTTCGACAGCCACTCAACGGCGTTCAAGCGCATTCGCGTCGGAACAGGATACCGCGACGTGATGCGCGCCGATAGAAGACGGACCAAGAGGAAACGAGGCGCTCCTTGAACATGGCGAATATGGCTCCAGCGGATATGATGGCGGCTCAGCCACGCCGTCGCCGGTCGCGTAGCCGCATGTCGCTGCCAGTGCGACTCTCGCTGCTGGCGCTCTTCGCCGCGCTGCTCCCGGTCGCTGCGGTGGTCGGCATCAACACGTATCTCGCCAGAGGCGCGCTGATCGACCAGGGACGCCAGGCGATCTCGACCGACGCCAACGCGAAGACCGCGCTCGTCGACGCATATCTGAGCGAGCGCCTGGCCGATGGTCTCACGATAGCGCAGGTGCCAACTGTCGCTCCGTTTATCGTCTGCGCGACCGCTGCGGACCAGGCGCCAGCCTCGCTTGGTTGCGACAAACCAGCGCAGCTCGCGCTCTACAGGGACTCGATGGTGCGCACTGTCGGCGTCGCCGCAATTCGCGACAAGAACTATGGCGCTGTCTCCATCTTCAGCGCGAACCGCCAGTTCCTGACATCCTCAGATACGAAACTGACGAGCGCCACCGTTGTTCCTCCATCGGCTACGGACGTGGATCAGGTGATACGGCAGGATAAACAGAACATCTCGCCTGTCTATTACAGCCAGCAGGACCAGCATGCGTATGTCTACATCTACACGCCGGTCACACTGGAAAATCCAGCTACGCAGGCGAAGACGGTGGTTGGTTTCACGCGCGGGACGCTGCGCCTGGACTATTTGTGGGGTATCGTCGGGAAAGAGGATGGGGCGAATGGCGCGGATAGCTACGCCTTCATCACCGACAACGACGGTATTCGCATCGCTAGCTCCAAGCAGAATGAACTCTTCACGGCGGTCAAGCCATTGAGCGCGGCGACGCAGACGGAGATCTCCACCGACAAGCGCTTCGGGTCTGACACACCGATTCAGCAACTCGACCTGCCCGCCGTCGCCGATGCGCTCGACGCCGGTCAGACGGAGCAGTCATTCCAGTCGGTCGCCAGCCCAGAGAGCAAGACAGAATACCAGTTTGTGCGCATCAAGCTGGCCACCGTGCCATGGTCGTACTTCGTCCTCAGCCCGATCTCGACCGTTACGCAGGTCGCAACCGATCAGGTCAAGAACTCGCTGATTATCGCGGGCGTGATCGCCGTGCTGGCGATTCTCATCGGTCTCATCATTGGATCGCGCCTGTCACGGCCGGTGCAGGCCTCGGTAGAAGATCTCGAGGGCGCGGCGCTCCAGTTGCATAGTCTGGCCGCGCGTCAGGAGCAATCCGCAGGCGAACAGCACTGGGTTGTGGACGCCTGCTCGACAGGACTGGAGAGTGTGCGCTACCTCTCCGACGCCATGCACCAGGCGGCGCGGCGCATCATCGACGCGAGCAACTGGTTCGGCGACTATTGGAACCGGCTGACTGAGGAGCAGGCCCGCCGCACAGTGCAGCATCTGCAGGAACTGGCGCACTATATCGACGAGGCGGCGCGCCGTCAGCAGTTGAGCAGCGAGCGCCTGGGCAAAGCCATCACGGTGACACGTCAGGTCTCCGATCAGCTCGTCGCGGGGGCGGGGGCCGCAAACCAGAGCGCCGAGCAACTCGAGCAGGTAGTGCATGATCTGCATCGTGTCGTCGGCGGCAAAGTGCGCCAGATGAGCTATGGCGACTCGCTCAACGACGAAGCGATGGATGACGGGCAGTTGATGCTTCCCGCCGGCCAGTATGCCATGGACCCAGGCTACATGGATGGCGCCCAGTATGGAAATGGCGCCCAATACGGACAGCCCGCCTATGGGCAGCAGGGTTACAGTCAGCAGGGGTACAGTCAGCCGCAACCCAGTGGCGCGACCTCTCGTGGAGATCAGGGTCGCCCGCACATTCCGAATCCGCCAAGCATGTGGGGCGACTATATCTCGCCGCCGTCAAATTATGGCGCTGGCAATGGACGCTCGAACATGCCAAGCCAGTGGAGCAGTCAGATGCCCGACGGACACAGCAACTGGTAGCGACGCCTGAATGGAAGAGATGCGGTGGCGGGATGGGTCTTTCGCCATCGTGTTTACCTTTGCGCATGTGCGTGCGCATGTGCGCGTGGAGTTGGAGCCGTGTTTCTCGTGCCACACCTGACGCAAAATCAGGTGAACACCTGATAGCCACGCCGCCGGGGCATGCAGTACAGTCTAGACTAGGCGTGTCGTACGCCTTCCCCTCTCCACGCCCGTCAGCGTTGTGTGCGATTTGAAGCTCCTCTGTTCGCAAAGGGTCTCGCATTCACGCGACCAGGCGGTATGGGTGAGGCGAATTGCGCGCCCACGGCGCCTCTGGTATAATGCGGTATTGTTCCCGTCCTATGGACGACGGCTCGTCCATACACTCCAGGGACATCGGCGCTCACCCTCTTTGCGCCCGTCTGGAACAGAGCGCAACCAGCTACGCCGGCCTCTCGTCGTAGAGTGAGACCTTCCCGCGCTATTCCGTTCAATCCTGTCCGATAGATTGCCATGGCTCCGGCGCAGTGGCGCGCCGGCCATACGTCCCTCAGCCTTTGATGTGGATCCCGAGGAGGCAGCGTGAGCACACAAAACCGCGGACTGCTCGACAAAACCTGGAACGCCGTTACCGAGAGCCAGCTCTGGCGGTCCATCTTCCGGCATGGCTATCCCGACACGCCGCTCAACCAGTCGCTGGTGATGATGGGGAATGTCTTTCTTCATCTGCACCCGGTCAAGGTCAGCCGCAAAGCGATGAAGATCACCTACACCTGGTGTCTGGGCGGGCTCTCCTTCTTCCTCTTCCTCGTCCTCACCATCACCGGCATCTTTCTGATGTTCTACTTCGTCCCTGAGCAGCGGGTGGCGTATGCGAGCATCCAGCAGATCAAGGGCGCGGTGGCGTTTGGCAACCTGGTGCGCAACATGCATCGGTGGTCGGCGCACTTGATGGTGGTGACGGTGACGCTGCACATGATCCGCGTCTTCTATCATGGCGCCTACAAGCCGCCGCGCGAGTTCAACTGGGTCATTGGCGTCACGCTCTTCCTGCTGACCCTGCTCCTCAGCTTCACGGGATACCTGCTGCCGTGGGATCAGATCGGTTTCTGGGCCATCACGGTCGGATCGAACATGGCCTCGTATGCGCCACTGTTGGGCGCACAGGTACACAACGCCCTGACCGGCCAGCCGGTGGGCGTTGGCGGTCCGACGCTCATTCGTTTTTACACGCTGCACGTGATCGGTCTGCCGCTCGCCGCGGCGGTGCTGATGGCGGTGCATTTCTGGCGCATCCGCAAGGATGGAGGAGAGGCCGGGCCGCCGCCGCCATCGCGCCGCGAGCTGGAGGAGGCGCGCGCCGAGAAGGGCGCTCCGGTCGGCTCGTTGAACTAGCCCTTGCGCTCGGTTGGAGACTCAACGCGACCATGAGGTCGCGAACAGCGAAGGAGTGAGACGATGGCAGTGACAGAGCCAACGGCCGACATCCACGCAGAAGCGCTATCGCACGCTGGCAGTGGTGAAGCAGGAGGCGATCACACGAGTTGAGAAGCAGCTCGAGGATTCTGTCTTCGTCTGGCCCCACTTGCTCGTGCGCGAATTCCTCGCCACGATGGTGATGACGGTGGTGCTCACGGTGGTCAGCATCATCATCGACGCCCCGCTGCGCGAGCACTCTGATCCAAACCTCACGCCAAACCCTGCCAAGGCGCCGTGGTACTTCCTGGGCTTGCAGGAGATTCTCCACTACTTCCCGCCAACCGTCGCAGGTGTGCTGGTTCCTGGCGGTGTACTCGTCGCGCTTGCGGCGCTGCCCTACATCGACCGCAACCCAAGCCGGGCGTTTGAAGATCGCAAGCTCTCGATCAGTGTCTTCACGATCATCGCTGTCTTCTTCGCCATCGCCACGCTCATGGGCAGCTTCTTCCGTGGGGCGGGCTGGCAGTGGGTCTGGCCCTGGCAGGGCATATTTACTTCGATCTGTAGACCCGCGCTAAGCTCGCGCAGATATGAGGGATGAGACGATGAGTATTGATCCAAAGCGAACGCCGCAGGAATACGAGATCCTGACTGGCGGCGGCGCGGAGTCAGCCCAGGTTGGGCGTCGCGGCATGGATCGCGCGCCAGTTGCTGCGCCGCTCGGTTGGTCTCTCAATCGGACTGGTCGGCGACCGCCGGCAGTTTTGGCGCGCTGGTGATGTTCTATCCGAACCTCGCGGGCAAATTCGGCTCGGTGATCGTCCTCAAGCCGCTAAGCAACTATCCGGCGGCGGAACAGGCGAAGTTCCAACTTGGCCAGAAGGGCATCTTCTACGAGCCGGACGCCAAGAGCTACATCATGCATCTGGCCGAAGGGCCTGATACGCACTTTCTCTCAGCGGTGAGCCGCTTGCCGACGCGGTGACGGCGTCGACCTGGACAAAGGGTAGCGATGGCACCTGGTGGGCCGCGCTGTATCAGGTCTGTGTGCATCTCGGCTGCAAAGTGCCGTTCCGCGACGATTGCGTCAGTTTCAAGTGTCCATGCCACGGCTCGCACTACAACGTCGATGGCGAGTATCTGGATGGCCCGGCGCCGCGCAGCCTGGACCGCTTTGTCATGACCTTGACAGATGATCTGGTACGGGTTGACACTGGCAAGCTCAACCAGACCGTCCAGCGTCCCGACTCCGGCACCCGCATCCTCAAAGTACCCGATGTCGTCTGCGGCGCGTAGGGAGTGGAAACACGACTAACCAGCGGCGCTCACGGCGTCAATCAATGTCAGGAATGGATAAAGGATCGCGAAGATGAATACGTGGCCGCAATCCGGGCCTGCTCGGCCTGACGGCGGGAGTGGTCGCAGGTGTGCTCTGCGCCCTGCTGGGCTTCGCTGGAGTCTTCCCCATCCAGGTAGGACTGGGTCTGGGCGTGATCGGCGTCTTCGTCGGCGCGTTCCTCTATCTCTTCTTCATGCGCGGAACGACAGTGGCGCGCGTTGGCTATGCGTCGCTGCTCTTCACCCTGACGCTTGGACTCATCATCCCTATCCTCATCGTGACCCAGCAGCAGGCGCAGGCGACGCAGCAGAGCCAGATCTATGATCTCTCGTTGCAACGTGGCGCGGCGCTCTTCGGCCAATACTGCTCATCCTGCCATGGCTTCCAGGGGCAAGGCATTGCAGGGCCGAAGCTCAATGGCAACCCGGACGTCAGCAAGCTCACCAACGACGACATCACGCGCATCATTTCTGGAGGCGTACCCGATCCCGACGAACCTGGCGACATTCCAGATGCCTGCCTGGTCCGACGCCTTCGGTGGCCCGCTGACCGAGCAGGATATCGCCTATCTGCTGGCTCTGATTCGCTCGTCTGATCCACAGTACCTCAAGACCAACAACTTGCCGAGCACGAACGGCTTCAGCTATGTGCTCGCCTCGCTGACAAACCCAACGCAGATCGCCGAGTATCACAATCAGGCGAACAACCCTGGGTCGAATCGTCCGCCCGATTCGCAATTCATCGACCAGACGGGCCAGGCGGACGTCAGCATCTCGGCGGTCAATAACCCGCCGCAAGGTGGAGGCGCCTGGGGCTGGTTGGTAAAGGGCGGCCAAAACAGTGACGTCATCATCAGCGTTGGCACGAAGGTGACCTGGACGAACGAGTCGTCCGCGCCGCACAACGTCTACAGCGGGCCAAGTGGCAAGCCAGATGGCAAGTTCCAATCGCCGATCTTCACGGCGGGCGGCAGCTTCGAGTTCACCTTCGATACGCCCGGCGAGTACCCCTTTTACTGCAATCTCCACCCGTACATGGTCGGCTGGATTACGGTCAAGTAGCGGAGGCGCGCCAGTCTCCTACCCGATACTGAAAGGGATGATCAACCATGGCAGTGACGGCGGCGGCGCCTCTGCGCGAACATGAGAAGCCGATGTCGTGGGCGCGCGCAATCGTGATCGCGACAGGCTTCTTCTTCATCACGGCGATCCTCATCGGGCAGATTCCCAGTTATGTCTTCACCGTCTCGACGCTGGCGACACTCACCAGCTTCGAGCAGGGTTTTCTAGCGCTGGGGTTGCTCTCGCTTGGCATGGGAGTGGTTGCGCTGGAGATCTCGTTTCTCTATGATCCCAAGCCGATTATTCCCTGGCCGCTGTTTGCTGTGGTTGGCCTTGGGATCGGCGCTGTGGGGGCCATCGTGCTCTTCCTTGCCAGCACCGGCACGGTCCCACAGTTTCTCCCCACCGCGCAGGATGGCTACTACATCACCTCGTTCTGGTTCCAGCCGAATAGCATTGACCTCATCTCTGTCGGTCTGGTGGCGCTGATTACCGGCCTGGGCATGCTCGTCGTTGCCATTCTCAATCCATGGGTGCTTTCTAGTCGCGCGATGGGGCCAGCCCGCGATCTGCTGGTGCGCGTCTGCATAACCGCCGCCATCGGCATCGCGGCGCTCTACGTGTCTATCTTTACCTTCGCGCCCATCGTCTTCCAGTCTGGCCCACAAGCCGCGCCAAATCCCTTTGGCAACATCCTGCTCTTCCTCGGCCTCTGCTTCGCCTTGCTCGGACTGCTCATCTGGCTCCTGCCGGTGATGACGCAGAACCGCCAGCAGTTCATGCCGGGCGTCTATCTCAGTGGTGTCGTCGGCCTCATAGGGCTTGTCGCGATCCCGCTCCTGCTCGCGTGGTTTTTCGTCTATCCCGTCGTCTACGGCATTCATCAGATCGATACCAATCAGTTCTGGGTGCAATGCTCACAGGCGAAGCACGTCCCAGCGAGCTGCACCTTTAGCCCCTTCACTGGCTACATCATCTGCGCCGCGGTCTTCGGCGGCGTCTTCACGCTCCTGCTCGTCGCCCACTACTTCTGGCCCACACGGCGCAACACCGTCGTTATCGGCGGCACGTTCGCGTTGGTCTGGCTTGGCCTCGCCGCCTCGGTGGTGCATACCGCCACTACGGCTGACCTGGCGACCCAGGTCCCGACGGGATTGCTGACCGCGCTGAGCATCTCGGTTCTGGCGTTCATCTATACCTGGGCGACTCAGAGAGAGTTCGCGCCAACCAGACCACAGGCGCTGGGATGTATCGGCCACTGGCTGGTGCTGGGGACGCTGCTGCTAGTTCTGATGTTCGGCTACGGCCTGCTCTCCGTGCCGAAGTTCTTCGAGTTGGAATCTGGCCTGGCGTTCTTCTATGAGCCAGGTGTGGGTGGATTGCATGACGCCTTCTGGGTATTGTTGCTGATGGGGGGCCTGGCGCTCTGGCAACTGGCCATCCTCATCCGCCGCCGCCCGATGAGCGATCTGCGGAAGTTCGCCTTCTGGACGCTGCTGTTTGCTCTCACCCTTATGCTGATTGCGGGCATCCAGGGCTTCCATCATGATTTCTTCGCCGAGGGTGGCCTGGAGGTCGTCGAGGCGTCCCACGTGATCATGTTCGTCGGGATGATCTTCGCGGTGGTAGGCATAGGCGCCTGCCTCCTTGGCTCATTGCGTGCGGGGGCTGGACGCTGGACGATCGCTATCCTGATCTGTTTGTTGGTCGGGATCGCGTTCGCGGCGGTGATCTACAGCCTGAGTTATGCCAGTCCGCCGATCAACTATCCTGAACTGGTGATCTTCGGGATCGCCCTCACCATGACCGGCGCCTTCGCCTATACCGCGCTTGGCCCCGATTCACGCGAGGAGGCCGTGGCCCGCGCGAATGGAGCCGTCGCCGCCAACGGTGGAAACGGCGGAGTTCCCGCGACGAATGGCGGAGCCGCATCAGCGGCGCAGTAAACCCTACAATGCTCGATGTGACCGGCGCAGCCATTGGGCTCGCCGGTCATTTCGTGTACGGCGACTCAATCGTCAGTGGCAAGAAATCCCGTGTCGCGCAAGCGAGTCATGTGCGATCTGACCGTACCTCCCTGATGAATCTTCATCGTTTCATCGCTTCTTTCACTGGCGGTCGGCGGGTGGCGCCTGCTATACTGCCTCTATTCCTCTGCCAAGATTGCGCCGCGCGGTCGCGGCTGCTTGACGACGACGTGTTGATGTCCTGCTGATTCTCGAAGCGCTCGCTACACGCCAGTTCCCCGACGGAGCAGCGGCGCGTATCTCTGCCGGGAGCATGCGTCATGTCGTACTGCGCGCGAAGATGCTGCGCCTGACTCGTCGCCTGCCGCCCGGCTCGACGTAGCCGCCGCGCTGCGTGGCGCGCCGCTGCGAATTCTCTTTGTCGCGTCTGAGTCGGCGCCCTACTTCAAGGCAGGTGGCGTGGCCGACGTCATAGGCGCATTGCCGCGCGCGCTCAGCCGGCTGGGCCACGATGTACGCGTGATCCTGCCCCGTTACCGGACCATCGATCCCGAGCGCTGGGGGCTCTCGACGGTGATGGCGGGCCTGGCGACGCCGATGAGCGAGGGGACTGAACTGGTCAATGTCTTGGAGACGGAACAGCGCGGCGTTCGCATCTCGTTCATCGACGCGCCACACTATTTCCAGCGCGACCAGCTCTACGGCTACGACGACGATGGCGAGCGCTTCATCCTCTTCTGTCGCGCCGCGCTCGAATATGTGCGCGCGCAGGACTGGACGCCTGACGTCCTGCACTGCCATGACTGGCATACCGCGATCATTCCCAACTGGACGAAGACGCTCTATCAGGATGATCCGCACTTCGCGCGCGCGGCGACGGTGTTTACCATTCACAACCTGGCGTACCACGGCATCTTCGGGTATCGCATCCTGGAGGTCGCGGGAGTAGCGCAAGGAGGCTTCGTCTATCCTGAGCTACCGGAGTTCGCCGAGATCGTGGATATGATGGGGCGGGGAGTGCTTTACTCCGACATCGTGAGCACCGTGAGCCCACGCTACGCGCGCGAGATCCTGACGCCGGAGTTTGGTGAGCGGCTGGATCCACTTTTACGCGACCGCGAAGGGCGGCTGTATGGCATCCTGAACGGCATCGACTACCGAGGAGTTCGACCCTGCGCGCGATTCCAGCCTCGCCGCCACCTTCGACGCCTTTGCGCTGGAGCGTCGCCCGCGCAATAAGACCGCGCTCCAGGAACGGCTCAAGCTTTCGGTGGAGGAGACAATGCCGATCCTTGCCTGGACTGGACGCCTCTCCGCTCAAAAAGGCTTTGACCTCTTCCTTGAGATTGCCACGGCGCTAGTCGAGCTGGGAGCGCAACTCGTCGTGATGGGCGCTGGCGAGCAACGTTTTCACCAGGAGACGCAAGAACTGGCGAAGCGCTACCCGGACCGCGTCTCGGCGCATCTCACCTTCAACGACGAGCTGGCGCGCGCGATCTACGCCGGATCGGATATGCTGCTGATGCCGTCGCGGTTCGAGCCGTGCGGCACGTCGCAGATGATTGCCATGCGCTATGGCTGCGTGCCCATCGTCCACCGCACCGGTGGGCTGGCCGACACCGTGACGGAGTTTGACGCCACAACAGAGACAGGCAATGGGTTCAGCTTTGAGGAGCAGAACACCTTCCACTTCCTCGCGGCCATCGTGCGCGGGCTGGAGATGTATAAGCGTCCGGAGCAGTGGCGCACGTTGATGCAGAGCGCGATGAGCGCCGACCACTCGTGGGACGCCTCCGCCGAGCAGTATGTCGCGCTCTATCGTCGCGCGCAGGAACTGCAGCGGCTCACGACGGGACGCTCCGCTGGGCGACGCGCGCGCGCCAGATGAGCCAGCCTGAGCGAGACGCAGAGCGACAGATCACCAATCTTCCCCGCCTGATCGCGGAATTGCCCGGCCATGACCGCTCTCTAGTAGAGCGACTTTTCGCCGTCGAGGCAGTGGAGGGAGAAATCATTCCGCCACCGGAGATGGAGCCGTGGCTGGTTTCGACGTTTGGCTTGGTGGAGGCGGCGCTGCGCCAGCGCGTCGTACGTGTGATGAATCGCTGGACGTTCGAGGGCGCGACGTTCAATCCGCTGCGAGCGCACCGGCCGATCTCTAATGCAGGGTCCGCATCAGGAGCAAGCGTACCCCAGCGCATAGAAGGTACACGCGGCGACGACTTTTGCGATCCCGAGCGGCGCACGCCGGCGGAGGTCTTCGGGCGCGTCCGTGTCGGGCAGGTGAGCGCGGTGAGCAACGTGGCGAAGGCAGACGGCTGGCACGCGGTCCTGATCTTCGACGAGCACGATCCATTGGCGATTAACCAAGAGGGAGTGGCCGATCTGCTCGCTACAGCGGAGGCGTGGGCGGCTCGTGTACGTGAGCGTGATCCGTTGGCGCGACATCTTTTCCTCGGCTGGAACTGCCTCTGGCGCGCTGGGGCGTCGCAGGTCCATGCTCATGCGCAAGTAACCTTGAGCGCAGGGATGGCGCAGGCGCGCGTCGAGGGCTGGCGCGCAGCGGCGGAGCGCTACCGGCGCGAGAGGGGCGGCGAGTACTTTGCTGATTTGGCCAATGCGCATCGCGTGTTGGGGCTGGCGGCGGAGATCGGGCCGGTTGCGCGCTTCGCCTCACTCACGCCTGCGAAGGAACGCGAGATTGTCCTACTGGAGCCTGCTGATACTGGTCTGTCAGGCATCGCCGGGCCGCTCGCGCAGACGTTGCGCGTGTTGCTCGACGACTTGGGTGTGCAAGCCTTCAATATGGCTATCTTCGGGCCGCCGCCTGGCGACGTGGACGAGCGATGGGAGGGTTTTCCGCTGGTCGCGCGGCTGGTGGATCGTGGCGATCCCCGCTCGGACGCCTCAGACATCGCCGCGATGGAGTTATTTGGCTCCAGCGTCATCGCCAGCGATCCGTTCGAGGTCGCGCGAGCGCTGCAAAGTGAGTGAGGCTCACGTTATCTGGGTAGCGCCGCGTGCTACACTACTGGCGCAACAGTTGCAGGGTCGCAATGACGCAGGAGAAACCTCGATGGATCAGGATCCTCTCTTCGATTACTATGCGCCAGAGTTCCGCGTGGACCCCTACTCGTTTTACCGGCGTCTGCGCAAGGAAGACCCCGTCCACTGGGGGTTGCCCTTCGAGCCGGACTTCGACGGCTCATGGCAGATCGCCCGCTACGCTGACGTGAACGCGATGCTGAAGGATCCACGGCTAGGCAAGGCCACCGTGATCGCCGAGCATATGGCCGCGCTGCCTTTCGAGGCGCAGGAGTATCTCGGTTTGCTGAGCCTCTCGCTCCTGCGCATGGACCCGCCCGATCACACACGGCTGCGCGCGCTGGTGAGCAAGGCGTTCACGCCGCGCATGGTCGAGAGCGTGCGGCCACGCGTCGAAGCTATCGCCTCAGCGCTCCTCGATAGGACCGAGGGCGAGCCGGAGCTAGACCTGATCTACCAGTACGCCTTCCCGCTCACGATTACGGTGATCACCGAGATGTTGGGTCTTGACTACGACGACCGCGATCAGTTGAAGCGCTGGGCGGGTGTGCTGGTGGCGGCGCAAGAATGCAAACGCACGCCGGAGATCTATGGTCCCGCGAGCGAGGCCTCGGCGGAGGTCGTCTCCTTCTTCCGCGAGCACATCGCACGCCAGCGCGAGCATCCACGCCCCGGCATCCTCAGCGACCTGATCGCCGTGCGCGACCAGGATGGAGACCAGCTCAGCGAGAATGAGCTGATCGTCACATGCGCGCTGCTGCTCGTCGCCGGTCATGACACGACGGTGAACCTGATCGGCAATGGGATGTTCGCATTGCTGCGCAACCCAGACCAACTGGCGATCCTGCGCGAGAATCCGGACCTGATCGGGCCCGCCGTCGAGGAGTTCTTGCGCTACGACTCATCCACCCAGATGGCCAGCCGCATCGCCCACGAAGACGTGGAGGTTGGCGGCAAAGTGATCCACCGGGGAGAGATCATCAACCTACTGCTGGGATCGGCGAATCACGATCCAGAGCAGTTCAACGACTCCGACCACCTGGATATCACACGCAAGGATAACCGGCACATCGCCTTCGGTCATGGCATCCACTACTGCATTGGGGCGCCCCTGGCGCGCCTGGAGGCGCAGGTGGCGATTCCGCTGCTGTTGCGTCGGCGGCCAAAGATACATCTGACGGTCGAGGAACCAGAACGTCGCGAGACCATCGGCTTCCGTGGCCTCAAGCATCTCCCCGTCGCAGGGTAGAAAGATCATCTAGGAGGTTAGATCAGCGTGGGCGAGGTTAACGATGTGGAAGATCATAGGGGCTGTAACTGCCTCGTTTACGGTCAGAATCCGAGCGCACTTTTCCATCACGCATGCCTTATCAGCAGCCTTCTTCGCCAGGCAAGCCGCTGACACTGAGATGCGTTAGTCTGGCGAGTACGACGAAGTTATCTTCAATGCTCACAGAGCGTATGTCACAGGCGCAATTCTCATGTCTGTCTCCTTTCTGGAGGCGACCATCAACGAGCTATTTGCGGACTCTGTGGACAATCCGTGGGGTCCCCTGAACGACCTTGATGTAGATGCACGAAAGCTTCTGGCTGAAATGTGGAGCTTAAGGGTTCCACGTACTGCGAAAAGCGGCGTCCTCTCGATGCGTGGCGTTTTGGAAAAGTATGAGATCGCACGCGTGCTTTTAAGAAAACCTGGCTTCGATGTCGCAAGGTCCCCGTATCAAGAATTGACCTCTCCCCACGGCTCAAGCCGGGAGATTCTTGGGCTGACGACTGCTCATCCAGCAAGCTGGGCAAGTCTGACACCGTCATGTCGTGGCCCGAAGCCACCTCCATCCGATACAAGCGTCAATTTCCGCAGGCCCTGCGGTATGTGGACAGGATCGCACCTGACAGGCAACCAGTCACGTGCGCCATTCATCCCCAGCCCTGACGGTACACCTGAAGGGCGGGGTCTTCTGGCGCAGATTGATAAGCATATTGGCGCAGTTACGCAATGCGATAGTTCATTATCAACCTGAATGGGTTACGGGATCTTCTCCCAATCAGGCAGAGAAGATCGCTGAACATAGGCTCGAAAGGAGCCTGAGAGGCAGATTTCCTCTCAATCCTTTGACATCTGACAACAACCATTTCTTTCCGGACAAGTGCTTGGGTCATGGCTGTGCTGCATGGGCAGTTGCTTCTGCTATTAGCTTTGCCGACGAATTCTTCGCAAAAACTGGGCTTACTCCCCCATACGAACATGTTCGCACGCAATTAGGTATTAGATAACCCTTGGCTTACTCGTTGACAGGCCTCCTCATCGCAACACCCATGGTTACATCGTCAGGCGCCCATGCTATACTGGCGCGGCGGAGGGCCTGCTATTGCCCCATGTCATTATTCATTATTGTTCTGGAGGCGCATCGTATGCCGGATACGAGCAAAGACGAGACGATAGAGGTCATCGAGGTGGAGGAGGAGCGTCCCAATCCGTTGCAGGCCATTGCGCAGCACCAGGTAGAATACGTCGTCATTGGCGCCAGCACCGTTGCCACGACGATCTTTACGGTGCTCGCCTCCGCCGCTGGTCTCGTCGCCGCGCTGGCCTGGAACACCGCGCTCTCGGCCTGGCTGCCCACCGTCATCAAGCTCGACGATCCACTCGCCAAAGACTTCGCCTACGCCGGCATCGCGACGGCTGTCGCGGCGGTGACGATCATCCTGCTCGGCGTCGTCAACAACCGCTTCCAGCCCAAACACCTCCTCAAGCGCACGCAGAAGCCTGGCGATAAATAGCGCATTCGGGCCGCATACATCCCTCTGTTTGCCTGGGCCGTCTGTATGTTGGACAATACAGATTCCGCGCCCGTTCTGTGAGGCGTGGCAGACAGCAGGGGTAATAGGAGCCAGGCGTTCATGGCCTCGATCTCCGAGCGCAAGCCACGGCGCGCCGAATCGTCGGATAACGGACACAGCGCCGTGCGCGACCAGTATCTGCGCGTCAAGGCTGAGCATCCCGGTGCGATTCTCTTCTTCCGGCTGGGCGACTTCTACGAGATGTTCGACGAGGACGCCGAGCTGGTCGCGCGCGAGCTTGAGCTGACGCTGACGAAGCGCGACTGGGGGCGTGGCGAGCGCACCCCGATGGCTGGTGTCCCTTATCATGCCGCCGATCGCTACATCGCGCGGCTGATCGGCAAGGGCTACCGCGTCGCCGTCTGCGAGCAGGTCAGCGATCCGGCACTCTCGAAGGGATTGGTCGAGCGCGAGGTGCTGCGTGTCGTCACGCCCGGCACGGTCGTGGACCCCGCGATGCTCGCCGCCAAGCGCAACAACTATCTTGCCGCCGCCGTCCTCGGACGCGACGCCGTCGGCATCGCCTGGGCCGACATCACCACCGGCGAGTTCGCCTGCGCGCAGTTCGCCGCCGCCCAGCCGGAGGCCGCGCTGCTTCAGGAACTGGCGCGTGTCCAGCCCGCCGAGGCGTTGATGGAGGCTCCGCGCGCCGAGCGGCTCTCGCCCCGGCATGGATCAGCCAGCAGGGCGATGAGTCTGAGGATGAACGAGCCAGAGGGCCTGGCCGAGCGGCTGTCGCGGCTGACCACGAACCTGGCGACGGTCATCACGCCGTACGAGGCGCGCGCCTTCCGCGAGGAGGTCGCCCGCGAGCGGCTGCGCGAACAGTTCGGCGTCGCCACGCTTGAAGCCTACGGCTGCGAGCATCTGCCACTGGCCGTGCGCGCCGCTGGGGCGGTCGTCGCCTACTTGCGCGAGACGCAGCGCGACCTCGTGGCGCAGATCACGCGCTGGAGACCTACAGTGTCGAGAGGCTACATGACGCTCGACGCGCACACCCGCCGCAACCTGGAGCTCTTCGAGAGTGGGCGCGGCGGCGGCGTCAAGGGATCGTTGCTCTGGGTGCTCGACTCCACACGCACGCCGATGGGCGGCCGGCTGTTGCGCCGCTGGCTGGGCGAACCGCTGCTGGACCTGCAACGACTGCGCGCTCGGCAGGAGGCGGTGGCAGCCGCGCTTGACGACTTCACGTTGCGTGCCCGTCTCGCGCCGATCCTTTCACGAGCGGGCGACTTGGAGCGGCTGACTAATCGCGCCGTGCAGCGCATCGCCACCCCGCGCGATCTGGTGGCGCTGGCGGGAGGACTCAGCGCGCTGGAAGACCTGACCGAGAGCATTGAATCTGTCCCCGATGGCCTGACGCCGATCTGGTCGCGCATCGCGCCGCTGCCGGAGCTACGCGCGCTGTTGGAGCGGGCGCTGGTGGAGGAGCCACCGTTGACACTGGCCGAGGGCGGCGCTATTCGCTCAGGCCACAGCGAGGAGCTGGACACGTACCTCGACGCGGCGCGCAACGCCCGCCAGTGGGTCGCCGACCTGGAGCGCAAGGAGCGCGAGCGCAGTGGCATCTCCACGCTGCGCGTTGGCTACAACAAGGTCTTCGGCTACTATCTGGAGGTCAGCAACTCGCAGCTTGCCCGCGTGCCAGCGGACTACATCCGCAAGCAGACGCTCTCGACCGGCGAGCGCTACATCACGCCCGACCTCAAGGAGTACGAGGCGCTGATCCTCAACGCGCAGGAGAAGAGCGTCAAGCTGGAGCAGGAGTTGTTCGCTGCGCTGCGGGCGGAGGTGGCCGAGCGCTGGGCCGAGTCGGTCCTGCGCACGGCGCGCGCGCTGGCGGAGTTGGACGTCACTGCTGGCGCTGGCGGAGACGGCGGCGCGCCACGGCTACTGCCGTCCCGAGCTCGACGAGAGCGACACGATTCACATCGTCGCCGGACGGCATCCCGTCGTCGAGGCGAGCCTGACCGACGACGCCGTTCATCCCCAACGACACCGAGATCGCCACCAGCGGCGCGCAGATCGTGCTGCTGACCGGGCCGAACATGGCGGGCAAGTCCACCTACCTGCGGCAGGTGGCGCTGATCACGCTGATGGCGCAGATCGGCTCGTTCGTTCCGGCGGAGGCGCGCGCGCATCGGGCTGGTGGACCGCATCTTCACCCGCATCGGCGCGCAGGACGACCTCGCCACCGGGCAGAGCACCTTCATGGTCGAGATGGTCGAGACGGCGAACATCCTGCATCACGCGACGCCGCGCAGCCTGGTGATCCTGGACGAGATCGGCCGCGGCACCAGCACTTATGACGGCCTGGCTATCGCCCGCGCCATCGTCGAATATCTCCACAACAACGCGCGTTGCGGCGCGAAGACGCTCTTCGCCACGCACTACCATGAGTTGGTCGAGGTCGCGCGCATCCTGCCGCGCGTGCGCGCGTATAACGTCGCCGTGACCGAGGAGCAGGGCGAGGTCGTCTTCCTGCGCAAGATCGTGCCGGGCGGCGCGGACAAGAGCTATGGCATCCATGTGGCGCAACTGGCAGGGATTCCACGCCAGGTGGTGCGCCGCGCCGAGGAGGCCTTGGAGGAGCTTGAGCGGAAGGGCGACGCGCGTGGACGGCGCAAGGCGATGCGCGATCTCGGTCCGCCGGTGATGCCGCAGGCGCTGCAACTGACGCTTTTCGCCTCTGAGCCGGACCCGCTGGTGGAGGAACTGAAAGTGCTGGCGGTAGACGAGATGACGCCGCTGGAGGCGCTGACGACGCTCTATGAACTACAACGCAAGGCCCGCGAGGGATAATCTACTCTAGCACTGCCTAGTGCGGGCGGATCGCATTGCCCTGCTTGTCGGTGAAGTTGCCGGTGATGATGAAGATGAGATCCACGATATAGCCAATGGTAAAGAAGCCGCCGGTGAAAAGCCAGATTAGCCCCGTGCCGATCTTGCCGACATAGAAGCGATGGATGCCCAGTATGCCGAAGAAGAAGCAGAGCAGGAGTGTCGCCCAAAAGCCTTTGTCGCTAGTTCGCTGCATTGGACTATCCTTTCCTATGGACTATCTATCATGACGACAGCCTGGGCTGTGTCCAGTCATGCCCTCAATAGAGACGATATCCAGCTTGTGACTGAGGCTATTGTATGAGCGGCCAGTTGATCCATGTCAAGTTTTTTCGCGGCGACTTGCTGAGCCTCCCTCCCGCTCGATACTGATAAACGTGAGGAGTTGGTATCAAGCGCGTCGCACGCCCCGGCGAGTCAGAATGGGAGAGGATCTCGTGGATGAACCTATCGAGTTGGAGAGCGCGCGACTTGTGATTCGTGTGGTTGCGCCCGACGATTTACCTTTGCTGCTGCCCGTCTATCTGTCAAATCCCGAGTATGTCGCCCAGAGCGAGGGATCGCACGGGGAGCCGGGCTATTTTGACCTGGAGATGTTCCAGCGCGACTGGCGGATCGCCCAGATGACGCCTGGACGGAACATGCTTGGCGTGTATCTCAAAGAGACAAGCGAGGCGGTCGGCCTGGCAGACTTTCTGGAAGAGGACCCGGAGGACAGCCAGCCCTGGCTCGGCTTCCTCATGATCGCCCGCGCGCATCAGCGCCAGGGACTTGGAACCGAGGCGTTCGAGCGCCTGGCCGCATACTTCAAGGATCGCTATGCCTGGCCGTCGTTCCGTGTCGGCGTCATGAAGACCAATAGGGGCGCGCTCGCGTTCTGGCGGCGCCTGGGATTCCATGAGGTTCCAACGGACGATGCAGCGGCGAGAAAGCGGTATGTGACGCTCCAGCGAGCGCTATGAATGTGCGGTTTGGTAAGTCTCATGGGCAATAAGATTGAGAGACGATATGAGCGGGTGGGAAAGCTTCTTCGTCGCGCAGGTGGGCGCTTCGGCGGCGGTGGCTGGCCTCGTCTTCGTCGGCGTCTCGATCAATCTGGATAAGATTCTCAAGTACGCTGGGCTCCCAGGGCGCACTCTGGAGGCGCTGATTGTCCTGATCCTGGTGCTGATTACGTCCTCACTCATGCTGGTCCCAGGTAAGTCGAACACGCTCATTGGGACTGAGTTGCTTGGCGTTGGCCTGCTCGCCTGGATCTGGGTGGTGGCGCTGGATGCGCTGAACCTGCGGCAGCTCGAACCTCGCTACCGGAACGCATGGGTACTACTCCGGGTCACGCTATCCCAGGTTGCGACCCTGCCCATCATCATCGCGGGCGCCGTTACACTGGCCCAGGGAACTCCGAACTTCTACTGGCTCGTTCCCGGCGTGCTTTTCTGCTTCATCGTCGCCTTTTTCGACGCATGGGTGCTGCTCATCGAGATCAACCGCTAATCGAAATGGATACAGCTTTCGCGTCGCCCATCCCGCTATCCCGCGCGCGTATCCCCAACAGGGCAGGCGACGCAGAGGCGTTCAATGGACGCTCCGAGCAGTGAACCTCAGGGCTGAAAGCTTGGCAGCGCGAACAGTCCAAAGATAAAGACCAGGTAAAGCGTGATGAGCGCCAGGTAGACATAGCCCATCACCAGACCGGCGATGGCCAGACCTCGTCCCTGCTCCATACCGCCTAACCGGTTGATTTGCGCGAGCGCAATGTGGCCGAAGACAATGGCGGGAATCGCGGCTAAGAGGCCTCCTGCGCAGAGTCCGAGTATTCCGCAGACCAGACTGGTGATCGCGAAGCCATTCGCGCGTGGATAGGGCATCGGCGCCGCATACGGAGCGCCATACCCAGGAGGGTACGGATAAGCAGGAGGCGGTGGATAAGGCGCATATGGAACAGATGGTGTAGAGGAATACTCTAGCGAGGATGGATATTCTGGCGGAGGAGGATAACCAGGGCCAACGTAGGGCGGAGGAGTCTGCTCTGACATGCCTGTCCTCACTGAATGAAGCCAAAATCAGCGCGCCATCGCCGCCGGCGCGCCAATTATACACCTTCCCCGCAAGTCGCGAAAGAGCGGTGGGCATGCTCACCTGCGCGCAAGAGTCGCGCTGGCGCGCTGGCTGGGATGCCTGGTCCCTTCGCTCGACCGCTGAATGGAGGGGCCAGGTTGGCGTGTCAGTTTTTGCCTGACTCTACGGCAGGCAGTATATATTGTAGTAGCTTCACGAAAACGCAGGAACCACTGACGCTTAGCTGTCACGGCATACTGCCATGCGGTAGTTCGTGCTGAGATTTTGCAAGAACCTAGTAGGCTCGCCCAGCCGAGCTTACTGCGGAAGCTATGATAGCAATGATGAACAGCGCAATGAAGGCGTAACCTATCACCAAACCAGCGATAGCCATGCCCTTGCCCTGCCCCATGCCTCCAGCTTGATTGATTTGTGCGAGCGCGATATGCCCGCAGATAACAGCAGGAATCGCCGTGATTCCCGTACACAACGCCAGGATGCCGAAGACCAGGCTGGCCATAGCAAAACCATTCGTTGGCGAGGGCATCGCTATTGGAGCTGCGTTTGATATGGAGACATAGGGCGCGGCCTGCGGAGGTGGAGCATATGCGGGTGGTGGAGGATAGGGCACTGGCGACGCTGGTGGGACGGTCAGCAGTGGCGTCCCCTGACGCCGAGTATGGCTGGTACACAGCCGCAGGCGCTCCCAGGCGCTCCCAGGCGCTCCCAGGCGCGACTCCAGGGGCGACTCCAGGCGCGACTCTGAGCGGACCGCTAAGCGCGGATACGCCGATTGTGAACGCCGACGCGCCGACCGAGAACGCCGAGCTTTCGCAGTCATCAGACGAAAATCCCCAATGGGACGGCCAGCAGTGGCTTAATGTGCCACAGGCAGTCGAGACCGGCCAATCAGATACACCGCCAACTATAGAGTCTGACGACCAAACGTCGTGAGCGGCTCAGGCGTCACGCCAGGCGACTAGATCTAGCTGCGGCTCATATGGCGCCATTTTTGCGCGCGTCAAGCTCTGCTTCTGGTATAAGCCTATCCAGCAGCCCATCGCGGACAACTCCAGCCAGCGCCTCGATGTCAGGCGATGGCGGGCGGTCCTCGTCGAGATGTGGAACGATCCCGCGCACCGCCTCATGCGCCGCCAGCGCGCCCCTGCCGGGCTTGAGCGGCTGACGGAAGTCCAGGCCCTGCGCGGCGCACAGCAACTCGATGGCCACAACACGATACGCCAGGTCCAGCGACTGTTGCAGCTTGATTGCCGCCGTCGCGCCCATGCTGACGAAGTCCTCCATCCCGGCGGAGGTCGGGATCGAGTCAACACTCGCTGGGTGCGCCAGCACCTTGATCTCGTTGACCAGCGCCGCGGCGGCATACTGCGCGATCATGTAGCCCGAGCGGACACCTGGGTCCGGCGTCATGAACAGCGGTATCGCGTCTGGACGCGTGTCCCAGTCATGCGGCCCGACGAGGTAATATGTGCGGCGCTCGGCGAAGCTCGCCACCTGCGCCAGCGCGATCGCCAGGAAGTCGAGCGCGAGCGCGAGCGGCTGGCCGTGAAAGTTGCCGCCGGTGAGCACATCGCCCTCGGCCGGGAAGATCAACGGGTTGTCGGTCACGGAGCCTAATTCGGCGTCGAACACGTTCTCACAGTACGTCAGCGCATCGCGCGCCGCGCCGAGGACCTGTGGCGCGCAGCGCAGCGAGTAGGGATCCTGCACGCGTGCGCAGTCGGCATGACTCGGATTGATCTCGCTCTCGACTAATAGCGCGCGTAGCCGCGCCGCCGTCCGCGCCTGCCCCGGCTGTGGCCGCAGCGCATGGATGCGCGCGTCGAGCGGGACGTAACTACCCAGCAGCGCCTCCAGGCTCATCGCGACGGCGACCTCCGCCGCGCGCAGCAGGCGCCAGGCGTCAGAGATCGCCAGCGTGCCGACCGCCTCCATCACATGCGTGCCGTTGATGAGCGCCAGCCCCTCTTTCGCGCTCAATTCGATGGGGGCAAGTCCCGCACGCTCCAAAGCCCGTGCGCCGGCCATGCGCTCACCGGCGTACATCGCCTCGCCCTCGCCGATCAGGACCAGGCTCAGATGCGCCAGTGGAGCCAGATCGCCGCTCGCGCCGACCGAGCCGCGCTTCGGCACGATGGGCGTGACGCCTGCGTTGAGCAGGCCGAGCAGCAGTTCGACGAGTTCGACGCGAGCGCCAGAATGCCCACGCGAGAGGCTATTGGCGAGGAGCAGCGTCATCGCTCGTGTTGTCGGAACATCGAATGGCTCGCCGATGCCGCTGGCGTGGCTGCGGATCAGGTTGCGTTGCAGCGCGGCGAGCTGGTCGCGCGGGATGGCGACGCGGCTGAGGTGGCCAAAGCCGGTGGTGACGCCGTAGACCTGCCGTCCCTCCTCCTCGATGCCCTCGACGACGGCGCGCGCGGCGCGGATGCGCTCAACGGCCCCAGCGGACAGGTGTACTGGCGCGTTCGCTCGGGCGACAGCGACGACCTCGCCTAACGTGAGCCTGGAGCCGTCGCGGCCAAGCAGGATCTCCGGTCTGTCCGCCGCACGCTTCGGCATCGCGCTGTGATGATCGCCCGCAGCCCTGCTCGCCGCTCGTCCTGGCATCGTCGCCTCACTCCTCCGCGCTCCATCGCGCGGTGTCTCGCACTGCGCACTTGTCGTTGCGCGCCTTCACTCCTAAATGTGATGGTTTCTGGCGCGCCGCCACGTATTGTATCATGCCTCAGGGGCGCATCTGATCACGGTTTGGGCAGGCGTACGTTGTACTGCGGCGCTACCGCACAGGTGGGAGACGGGAAGAAAGCCGATGGATATCGCAGAGGAGGTCGCCGCGATTCTGGAGCCGCTTGGCGGTCGTACTGCATTCGCGGCGCGCCTCTTACTTCCAAAGGCCTCGCCAAAGAGCCGCCACAGCGACGATGACCAGGAACCAGCGCTACAGGCTGAGACGGATCCGCAGTTCACGCTCAACGCCGACGAGGCCTTCCCGGCGGCGGGCCTGGCCATGCTGCCTGTTGCGGTGGAGTTCCTGCGGCGTGTCGATCTGGGCCAGTTTGAACTCGCCGAGCGCTGGGGCGCCTCCGCAGAGCCGCGTGTCGGCGGCTCCGGCGTGCTCGATTTCCTCGACCCTGCGACGCAGTTGACGCTTGGCGAGTTGTGTACGCTCATGCTGATCGTGAGCGACGATACCGCCGCCAATGTTCTGCTCGATCTCGTCGGCATGGGCGAGGTCAACGAATCGCTCAGCCGCATGAAGCTCGATCACACCAAACTTGCGCGTCGCTTCATGGACTTCGAGGCGCGCGCCGCCCGGCGCGACAACGTGACTTCAGCGGGCGATATGCTGGCGTTGCTCTCGCTCGCGCAACAGAACATGCTGCCCGGCGCGCGCTGGCTGCGCGAGACGCTCAGCGCGCAACAGCGCTTCGTCGAACTCGGCGTCGGCTGGCTGCCGCCTGAAGCGCGACTGGCGCACAAGGACGGCCTCTTGTCCGATGTCGCGCATGACGCCGGTCTCCTGAGCGGCCCGCGCGGAACCTGCACATACTGCGTCCTCACCGCCGAGCAAAACGATCTAGCCGCCGCGCGCTCCGCCATCGGGCGCGTCGTGCGTCTACTCTGGAATACCTGGCTCGGCGACACAACCGCCTCATCCTGAAAGGACATCGCTATGCCGATCTATCCCTATCGCGGCGTCTGGCCAACCGTCGCCGAGGACGCCTTCATCGCGCCGACAGCCGTGTTGATTGGCGATGTGACAGTCGAGGCGGGCGCAAGCGTCTGGTTTGGCGCGGTCATTCGCGGCGATGTCGCTCCGATCAGCATCGGCGCGCGCTCCAATGTCCAGGACAACTGCGTGCTGCACGCCGACGAGGGTATTCCCTGCGCGATCGGCGCTGACTGCACGCTGGGGCATGGCGCGGTCGTCCACGGCGCGAAGATCGCGGATCACACGCTGATCGGCATGCGCGTGACCGTGCTGAATAGCGCCGAGGTGGGCGCGGAGTGCATCCTCGCCGCTGGTACAGTTATCCCTGAGGGCAAGCGCATTGAGGCGGGCCAATTGGTGATGGGAGTTCCCGGCAAAGTTGTCCGTTCGATCACCGATGCCGAGCGCGAACGCATCTACGACGGCGTCAAGCACTACGCCGAGCGCGCACAGGAGTACCGCCGCATGCTGGCCGAGCTTCAAGGCAATCTGCAATGATCGCTGACCATTTCAGCGCTCATGAACATGAAAGGCGCGCTTGGAACCCGTCGGCAGCATAAGCAAGAACTCTTCCTCCGACGTGAAAACTGGCGTGTCCGTCCAGCGTGAGGCAGTGCCATGTAGCTTTGCTGGTACTGCGTCGTCCAGGGTAATTTGATGAAACGAGGCTTTGTAAAGATCAATAATGGTGATAAAGCCGACCTCATAGCGTCCCTGAGTTAGAGGAATCCGATAGCCATCGGCAGTCGAAGTGTATTTCGTCTGATATCCATTGGCGGCGTATCGTCCATTTGGACTGATGCCTGGAAACATCTCAACCGCAACCTCGCTGTCTATCTCGAATCCGGCGCCAGCGAGATGGATGTCACCCGTATCTGAGAGGATGATTGGCTCCCATCCTGTCGCCCCCTGGTCGGCCCATCGAACCAGAGCGAGCTTGGCCGTTGGCGCAAGCCAGATGTCATAGGGCCAAGGCTCCCATGGAACACAAAAATGAAAGAGGCTCCTGCTAACGCTCATATCCGCAGGCCAGAGCCGTCTGTCGAAAATATATCGTTGGCGATCGGTTGAAGGCGTTGGATCTGATGCGGAGGTCGATTCAACAAGCATTATTTGCGATCCGTCATGACTCCATGCGAGGGCCAGAACCCCTTCTTGCATCCAGACAGCTTGGCCAGTGGCGCTATCCCAGACGCCGATAGCTGGCTGAAGGCTATCGGTCTCCATGGCAATATAGACGCCATCTGGATGGCGCGTGATAACGCGAGCAGGTTGTGCGCCAGAAAGCGGCTCGAACTTTGAGAAATCCATTGATTATATCCACGGCTGATGAATGCCTAAAAATGCTTCAGAGCGTGTTATGAACTCGCCTTGGATGGCCTATTATCGCGTGGATGTGGGCGAAAACACAGGAGTTATGGCCTCGATCTTGCCCTCTTCCCACCATTGCAGCGCGATTCTACGGCCCTCGTGGCAGGTTCATAACACCCTCTCATACCAAATGAGGACGTATTGATGTAGAATAGGGTCATGGCAAGACGCATCAAGCTTTCGACAAAACTGAGTGTAGACGAACTGGAGCAGCGCTACCGTCGCGCCAGTGAGGGGATGGAGCGCAGTCACTGGCAGCTCCTCTGGCTCTTGGCGCAGGGCCACCCGGCGTATGTCGTGGCCCAGATGACGGGGTATTCCGCGTACTGGATCGGGCAGGTCGCGCGTCGCTACCACGATGAGGGAGCGGACGGCCTCGTCAATCATCGCCGGCGGGCGCATCGGCCCACGCGGCGCCCCGATCCTCGCACGCTCTTGCCCACGCCAGCGGACCGCGAGGAGTTGCAGGCGGCGCTCGTGGGTCCGGCGCCGCAGAACGACGTGTGGAACAGCCGCACGGTGGCGGCGTGGCTGAGCGCGCGTGCGGGGCGACGGGTGAGTGCCCATGCGGCGTTGCACTATCTGCGCACTATCTGCGACTGCTCGACTTCACCCCGCAAGCTCCACGGCCACGCCACACCAAGGCGGCCAGCCAAGAGGAGCGCGCCGCCTGGAAAAAAAGCTGGAAACCAAGGTAGCGACGGTGCACGAGGCGCATCCAGGGGCGGCAGTCGAGGTCTGGGCCAGCGATGAGCATCGCATCGGGCTCAAACCGATTCTGCGCCGCATCTGGGCGCCGCGGGGACAGCGACCGGTAATCACGATTCATCCGCGCTATCGCTGGCGGTATCTATGTGCCTCTGTGCATCCCGCCTCGGGACGGACGCAGTGGCATCTCGTCCTCAGGGATCAACGTCGAGCTCTTCACCCGCTCGCTGGCCGCCTTTGCGCAGCAGGCAGGAGCAGGTCCTGGCAAGGAGCTCGTGCTGGTGGTGGACCAGGCGGGGTGGCACATGAGTCAACGGCTGGTCATCCCGCCCCACGTGCATCTCGTGCCCTTGCCCCCCTACACCCCGGAGTTGCAGCCGGCCGAGCGCTTGTGGACCTACTCGAACACGCCGTTGGTCAACCGCCGTCCAGCGGATCTGGAGGAGCTGGACACGCTCCAGCTGGACCGCTGCGCAGCGCTGCAGACCGATCCGGCCCTGAGAGCGACCATCCAATCAGCGACGCACTATCACTGGTGGCCTGCTGACTATTCTCCAATAACATGACATCATTTGGTGTCGCGGTCGAGACGGAAAGCGAGGGGCAGCAGGTCCGGAAGCGTCAGGTCACGCGAGATGCCATCTACGTAGTAGGTTGCCTCTGGCGCCAACTCGGCCAGCCATTGCCGGCAAGCGCCGCAGGGCACGCGCGTCTCGTCGGGGCGTCCTCTGGCGCGTCGATGCAGGCGATAGCGACCTGAGTGACACGCGGCGTCACGCCTGCGGGAAGCATCTGAAAGAGGCTCGCCAGGGCGACACGCTCGGCGCAGATCGTCAGACCATAGGACGCGTTCTCGACGTTCGCGCCGGTCGCCATCAGCTCGCCCTCTGGCGTCTCCATCACCGCCGCCGCGCCCACGCGAAAGCGTGAGTATGGCGCATACGCATGTTCCGCCGCTGCGCGCGCAGCCGCCACCAACGCCTTTCGCTTCATTGCCCCGCCTCTCCTCGCGATCTTTCTTCAGTGTATGAACTATTCTACCGTATGCGGCGGCTTCCGCCAGAATATGCGTCTTTTGCCGTTTCCGCACGTCTAATAGGTGCTACCATCAGGGGTGAACTGTCCCACCAATTCATACGAGCGAGCGCAGCCGGAGCATAGACTGTCGCGGCTGCCTTGCGGGAGGATAAAGGGTGTCGCTGCTTGAGCTTCCGCCGCCGGAGGTCGCCGACGCGCCGTCTTCCGTTACGATGTCTCCGCCTGAGGCTGCCCAAGAGCCTGCTTCGACTACGCTTCCCACGCGCCAGACCGTTGCGCAGCGCGGCCGTCCCCCAGCATGGGCGCTGGAGTGGGGCTTCTGGCTGACCCTCGCCTTCGGCGCGACTTTGCGGCTTCTTCCGCTGCGGTTCTCGCCCTTCGGCATCGACTCTGCCCTACTGATGATCGAGGCCAACCGCGCCGTCACACAGGGTGTAATCCCCGGAACTGGCATCTTCAACTCGCTGCTCGCGCTCAACCCACCACTCTACACCTATATCCTCCTGCTCTTCGCGCGCCAGCCTTTCGGGATGACTTTGCTGACAGCGCTCGCCAACGTCGCGGGCGTCGTCGCGCTCTACTTCTTCGCTCGCCGCCACTTCGGGACATTGGTGGCGACCGTCGCGGGGCTGCTCTACGCCACCGCTGGCTACGCCGTCTACATGTCTACCTTCATCTGGCAGCAGACGATCCTGCCGCCGCTGATTATCGCGGCGTTGATCCTCCTCTTCGAGGGAGCCACACGCGGGCGGCGCTACTGGCTCATCCCGCATGTCGCGCTGGTCGCGCTACTCATCCAGCTTTACCCAGTGATGGCCTCGATGCTCGCCCTGACCGTCGTTGGCGCGATCATGGCCTGGCGCACGATTCGCTGGTGGGAGCCGCCGCTGGCCCTCATCGCTGGCGCGCTCTTCTTCCTGCCCACCGTCCTCTTCGAGGTCGCCAGCGACGGCTTCGATATCCCGATCTACCTGGCGTATCTGCGCGCGCCGAAGGTGCTCGACACGCAGGTCTTCTCCGCGCTTGGCCTGGCGATGGGGCCGGTAGATCAGGCAATCCTTGGCCCGGCGTCGCTCTACGCCGATCTCGCGCCCACTTTCCACTGGCTGACCCCGGTGATCCTCGGCCTCGTCTACGCCAGCATGATCTGCCTCGCCCTGGCGATCCTTGCGCCGATCCCGGTGGCGCTGTGGCGCCGCTCCTGGAAGCCAATTCCAGACGCCTTGCGCTCGCCGCGCTGGCGCGCCTATCTGCTCCTGCTGCTCTGGCCGCTGGCGTTCCTCGCGCTCACCATTCGCCACTCCAGTCCCGTCTACCCGCACTATGTCTTTGTGCTGCTGCCGGTTCTCTATGTCAGCATAGGGATCTTCCTTGTGCGCTTCCCCATGCTCATCGGGCGCGTGTTGCCAAAGCTCTATCTGGTCAGCCTGGAGCCGCTGCTGGGCCGCGCATCGGCCAGGCCGCTCCTCTGGTGGCTGGCTCATCCTGATGCGGCGCCGCGACTCAGCCGCGCGCCACGCTACCTCTTCTTCTGCGCAACGGGCGTCCTGCTGGCCGCGCAACTGCTGACCACCATCCTGTTCATGGGGACAATCGCGCTGGGACGTGGCGCGACGCCAGACAGCGGCACAGGCATCGCGGGCTATAACACCGTCTTCGCCGCCGCCGAACGTGTGGCAAGCGCCCTTGGCTCGCGCGACATCTACATCGCGGCGGACCAGAAGAACCCCTACCTCGGTCAATACTGGGTGGCGCAGCGCAATAGCGTCGCGGGGCCAGGCGCCGCACACTGGACCAGCTATCAGGCAAACGACTGCATCTTGACGCCGGGCGCGGGTGAGCGTCCCGATGTCCTGATCGCCAGTGACACGACCGGCATGGCCGTGCGCGAGGTGATCGCCGAGGCGGGCGGCGCCCCCATCGCCACCCCACAGATCGCGCCGGGCATCCCGATACCAATCTATGCCGTCCAGCCCCAACCCGCCAGCGCGCAACCATCCATTGCCACCGCCAACGGCGAGCTACGCCTTGAAAGCGTGACGCTGGCGCCCGCACACGCGCAATTTCCCGCGCGACTCGTCACACGCTGGACCGTCCTGACCTCGACTCCAGTTGGTCCAGCAGTGAACCAATATCACCTCCATGCGCTCTTCACCACACCACAGGGAACCCTGCTGGACGCCTTCTCGCACTGCGCGCCGACCTCCTGGCGCGCCGGACAGGGCCTCACGATTCTGACTCCGCTGCCTGCGGAGCTGCCCAGCGACTACGCCACGACGCTCACCACGCCGCCAACTGGCAAGAGGCACACTGTCGCGCGCATCCAGTTGCTTGTCGAGCGTGACACGCATACCTGGTACCGCCCGAGCCTCGGCCCCATCCCCCTGGAGACAGCCAAAGAATTGACTGTCAATCGTGTGGTGCTGCCGGTCGGAGCGACGCCCTCAAATAACCTAATCTCACCCTTTGCAACCGATTTCAGCGCCGCGACGATCACCGTCCCCAACCAGCGTATTACGCTCGATCTTCTCGAGCGCGCCTGACTCCAGCGAGCGTACGGATAGATTGGCGCCATCACTCCAGATTTGGCAATGGTGGCAGACGCAGTGAGACCGGCGTTGACTGCACGATGGAGGTCGTGGTGTTGCCGTAGACCAGGAATTGATCGAGCAGGCGATCGAGCTGGTCGATGGCGGGGAAATGCGCCTTGACGATGAAACAGTCCTCGCCCGTGATGCGGTGGCATTCCACCACTTCGGGAATGCTGCGCGCCAGCTCGGCGACTCTGGGCAACTGCCCTGGGTCAGGCCGGATGCGAATATAAGCGGTGAGCGGCAATCCCAGCGCCGCCGCATCGAGGTCGAGCCGGTAGCCACGAATGATCCCCACCTCTTCCAGACGGCGCACGCGCTCCGTGACGGCTGGCGCCGACATGCCGATGCGACGGCCCAGCGCCGTCATCGTGAGGCGTGGATCGCGCCGCAGCTCCTCCAGGATGCGGACATTCACCTCGTCGAGCGCAGCATGTGGCGCTGCATAAGTGAAGAGCTGCGTTTCCCTTGCATCTGAAGGCTTTCTCATGCTTGCTACCTCCATATCTGCATGTCCATATGCTCATATACATCATACTCTATCACTCAGCGAAATACGACATAGTGAAAGGCTGACGATAATGGCGCATCCAGTCACAGTCTGCGGACGCGAGCGGCGACGACCGTGCCACCGCAGGCGTATTTCCTGGTCAGCGCCGTCTTTCATTACCTGGGGCCAGCGTTCGCGGTCCTGCTCTTTGCGCATGTCGCCACGCTCGGCGTCGCCTGGCTGCGCATCGCCAGCGCCGCGTTGATCTTCGCTTTGTGGCGGCGGCCCTGGCGCGCCTTCGCGGGAAGCTCGTGGTCGCAGCGCCACATATTGCTTGCGCTGGGGATCATGCTCGGCGCGATGAACGCCAGCGTTCTATCTCGCCATCGCGCGCCTGCCGCTGGGAACCGTCGGCGGCATCGAGTTCCTCGGCCCGATTCTCCTGGCGGCGCTGGGAACGCGCACGCTGCGCAACGTGCTTCGCGCTCGTTCTGGCGGTGGCGGGCGTCTGGCTGCTCACCGATGTAGCGGCTGGCCGGGGAGCCGCTGGGATTCGTCTTCGCGTTCGCCAACTGCGCGCTCTTCATGCTCTATGTCACACTCGGCCATCGTATCGCCCAGGATGGCGGCGCGACGGGTATTGACCGGCTCGGCGCGGCGATGCTCATCGCGCTGCTGGTCGTCAGCCCCATCGGATTCGCCGATGCGGCTCCAGCGTTTACCGCAACCTCTCTTGCTGCTCGCGGGCATTGGCGTGGGAGTCTGTTCCTCGGTCATCCCGTACGTCACCGACCAACTGGCGCTGGCGCGCCTCTCACGCGCAACCTTCGCGCTGATGCTCGCCTTGTTACCGGCGTTCGCCAGCGTCATCGGCGTGATCGTCCTGCGGCAGATTCCCACTCCGATCGAGGTGACCGGCGTCGCGCTCATCATCGGTGGCGTCGCCATACGCCGCGATCCGGCGAGCGCCTGAGACTTACTGCGCGGTCATCTCGCGATGGACGAGGAGCTGGAAGTGGCGCAGCGCATGCTCGCGGCGCATCATCAGCTTGCCCTGGTCGTAGTAGCCGGAACGCAGCCCGCGCTGCACTGACTCGCAGAGGACGATATCCTCTTCCTGGACCTGGTCGATGAAGCGCACGAAGTCGCGCTCTTCCTGCTCGCTCACCTCGTCCGCGAAGCAATACTCGTAGATCGCCAGCGTATGATGCTCGTCCACTGGGACGATCAGGTTGAGCGAGACGTTGCCGGGGCCAGGATAGATATTGATGGTGAAGTTGGGCCAGAGGTAGGCGTAGAAGCCCGCCTCGACGCCGCCGCGCAACTCGTAGAGGCCATCTTTCCCCTCACGCGCCGAGTCACGCGCGGGTCCGGCCTGCGTCGAGAAGTAGTCGTACTCGGTGACGACATACTTATCCAGGTCAATCAGGTCGGTAAAGGAGGGATGCGCCACTGGGCAGTGGTAGCATTCGAGGTAGTTGTCCATCACTACTTTCCAGTTCGCCGCGATCTCATACGTGCGGCGTACTCTGCGGTGGATGCCATCAAGCCGCAGCCCCGTCGCGTCCACCAGCGCGGGCAACTCACCGAGAAAGTGACTCAGCGGCTTTGCCTCGGCGTCGAGGTTGACGAAGAGAACGGTCCCCAGGTCTCCAGACGCAGCGGGGGCAGTGGATAGGCGCTCGTATCGAAGCCTGGCTCGTCCTTCATGCCCGGCGCGGCGCGCAGGCTGCCGTCGAGGTTATACGTCCAGGCGTGGTAGTGGCATTGCAGCGTCTTGCGGTTGCCGCGCGCACTCGCGCACCACCTGCGCCCCGCGATGGCGGCAGACGTTGGCGAAGGCGCGCAACTCGCCGTCTTCGCCGCGCGTGATGACGATGGGAACCTCGCCAATGGTCGCGGTGACGAAATCGCCTGGGCGCGCAAGCTGGTCCGTCATGTCCACATACTGCCAGCTCGTGCGAAAGATCGCCGCTGCTCCAGCGCGTAGATCGCCGGATCGGTATACCACTCCGCCGTCAGCGTGTAGCCACGCTCCAGCGCCTCGCCCATCTGCTCCGCTTGCTCCGTCGTGATCGCTGATTTCGCGTATGTCTGTCTCGCCCGCCATGCCGCCCTCAGTTCGCTTATATACCTGATCAACTGATAGAGAACACGCCTGTCACGACGGTATCATACATAGCGCGTCTACTCAAGTTTGGCCGGTTCACTGCGCCTGTGCTACAGTACGCCAGAGATGGTTAAGCAATGAACGATCCTGGCAATATCTTGGCAAGGAGCGCACAGATGCGTATTGGCGCGGTGTTTCCACAGACCGAGATCGGCAGCGATCCCGGCGTCGTCCGTGAGTACGTCACAGCGGTCGAGGAGATGGGCTTCGATCACCTCGTCATCTACGATCATGTCATTGGCGCCAGCGTAGAGAATCGCCCCGACTGGCGCGGCCCCTATACCAGCGAGACCATGTTTCATGAGCCGTTCGTGCTCTTCGGCTACCTTGCGGCCCTGACAAAGCGGCTCGAACTCGTCACCGGCGTCATCATCCTGCCGCAGCGCCAGACGGTCCTCGTGGCGAAGCAGGCGGCGGAGGTGGATGTGCTCAGCGGCGGACGCATGCGGCTGGGCGTCGGCGTCGGCTGGAACGAGGTCGAGTACAAGGCGCTCAACGAGGACTTCCATACGCGCGGGCGGCGGCTAGAGGAGCAGGTCGAGGTCTTGCGCGCGCTCTGGACGCAGCCAGTAGTGACCTACTCTGGGAAATGGCACACGATCACCGAGGCTGGCCTCAATCCACTGCCAGCGCAGCGTCCCATCCCGATCTGGTTTGGCGGCATAGCGGACGCGGCGATGAAACGTATCGCGCGCATCGGCGATGGCTGGATGCCGCAGATGCCGCCAAACGAGCGCGCCCGCGAGTTGGTGGAGCAGTTGCGTGTAGATGTTCGCGCCGCCGGACGAGCCGAGGACGCCGTGGGCATCGAGGCGCGCCTGGGTCTTGGCCAGATCCGCGACGAGGCAGGATGGGAGTCCTTTGCGCGCGGCTGGCGCGACCTGGGGGCGACGTACCTCGACCTCAACACAATGGGCGCCGGCTACACCAACGTCAGCCAGCACCTGGATGCGCTGCGCAGGGCGAAGGTCGCCATCGAGAAGATCAGCTAAGCGGTTATCCAAATAGCACTGAGACGTAGGAGCATAGCTCTCGCAATAGGGTAGTCGCTCACTAGCAATCGGCCCTACCCCCGACGGACCTATTCCCTGGTTACGAGATGGACCACGGTTTCAAGCAGTTGTTGGAGCATGGTAGAGAGCGCGGCCGGATAGAGCGGCATGGGCAGGGATTCCAGTGTGGCGAGCGGATACCAGTGAAACACTAATGGCGTGTCATTGCTCTGCGGACTGCTGAACGTCGGGGCGCTTGCAGGGTACAGCGCCTCTGGGACCTGCATGAGGTAGTAGAACTGAATGCTGTGATGGCGTCGCGAGGACACATAAAAGCGTTCCATAACCCACAAGAGGCGTAGCAGTTCGACCTCCACGCCCATCTCTTCGCGCATTTCGCGTACGAGGGCGTCGGCGCTGGATTCATGCAGTTCTACACGACCGCCAGGCAAGGCCCACCAGGTGTCGTGAGCCGCTCGATGGAGCAACACCTGCTCGTCCTGGATCGCCACTCCAACCGTGCGGACATTGAAACTTCCTGCAGAGGTTTCCAGTGAGATCATGATGCTCCCTCTCATGGCAAATCTGCCAATGATCAGCGCTACAGCGTAGCACGTGGGGCGAGCAGACTGCGTACTGGACCGCAAACTGGTGAGATGCGAGAGACGGGAACTGAGCCGAACGCTTAGAGGCTGTTAGGGACTTGATGTTGAGGGGGTGATAGGATGCGAGCATGGACACTCGCACTCCCTACCAGACCGATGTCAGCGACGAGGAATGGGCCTTCGTCGCTCCCTATTTGACCTTGCTGCCCGAAGACGTGAGCCAACGCAAGTATCCCTTGCGTGAGGTGTTCAACGGCGTGCGCTACATCGTGAAAACCGGCGCGCACTGGCGGCTGATGCCGCATGACCTGCCGCCGTGGCCGCTCGTGTACCAACAGATGCGTCGCTGGATGGCCGCGGGCTGCTTCGAGGCGATCGTGCACGATCTGCGCATCCTGCTGCGGCGCGCCGCGGAGCGTCCGGCGCCGCCGACGGGCGCGATCCTGGATGCGCGTACCATCCAATCGACCCCCGAGAGCGGAGCGCGCGGCGGCTATGACGGACACAAACGGCGCAAGGGCTCCAAAGTCCATGTCGCCGTGGACACGCTCGGTCATCTGCTGGCGCTGCTCGTCACCCCAGCCAATGAGCAGGAGCGCGCGCAGGTCGAGGAGTTGGCCAGAGGCGTGCAAGCGGTCACCGGCGACCATGTGGAGCTGGCGTACGTCGATCAGGGGTACACCGGCGAGGAGCCAGCGGCCGCAGCCGCCGCACACGGCATCCAGCTGGCGGTCGTCAAACTGCCCGAGGCCAAGCGGGGCTTCGTGCTTTTGCCGCGGCGGTGGGTCGTGGAGCGTGATTTCGCCTGGGCCGCCCGTTTCCGCCGCCTGGCGCGCGACTACGAGCGTCTCGCCACCACTTTGGCGGCTCTGCACTTCCTGGCCTTCGCCTGTCTCCTGCTGCATCGCTTCATCCTGTTGACGTTGAGTCCCTAACAGCCTCTAGGGACGAAACGAGGGCGTCTACGCATGCCCAATAACCGCATGACCACGGATTTCGGTTCTCGATGAGTTGGAGGCAGTCTTGCAACCTGTGCTGCTCGTCCATCACATCGCCGGTGGACTGAGCGCTCAGTGTCCAAAAACAGCGCGATCAGGAAGCTGCGGCAGGCTCGGCGGGACGCTCGCTCGCGGCGCCTGGTCGTGTCCAGATAAGTGGCGACTGCAAGGCTGTCTCGATGAACCGTCCACCATTCTGCGCGATCTGCCGGTGCGAGATAAATCCTTCAGCGCGCGCCGATTCGACCAGGGCGATCTGGACGGTAGCGTAGGTGGCTGGCGTTTTCTGGGCGTGCTCACTCCATATCACGCCGCTGAGCAGTGGACCTTCGACATGCCCAGAGAAGCGCCACGTCTTGTAGTCCTCGACGGTTGGTTCGCGCCGCCGGATGCGGGCCTCGACGCTCGTACCCCGCTGGCGCGCCTCAATGCGATCCACGGCGCGATTGCCACCACGCCCATCTGCCACCTGCTGCTCCCAGGTACCGGAGAAGGGGCCACTGCGTGTGCGAAAGAGCCCGGCGACGAGCGCCACCAGCAGCGAGAAGACGACGCCAGCAGAAATCCGGCGATCAGCGCAGCGGGTACTGATTGCGGCATACCTTATTTCGTTCCCTTCAACGACTCTGGGGCGGTCTATTCCTTACGGTTGTAGCACTGCCTGGCCTATCATGCAAGCGTCTGCGCTAACCATGCGTGCGGATCTTCTGGAGGAGCGTTTGCGCAGTGGGGATACTGCCAACAAACACGAGCAGGAAACCGGCAATCTGGAGGATGCCAAGATTCAATGGATAGGACAGCGCTTGCAACGCGAACGGCGGACAGAGGGGTGGATGCATCGTCGTCGAAAAGCAGTCTCCGAGAGTCCCATTGCGGAGTTCCTTGCCAGCGCTATTCAGGCGATAGTATCACGAGAACGCGGACTACGACGACTGGGACCGATCTGGTATTGCGGAGTGGTTCGGCGGCTCCGGACTAGATTTGCGCGGATTCCTCGTGTTGCGCTGTTGTGCGACGGCTTTGAGCGCGTGGCGAGTGATCGCCTGATAGACCGGCGTAAGCGCGGCCACCACATCCTCGCCCTCACGCGCGAACGCTGGCTGCCCAAGGCGCCGCAGGATGGCCGCGTCCTCCACCGGCTCCTCATAACTGACGGCGAAGTCGTCCAGCAGCGGAATCGGGCCGAAGTATCGGTCGGCGCGCAATCCAGGGGACGAGTCATGCGTCTCGGGCGCTATATCCTCCTCATCTGCCCACTGCCTGCGTAGAGCAGATAGCAGCGCCGCGCTCGATCGCCCACGCAATTCAAAGAGCAGCAGCGGCTCCTGGTCAAGGCGCGCAGCCATCGCGTACATCGTCGCCAGGATGTGCTTGCAGGGGCGATAGCCGTCCGCGCAGGCGCATTCGGCGATGAGCTCATCCGACTCCGCGAACAGGCGTGTCCCGACTCGCGCGAACGCCGCCTCGATCCCGGTCGGCATCTCTCCCGCAAGCAGCGTCGCCTCCGCCAGCGTGTCCTGAGTGAGTTCGTCTATCACCCGCGTCCAGACGCGCTCCGCGAGCGGCGGAACCTCGATGGCCGTGTCATAGCGTTCCCAGTACGATCCCTTGACCGTGGCGAGGATAAGCCCCCGCTCGACGCATAGTTGCAAGACGCCGCCATCACGCGCGAGCGCCCGCCCACGAGCTAAGCGGCCGTCGAACGCGGCGTCAAGCTCGTCCAGCGGGCGCAACCAGCGCTGTGACCACCACGTGCGCCCAAATGTCGTTGTCAATCGCGGCATTGTCTCATCCTCACTCTGCCAGCGCGTCGGCGCGCAGGCTGAACAGATCGCACAGTTGCTCCGTCGAAAGCTCGGTAATCCAGTTCTCGCCAGTCCCCACAACCTGCTCAGCGAGCGCCCGCTTCTGCTCGATCATCAGATCAATGCGCTCCTCCAGCGTGCCGGAGCAGACAAACTTGCGCACCTGCACGTTGCGCGTCTGGCCGATGCGAAACGCGCGATCCGTCGCCTGATTCTCCACCGCCGGATTCCACCAGCGGTCGTAGTGGATGACGTGGTTGGCGCGCGTCAGGTTCAGCCCATAGCCGCCAGCCTTGAGTGACAGAATGAAGAGTGGTGGCCCATCCTCCGCCTGGAAGCGCTCGACCATGCGCGTGCGGTCCAGACGCGGGACACCGCCGTGCAGGTAGAGCGTCTCGACGCCGAAGCGCTCAGCGAGATAGGGCTGGAGCCGCGCTCCTAGCGCCGCGAACTGTGTAAAGATCAGCGCGCGATCGCCCTCGGCGAGCAACTCGTCTACCAGCTCTTCGAGCCGCGTCAACTTGCCTGAGCGCCCAGGTAATGGACTGCCATCGTCGAGCAGGTGCGCCGGGTGGTTACAGACCTGCTTGAGCCGCGTCAGCATGGCGAGGATCACGCCGCGCCGCCGCATCGCCGAAGGGTTCTCTGCGAGCTGGCGCAAGCCATCGCGCATCACCGCCTCATAGAGGCTGACCTGCTCGCGCGTCAAGGCGCAATACTCGCGCATCTCGATCTTCTCCGGCAAATCCTGGATGATCGTCGGGTCGGATCTTGAGGCGCCGCAGAATAAAGGGTCGGGTGAGCGCCTGCAACTGCGCAATCGCGGCCTTGTCGTGTCTCCGCTCGATGCGATTGGCGTAGCGCTGCTGAAAGCGCTTATACGGACCGAGGTAGCCGGGATTGAGGAAGTCCATGATCGACCAGAACTCGACAAGGCGGTTCTCGACAGGTGTGCCGGTCAGCGCGATGCGAATGGGCGCGCTCAGTCTGCGCACGACGCGGCTCTGCTTCGCCGCGACGTTCTTGATGTTCTGCGCCTCGTCCAGCACGATCGCGCCCCAGCGCGCCTTCGCCAGCGTCACCTCGTCGCGCGGCGCCAGGCTGTAGGTGGTGATCACGAGATCGTGCCGCTCGATTTCGGCCAGGAACTGCGCGGCGTCGGTGCGCCCAAGGCGTTCCGCGCCGTGATGAATCAGCACGCGCAGGTCGGGAGCGAAGCGCGCCGCCTCATGCTGCCAGTTGCCGACGATAGAGGTTGGGCAGATGAGCAGAATCGGTCGCGTCAACGTTCCCGTCGCCTTCAGGCGCAGCGCCAGCGCGAGCAACATTAGCGTCTTACCAAGGCCCATATCGTCGGCGAGGCAGGCTCCCAGCCCATACTGCGTCAGGAAGTTGAGCCAGCTTACCCCGCGCAGTTGGTAGGGCCGCAACTCGCCATGGAAGTTCTCTGGCTGTTCGATCTCCTCGATGGTCGAGACGCCGCGCAGCCGTCCCAGCAGATCGCCGATCCAGCCGTCGGCGCTGACCTCTTCCAGCTCGAAGGTCCCGCCGTCCTGATCGGATAACGCGCCGGTCGTGGCGGTCTGTAGCGCCTCGCCGAGCGTCAGCTGCTCGGGCGCACGCTCCAGCAGCGCAAGCGCCGCCTGCGCCTGTTCTGGCTGTATCTCCACCCACTGACCGCGCAGCCGTACCAGCGGCTCCTTCAGCGCCGCGAGCCGCTCAAGCTCCTCACGCGTGATCTCCTCGCCGCCCAGCGCCACAGTGTAGTCGAAGCCCACCAGCGCGTCGAGTCCCATCAGGCCAGCGCTGGACTTTTCTCCACCGTGCAACTTGCCGCGTACGACGGCGCGCGTCGGGCCACGCTTCCACCAGGGTGGCGTCTGCACGGCGAAGCCAGCCTTCTCCAGTTGCGACGCAGCATCGCGCAGGAACTCGTACGCCTCCGCGCCGGTCAGAAAACACGTTTCAGGCTTGGACTCGCGCAGGCTGCGCGCGATAGGCGCGAAGAGGCTCGCGGCCTTTCCCAGCCCACGCAACACCTGTTCACGCGCGCGCGCAAGGGACAGTGCGGGCAAAAGCGCGGTAGTTCCCCGCCAGATCCCGCCCAGCGGCGCGATCAGGCTCAGATCGTCGGGCGCCTGCGCGAAATAGTCGAGCCGCCAGAGATGAGAGTCGCGCTCCCTAACAGGTGTGTCGTGCGTTGTCCTTTCCCCGTCTTCTCCACTCGGCGTCCGCGGCGCTTCTGGAGGCGAGAGGCGAAAGCAGAGGCGCAGCGCGGGGCGGTCGGCTCTCCTGATTGGTCCATTCCACTCTTTCAGATCGTCGAGCAGCGCACGCGCCCCGCCAGGTGGCAGGTACATCGGCTCGGCGGGCTTGGAGAGGCTCTCCAGCCATGAGCGAGTCAGCGTGGTCTGGTAGGGCAGACCAGCAGGACGATTGCCTGTGGATGTGGACGACATGCGAATCCGCACGCCCGAACGCGCGAGCCAGTGTGTCACACGCGCGTTGACGACGGCGTGCAGAAAGCCTTCCAGTGTGGCTCGCGCGGGAGGCGCGGCTGATGGCGTCGCGCGTGTGGGACGCTGCGTGACGGCGGCGCGCGCGAGATCAGGCATTGCCTCGGCGAGCGCTTCGAAGCGTGGCGCGACCTCCGGCTCAGCCAGCGCAGCGTACCAGCAGGCCCCAACACTCGGCTGCGGCGGTCCAGCGCGACGCAGGGATGAGCCATAGCCCAATTGCGCGCTGCGTGGCAGTTCCACGACACCAGGAACGTACCATTGGCGAACTAGTATCTCTTGGGCAAGGGCGGCTGAAGCATTCCAGAAGCGCAAGTCGCCGCCGAAGATCAGACGAGGCGCGCTAGCAATCTCCGCATCGCTGGTGAATGGCAGGCCAGCAAGCAGCGACCCAGCCGCTTCGGCGTCCAATAAACGCGCAGGCACGCTCCATTGCAGGAGCTGTGACTCCGCAATCTCGCCTTCTTGGCGCGCGGCTCCTCCCGCCGCGACCAATTCAGGCGATGGATAGGGCGCGTCATACGCCGTCGGCAGCCAGAGTGAGAGGCGCGTGGGTGTGGAAGCCGCACGTGGCCGCACCCAGGGCCGCGCCAGCTTCCAGAGCCGCGCCAGCGCGCTTTGCAGATCGGCGTCGCGCAGGGCGAAGAGATGCGCGCGCACATGTTCGGCCCCAGCGAGTGCGGGTGGCGTCAAACCGTCGCGTGTCTGATCTTGCGCGCGCTCACCCCAGAGGCCGATTGCGCCGCTCGCACGCGGACTCAGCGGCGCGAGCCAGACGGCGTGCAAGACGCATGTCTGTGCGTCAGGATCTGCTATATGAGAGGCTGGCTCACTAGTGGCGCGGGCAAGGCCAGGAGAGGATGTCTCGGAACTCATTCTTCCAATTGTATCCCCAAGCCCAGTCCCGCCTCAGTCCTCTAGCTCACTTGTCGTACGAAAGTTCTAGCGATCTGACGTGGAGAGGTCGGCTGGAACGTCGGCGGTAGCGGCGCTAGGAGCTGGGGGAATGTTTCGGCGTCCCTGGGCGTAGCGCACCAGCGCGATGGCGCCGAACACGAGCAGCGCGCCCAACGAGATCACCGTGCTCCAGCTTGGCGGATAGAAGGGCTGGCGATCCGTTACATTCAGCAGATCGCGCAGCAGGAGCAGGTTCAGCCCGGCCAGCGCCAGCGAGAAGATCCACAACGTCAGCAGCACGACGAAGCCAATCAACCCGAGGAAGCGGAGCGAGTTGGAGGCGACTCGCCAGCGGAAGACGAACAGCGCCGGGGAGAAGATCGCCGCCAACGCGGCGATGATACCGAAGATCAGCGTGGGAAGCATGAACGAGTAGGCGTCGCTGAGCGTTTTGTTAGAGTGCAGGTACACCTCGAGATAGGCGCAGGCGACCGCGACGCTGCCCGCCGAGAGCAGCGCGAGCAGTGGCCAGAGAATGTTGCGTAGCGAGAGCAGCAAAGCGAAAAGGATCAGCCGCAGCCGCCGGTCGAGCGCGTTGCGGAGGGTGCTGAGGATTGTCAGGCTGACCTCTTCGGAGACGGCGACGCGACTGGAGGTATCACCACGCTCGACGACATTCGCGCCGGACGATGCGCCATCAATGGCGGCTGATGGCGCGAGATTCGTACGCGCGGCAACGTGCGGCCGGTCGAGTTGCGTGGTATTTACTCCGCCGACCGCGCCGAGTCCACTGAGTGTGGCCGTCAGGGCGAGGATCACGAGTCCGAGAATGAGGGAGATCAGAGCAATGACGTTGTCCATGGTCGTCAGCGGCAACGCGGAGCAGGAGCCGAAGAGGTTCACCTTGCAGGCATTGCTTGGGAGCAGTGGATTGATAACGTATCCGCTGAAGATGACGCCAAGAACAAAGGCAAGAACACCGCCCGCGATCAGGTCGCCGGAGACAATATCAGTCATCGGGTCCAACTCAGGTGGGGCTTTTCCCTCGTCATAGCTGCCGAGGTTGACGCGCGGATTCGGCTGCAAGCCACGTGCGCGGCGAACCCAGCGCCGTGCGGTGTCGAACCAGAAGATGCCCAGGATCGCCAGGTTGATGATGGTAAGGGTGATGGGATTAGAGAAGAAGCCCCGCAGGAGACCGCCGTTGAAACGGAAATGAATCAACTCATCGATGAGGGAGATGTTGAAGAGGTACACCCAGGCGACGATGCCCATGCTGATGATGAAGACGGTCAAGATCACGATGCGCCGCCAGGCGAGCGAGGGATGGCGGAAGATGGAATACTCCAGGATGAGCAGCAGCAGATAAAACCAGCCCACCAGCAGGTAGGGATCGGCGAAGAGTCGGTACTCGATCGTGCCCTTCGACGATTCGTAGCCGAGAAAGCCAGTGATGGCGAATGCCGCCACGCCAGCAAGGCCGAGCAGCAGCACCAGCCAGATGGGATACTGGACGAGGAACGCGCGACGCTTCTCATCATAAAGATCGGTGATGGCCTGTCGCGCGGGCCGGCTGAACCGGCCACCAAAGATCCGTTGCATCGCTCGCTCCTCATCTACAGCGCTCGCTATGCCCTCGCTCCAACCGCGCCCTCTGACTGGCTGGCAGACACGAGTGATAGCAAATAATCAGGTAGCGGCATACGCTATGGCAGCCGCTACACAATCAAGAGGCTATTCGATTGTACGACACGATGGGAAGAGGTCTCTCAGCGCATCACGCGAACCTGCGCACCCTCATGGCGCGCCCTGCCGCGCTCCCCCCATCCGCAGAATCCGTCGGTTGCGCCAGCCAGGCACGAGCGCCAGCACGGCGTAGAGGAGCAGGATGACGGCGGACAGGAAGGTGCTGACACCCAGTTGCGCGAAGGGATCGCGGTCGGTGACGAAGGTCTGGAGCAGGAACTCGTTGATCGACCACATCGCCAGTGAGAAGAGCCAAAACGTCAGCAGGATCACGAAGCCGACGATGCTCAGGAAGCGTAGCGCATTCCACATCACCTCGAAGGACACCTCGTAGATGCCGAGCGCGAGCACCGCTGCGCCCACCGCGACGATCAGCCATCCGACGGCGGGGAAGAGATAGTTCAGCGTGATGTCCAGCGTCTTGTTGTTGTGCAGGTAGAGCATCACAAAGCGCGCGGCGAACGCCAGACTGGCCGCCGAGAGGAACACCAGCCCCGGCCAGACGACGTTGCGCAGCGAGAGGAAGATGCCCGTGAGGCGGAAACTGCGGCTGAGTGCGGCGCGTAGCGTGTTGATGATAGTGAGGCTGACCTGCTCACCCACGGAATCGGTCGCGCGCGCAGGCGCCTGCCGACCAGGCGCCGTCTCCAGTACGGTTTCATCCACGGCGCCACGAGCCGCGAGACCGCTGAGCACAGCCGAAAGCGCCAGGATGATCAGACCGAATACCAAGACGACCAGCGAGATGAGCGTGTCGATAAACGTGAGGGTCGCCTTCGTATCCGGCACGCTGGTCGGGGTGGGACATGCTCCGGGCAGCGAGACAGTACAGGCCGTCACCACCACCTGTGACTGCGCCAGCCCGGCAAGGACATATGCCACCGGCTGGCTGAAGAGGATCGCCAATGCGATCGACAGCACCGCTCCTGCAATGAGGTCGCCAGAGATCAGATCCTCCAGACTGGGTAACTCATTGCTGCGCGGGTTTGGCGGTAGGCCTGCGGCCCGGCGTCCCCAACGGCGCAGGGTATCTATCCAGAAGACCCCGAGAATGAAAATATTGATCAGGGTGTACGTCCAGGGGTTGCTCAACGAGAGATCGCGGAAATCCGGCAGATTGAGCCAGTGCAGCAGGTTGTTCAGTTGCTCCACCAGCCACTCGCGCTGGTAGTAGGCGATGCCGATGATGATGATCGAGATCACCGTCGTCGTCAGCATGGACACAAGCCGCCGCCGGAGCGCCGGATTACGGAACACGGTCGCTTGGAAAGTCAGTAGCAGCGCACAGAGCCAGAGAAAGAGCGCCCATGGCTGATGGAACAGACGCCACTCCAGCGTGATGGGGGCGCCCTTCGCCAGCGGAACGCCCAAAAACCCGGTGATGGCGAAGGCGATGATCCCCGCCACGCCAAGTCCCACGATCAGCGCAGCGGGATACCGCACCAGCAGGATGCCGCGGTTGTCATCGAAGATGTCGGTGAGCGCCGGTGGCGCAATCTCTCCGTCAGGATGATTGATCGGTTGTGACCGGTTGGGTTGAGAGGCAATACTCATGCGCTTCCTCCTCTAGTATGGCGAGTTCTCAGCGCCGACGGGGACTTCGGTGGGCGCGTCATTGGGCAGCGGACCAGATGATGGTGAGCCGCCGCGTCCACGGCGGACGAAGGCGATAGCGCCGAAGATCGCTAGCGCGATGAGCGAAAGCAACGTACTCCAGCCAGGAGGGTAGAAAGGCTTGAGCTCCGTGACGCCGAGCAGGTTTGGCAGCAGCAGAAGGTTGAATCCGGCCAGCGCCAGCGAGAAGATCCAGAAGGTGAGCAGGAGCACGAAGCCAATCAGCCCCAGGAAGCGCATGCTGTTGTCGGCCACGCGCCAGCGGAAGATGAGCAGCGCCGCCGACGCCACCAGCGCCAGCGCCGCGCCGATACCCCACAGCAGCGCTGGCCCCACCTGGAAGAGCGCGTCACTCGCGCTCTTGGAGCCGTGAAGGTACCGCTGAACATAGAGGGCGACTTGATCGACGCCATAGATGCAGAGCAGCACGAGCAGCGGCCAAGCCACCGTGCGCAAGGACAATGCGGTGTTGCGCGTCAGGTGGCGCAGGCGGCGGTCGATGGCGCTGCGCAGGGTATTCACGACCGTGTCGGTGACATCCATGGCGATCGGCGCGGTTGCGGAAGATTCGCGTCGCGGCGCGCTGGCCAGCCGCGCCAGTGTCTTGGCGGGGGAGACGCCCGCCGCCGCATTCAACCCACTCAAGGTGGCGGTCAGGCCAAGGATGATGAGGCCGAAGGGCAAATAAATGAGCGACTGGATGCGGTCCAGATACGAAAGCGTGTAGAACGCGTTTGGATCACCCGGCGAGACACAGCCTGCGAAGGGCAGTGAGACGGTGCAGACATCTACACCCGGCTGGATGACGACCGCCTGCACGAAATTGGCGCTGAAGAGAAACGACAGCAGCAGCGTCAGCGCCGCGCCAGCCAAGAGGTCGCCTGAGATCAACTCTTCCAGCGAGGGCAAATCTTCGTCGCTCAACGGTTCCGCTGTCTCTCCGGGCAGCAAGGGAATCACATCGGTAGGCGCCATTCCGCGCGCACGCCGGAGCCAGCGGCGGATCGAGTCCACCCAGAAGACGATGATGATACCGAAATTCAGGATGGTGTAGGTCCAGACATTCGTGGCTAGCGCGCGCAGCGCCTCCTGCAAATTCAGCAGACGCCGGATGACCTCAGGTAGAAGCGTTCCGAATGTATTCAGACCCACGAGCGCGATGCAGATGAATGTGATGATGAGCGTCATCACGAGCTGGAAGCGCAACGCGCGGTTACGGAAGATCGAGGCTTGCAGCGTCACCACCAGCGCGCAGAACCAGAGATAAAGGATCCATGGCTCCCCAAACGGCGGACCAGGCTGATATCCTGTGAATCCAGTGACGGCGAAGGCGGCGATCCCTACCAGGCCAAGTGTGAGGACAAGCCAGATAGGGTACTGGACGAGAAACGCGCCACGCTTCTCGTCATAGAGGTCGGTGATGGCTTGACGGGAGCGGTTCCCTCCGCCGCCACGGAAACCAAATAACACGAGCGCACTCCCTCCTCGATTGGTCGTCGCGGCTCCGGCGCGCGGCCGGATCTCCGGCAGGCCGGCTGGTGTCTCTCCGCGAAGGTGCTACGGATTGGAGGCGGTCGAGGTTGGCAATCGCCGAAAGATTAGGAATAAGAGCTTGCCACGCGAGACCGGGATGACGTCGAACGACCCCGAACGACCCCGAACGCTCCACCGCCTGGGCAGGAGACAGCCTCCCATACTATACATGGTGGAGGAGCGGATGAAAAGGCGCCCATGGCGCCGCAGCCGAAATTGTGAGGAATGACCGGTACAATATGCTGCCATATGACGCCATATGACGCCATTGGCGTCCGTGCCTCATCGTCCTGCCATCAACCTGCCATCAACCTGCGTGACGTTCGATCTTCGCGCCCAGACTGCGCAGCTTGTCGTCGAGCCGCTCGTATCCACGCTCGATATGTTCGATGCCGTAGACGCGCGACGTTCCCTGCGCGCACAGCGCCGCGAGGATGTACGAGGCGCCCGCGCGAATGTCTGGCATCACAAGCTCGGTGGCGTGGAGCGGCGTCGGCCCGCGCACGACGCAGCTATGCAGGAAGTTGCGCTCACGGAAGCGGCACTCCAGCTCGCCCAGGCACTTCTCGTACAGGCCTGTGTCGGCGCCCATGCGGTTTAGGTCGTAGGTATAGCCGAAGCGGTCCTGGAAGATCGTCTCATGGATGACCGACATCCCGCGCGCCTGGGTCAGCAGCACCGTGAAAGGCTGCTGCCAGTCGGTCATGAAGCCGGGATGCACGTCGGTCTCCAGCGCAATAGATTTAGGCGGCGCGTCGCCACCGAAGAAGCGAATGGCGTCCTCTTCGACAGCGAAATCCAGTCCCACACGGTAGAGCGTATTAAGGAACGTCAGCAGCATGCCCTGGTCCGCGCCAACCACACGGATGTCACCACGCGTCAGATAGGCGGCGATGGCCAGCGAGACGGCCTCGTTGCGGTCGTAGGGTGCGCGATACTCGGCGCCGTGCAGGCGTTCCACACCTTCGACTACGATCTTGCGGTCCACGCGTTGCTCGATGATGGCGCCCATCTTCTGCAGGAACTTGATCAGATCGATGATCTCCGGCTCGATAGCCGCGTTTTGATGATCGTCACGCCGCGTGCGAGCGTCGCGGCGATAAGGAGCGTTTCTGTGGCCATCACGCTGGGAAACGGCAGTTCGATAGTGGTCCCACGCAGTCCGCTGGTATGGAAGTAGTAATGGTTGTCGCGCGCCTCGATGACGGCGCCCATCTGCTGCAAGCCATCCAGATGGAAGTTGATCGGTCGGGGGCCGATCCGATCGCCACCCGGCGCGGGTATCGCGGCTTTGCCCGCGCGATGCAGCAATGGCCCCGCGGCGAGGACCGCCAGGCGATTCTTGCGCCCCAGCGCCATCGGTACCTCGGTCTCGCTGATCTCTTGTGTGCGCACGCTGACGCTGTGATCGCTGAGCCAGGTGACCTCCGCGCCGACCGCCCGCATGACCGCCTCGGTAATCGAGAGGTCGCCCAGGCCGCGCGGCATATTACCCAGGACACAGATGTCGTCGGTGAGGAGCGACGCCATCAGCAGCTTCGTGGCGGCGTTCTTGGCGCCGCTCAGGCGCGCCTCGCCACGCAGCGGAATCCCACCCTCGATGGCGTAGTACGCGCCGGACGCCTGCGCCCCATCCCCGGCGTCTGCATCCGGATCGGCTTCCACCGAGGCACCGTTCAGCTTCCTCCCCGCGCGTCCGCGCTGGCCGAATGGGTGGTTCCGCGTATCTGGCATGCATCTCTCCTGTGCGGTCAGCTTCTCTCGTTCCTTCTGAGCCAGCATAGCGGTGGTGTGTGGGCGGCGTCAACGCATTCGCCAGAAGAGGGATGCGCGCGCATCTATGACTCAAGCACACGGCGGCCCTTGAGCGCGACCTGGAGTGAGAGCCGCATGTCAGGATTCTCCAGATCTTGCCCTAACAGCTCGCTCACCCGTCGCAGCCGGTAAAGCATCGAGTTACGGTGCAGATGGAGCTGCTGCGCTGCGCGCAACGCGTTGCCATTGTTGGCGAAATAGACCTCGAGCGTCTCCAGCAGGAGATCGCCGCTACGCCTGTCGTCATCCAGAGGCTGCAACGTCTGGCGCACGAATGGGGCGAGCGCGCCGCTGTCGCGTAGCGCGAGCAGCAGTCGATACACGCCCAGGTCCGACTGGCGCGCAATACGCCGTGGTCCGAGCGTCAGGCGTCCAAGGCTCGCGGCGTCGCGCGCTTCTGTTGCGGACTGGCGCAGATTGGCCGGACCAATAGCAGGCTCCCCAAGGCCAGCGGACCACAGGAGACCGCCACGCTCCTGCACGCCAAATGTACGTGTCAGGAGTGTCTCGAGGCGCTCTCGTACGCCCTGAACTCCGCGTTCGCCATTCCCCAGCGGCGCCAGCGCAATGGCGGCGTGTTCGCGCGCGAGTGTCCAGGCGCCAAGCGCCACCTCCAGCGCTTCGGCCAGCTCTAGCGCGCGTGTCGCATCGCTGTGCGACATTGGCGCCGTCTCGTCGCCGAGATTTACGTGCGCCGCGATAAAGGGCTGCGAGAGATCATAGCCAAGCTGCGCCGCGCGCTCGCGCATCAACACCTCGCTCGTGTACGCCCCGCTCAACAGCGCTGCCAGCGCCTCGCTACGCAGACTGGCGCGAAACTGCGCCACGTAGGCCGCGCTGGTCGCCGCGCTCTCCTGTCGCTCGCGCCAGCCACGCACCTGTGCGAGTACGGCGCCCTCGATCTCGTGCAGAGGCGTATTGACTGGCAGGGCGATCAATGGGATTTGCCGCGCGTCGGCCCGCGCGCACGCCGCCCGTTTTGCTTCTTCGTCTTCTGCCCGAAGACTATTTTCCGCCAATCCGGCGACGGCGATGGCGGAAACGCCGGTCTCGGCGAGTTGGTCTACGACCTGCGGCAGCGTGAGTGTGTCCAACTGCAAGTGGAGAGATCGCAGCGTGGCCAGCGAGAGCAATGCCAGCTCGCCACCGCTGAAGCCCTCGAAGGCTGGCAAGCGGGCGCGCATCACGCTGGCCCAGGTGACGGCGTGCGCCAACCCCTGCTCCCCCGCGAGCAGGCGCGCATGCCACGGATCGAGAAGCCGCATGATGACCTGGACATTGAGGGACCCAGCGCTCGTCACGATAACCGCCTTCAGCGCGAACGAGTGCGATGCGCATTCCGACGAGAGGGCGACGGGCATGCGACCAGACACGCGCTATCGGCGAAGCGCACGCGGAGATAAACTAGCGACGTGTCTGCGCTGGACGCTGTGGCGCTGCAGCCGCCGTCTTGTCGCGGCGCTTCTTCGCCTTCTTCATGTGCTTGTGCCACGCGACGCGCTTGGTCTTATTCATGTGTTCTTTCCTCACTATGAGGGCCGGCGCCACATACTCTGGCGCTGCCCGTCGTTCGCCGATTTTCGATGCGGTAACTCGTCGGAACTACTCTTCTGGCTCGAAGAGATCGCTCTCTTCTAACTCGACATCCGCCTTGTCGTCGGCATCTTCCTCATCACTGTCGTCGGTATACTCACCGTCGTCGCCGCCCTCGTCTTCGTCGTCGCGGTCACGGCGCACCATCGAATCCTTAGTATAGGCGCGGATCGTCTCGCCACCGCCCTGTGACGGGAAGCTCACCTTGCCGAACTGGCTGGGATCTTGAAACGTCTCACGGATGATCAGACGAACCTCATGGTCGCTCTGCTCCGCAATGCCCGCAGCGTACTGGTTGCCGCCATCCATGAACTTGATAAGCCGGTTCGCCAACCGTGGCTCGATGCGCCCGATGCGCTCACCCGCCGCGTTCTCGACGTACAGCAGGTGCCCTCACGGCGCAGCCGGACCTGGTCGCCAGCGGTGACGCTGGCCAGCACGTCGCGTGGGGCGACATCGACCAGCGTCGTGAAGCCGGTCTTGCCCGTCTCCTCGATGAAGAGCCGCGGGTCAATGCGGTCGGCGGCGCGCGCGTTATCGCGTGAGCGCCGTCGCTCGCCTCGTCACGTCCTGCGCCTGCTTGAGGCGCTCGATATTCTTGCTTGCGCGATGTTGTTGCTGGGGTCGATCTCCAGCGCGCTGGTATACGCCGCTCGGGCCTCCGCGTAGCGGCCCAACTCGCTGAGCGCCTTGCCAAGCCGGTTATAGCCGCTCACATCGTCTGGGTAGATCGCGAGCAACTCGCGATTTTTTTCGGCGGCTTCTTCCCAGCGGCTCTCGCGGGCCAGCGCGATGGCGTCTTCCTCCAGCTTCTTGTATGAGCGCGCGCGTTCTTCTGGCTGGAACGTCACGTTCGGCATCTCTCCTCTGCTCCTTCCGGCGTCACAAGAGCCTCCGCCGCAATGTAGGCGGCACGACGCCAGCGGACTATTCTAGCGCGAAATGGCCACTCCCTGCAATGACCACGCAGTTGCGCGCTCGATGCGCACATCCACGAGGTCGCCAGGGTGGATTTCTATGGGCGCGCCGTCCTGCTCCACTCGCTGGCTGGGGCGGTCGCCGGGAAGAAAACGAGCTTGTTCGTGCGCGTGCGCCCGCGCCACTGCGGCTTGCCACCCGCCACCTGCCGCGACTCGATCAGGATCTCCTCGGTCCGCCCAACATACTCAGCGTTCAATTCGCGTGCGATGCCCTCCTGAAGTTGCTCGACGGCGTGCAGTCTGCGCTTCTTCTCCTCCAGCGGCACGTCGTCTTCCCACTTGTTGGCGAGCGTGCCCGGACGTGGTGAGTACGCGGCGACATGGACGACGTCGAAGCGAATCTCCGCCAGCAAATCGAGCGTGTGCTGGAACTGTTCTTCCGTCTCGCCGCAGAACCCGACGATGACATCTGTGGAAAGTGAGACGCCCGGCCACCACACGCGCAGCTTGTCTATCAAGCCGCGATACTCGGCGAGTGTATAGCCACGGCGCATTTTGGTCAGCATCTCGTCGTCGCCGTGCTGCACGGGGATATTGACATGCTCGCAGACCTTGGGCAGCGCGGCCATCTGCTGGATCATCTTATCCGTCATGTGGCGCGGATATGAGGTCATGAAGCGGATGCGCTCCAGTCCGTCGATATCGCTAAGGAACTCCATCAGGTCGCCCAGGTCGGGGTTGCCAGGAATATCCAGCCCGTACGCCTCGACCGTCTGCCCCAGCAGCGTCAGCTCGCGCGCGCCACCTGCCACCAGCGATTCAGCCTCCAGCAGCAACTCCTCGACAGGCCGGCTGCGCTCGCGTCCGCGCCGCGAGGGTACGATGCAGTACGAACAGACTTTGTTGCAGCCGAGGATGACTGGGAGCCAGGCCGTCGGGCCGTCGTGTCTGAGCGGAGCCTTGCGCGCCAGGATAGTGCAGCTCGCGTGCGCCGGGGCGGAAGTTCACCGTCATCGGCCCAGCCTCGATAAGCTGGCTCGTAGGGATAGGCTCCGGCGCGTTAGGTAGCGGCGGGCATCGGCAAGACTGGCAGCGCCCCAGAGACGCCGATCGTACGTGGCGCGCCCAGATCGGCGAAGTCCACGCAGCCCTCACCGGCGATCGGCGTCCAGCGCTCCTCAAGGAAGTGTGGTAGGATGTCGGCCTGCTCGACCTTGAAGAAGAGGTCCACCGCCGGATACTTCGCGCTCATCTCTTGCACCTGGCGCTGGTTGCCGACCATGCAGCCCATCATTGCCACCAGCAGGTCCGAGCGGCTGCGCTTGGCGTGGCGCAGCAGCGAAAGCTGGCCGTGGGCGCGCTTTTCTGGCTGTTCGCGCACGCTGCATGTGTTGAGCACCACCAGATTGGCGGTGTCCATCGTCGGCGTCTCCTCCCAGCCGAGCGCATCGAGGATGCTGGAGACCCGTTGCGAGTCAGCCATATTCATCTGGCAGCCGACGGTCCAGATGTGATACTTGCCCGCCGCGGCGCTCATCGTTCGCCTCCCGCGCTTGCCTGCGCAGGCTGTTTGCCTGACGCGCGCTTCTTCTTGGTAGGCGGGGGGGTGTCTGGCTCCGGCGGACCGCCATCTTCTTCGGTGTCGGCCTCGGTCGCCTCGCGCACGTCTTCTGGCTTGATGCGGTCGATGTAGAGCACACCGTCGAGGTGGTCGATCTCGTGCTGGAGGATACGCGCGAACCAGCCCTCGGCCTTCACGCGAATCTCTTTACCCTTGGGGTCACGCGCCTTGACAACGACGCTGACGTGACGGGACACGTTATCGCCGACCAGACCGGGAATGCTCAGGCAGCCCTCCGTGCCGAGAACTTCCTCCTCGCTCACCTTGATGATCTCCGGATTGATCAGCGCCACCGCCTGGTCCTCGTATTCAGCGACCAGCACGCGGATCGTCTCGCCAACCTGTGGCGCGGCGAGGCCCACGCCGGGCGCGTCGCGCATGGTCTCCCACATATCTGTGACGAGCCGTTCAAGTGAGGCGTCGAAGCGCGAGACTTTCTTCGCTTTGGCGTGCAGGACCGCTTCTTTGGGTCCGCCCAGTGTCACAATTTTGCGTATCGCCATGCCTGTGTCCCCGCGCGTGTAATGTGTATCTCTGAAATTGCCTATGGCAGAGTGATCGTACTCGATCAGAAGCCCGCCAAAAAGACGGACGTACTATAGGCACGCGGCGTCAGACGTGTCAAGCGCGCCGCCCTGTTCTCGTTCACCACGATGAGTGCTATAGTCGGTTCATCAGATCATACTGTTGCGCCGCCACTGTTGGCGCACGTGCGCGGGACTTGCATATGCGGGAGGCCATCATGCCTGAGAATCAACCCCCATCCAGCGAACTGACTGACCTGCGTGGCGCAGTCGCTGTCGTCACTGGCGCCAGCAGCGGCATTGGCGAGGCGGTCGCCATGGCGCTGGCGCAGCGTGGCGCGCGCGTGGCGCTGGCCGCGCGGCGCGAGGAGCGTCTGGCTGCGCTCGGCGAGCGGCTCGCTGAAACTGGCGAGGGTGAGATCACGGTGATTCCCTCCGATGTGCGCCAGCCGGAGGATGTCCAGCGACTCATCGCGACGACACTGGAGCGCTGGGGCAAGATAGATATCCTTGTCGCCAACGCCGGCTTTGGCTATCGCAGCCCAATCGCCGAGGGAGATATCGCGGTCTGGAAGGATATGCTCGATACGAACGTCTATGGCTTGCTGCTGACGTTGCGCTACTCCGTGCCGTCAATGCTGGAGCGCGGGGCGGGACATGTCGTCGTCACGTCGTCGGTGGCGGGGCGCGTCGTCACACCTAGCGGCGGCGCGTACTGTGGTAGCAAGTTCGCCGCGACCGCCATCGCCGAGGCGCTACGCATGGAGGTGGCGAGCAAGGGCGTACGGGTCACGACCATTGAGCCAGGCGTCGTCATCTCCGAGTTCCAGGCCGTCGCCAGGTACACGCCGGAGATCATCCAGAACATGCTCAAAGGCGCGGAGCCACTCATGCCGGTCGACATCGCGCGCGCGGTCGTCTTCGCCGTGGAGCAGCCAGCGCACGTTGGCATCAACGAGTTGGTGGTGCGGCCGAGCGGCCAGGCATATCCCTGAGCGGGCATGCCTGGTACCTTCGTCGCCGCGGCGCGCATCGCGGATTGACAGATTGGCGGCGGACCTCTAAAGTGGTGAGCAGGAGACCTCGCGGCTGTACTCGTGGCTAGAAGAGGTGGGGGAGCGTGGCGAAGAACGGTTCGCGCGGCGGCAGGTACGAGGATCACGATGGCGACTACCCGGAAGGATACACCGGCGAGTACGGCGCCTCCTATTCGCAAGAGCATTCCGCTCACAACCGAGCGCTGACTCCCCGCGATGAAAGCGCCTATTTGCCCGCCCGCTACCAGGGGCAGCCAGACCCGTTCATCATTCCGGGTACCGGTGTCTCGATGGGCGATCCCTTTGTCCCGCGCCGACCTCGCCCCCTGACGATGCGTGTGGCGGCGCTGACGCTGATGGCGTGTATCGTCGTCTCTGGCCTCTTTGCCGCCACCCCATTGGGCAGCGGCGCATCGGGCTATTCATCCTCGTTCCAGGCGCTCTCTGGCGCGGTGATTCTGCGCGCCGACGCGGACTACTTCTTCTACACGGCCCAGACTGGAGACACCCCAGAAAAGCTGGCGGCGAAGTTCAACGTTCAGGTCGGCGGCATCTATGAGCTCAACAACTTGCTCGCCGGTGAGGAATTGACCGTCGGCAAAACGTACAAGATTCCGCACAACCCAACCTACGGCGCGGACTACAAGCCGCCCTCGCTTTACGCCGCCGTCGCCGACTATGGCGCGACGACGTATGGTAACAGCATGTGGACCTCGCGCGCGGGCGATCCGCCGCCAGAAGCCAAGTGTGGACCAGACGGACATGGCACGCCCACCGGCTACGGTCTGATCTCGCCCAATCCAAATTCAAACTGGGTGCGCGGCTTCACCTGGTTCCACAATGGGGTTGACATGTCTGCTCCACGTGGCGTGCCAATCAAGGCGGCGCAGGCCGGAGAGGTGGTTTGGGCCGGATGGGCGAATGATGGCTTTGGCTTTTCGGTCAAGATCAATCACTGCAACCATATCTCAACCGCATACGGGCATATGGATTCGCTGAACGTTCAGGTACACGACGAAGTAGAGCCAGGCGATACCATCGGGTTTGAAGGCTCGACCGGATGGTCTACTGGCCCACACCTGCATTTCATGGTCGAGGTGGACAATGTGCCGATCGACCCGATGCCCTACTACGGCAATAACCGCAACACCATTACCGGCCATTAGCCAACAAGAAATTGCGAACGGCTCCGTGAGCTAGTCCTCGCAGCCGTCGGCGCAGCACCGCGCGTCACAGGTTTTGGAATCGGGAGCGCTCGTGACCGTCTGCGCGAGGAGCGCCCCCTCCTCATCGCAGCAAGGGTCGCCATGCCACGTTTCCCAACCCTCCTTGACGGCAACGCCAGCGATCAGCAGCGCAGTCAGCGGGTCGGCCCACCACCAGCCCAGAAACGCGTTCGCCCCTAAGCCAACTAGCAATGCCACCGAGAGATACGCGCAGAGCAGGTTTTGCCGTCCCTCGCTCGCCGTCGCCGTCGAGCCTAACCGCTTGCCCACCTGCGCCTTGGCGCGAGCAAGCAGCGGCATGGTGAGCATGGTCACCAGCGCCAGTCCCAGTCCCACCCAACTGGTCGTTGGCTCCTCGCGCCCGATCAGGCTGCGGATGGATTCGATGCCCACATACGCGGCAAGCAGGAAGAAGCTCAGCGCAATCAGCTTCTGCGCGCGCAGTTCCGCCTCTTCTGAGAGCGTGCGTGCGCCAGTAAAGCGCCAGATCACGATGAAGCCAGCCAGCGCCTCAATCACCGAATCCGCACCAAAGCCCACGAGCGCAATCGAGCCAGCCGCCAGCCCAGCCAGGAGTGCGATGGCTGCCTCGACGCCATGCCAGCCTACGCCCAGCCAGGCGAGGAGGCGCGCGTAGCCAACCCAGCGCTCCCGCTCTTCTGGAGCCAGCGTGACGGCGCGGGGCTGGGCGGGCAGATGCTCCAGGTGGCCTGCGGTCTCACTCATCTCTCGCTCTCCCTGTGCGCCCGGCGTGCGCGTTTTGTCGATTCGCTGGCCGTTAGTCCGTCGGTCTCATGGAGATGCTCATGGCTGTGGTGATGGTCTGCGTCCGGCAGGCAACAATACAGATCGCTGTGGGCGCAGCCAGCCTGTTCCACTTGAATCGTTGTATGGCTGATGCTGTAGCGCTCGCAGACCAGGCAGTGGATCTGGTTGACCAGGTTGTCGCACTCGGAGAGGCGGCAATCATCTGCGACCTGGACATGCGCCGTGAGCACACGCATCCCTCCGGCGATGGACCAGACGTGCAGATCATGGACGTCGCTGACGCCAGGAACTTTGACGACATCACGCACGAGCTGCGCCACGTTCAGATCTCGCGGTGAGGACTCCATCAGGACATCAAGAGCCTCGCCCAGCAGATCCCACGCGCTCTTCGCCACCAGCGCCGCGATAGCGAGCGAGATGATCGGGTCGGCGTACTGCCAGCCAGTCAGCAGGATCACCAGCGCGCCGACGATCACACCGACCGAAGCGCCAATGTCGCCGAGCGCATGCAGCATCGCGCCGCGCACGTTGAGGTTTTCTCCGCCCTCGGCGCGCAGCCCCAGTACGATGTAGAGGTTGACCGCGACGCCCACCGTGGCGGCGACGAGCATGATCCAGGGCGTCACCGCCTCTGGCTGGCGCAGGCGCTGCACGGCTTCCCAGGCGATCCAGATCACGATCAGGATGAGCGTCACGGCGTTCGCCAGCGCCGCCAGGATGCCGATGCGGTGCTGGCCATAGGTGTTGTGCGCGTCTGCGGGGCGTTCGGCGCGTACGGCGGCGAACCAGGCCAACCCCAAAGCGAGAATGTCGGTGAGGACATGTCCGGCGTCGGCGAGGAGTGCCAGCGAATGCGAGAGCAACCCGCCCACCAGCTCGACCAGCAGGATGATCGCGGTGAGCAGGAACGCCGTGCGCAGTCGGGCGCGCGTCATCCCATGGGTGTGGTTGTGCGCCCCGCCGCTGGAACCATGGCCGTGTGTGTGGACGGAAGCCTGTATCGCCATATCACTGGCCCATTTCCAGCGCAGTCGCCTGCGTGAGCAGGCGCTCCATCGCGGGATGCGCTGCGTCCCCTTCGCGCACGTGGTTGAGCCCTACATGGAGAATCAGGGCGACATGCGCGTCGTCGAGGCTATGAAAGACCTGCTTGCCGGCGCGACGGCTCTTGACTAGGCGCAGTGCGCGCAGGATACGCAGATGCTGCGAGACGGCGGACTCCGTGATGCCCGTCAACTCTGCGAGATCGCAGGTGCAGAGTTCGTCGTGCAACAGGCAGGAGACAATGCGCGCGCGGGTGGGATCGCCCAGCGCCTGGAAGATGGCGGCGAGGTCACGAGCGGTCCCCTCGTCGAGCATGCGTGCGCGGCTGGCCGCCACGCGGGGATGCTCGACACAAACATCGTCGCAACCGGCCATTTGCGCTGCGGAGCCACTCGTCATAGTCGCGCCCTGCCCTTCCACGCCTTGCTGCATACAACAATGTAGCAACTGCTACATCATTATACCAGATTAATGTGGCGCAAGTTTGAGCGCAAAAATTAGTCCGTCTCGCTGGTCTCATCTGGCGGCAGGTTCTGCCACGTGGAGGCGGCCTCGTCCATCATTCCGCGTAGGCGCTCGAACTTGGCGATGAGGGCGTTCAGGTTGCTGCGCTGGCGGCGGTAGCCATCGGGATGCAGCTCGCGCACCCACGAGCGCAGGTCATCGTCGGTGATGTCGAACCACTTGAGGTCAGCCTGCAAGCGCAGATGCACCTTATACGCCGGGTCGTGTTGCTTGCGCGTCGTGATGGATTCCAGCGTGATGGCTGGTCGCGGCTGCTCAGCCTCCTGCGCGGGACGCAACTCAGCGGCGAGCTTATCGAGGTCGCTGACGCGGTAGAAATTGCCCTTGCCGACGCCCGGATAGGCGCGCAGGCGCTTCTCGCGCACCAACGTCAGCAGCGTATCACGATCCACACCCAGCCGCCGCAGCGCCTCGCCCTCGTCCAGGAATGAGAAACGGCTATTGGAATTGGTCGTCATCCTTGTCCTCGTGGTCTTCGGAGTCTGCGTCCTGGTCACTATGCTCGTAGAAGATCAACAGCGTGCCGCCATAGCGCCGCTCGTCAATTGGCGCCAATGTGTGGAGTTCCAGCGCGTCCACATCCTTGCGCTCGCGCGGGTCAATCTGCACGATCACCAGGCCGCCCGGCTCGGTCAGCGGTTGCGCGTCGAGCTGCGCTAGCGCGCGTCCCGCCATGCCCTGATACTGCGGTGGCGCCACATACACGATATCATAGCGCCTGCCGCTGGCGTGCGCACGCTCGACGAAGCGAAAAGCGTCGGTGTGCAGCGTCTCGGCGCGCTCGCCCAGTCCGGTGATACGCAGATTCTCGCCGATGAGCTTCCATGTCTCGGTGTCCAACTCGACGAAGGTCGCCGCATCGGCCCCACGACTGAGCGCTTCGATGCCGACACCACCTGCGCCTGCGAAGAGATCCAGGAAGCGCGCGCCCTCGATCTCGGGAGCGAGAATATCGAAGAGGGCCGTCTTGACCCGATCCATAATCGGGCGGACGTTGGGCGACTTCGGTGACTTGAGCTGGCGTCCCTTGGCGATGCCCGCAATAACGCGCATCAGCTCTCTCCGCGCCTGCGCGAGGTATTGCTCTGCGCCTGGCCACGCGCTGGAGTAGACGATGCGCCGCTTGTCCGCGCACGTTGCTCTGCGCGTAGCGTCGCCAGCACTTCTTCCGCCTCCTCGGAGAACGTGTCGTTCTTGCCCCAGCGTATAAGCGCGTCAAGCTGTTCAGGCCCAAGCTTCTCAGGCGAGAGCTTCCACAGCCCGCGCACGAGCGCCGCGGCGTTCGGCTCGCCTAACTCGGCGACGATGATATTGGCGAACGCGCCCTGCCGGTCGGCGGTAGCGATGCCGCCTGGATGCGTGGCGCGCAGCTTGGCGATGGTCCGCGCCGCCTGCGACATTGAAGGTTCAGCTGCGGCTGGCTCCGCCGCGCGCGAGCGCGCGCCTGGCGGAGGGCCGAAGTCAGGCACATCGTCCAGATCGTCATCCAGTGTATCGGCGGCGGCGCGTGTGTTTCCCGCAGTAGAACGCGGCGGAGCAGGCAAAGGTTCGTCGTCCTCGCCTTCTTCTACGAAGATGAGCGCCTCGTCGTCTTCCTCGTCAAACCGATCCGGCTTCACCGGGAACGCCTCGCCCCGCGCTTGTGCAGGAGCCGAGGATGCTGTTGGCGCGACCGGCGATGATTCACCCTGGAGCGACTGGCGGCGCAGGGTCTCCAGAGACTCGCGCAAGTTAAGGCCCGCGAGCGAGCGCACGCCCAGGCGATCCATCGCCTCCTTCGGGTTGAGGCCGAGCGCGCCAATCGCGGCGATAAACTCTGGCCGCGTCAGGTCAGGGCCGCTTGTATCTGGCTGCAGCGCTGGAGGAGCAGCAGGAACAGGCGCGGGACGTGGCGCTGGAACACGTTGCCGCGATCCCGACTGCGCGGCGGGCGGCTCTGTCTCCTCTGTCTCCTCTGTCTCCTCTGTCTCCTCTGTCTCCTCTGTCTCGATCTCTGGCGCGGGCGGAGCGGATGGCTCGTGCGTATCGGCGGGAGAAGGTTCACTGGTGCGCGTTGGCTCCGTCTGGCGAGGGGATGCTGGCGCGGTGGGGCGTGGCGGCGCGACCTGCTCACCGGCGATCCGGCGGTCGAGCGAGGTCGTCAACTGCGCCATGCCAGCCTCGGCCTGCGCCAGCAGTCGCGCGATCTCCTCCGGTGGGGCGTCAGGACGGATCGGCAGCGCGATTTCGAGCGTGCGAGTCTGTCCGTCGTGGGTATAGGTCACCGATTGACGGAGCCAGATATGCTCTCCGTTCAACTCACTCTCACGCATCGTTTCGCCTCCGTTCCCCTGTCTTCCTTGCGCGTTGCCAGGGGCCTGCCGTCTCAACATTATATGACGCTGATTGGGAAGGGTACGCGCCCCCGGCTCTTCACTCCTCCCGATTCGCGGCCTGCTGGCCAGAACGAGTCAGCGTTGCTGTGGTCACGTTTGCGGACGGCTAGGCGTCCACTGTACCCAGGCGGGCTACCCACTTTGTGGCCTCCGGCTTCCCCATGCTATACTCGCGCCAGAGCCCCGGCAATCGGGCATACAGGCAGATCACATCGGTAAATCACAGAGGAGCGGGGCGTTGAGCCTGGAGCAAGCGCAAGCGATCGGCGCCACAGTCACTATCAACAAGACGCTCTCCGAGGCTGATATCGCGCTGTTCCTGCTCGTCACGAATGAGACAACGCCCAGCGGCGACGAGCCACCGCTCACCAGCTACCATGCGCGGGAAGCCGCTCCCCTCGTGATGCTTGCCGCGCTGCTCGCCAGCGCCGCCGCTGGCCATGCGCGCCGCCCCGACGCCGCACGCTTCCTGAGCCAGACCATCCGCTACTGCGAGGCGGCGTATACCGACGACACCGTCACGGCGACGGCGCAGGTCACCGCGCGCGACGATAGCGCGCATGCTCTCCTGATCTCCGTCTCGTGTGAGAATCAGGAAGGTCGTCGGCTGGCCGAAGGTGAGTTCCTCCTCGCCGAAGATTGAGCAGCCGTCGCTTAGCGCTCCTCATCCCCCTCTTCGGTGGGCAGCGGCACGGCAGGCGTGTCTGCGCCCTCATAGAGCTTGCGCCAGCGGAAGCGCTCGTCTACCACGATGTCGCGCACGTGCATGTCATCGTTGTAGCGCGCCAGCCGCCAGCGGGGGTAGCCACTCTCAGTCACATGGCGCTGCCACTGGCTGATCGAGGTGTTATGCGTGTACAGCTCGACATTGGGTGGCTGAGAGATCGCGCCGACGTTGAAGAAGGCGAGGAACGCGCCGTCGATCACTCCACCATGGGTGACGATCACGACTGTCTTGCCGTCGTGCTCGCGCGCGATGCGGTCCAGCGTCGTTGCGACGCGCAGAATGAACTGCGGCCAGTTCTCACCACCCGGAGCAAACGCGCGGAACGGCTCCCTGCGGAAGTCCGGCAGACCATGCGCCTTGACCACGTCGTCCCATAGCTCGCCGTCGAAGTCGCCGACATGCATCTCCTGCACATCGTCGTCCCAGACGATGTCAAGACCAAGCGCAGGCTGTATGATCTCGGCGGTCTGGCGCGCGCGTGGCAGCGTACTGGAGATGAAGACATCGGCCTGTATCTCACCAGAGGCGGCCAGCCGGTCGCGCAGGCGCTCGGCCTGTTTGCGTCCCAGGTCCGTCAGCCCGGCGTCGCCTTTCATTCCGCCGATCGGCCCGCCCGGATTCACGTTGACGTGCGCCTCACCGTGACGGATGAGAAACAGATTTGTCGGCTCCATCAATCCTTCGCTTCCTTTAGGTTGTGATGAGGTATGACGCATACGGCGCCGCGCTCGACGGCCCCATTCCTAAGGGTACCATAGATCAATTGGCGCTGAGGAAAGAATGTTCCTATCGGACAACGCGCGGTTAGGATTATTCATGACGCTGGGCAAAAATAAGAGACGCTGACCTCACATGCGCCAGCGCCTCAACAGTGTCGCATCTGTCTCAGAGATGAGTCGCGCTGTCGATTTCTTCGACCGCGTCGTCCGCCGCAGACGCGGCCAGGCGATCTTCCATGGTCGTATCGTCTGCCTGGTCGGTGGACTCCAGCAGATCCTTCAACCGCTGCAAATCTTCCTCGATCTGCTGCCCTGGCTCCGCGCCGAGCAACTTGGCGACCGTCGCGCCCACTGCGCCTGCTGGTGGCGCATAGGCGATGAACACCTGAACTTCCGTCGCGCCATCGCCGAGATCGCGGAAATGCACGACGCCACTGTTCATGATCTCGGAATCGGGTAGCGAATGCCAGCTCAACCGCTCGTTGGGCAGGTCCTGCACGATCTCGGCGTCCCATTCCACCGTCATGCCAGCGGGCGCGCTAGCTACCCAGTGCGAATGCTGGCTGTCGATCTCGCGCACCGAGGCGAGATGGCGCATGAAGCGCGGCAATTGCTCCAGTTTGCGCCAGTAGCCGTAGACCTCACTCACCGGGCATTCGATTACAATGGCGCGCTCGACTTCGATACGTCCCTGATCGCCCTGCGTCTCCATATTCAGGCCGAGAGCGCGGTAGATGGGATCGCGCCGGGTTAGGCCGCGATAGAGCAGATACCCGCCCGCGCTGGCGAGGCCCAGCGCCAGACCCAAGCGTTTGCGTGAAATAACGCCAAGCAGGAGCAAACCGCCGCCCATGCCCGCCGAGATCCGTCCTTCGAGAACGCCGATGTTCTTGCGATTGCGGCGCGCCTCCCGATGAATCCGCTCGGAGAAGGCGGTATCGTCTTCAAGGCTGATGATATTCTCGTCCTGCGCCTCGGTCCGCATGTTGGAACTCCTTTTCACTCTGCGGATTGTGCGATGGCTCTCGCGCCGTCCGTGGCGCTATGGCTGGCGATCCTCGTCCTCGACAGACAGCGACGAAGCGTTGTCGAATGACACATCGTTGGGCCGCGCGTCCCAGCCGAGGTACGCCATCTGGTCCTTGTCTACGTTCAGATACACGGCGTCTGTAGCCATCCGTTCGACGGCGCTCAGCGGCACGTAGAAATCGCGAGTGAAGAGAATGCCCTTCTCCAGCGTGAAGTAGTCGTTGGGCAGGTTAACCGCCGAGACGCTGCCAACCTTCTCGCCCCTCGTGTCATAGACCGGCGCGCCCACGACGAGCCGCCCCGCAGCCACATCGGCGTGACCTTCCATGCCACTGCTGCCTGCCTCTGGATTATTCTGCGGACCGCCTTCAGACTCTGCGGCGTGCGCGCTATTATCTTCGACCATCGAGTATCCTTCTCCACTTCGCCTGATGCGCCATTCTCCTCGCGCTCTCGTATCTAGCGACGCTTTCGCTACCCATGTCAAGCCTATTTAAAGGCGCAACGAGGCCCACAATGACACATGGCGATGACATAGGGCTAGAAAGCCAAGGTCAGGCGTCGAGCAGGGCATGGACGATGCCCGCGAGGTCGCGCGGATCATAGGGCTTGCGCAGCAATATGCCCTCGTGCGCGCCGAGTTGATGAAGATTGTAGGAGGTCGCGGAGGTCACGAAGATGATGTGGGTCTCATGACCCGCGGGTTGCGCGCGCACCTGCGCATAGAAATCGACACCGGTCAGTTCGACATCCAGCAGGACGATGCGCGGGCGCATCTGCGCGATGATGTTACGCGCCGCCTGTCCATCGCTCACCGCGAGTGTTTGCCATCCCACAAGGGCGCGTAATTCAACTTGGAGCGCGCTCGCCATCGCAGGTTCGCTCTCGGCGATGACGATAACCTGCTGCGCTGGCAGAGCGAGTGACTCTTCGGCCAGCGCCAGCGCGCCATCGGTGGTCGTGAAAGAAAGTTGCTCGAAGGCGAGACGTGGGGAGGAATGCCAGGGCAGCAGCGCCACACCGGTCTGCGCCGCAAGTGCGCTCTCATTCGCATGGAGATCGTCGTGGGTCTCGCGCATACCGGTCAGTCTCCGTGGTATCTTCACGCCCGGCCCTTCTGCGCGCCTCAACCGTGATGGCGCGTGGCCACTGTCCTCTCATCACAGCCGTCCTGCCGAAGCGTTGCAGGAAGCATAGCATCCGAGCCACGATGCGCAGGCGGTTTCGGTACTTCTGGCGCACGGTACATTTCGGCTGAGATTGTAGTCATGCGCGCCTGTGTAGAGCGGTCTACAAGGCGACGGCGAAGAACCACGCGGCCGCCATCGCCAGCACACCAGCAGCCTGGATATAGAACGTGATTCGCAGCGTGTGCGCGTCTGGCCGGCGGAAGTAGAGGAGGGCCGCGATGGCGACCGGCAGCGTCGCGGCTACCCCTGCGAGCGCCAGCCCGAGCGGTTGCGCCGGCACGATCCCAAACAGATCGAGCAGCGCCATGACCAGATAGACGACTGGCGGTGTGATCCAGACCACAGCCAGCCCGTTGCGCAGCCCAAGCAGATGTGGCAGACCGCGCACGCCTGCCTCGGTGTCAGACTCCAGATCGGGGAGAGTATTGGCGATGTTCATCGCCAGGCCGAGCAGGGCCCCGAACGGCAGCACCCACCACAGGAATGGCTGGTATGAGCCGAAGACGACCCACGCCAGCAGCGGGATGAGAGGAAAGTAGACCGCGTAGAGCAGCCCACTGAAGGGAGTGGACTTCAGGCCCAGATCATACGCCAGCCCCAGCCCCTCAATGAGCATACCCAGTAGCAGCGCGACCCACCCCAGCGGTATAAACAGCAACAACAAGAGAATCGTCGCGCAAATGACCTGGCCAAGCGCCATGCGCGGCGTGATGAGACCCATCACCAGCGGCTTGGATCGCCCGCTCTGCGCGTCCAACTTGCGGTCCATGTAGTCGTTGAGCGTGCCGATAGCGATCTGCGCGCAGGCGACGCCGATCAGCACGCGCGCGAGCGTCGCCGGAATGATCGTATGGCCGGACGAATAGGCGGCGAGTACGGAGAATAGCGCCACAGCGGTGACGTACATTAGGCTAGGGATCGGATGCGTGACGAGCAGCATCCCGAGGAGCCGCTGCGGCAGCCCGATATGGGCGCTCGATTGTGGCCTGGGCGGGGTGTCAGGCTTGGTCATGCGTGTTGTCTGCTCCCCGCCGCTCGCCGGGCGCTCAGATGGGCAGTCCCTGGCTGTTGGTGTGCAGTGACTGGGTGGCGAATTTGACAAGAAACGCCACGATCTCGCCACTGGGCCGCTCGATCAGTACTCCACCATCTTGCCAGATCCCGTCCAGATGCTGGAACGGTCCCGGCGGATCGCCCTGGTTCATGTGAATGTCATGCACACCCAGGCCAGTCGTGTATGGCGCGCCAAAGACGAAGACGCGCACACTGCCCAAGAGGTGGGTCTCCAGCGCATTGAGCGCATTATCGCCTGTACTGTCAATCCAGGGGTTGCGTAGCGACTCCAGCCAGCGCAGGAACCGCCCAACGAGGGAGTCGCGGCGGAAGAGCCAGAAGCCGAAGTAGCTGGCGGCCATGCCAATGCCGAAGAAGGGGCTGCGGACGTAATCAATCGCGCCGGAGAGGCGCGTCGAGGCGAGTGGACTCCATCCGAGCGGCAGCGCCAGCGTCGAGGAGAGCGCCGGGCGACTGAGGTGGCGCACGACGCGATACTGCGCCTTGATCCCGCTCGGCGTCGAGACGTCCACCGCGCCTTCGTATTGCCCCGCAGTGGTGTCCACATAGAGCTTGCCATGATACCAGGAGCCATAGTTATTCGGGTCTTCGCGCGTGAAGTGATTGAGCGTCCCGATGAGGACGCCATAAGCAGGCAGCGGCATCTCGCTCGTTCCTTTCGGCTGCTCGCGCCTTCGACCTGAACTTCGGGTCAGCGGCGCGCGGAAAATGACGGCGATCAAGCCGCCATCGCACACCTGTATCACGAGGAACGCAGCCGGAAAGTTACGACTTTCAGACGCGCGATGTGTGCAGCGTCTCGTCGTAGAAGCGCAGATAGGCCTCTGTCATCATATCCAGACTGAAGCGTCGTTCGATCCACTCACGGCATGCCTGTCGGTCCAGCCGCTGCGCCTGACTGACCGCATCCGCCGCCTGATTCACATGCCCCGGCGCGACAAGCCAGCCCGTCCGTCCGGAGTCCACTACCTCGCGCAGCCCTCCACGCGCGTACCCGATGACGGGCGTGCCGGTCGCCTGCGCCTCACACGCCGTCAGGCCAAACGGCTCATCCCACTGAACCGGGCAAAGCAGCGCCTCCGCATTCGCCATCAGGTCCCACAGCCGCTCGCGTGTCACCGCGCCGAAGTAGGTTACGCCGGTGTCGGTGCGATCCAGCGAGGGAACAACCCGCTCGTCGAAGTACGCCTGATCGTAGATTGGCCCGGCGATGATCAGCGGGCGTTTCGCGCGGGTGGCGATGCGGATCGCGTCGAAGACACCCTTCTCCGGGCTGATGCGCCCGGCGTAGAGCAGATAATATGTCGCGCCCCACACGAGATTCGCGGGCATACGGTCAACATCCACGCCGTTGTAGATCACCGCGTCGATGCGGACGCGCGGCGCGTATGTTTCGGCGCAGGAGCGTGAGACCGTCACCAGCCGTACCGGCGCGGCATGTTCGGGCGCGGAAGAGGCGAGCGCATCGAGTATTTGTGGATCGAGCGCGGGCAGATGCAGCGTGTGGACGACGGGCAGCGGCTGGCGGCGCGCGTAGGCGAAGGCCGCCCAGTCATAGGCGTGTGCATGGACGATATCGTGCTGGGCGGCGTTGCGCGCGATCAGATCGTACACATGCGCGAATGCCCGCGCGATTGGCGTCGTGTCAGGGTTCGTTGGACTAGCAGCAGCCTGCTGTGGCTGGACCTGATAGCTCGCCAGCGCGGCGGGATCGATCCTAGTGTGGACCACGCGCACGCCAGGCACGTCGGAGCCGTCGGCGGCGTAGAGTGTGACGTCGTGGCCATGATCGTTCAGACTCTGGGCTAGGTCGTAGAGCATGGCCTGCGCGCCGCCTAGGAACGGTGGCGCGATGGGCGAGACGAGCGGGGCGAGCAACGCGATGCGCATAGATGAAGCCTGTCTTCCAGCCAGAAACGGTTTCCCCTACACGCTATTGTATCCAGTCTGGCTGCCCAAAGTCGCCGATGCGCGCCGAACGAAGATTCCAATCCATCAGACGCGACCCCTGCACGGTAAGCGCGAGGACGTTGCCGACGGCGGCTGACGCCCCACATCTCGTCGAAGACGAAATTGCCCAGGCTGTAGATGATCGGCTTGCCCTGATAGATTTCATGCGGCTGGATGACATGCGGGTGCGCGCCGACGACTAGATCGGCTCCCGCGTCGATGGCGGCCCGCGCCAGCGCCTGCTGGTGGCTCGTCTCGACCGTCTCGTACTCCACGCCCCAGTGCTGGAAGACGATCAGGAAGTCCGCCTGTGGACGCGCCGCCTGGATGTCCGTGCGCATACTGGCCTCTTCGAGCCAGGCGTGGCCGGGCGAGGTATCGAGTCGCGGCGAAGTTCTGCGGCTGGATCTCGCAGTAGGCCAGGAAGCCGAGCGTCGTCCCATGAACTTTGCGGATGACTGGCGTGTGCGCCGCCGCGCGGTTCATCCCGCCACCCAGCGGCGTCAGGCCATAGCCAGGCAGCTTGCCGAGCATATCGCTGAAGGCGGCCTTGCCATAATCGCCACTGTGGTTATTGGCGAGCGAGACGATATCGAAGCCCGCAGCGACCAGCCGCTCGAAAGACTTGATCGGCGCCTCAAAGGTGTACTGCTTGGGCTGCGGCGCGCCGAGCGTCGAGACGACGCACTCCAAATTGCCGACGGTCAGATCGAAGCCGCGCAGAAAATCCGCCGTGTGCGTGAACGGGAAGGTATCGCTGGTGGCGAGAAGCCGCTGGCCGACGCTCCGCGCGAGCATCAGGTCGCCCGTAATGGCGATGGTGACGGGACGCGTATCAGAAGTCGCGGTTGGCGCAATCGTCGGCGCGCTGGTCGGCGTCTGGCGTCGTGTCGCGCTCGATTGCCCTCCACATGCGGCGAGCCAGGAGGCCAGCGGAACTCCTGCCGCGATCCCCAGCCCCGCGCGCCCGGCACGCGAGAGCAGCGCGCGACGTGGTAAGGACGTCGCTTCCCGCCCGTCATCATTCATTCGAGTAGATCTCCAGATTCGTGCCGTGCAGCGGCGCGGCGTCCGGACCGACGAGGAACAGTACGATGCGCGCCATCTGCTCCGGCGTCATGCCCGCTTTGAGGTGCGGCGCGGCGGCGCGCAGCATCTCGGTATCCACCGCGCCGGGGCTGACGGCGACAACGCGGATGTTGAGCGGCTTGCCCTCCAGCGCCAGCGCCTCGCTTAAGCCCCGCGACGCCGAACTTCGAGGTCACGTAGGCGCTAGTGCCGGGAAACTTCTCGACCTTGGGCACGCCGGAAAGCGAGGAGAAGTTGACGATGATCCCGCCGCCCGGCGGCATCACGCGAAACGCCTCGCGGCAGCAGAGGAACGTCCCGCGCAGGTTCACGTTGAGTACAGCGTCCCATGTCGCGGTGGTCATCTCGGCGAAAGGCGCGCGCGCAAACGCTCCGGCGGCGTTCACCAGCATATCAACCGGCCCAAAGGCTTCTGTTGTCTCTGCGAAGAGCGCCGCCACGCTCGCTTCATCTGCTACATCGACTGGACTCGCCAACGCGCGCCCACCTGCTTGCGAGATCGCGCGCGCGATCTCTTCCAGTTGCTTTGTGTCGCGGGCGGCCAGGACAACCGCCGCGCCCTCAGCGGCGAAGAGCGTGGCGATGGCGCGTCCGATGCCGCGACTGGCGCCGGTGACGATGGCGACTTTGCCGGCGAGGCTGTGGCTTGGCGTGGCTGATGCAGGCTGGTTCTCTGGCGTCATGCCGCCATTATAACATTGCCCGCCGCTGAATCTTCCCCGGCGAAGGGCAGCCCGAAGACCTGGCGCAGCAGGCGCAGCGTCTCGGCGTCGCGCCCGACGTAGAGGGCGATCACACGGCCTGTTTTGTAGAAGTGGGGCGGCGCGATGTAGTCCACGGTGACTGCCGCTGAGCCAAAGGGGCCAAGGTTGGTCTTGAAGGTCGAGCCGTCCGCCGAGATACCACTGGCGTCCACTTCAGCCACGGCAGGCGCCGGATATTCGTACATCCACACATCTTGGCCATTTACTAGTAGGTGGTTTGGACTCCCGTGCAGGGAGCTGAAGCCACCGCTGGAGGGCTGCTCGGTAACCGTCGCGCCCGCAGCGCGTAGCGAGCGTACGACCGAGGCTGTGTCAGGCGCGGTCAGGCTCGTCCAGCCAAAATAGACGGCCAGCGCGGCGACCGCGAGTCCTGCGATCATCAGGATGGCGCGCCTGGGAGGAAGTCGTGAGGCCATTGCGTCCAGTCTTTCATCGTGGCGTCTACGGACATTGTCTCATGTGACGTAGTTGAACGCATGCCAGTTCCGTCTCTGTCCCAAGGCAATTGGTGAAGGCGTACCGGCGCGATCCCGTGCTATGCTGACATCCGGCGTACGATTCAGCGGAAGACGCGAGGCGGCATGGGAATACAGATCGGGACGTGCCAGGCCAGACCAGGCAAGATGACCTTCGGGCGCTTGGAGGTCTTGCGCCATGTGGATGGCGGCGTTGAAGAATTGCCCGTCGTGATCGCCTGTGGCAAGCGCGACGGCCCCTGCCTGTGGGTGACGGCAAACATTCACGGCGACGAGTATGTCGGGCTGCTGGCAGTCCAGCGAGCCGTGACACGCGACCTCGCAGGACGATTACGCGAGTTGCGCGGAACCGTCGTCGCCATCCCGACCTTGAATCCAGCGGGTCTACGTGTGGGGCGCAGGCAGGCGTATTACGACCCCAATACCGATCCCAACCGCACATTTCCTGATGCCTCCGCCGATGACACAGATGAGGACGAGCCGCCATCGCCGTACACGCAGGCCAGCGCAGTCTACTTCGAACTGCTCCAACAGACCGCGACCTACCTGATCGACCTGCATGCGATGGACATCCAGGCGACGCCATTCACGATTCGCGACCACGTACTCTACCGCGACGAGGTTCAGCGCTCCGAGTCCGAGCGGCTGGTGGAAAACTGGATGGCCTCGCGCGAGCGTTTGGAATCCCGGTGGTGAACGAGTACAGCGCGAAGAAGTATCTCAAGCAGCGGCTGCATCGCTCGACGGCGGGCGCGGCGCTGCATGTCGCGGGCATCCCGGCGATCACACCGGAGCTAGGGATGGGCGGCGACGTGGACCCGCTGGCGTTGCGTGCGGGGATTGCGGGCATCCACAACGCGCTGGTCTGGGCGGAGATGCTGCCCGACGATCCGGTTACCATCGACTGGATTCCACAGCCGAACCTCGGCTATCCAGTGACGCGCCTGCCCCATCCGCGCGTCCCGGAGCCAGGGATCGTTCATGCGCTTGTGCGTCCCGGCGAGATCGTACGCGCTGGGCAGCCCGTCGCGGAGTTGACCGACATCTGGGGACGTCCGCTCAACGAGGATGGGCTGATCCGCACCGAGCATGAGGGCTGGGCGCTCTCGCTACGGTCCGGCGCGCAGGGCTTTCGTCATCGCCCGATCATGGACCTCGCCGTCCGTGATGACGAGCCGCTGGTCCAACCCTGGCCGGAAGATTGAGGGATGCCTTAGATAGGTATGGTACAGTAATGGCCCAATGATAAAGTAAGTAGTTTGAGGCTAGACCCTATGCGAGTGATCGAGACGGTGGCGGAGATGCGCGCGGCGCGTCGTGAAATCGTGTCGCCGGTTGGATTCGTGCCCACGATGGGGTATCTGCACGCGGGGCACCTCTCGCTGGCGCAGGCGGCGCGGGCCGAATGCGCGACGGTCATCGCCTCGATCTTTGTCAACCCGGCGCAGTTTGGTCCCAATGAAGACCTCAGCCGCTATCCACGTGACCTCCCACGCGATCTTGACCTACTCTCGGCGTCGGGCGTCGATCTCGTCTTCACACCTTCAGTAGCAGAGATGTATCCCGCTGGATTCTCTACATACATTGAGCCGGGCGGCATAGTCTCTGAGCGGTTGGAGGCGGCGTCGCGTCCAGGACACTTTCGCGGCGTGGCGACCGTCGTCACCAAGCTCTTCAACAGTGTCGCGCCCGACATGGCCTACTTCGGGCAAAAAGACGCCCAGCAGGTCGCGGTGATCCGCCGGCTGATCGCGGACCTGAACCTGCCGGTGGAAGTGCGCGTCCTGCCGACGGTGCGCGAACGCGATGGGCTGGCGATGAGCAGTCGCAACGCCTATTTGAACGCCGAGGATCGCGCCGCCGCGACGGTTCTGCATCGCGCCCTTCACGCAGGCAAAGCGCTTACCGAGGCCGATCCCTCTATCAACGCAGATCGGGTCATCGAAGAGATGCGCAAGGTTATCACGGCAGAGCCGCGCGCGCAGTTGGAGTACGTCGACGTCTGTGACCCCGATACCTTCGCGCCGCTGGAGACACTGCGCGAGCCAGCGTTATTGGCGATTTCGGCGCGTGTCGGCCCAGCGCGCCTGATCGACAACGTCCTCCTGCGCGCCGACGGGGCCTGGGAGACTGGCGTCCAGGTGGAGTGATGAGCGGGTCGGCTCGCTAGGGATGGATGCCGGCGAAAACCGAGGAGACGTCGGCGACGCCATGCAGGTTCGGCAGCGGCCAGTAGACGACGGCGGCCCGCCCGACGATCTCATTGCGCTGCACAGGACCCCAGTCGCGTGAGTCGCAGCTATCCGAGCGGTTGTCGCCCATCACGAAGTATTCGTTCTGGCCCAACTGCACCTTCTCGGGCGCGCTGGCGTACGCTGGATAGCGCACGTACGACTCCTTGATCGGCACGCCATCCACGATCACCGCGCCATTGTCGTCGATCTGCACCGTGTCACCTGGCACGCCGATGATCCGTTTGACGAAGTCGTTACTGGGCTGGCCCGTATCCACAGCGGGTGGACACTTGACGAGCGCCGCATCTGGCGCCTGGAAGACGACGATATCACCACGCGCGGGCGATGTAAAATAGTAGCGAGCCTTATCGACGAGAATATACTGCTCGTTCAGCAGCGTTGGCGTCATGCTCGGTCCGTCCACGCGGTAGTTCTGCACCAGCAGCCGCACGCCCAGGAAGAGCAGCAGCGTGATGATCGCGACCTCAAGCACCTCGCGTAGCAGCCGCGCGCCCCAGTGCTCGCCCTGCTCATCTTCGTAGCCGTAGTCTTTGCGATTGCTCGTGGTCTCACCCGCCATGCAGCGGCTCCTGTATTCCTATTCAGCGTCGTGGCGACGTGAAAGCGGCGCATGGCGCCGGGGCAGTCAATCTGAAGCGCAACGCCCTTCATCATAGATGAGAACGAGCGCGCACGCAATCCGTTGCGGCTTAGATGCGCAGCACTCTATTCTACGCGCAAGGGAGACGAATGACGCAACTTCCCGCGCGCTCGGTATGAGCGACGCCGCAGTCGGGCATATCTGGCAGTTCTAGAGGACGAGGCGCAGGAGGTAGCCAGGACGCAGCACCGCCGAGGGTGACAAGAAGTCGCCGGTGACCGCGACGATGGTGTCCGCCATCGTCTTGCGGCGTCCCAGGATGCGCGCCAGATGGTCCATCAGCGGCGGCGCCTGGACAGCGGACTGGACGATCATCTCGACGAGCCGCTTGCCCCTGAACGTCTCGCGATAGATCTGGTCGTAGCGCGCCAGTCTCGTGGCGCTGAGATCGTCCTTCGCCAGCGCCTCCAGTGCGACCCCAGAGGCCAGTTGCGCGCCGTGCAATGCGCGATAGATGCCCTCACCCGTGAACGGATCGTAGTAGCCTGTCGCGTCGCCCACCAGCAGTAATCCCTCATCCGAAAGTCGTTTTGCCCGCACATTGATGCGGCTGATGGTGAGCGTGCGCCGTGTCACCGTGGCCTGATCGAGCCGTCCAGCCAGTCTTGGGAAGGTCTCCAGCGCCTCCAGCAGGAAGCGCTCAGGCCGTCCGGCCAGATTGCGCCCATCGCGCGCTTCATCTACGACCATTGCGACGTTGCAGAGGTCGCCGATCTCCGGCGGCTCCAGTGGCGCGATGCCAACATAGCGCCTGCCCGCGACGTGCATCTCGCCATACTCGCCCATGCCGTCGATGCCCCGCATATGCGCCACCAGCGCGACCTTGCGCATGCGGCTCGTCTCGTGCAGCCCCAGCCGTCGCGCCACCGTCGAATGCACGCCATCCGCCGCCAGCAAAAGCCGCGCCGAGATCGGCTCGCTTTCGCCCACCGGTGTCAGCCGCCAGGCGCCGTCTTCCCGCGCAAGCTGCGCCAGCCGCCAGTTCTCGTGGATTTCGGCGCCTGCCTCCCGCGCTCCATCTACCAGGGTCGCGTCCAGCCGCAGGCGCGGGATCGCCAACCCGGTCTCGAAGAGGCTCTTGCTCTCGGCGTCGTGCGTCGCGGCGAAGTCGCCCTGGATCATCCCACCATTTGGCGAGTAGATGCGGAAGCCACGCAGCCGCGCGGGATGTGTTACCTCCAGTCGCTCCATCACTCCAAGCTCGGTCAGCAGCGGCTCGGCGGCGGGACTGAGGTACTCGGCGCACGGCTTGTCGCGTGGGAACGTCGCGCGATCCACCAGCGCGACCCGCCACCCGGCGCGCGCCAGCAGAATCGCCGAGGCGGAGCCCGCTGGGCCAGCGCCCACGATGGCGACGTCATAGGGATTGGTGGCGCTAGACATCGGGCTTCGCCTCCAAAAAGTGGCAATGAAGCGTTGGGTGAATTATGCCGCGCCGCTCGCGCTGAGCGCCAGCCGCCAGGGGATACCGAGACTCACTGTTGCGCCTTGCAGATCGGCGCGCTTTGCCAGTTCACGCAGCTCTGGCGCCGAGTATGCTCTACGCACCGAGGCAGGCGCATCATGGCGGGTCATCGCATCCATCGGCAGCAGGCGTGTCAGCAACAGCGAGCCGATATACGCCAGCTGCGCGCGCGCCACATCGAAGATGAGAACGTGTTTGCCTACGCGCGCCATGCTCGCCAGCAGTTCGACCGCGCGCTCCGGCTCGAAGTGATGGATCGCCAGTGTGCAGAGCGCGATATCAAAGGCTCCTGGAGTGTAGGACAGTGCCAACGCGTCCTGCCGCTCGACGGTGACGCTGGGTGTGTTCGCCGCCTGCTCTTGCGCGACGGCGACGATCTGCGGGCTGATGTCGGTGGCGACGATACGCGCCTTGTAGCCTGCGCGTTCGGCCCAGCGCGCAATCGCCAGCGGGATATCCGCCGACCCGGAGGCGACGTCCAAAAGTGAGAACTCGCGTTTGCCGCTGATCTTCGCCACCTGCTCAGCCTGGCGCGCGACGCCACGCACGGTGAATGCCGTCCAGCCGAGCAGCCTGTTGATACGCCGGATGTCGGCGAGGTTGCGGCGCAACGCGGCGTCGTCCATCGTCTCGGCGTCGAGCCACTCGGTGATCGCGGCGTCGCGCACTCGAAAATCCACGGGCAAACTCCTTCGTTGCCCAATACTATAGGTGGTTACGCACGCTTGGTGCATAGAACGCAGTCCTGCCGCCCCTATGATACCGTGCTATCATGCAGGCGTCGCTGGCATGCACTAACGGGAGGCGTCTCATGGCCCAGACACGCATTTTCGTCAGCCATAGCTCCAAAGACAATGACTGGGCGCGTCCGTTCGCCGCCGCGCTTACCGCTATCGGCTACGATGTCTGGTATGACGAGACGGGGCTACAGGGCGGCGCAGCATGGATAGCCAGCATACAGCATGAGGTCGAGATGCGCGACATCTTCGTGCTCGTACTGACGCCAGAGGCATGGGAATCGAAATGGGTGCAGGATGACCTTCAGTTGGCGATTGCGACGCGGCGGCGCATCATACCTGTGCTTCTGCGCAATACGCAAGTCTCCGGCTTTCTCCTGACGACTCAATGGATCACTGTCATCGGCGAAGAGCCACAACCGGCGGCGCGCGCTGCGGTGATGGCAATCGAAGCGCCTCCAGCGCCAGGCCGAAACGCCGCGCCGGTTGGGACCACTGAGACCCTTGACGAACTGGTTGTTCTTTGCAGATCGCTAGCCGCTGAGAGACGCCATACCGAGGCGTTAGCTGCTTGCGCACGTGCTCTCGCCCTTGATGCTCACAGCATCCCCGCGTTGCTTATACGGGCACGGGTATTCTTACAAATTGACGAACCTTATAAGGCAGTGGAGACGTGTAAACAGGCGCTTTTGTTCGCGCAAGGCAAAGAAGCGGAAGAGGTAGTGCAAGAGTTCGTCCGTAGTGTATGCTGGCTTGATCCCACCTCTGAGGAGCGCTCCAACCAGACCATCATTAATGTTCTAACGCAATTAGTCTCCAACCTAACGCCGGGAGAGATACTCTTTGAAGTCATCAGCAGCATCCGCCGCGAGATGGAAAACCTGCGCCAGGCCGGCCGTCCCACTTCTGAAAACTTCGCAGGAACTAATATTCTGCATGCCCTGTCCAACAAGGTGCAGAACGTCGGCGTGCTACGGGAGGCGTTGGCCTTGGCTACTGCGCGTGGGGGCAGTGAGGGATATGCGGTATTGGATTTTGCTATAACCTACTATGAAAATTCATCCAACCAGGTAACTCCCGCCGATGTTGAAGCTCTTAGGCGCTATAGCGATGCACTCACCGATGACTCAATTCGTCTGCTAGTAGAGTTACGCATCCAAAGTCTCTAGCGCGAAATGTAGCATTTGCTTACCCATCATCGCTTGCTATGGGATTCCTTGCCAATATTGGCATAGCGCATTATGAACCACGCTCGGTTGACGCGTGTGTTACCTCCGCCGTATAGTGACGTACAACTGCGGCGCTTCCGTTTCTATAGTCTCTGCTATCGGCTTTATTTCCCCGTCGGCGCTGCTTGCCGAGATCGACTACCACAAACTGTCGTCTCGTAGCGCGATACCCGTAGCGCGTTCGCAACTTCCTCCTCATTGGCGCGCATTTCCCCTAAGACGCGCAAACCATCTGCTCCGTCCGCACAGTCGCACGTCTATCCGTTCTCAGGAGGTCGCTCGTGATACCGGACAAGTTTACCTACCTTGCCCCCACCAGCCTGCCGGAGGTCTGGCAGGCGCTCCAGGCGCATCCCGACGATGCGAAGATCCTCGCCGGCGGCCAGAGCCTGATCCCGCTGATGAAGTTCCGCCTCGCCACCCCTGCCTATGTCGTTGATCTGCGCAAGGTCGCGGGGCTGGACACCCTCGAAGAACGCGACGGCGCGCTGGTCATCGGCGCGATGGTGCGCGAGAGCGCGCTGGAACGCTCCGACGTGGTGCGGCGGCGCTACACCGGCGCATACGAGGCCAGCTCCGTCGTCGCCGACCCGATCGTGCGCAACTTCGCCACGATTGGCGGCAATCTGGCGCATGCTGACCCCGCCAACGACCATCCCGCGATGATGGTGGCGATGCGCGTGCAGGTGGCGGCGCAGGGTCCCAACGGGCAGCGCATTATCGGCATTGACGACTTCCTGGTAGATACCATGGAGACCTCGCTCCGGCCCGAGGAAGTGCTGACGGCGATCCATATTCCCGCGCCAAGCCAACACACCGGCTCGGCCTACGTCAAGTTCGAGCGCAAGGTCGGCGACTACGCCATCGCGGCGGTCGGCGCGCAGATCACCCTCGATGGCGATGTCTGCACACAGGCCGGCATTGGCCTCACCAACGTTGGCCCGAAGGCGATCCGCGCGACGCAGGCCGAGGGGTTCCTGGTGGGCAAGCGCATGACGGTGGAGAATGTGCAGGAGGCCGCGCGGCTCGCTGCGGAGGCGGCGCAGCCCGGTTCCGACCTGCGCGGTCCAGCGGAGTACAAGCGGAAAGTCGTGCGCGCGCTGACGGCAAGAGCCATCCGCGCGGCGGCGGATCGCGCGTTTGCGGGAGGCGTGCAATGAGCGACGAGAAACAGCAAGTCACTCTGACGATCAACGGGCAGCCAATCTCGGCGGAGATCGAGCCGCGCCTGCTGCTCGTGCATTTCATCCGCGAGGTGGCGAATCTGACCGGCACGCACATCGGTTGCGACACGACGAGTTGCGGCGCCTGCGCGGTGCTCGTCAACGGCGTCCCGGCGAAGTCCTGCACGATGTTCGCGGTCCAGGCCGATGGCGCGCGGATCAGCACCGTCGAGGGGCTGGAGCAGGGCGGCGTCCTGCATCCGGTGCAGGAGGGCTTCTTCCAGGAGCACGGTCTGCAGTGCGGCTTCTGCACGCCGGGCATGATGATGACCGCCGTCGCCTTCCTGGAGCAGAATCCCAATCCGACCGATGAGGAGATTCGCGTCGCCATCTCCGGCAACCTCTGCCGCTGCACCGGCTACGTCAACATCGTCAAGTCCATCCAGTACGCGGCGGCCAAGATGCGCGAGCAACAGGCCACTCCCGCCATGGCGACAGCAGGAGCGGAGGCGACCCAATGACGACTCCCGCACAGACTCTCGGCGGCATGGGCCACAGCGTCAAGCGCAAAGAAGATCCACGCTTCCTGCGTGGCAAGGGTCGCTACATCGACGACATCAAGCTGCCGGGCATGATCTACATGGACATCGTGCGCAGCCCCTACGCCCACGCGACGATCACGAAGATCGACGCCAGCAAGGCGCTCGCGCTGCCCGGCGTCCTCGCCGTCATCACCGGCAAAGACCTCGACGCCGCCGGACTCGCCTGGATGCCGACCCTGATGGGTGACAAGCAGATGGTGCTGCCGGTGGATCGCGTCGTCTATCAGGCGCAGGAGGTCGCGGCGGTGATCGCCACCGAGCGCTACATCGCCGCCGACGCCATCCAGCTCGTCGAGGTCGAGTACGAGCCGCTGCCGCCGGTGGTGGACCCCTTCAAGGCGATGCAACCGGATTCCCCCTTGGTGCGGCCCGACCGCGAGCAGAAGACGAACCACATCTGGCACTGGGAGGCGGGCGACGCCGCGCAGACCGACGCCGCCTTCGCCAGCGCCGAGGTCGTCGTCAAAGAAGACCTCTACATCCCGCGCATCCACGTCTGCTCCATCGAGACCTGCGGCTGCGTCGCCTCCTTCGACAAGGTCGAGGGCAAGCTGACGATCTACATGACCACCCAGGCGCCGCACGTCATCCGCACGGTCTACTCGCTGGTGACGGGCATCCCGGAGAACAAGATCCGCGTGATCTCGCCGGACATCGGCGGCGGCTTCGGCGGCAAGGTGCCGGTCTATCCTGGCTACGTGATCGCCAGCGTCGCCTCGATCCAGACCGGGCTGCCGGTCAAGTGGATCGAGGATCGCTCGGAGAACATCCAGGCCGACAGCTTCGCGCGCGACTACCACATCACCGCCGAGCTAGCCGCCGACAAGGACGGGACGATGAAAGCGCTGCGCGTCAAGACGCTCGCCGATCATGGCGCGTTCGACGCCGCCGCCAATCCCTCGAAGTTCCCCGCCGGCCTCTTCAGCATCGTCACCGGGTCATACAACCTGGAGGCGGCGCACGTCGAGGTGGATGGCGTCTACACCAACAAGCCCTCCGGCGGCGTGGCGTATCGCTGCTCCTTCCGCGTCACCGAGGCGGTGCATACCATCGAGCGCATGGTGGACGTGCTGGCGCAGAAGATCGGCGTTGACCCAGCAGACCTGCGGATGAAGAACTTCATCCAGCCGGAGAGCTTCCCCTACAAGTCGCCGACCGGCTGGGAGTATGACAGCGGCAACTACCCGGCGGCGCTGCAGAAGGCGATGGCGAAGATCGGCTACGCGGACCTGCGCCGCGAGCAGGCCGAGAAGCGCGCGCATGGCGAATTGATGGGCATCGGCATCTCGACCTTCACCGAGATCGTCGGCGCCGGACCCTCGCACACCTTCGACATCCTCGGCATCAAGATGTTCGATAGCGCCGAGATTCGCGTGCATCCCACCGGCTCGGCCATCGTGCGCATCGGCGTGCAGACGCAGGGGCAGGGCCACGAGACGACCTTCGCGCAGATCGTCGCCGAGGAGTTGGGCCTGCCAGTCGAGAACATCACCGTCGAGCACGGCGACACCGATACCGCGCCCTATGGCCTCGGCACCTACGCCAGCCGCAGCACGCCGACCGCAGGAGCCGCGACCGCCGTTGCCGCGCGCAAGATACGCGAGAAGGCGAAGAACATCGCGGCGCACCTGCTGGAGGCGAATCCCGACGACATCGAGTGGAGCGACTACAAGTTCCAGGTCAAGGGCGCGCCGGGACGCTCCGTGACGATGAAGGATATCGCCTTCGCCGCCTACACCAACTTCCCGCAGGGGATGGAGGGCGGACTGGAGGCGGTGGACTACTACGATCCGCCCAACCTGACCTTCCCCTTCGGCGCCTATATCTGCGTCGTGGATATCGATCGCGGCACCGGCGCAGTGAAGATTCGCCGCTTCGTCGCGGTGGACGACTGCGGCAATATCATCAACCCGATGATCGTCGAGGGGCAGATTCACGGCGGGCTGACGATGGGCATGGCCCCGGCGCTGCTGGAAGCGATCACCTACGACGAGAACGGCAATATGCAGCAGGGCACCTTGATGGAGTACCTGCTGCCGACCGCGATGGAGACACCGGTCTGGGAGACCGACAAGACGGTGACGCCCTCACCGCACCATCCCTTCGGCGCGAAGGGCGTCGGGCGAGTCGGCCACCGTCGGCGCGCCACCGGCCATCGCCAACGCGGTCGTGGATGCGCTGGCGCACGTCGGCGTGACGCACATCGACATCCCGATCACCCCCTGGAAGGTGTACGAACTGCTCGAAGCGCATGGATTAGCGGAGGTCTAGCCAATGGCGCTGCATTTTGAGGGGACACAACAGATCAAGGCGCCGCAGCGAGAAGGTCTGGGCGTTCGTGCTGGACCCCAATAAGGTCGCCGAGTGCGCGCCGGGTTTCAAGTCCATGGAGATCTTGGCCGACGATCACTTCAAGCCCACCATCTCGGTGGGCATCGGCGCGGTCAAGGCGACCTTCACGCTCGACGTGCAACTGGAGGATGTGACGCCGCAGACGCATGCTGCGATGCGTGGGCGCGGCAACGCGGCGGGCAGCGCGGTGGACATGAAGGCGGCGATGGATCTGAAGCCGGTCTCGGCGGACGAGACGACGATGGACTGGACCGCCGATGTCAACGTCAGCGGCGTCATCGCCAGCGTCGGCGCGCGTCTGATGGAGGGGACCGCGCATAAGCTGACGGCGCAGTTCTTCGACTGCTTCCGCCAAAAGCTGGAAGCGCCAGGAGGAGGCGGGGACAGCCAGACAGCGTCAGAGACTGCCAGAGGCGCCGGGAACTTGACCTCTCCCCCAGCCCCCTCCCCTACGAAGGAAGAGGAGCCAGGCGGCGCACAATCTCGTTAGTGGTTCCCCTTCCCTCCCAGGGAAGGGGGCAGGGGGTTAGGTCGGATAATGGCCCACGCCGATATCCTTGAACAAGCGCAGCGGTTGCGCGACGAGCGCAAGCCCTTTCGCGCTCGCCACCGTCGTCGCCGCTCGGCAGCCCACATCTGGCTCGCCCGGCGCGCGGGCTATCATCCTGCCGGATGGGCAGCTTGAGGGCTGGGTCGGCGGGCACTGCGCGCGTCCAACCGTTATCCGGCAGGGACTCGACGCGCTAGCCGAGGGAACCTCCCGGCTGGTCGTGCTCTCGCCAGATGTCGCATGAGACGACACATCCGGCGGCGGGTGTCGTGCAGGTTCCGATGCTCTGCGCCGGACAGGGGGAGTTGCAGGTGTTCGTCGAGCCATTTCTGCCCAAGGCGGCGCTCGTCGTCGTCGGCGAGTCTCCGGTGGCGCGCGCCCTCGCCCGCTTCGCCACGCTGCTGAACTTCGAGGTCTGGGCCTGCGATCCCGCCGTCGACATGGAGATGTTCCCAGAAGCTGACCGTCTCGTACCTAGCCTCGATGTGCTCGCGCCACAACTCACCGAGCGCAACTATGTCATCATCGCGACAATTGGCGAGTACGACGAAGAGGCGGCGCAGGTCGCGCTGAATAGCTCCGCCAGCTATGTCGGCCTCGTCGCCAGCAAGACACGGCTCACATCGGTACGCGCCTGGCTGAAAGAGCATGGCGTCTCAGACGAGCGGATCGAAGCGCTCAAGCGTCCCAAAGGATTGCCAGGTCTGGCCGTCGTCCCCGAAGAGATCGCCTTCAGCGTGATGGCCGAGTTATTGGAGATCCGCCGCCAGCGAGTGGGCCTGCTCGACGCCGCGCCAGCGCCCGAACGCGCCGAGGCCATCGACCCCATCTGTGGCATGACGGTGGACATCGCCACCGCGCGCTACACCTCCGAACGCGACGGGCAGACGTACTACTTCTGTGGCGCCGGCTGCAAAGCCGCCTTCGACGCTCGCCCGTGAAAATGGCGAACTGATCGCCATTTGGACACCTTTTCGCTGGCGTCGCCGTAGCGCCCGTGCTAGACTACCAACGGGCGCTTCTTTGCGCCCTCGGCAGTCAACTGTGGGAGCGAGCGTCGAGGACTTCAGTTCTCCCGTGTCGTGCGCCGGGACTTCAGTCCCGCGAGTGCGCGCTCTCTCTAGAATCATCCGCACTTATTCGCAAGAACAAAGGAGTCCTTGCATGGCGAGCCGCCGATCCGCATCAGTCGCCACTCCAGATACAGCGCCAGTCTCTCCCAAGAGCAACGGCAAGACGCGCGCGCCTAGTAAGGCTCAGGCCGCGCGGGCTAAAGTTGCCCAGTTGCGGGACGAAGCCTGCGAGCGGGCGCGACCACTGATCCAGGCGGGGACCGGACCGATCCGCGTGATGGCGCGCATCGTCGGCGATCTGGAGGCGCAGTGCCGCGAGCTAGGTATCCCGCGCGCCGTGATGGCCGAGAGCATCGTCAACCGCACGATTGGCGATGTAGATGTGCGGCGGATCAGCGCGCGCGACGACGGCGCGGAATTCGTGACGCTAGCCGATGAGATGGGGCTAGCGCTGCCGGGCGAACAGTTCGACGGCTATACCGCGACCGGCGAGCGCTACCGCTGGCTGCACGAGCGCATGCTCGACTACGAGCGCCAACTTTTGGAGCGCCACATCGACCTGCGCGTCTACGACCTACCAGCGCTTGGCAATCCTGTGGTGCGCGAGATGCTCTCCGAACATGCGCAGCGTCTCTGGGGGTTCACCGTCCCGCCCGCGCAAATCTTTCTCTCACTCGGCTCATTAGATGGACTCGACAAGTTCTGGCGCGGCTACAAGATGATGCAGCGCGCGCGCGGCGTGGACCAGATCGCGGTGCTCTTCCCCGCGCCGGGCTTCAACGTGCCTGAGTGGCAGGCGATTTCGTTTGGTCTGCGCCTCCATCGTGTCGTCACGCGCGCCGAGAACGGCTTCAAGATCACGCCAGAAGAACTGCGCGCTGCGCTGGAGGAAGCGTCCGACATCCAGTTGTTCTACCTCACTGTCAGTAGCAATCCCACCGCCTTCGCCTACACGCCCGACGAGTTGCGCGCGCTCTTCGCGGTCGTACAAGAGTGCGATCGTGAGGTCACCTTTGTCGCGGACCTCGCCTACATTGGCACCGGCGATCCCATATCCGACCGCGCGCGCATGCAGACCTTCAACGAGCCGGGCGTCCTTGAGCGCTCAGTGTTGGTGAACAGCTTCTCCAAGACACACACGTTGACCGGCGACCGGCTGGGTTGGGTGGCGTTTGGCGACCCACAGCTCGCGGCGGGCGTCGCGGCGGGCTGGGCGAACAGCATGGCGACATTGCCGGCTGACTGGCAACTGCGCTATATGGCCATCGTCGAACTCTACCAGCAGCATCCCGAGATCGAGGACAAGATTCGCGCGCTGTATAAGCTTCGCCGCCAGCGACTCGGACGCCAGCTTGAGGCGCTGAACAAGAAGCACCATCTCTTCGCCAGGATCAACCTGGACGACGGCGGGACAGTCTACAACTGGAGCCAACTTGCGCCGGGCGAAGACGTCTTCTCGCTCTTCAGCAAGACTGGCATCGCGGGCGTCCCCGGCGGCGCCTTCGGCTACAGCGACGACTACGTGCGCCTCTCCGTCGGCTGCATTCCAGTTCCATCCGCGGCGCAATAGCGCATCAGGGCAGAAAGAGCGTTCCCACGGCGAAGATGGCGTAGACCGCGAGCAGCGCCGCGCCCTCCACGACCGTTCCCTCACCATCCTCGGTAACGGCGTAGAAGATGAAAGTCGCGGCTCCAAATATGGCCAGTTCAATCGGCGTGAAGTCGAACGAGAACGCATGATCGGGGAACAGGATCGCGCTGACCAGCACCAGAATCGGCGCGGCGAGCAGCGTGATCTGGATGGCATAGCCAGCGGTATTGTTGACTGCCGCCTCAGTGTTGCCCCGCACAGCGCTGCGGATCGAGTTCAGGTGTTCCGCGGCGGAGCCAATGATGGGAATGATGACCAGGCCGACGAACGCCTGCGAGAGGGTGATCGAGCCAAGTTCAACTCCGGCGATGGTGATCGGAAACGCGCCGGTGGTGATGCTCGTTGTGAGCTGCGCCAGCTCTGTGCTGACGAAGAAGGTCCCCACGAGCACAGCGACCAGCCCCAGTAGCGCGACGATGAGGGGTATCCGGCTCCTTCGCGGCGCAGTAGTCTGCTCCTGCATCGGACGCAGTTCATATCCTGCCTGGCGCTCCCCTAACAATGTATTGATGCCCTGGACGAGCCTCGCGCCATCAACTGGCCCCCCGGTCTGCCTCTGCAACTCGTAGCCAGCGCCATGCGAGCGCAGCAGGCTGTTCATACTTTCCACGAAGGGGCCGTCGTCTGCTAATTCGGTGAGCCTGGCCTCCTTGGCCTTTTTCTCCTCTTCCTCGAAACGTCGCCAGTGGAAAAACTCATAGGCGACATAGGAAGCGAACAGCAACACCAGGAAAGTGATTGCGATGAAGATACTCATGCCGCTGCCGATGTTCTGTTGCTTTGGGTCGGCGGCCTCGACGAAAGCAAGCAGCACGAACGCCGTGACGATCACCGCGAGGAGCTTCGCGTAATCTTTCGCCTTGTCACCATTGAAGATCTGCCTGCGCTTTCCCAGTCCGGCGCCGAAGAAAAAAGCGAGGCCGAGGACGAGCAGCGTGTTCGAGATGATGGCGCCCGCGATTGAGGCTTGCACCACCTGTGTCAGACCCTGCGAGAGCGCCGCGATCCCAAGGATGATGAACGACAGGTTATCCAGGATCGCGCCAACCGCGCCACCCCAGGTTAACCTGCCGCTGGTGTCGCCGCGTGGCGTCGTGCGTTCGACGAGGACATCAGAGAAGATGGCGGTCAAACCCGCCAGTGGGATGATGGCGAGCGCGAACAAAGCGAAGGTTGCGAGCGTTCCCCAGTCAAGCCACTTGCTCACATAGCCCAGGGGAATCGCCAGGAGCAGGAGGTAGGTTGCGCCAACCAATGCGCGCAGGATGCCCGACTCACGATGTGCGTGTTCTTCACCAGCCATATCTGCCCCTTTGGTGGTTCAGGAGGATACCGAGCGCCGTGATAGCGACGCCAGTGTATCAATAACCTCCTGAAGAGGCAACAGGCAAAGAGTGCGCTGGTCTTGAAACCAAATGACGACCGCCGCTCCTGGGCGGATTCCAGGCGCGGCGGTCGACGTTGCTTTTGATTGGCTCGCGTAAGCCTATGCCACTCGCGGCGAGGCGGCGGATTCGCTCGGCGTCGCGAAGTATGCGCCCAGGAACGAGATCGCCAGCAGCGCGTGCAGGATATTGTCGGCGAGACCGGTCGGCAGGACGCCCAGAATTGTCGTCCCCTGCACGAACCCGACAATCGCGACGACCGTGTAGACGAGGCCGAAGATCAACGTATAGAGGCGCGCGTACTGCCCGCCCATCATGAAGCCCGCGACGAGACCGAGCACTCCTGTCAGCAGATGGACGAGATTGTGCGCGGGATTGACGGCGAAGATGCCGAGCAACTGGCCATCGGGCGTCAAGGCGGGGATGAAGCCCATGAGGCCGACCAGCGTCAGGATCACGCCAAAGATCTGAGAGACGAGCCGAGCGAGATTATTCATCGCAAGAGAGCCTTTCTGTGTGCGGGTCGCCCCGCCATTCTGGTGGATGAACGCCACTCGCGCCCATCCCATCACTGTTATCCGCCGCTACTATCCGTCCTCGCCCGCGCGCCTGGTTCACTTCCAGCGCACACCCGCGTCGAACGTCGCCTGATACTGCGCTTGCCCCTGCCCCTGCTGCCCGACGATGATCGTCACACGCCAGGGACCAGCCATCGCGAACGCCATCCGCGCCTCATAGCGCCCATTGCCTTTCACAGTGACCGTCGCCGCAGGGACGCTCATCGCCATCGTGGTCATCTCCTGGCGCACGCTGACCTCTGTTCTTTCTAGTACCGCGCCGTTGCTGCCGCGAATCGTGATGAGCGCCGTGTTGTCCTTGCCAGCAGCGAATCCAGACGCCGGACGCGCGAAGCTGACATGATAGGGACCGGCCATCGCTGTCTGGACCGAGGCTGCGTTGGCTGGAGGGAAGAGCAGCGCGCCGAGCCCCAGGTGCCCCCAGGCGAGCATGCCCAACACGAGCAGACCCGCGCCGACGAACACGCCGCGCATGAGTCGATCCAGGTTTCTGCTTGCCTTCATAGGTGGCGCTTCCGCGCTGGCGCTCGTCATCTGGCTTGCCCCCGCTTCCCTACAGCCGCGCTCATCCTTGCACTGGTCTCTGTGCAGTCCTCACACAGCATCATGCCGCAGCCAGACGGGGCATACCAGACCAATGACTGTTCACTTTTTGTTCACTCCGCGTCCGGCGCAGAGATGTGTTCGTGAACAAGGAAAAAGGGGAAGGTCAATGGCTCGAGATGCGCTTAGTCCTGCGCGACCTCAGGCGTCTCGTCGTCCTGAGCGCTCGCGACCTGCCGGCGAAGCTCGGCGTATTCACGCTCGTACGCGTTGGCGAGGCGCTCATACTCGATGCCACCGATCTCGCCCTGGTCGCGCTCACGCGCAAGGACCAGCAACGCCCCTTCGATCGCATGAAGTCGACTGCGCGCCAGGTCCACATTTCCTTGAGAGGACACGCTATCGGAAAGCTTCAGCGAGCGCACTACGCGCCCCATTGTCAGCCCTTGTAGTAACAACGAGGCGCCGACTACTCCGAACGCCACCGTCTGGAGCATGCTGCGTTCGGGGAAAGGCGTGCCGCTCGCCAACGTTAATGGCAGGCTGAGCGCCAGCGCAAGTGAGACGGCTCCGCGCAGCCCCCCCCAGAGCAGCGCTGGAGGATACTGCCAGGGAATCTTCTGCCGCCCTCGTAGCCATGGCAGCAGCCCGTAGACGGCGACCAGGCGGCCGACGAGCGTAGCCAGAAACGCCACGATGATGAGCCACCAGTTCCGCACGAGCGTCGGTGGGTCCAACTCGATGCCGATCAACAGAAAGATCAGCGAGTTTGCGACAAAGCCCAGGAAATCCCAGGTCACGCCCAGCGCAAAGACGGTTCGCGGGCTGACGCCACTTGTCGCGCCAAAGTTCCCGAAAGTCAGACCGGCCACGACGACCGCGATAGCTCCCGAGAGCGAGAGCACATCCGCCAGCAGATACGCGCCATACGCCGCGACCACGGTGGCGATTGCCTGCGCCTGTGGGTTATCGACGGCGCGCATGAGCCGTGATCCGACGTAGCCGACAAGCGCGCCGACGCCAAAGCCTCCCGCTAGTGTGATGAGGAAGCGCGATCCGCTTGAGAAAGGATCGACGGCGCCCGTCACGATCACGGCGAGAATAACCTGAAACAGCACGATAGACGCGCCATCGTTGAAGAGGCTCTCACCCTCGACGATCAGCGTGAGCCGCCGTGGCGCGCCGACGCTTCTGAACAGGGAGATCACCGCGATAGGGTCGGTCGGAGCGATCAACGCTCCGAAAAGCAACGCGATGGGCCAGTCCAGCCCTAGCGCAAAATGAACGATTGCGGCGGTCACCGCGGCCGTGATCAAAACCCCTGGGATGGCGAGTAACCCGATAGGGAGAGCGTTCTCCCACAGACGGCGCGCGCGCACATGGTAGGCGCCCTCGAAGAGCAGGACAGGCAGAAAAACCAGCAGGATCAGGTCAGGCGTCAGGTGGATGTCGTGAAAGCCGCGCTGGATTCCGAAAAGGCCGGCGAGCAGCAGCGCGATGGTATAGGGCAGTTTGATCCGTTCGACCACCACGGCCACGGCGAAGATGACGAGGAGCAGAATCAGCGCAAGCTCTATAGTGGATTGGAGTGTGTCTTCCATGACGGCCCTCGCGCTCACGTGAGAGGTCGGTCACATGGCGCTTGACGCATTGCGCCAGTCTCATGCTAGCACACGGAGGGCGGCTCTCCGCCTGGCGACCGCCGATAATTCGCGGTCTAGAACCTGCTCTTAGACACCGGCGATGAAGAAGCGCCAGATCCACAGCAGCAGGAGCAGGAGCGTACCAGAGAGCGTCAGCACCTGCGCGAGCAGCGCGGCCTGGCTCGATTGCCTCGCCGGACTGGGCGTCGCGGTCAGCGCCGCTTTCTCCAGCGCGTCATGCGTCGTCTCACTGCTCGGAGCGCACTCGGCAAAGCGCTGGAATTCCTGTGTCGCCTCTTCGAGATACGGCAGGAAGCGCCGGTCACCGCGCAGATTCGTCAGGACGCCGGGCTGTGTGGTGTACCAGAGGACGTAGTGCGGCGCGACCTCATAGGAGGCCTCCAGCAGATCGAAGCCGCGATCGTGACCCTGCGGCGTATCAGGTAGGCCATCGATCTCCTCCATGAGGCCGATCACCTGCAAGACGGGATTCGCTCCGGCCGCGCGTCGCAGATCGCCGAGGATGGCGTGTTGCTCGTCGCGTTCTCCCTGCATGCGCTGCGCACGGCAGAGGATCGCGAGGCAAAGCGTGTGATGATCTGGCTTGACGAGCGGCATCAGCGCTTTCACGTCGGTGAGTCCGGCGCGCGCCAGCGCCTCCGCCTCGGCGGGCATGCCACGATGAAGTTTTACTCCTGCCAGCACGGTATGCGCCGCCACTGAGCGCTCGCGTGTGAGGTCCATCACCTGTCGCGCCACCTGGCTGGCTTCATCCAGCCGGTTCAGTCGTAGCAACGCCAGCGCGCAGTTTCCCAACGTCTCAGAGTCTGGCGACTCGGCGATAGCGTCGAGCGCAGCCTGGAGCGCCTCGTCGGCGCGCCCCAGCCCCAACAGCGCGGCGGTCCGCCGGTTCAGCCAGACCAGCCTGCGGGAGCCAATCCACGCGGAGGGGCCGGTGAGCGCCAGCGCGCGGTCGCAACGTGCAAGCGCCTGGGTGTATTTGCCGCGTCGCATCAGGCTATCGACATAGGCGGCGGGCGAGACCTGTCGCGCCACGCGCAGCAGGATGAACCAAACGACAACGCCGAGCAGCGGGAGACCAGCCATGGACTGATTGAGCGCCACCGAGACGAGAATCGGCGCGGCGACGAGCGCGAGCCATGTGGCGATAAGCCCTATCGTGAAGATACGGCTGCGGTCCCCCAGCATTCTGTGTGACCCTACCCCTTATTGACCAGCTCCGGCTCAACCGGCTCGCGCACTGGCATGGCCTCAGGGCGCTCAACCGGCTTGAGCGCCGCCTCGATACGCTGCGAGACAAGGCTCTGGTCCGGCGTGATCCGCCGCGGACCGATGATCGCGCGGACCATGACGTAGAGCAACAGCAAGTTGCGCACGGCGAGCACCGGCATGAACTCCGGTGTATAGGGTACAGTCAACACCGGGTGTCGCATGCGATAGATGATCGGGTAGTCCAGCGTCGTCAGTATGCAGATGGCCAGCCAGAAGATATCGAACCCTTCGACGGCGGCCACTACCGGGAGCAGCCAGATCAGATACTGCGGGCTGAAGATCTTGTTGGTGGCGAGCACCGCGCACAGACACGCGACGAACGCCTGCCCGACCGTCAGACGGCCCCGAGCCTGACGCCAGTATACCAGAAGACAGAGCGCGAGCAACGCCAGCATTGAGAGCGGCTTGAGAACCATGTCGAGCGGCCCAACGTAGTTGAGCGAGACGAACGAGTAGTCAGGATGTGCGGGAATACCGAGCAGCGTCCCCAGCCAGAGCAGCGTCGCCGGCGTAGATTCGATCTGGAGCGGTCGCGCGCTGGCGTAGTTGAATCCAGAGAGCGCGCCATTTGGATTGATGGCGAACGCCGTCCAGAACCCGAGCGCGACGATGCCCGCGCACAGACCCACGCCCGCAGCGAGCCGTGGTGTGGCTGGTTGCGCCCAGAGGCGGCGGAAGACGACCGTCGGGCGATCCCACCACCAGCGCCCGGCGAGTTTCTCCTCCGGCGCGCGTCCCTCGATACGCGCGCGCGCCGTCGCTGCGCGCCACTGCGCGATCATCACGATCGGCAGCAGAAATGCGGGATAAAGCTTGGTGAGGATACCCAGCGCGATGAGCACATACGCCCAGCCGAAGCGCCGCCGCTGTGTGGCCCAGAGCGCGGCGAGCGTCAGCAGCGCGGGAACCAGATCGAAGCGCGCCAGTAATGTCCCTGCGGCGCCGACGATCAGGTAGACGGCGTAGATGATAGCGCGGCGGCGTGTCGAGTAGATGAGGAAGCCGATATAGCCCAGTACCGCGAGGGCGAGCATCCACAACGCGAATACCATGAAGTAGTCGCCAATCGACGGCAGTAGTGTCAGAGTGAAGGGCAGCAGCGAGAGGATAGGATACTCAGTCGGCAGCGCGCGGAAGCCGTGTGTCCAGAAGTTCAGGGCATAGTCGTGATAGAGTTTGACGTCGCCATTGCCAAGCTCCCAGACATAGATCGAGAGCAGACGCGTCACGTAGAGCGCGCCGATCAATAGACCGAATTCGACCACATAGAGTCCCGCTCTGCGCAGCCCCTGCGCATCCATGCGCCGCAACAGGCTAGAAAGGATCGCTCGTGGTCCGGGCACGGAAGGCGCCTCCATCAAGGCTAACAACAGGGAGCCGGTGCTCTCGCGTGATCGGTTCCATCCGGACCCGCAACGCGGCGCCTTCGTATGACGCCCTGAAGCGCCTCACATTATCAGCAGAACCGCACATCCTAGACAGAGCATGGCGGATTTGCGTGTCATGTTACCAGCGGGAAGCTTTGGGCCAGGCTCCTTCGCCAGCCCCAGCGGAGCCGTCCGCTCTACAAAGTGTACAGGAAAGTGGAGCGGAGCCGCCATGGCGTCACTCATCATCGAGTGTCATCCAGGAACTACTACGAAGCGAGACGGCCCTTTCTCCCAGGCGCTATGACCGTCTTGCCACGCCTGTTTCGCTTGACGCGTATGCAGACGACTCCGTATGCTATGCGCATGCGCATCAGCTTCTCTACCGGCACATTCTACCACCGTCCACTCGCGTACAGCCTGCGAATGGCCCGCGCACTCGGATACGATGGGGTCGAATATGTCGTGGGGCCAGATTATTTCCTCTCCGGCGTCGGGCCACTCCGCAAAGCGATTGACGAGTACGCGACGCCGGTTCTCAGCATCCATCCACCGTTTCATATGCTGACGACGCTGCCGGTGACGAACTGGCCGCGTCAGGGTGGGTGGGCGTGGCCGCGCACGACCGCGCTCGGTCGCGAGCTTGGGGCGACGCTCGCCGTCACTCATACGGTCTTTCTCCCCGGACTCCATGTTCCACGCATGGCGCGCTATCAGGCCGCGTTGCGCATGGGCCGCGAGGCTGGAGGTGGTCTCATCCTGACCATCGAGAGCAACCAGTACAACCGGCGCAGCAAGCGTTTCCTGCTCGACGATCTACAACGCCTCGTGGACTTCGCGCAGGAGCAGGAATGTGGCGTCACCCTCGACACCTGCCACGCTGGCGCGAATGGCGAAGATCTGCTGGAATGCTATGAGATCGTGCGACCAGCTCTACGCAACATCCACCTCAGCGACGTCGTCTGGCGCTCAGGTCATCCGCGCACGCACGTTCTGCCGGGTGAGGGTGAGCTGCCCTTGCGCAAATTTCTCTCGCTCCTGGCTGCTGACGGCTACGATGGCCTGGTGACGCTCGAGGTCCACCCGCGCTACATTGGACTATTGAATACAGCCCGCGCGAAGCGCCGGATGGGACAGGCCCTTGCGTTCGTTCGTGCTTCCATCGCAAGCGAGGCGACTCCGCCGACCGAGGTTCGCATCGAGAGCTGACACCTGCTAGCAGATGCGCTCGCCGTGTGTGTAGACGTTCATCGTCTCGCCGCGCAGGAAGCCGACGAGCGTCACTCCGCCCGCCGCGCACATCTCCACCGCGAGGCTTGAGGGCGCCGAGACCGCCGCGACGATGGGAATGCACGCCGCGAGCGCCTTCAGCGCAATCTCGAACGACATCCGCCCGCTCACAAGAAGAATCCGCTCACGTAATGGAAGCATCCCATCCAGCAAGGCGCGCCCGATGAGCTTGTCCACCGCGTTGTGCCGGCCCACATCCTCGCGCAGCGCCAGCAGGTTTCCATCGAAGTCGAAGAGCGCTGCGGCGTGCAGTCCACCGGTCGCGGAGAAGACATCTTGCTGAGCGCGCAATTGTTCCGGTAGACGGTAGAGTGTCTGCGCCGAGACCGCTTCGTCGCCAACAGGTACAGCCGGGAACTCCGCGCAGGCCGCCGCAACGCTGTTCTTGCCGCAAACGCCACAGCTTGCGTTGACAGCGAAGGCGCGCGAGTAGCCGCCATACTCTACACGCTGCGCCAGATCAGCGTTCGCGCTGGGGGTGACATCGAGGATATTGGGTGAGGGCAATCCATCTTCGTCCAACCCGGCGGCGAGCGACATAATCTCGCCCTGATCGCGTAAGAGGCCCTCGGTATAGAGAAATCCCGCGACCAGTTCCCCATCGTGACCCGGAGTGCGCATGATGACCGCAAGCGACCGCGCGTTTCCCTGATCGTCGCGCAGGCGAATCTCTAGTGGCTCTTCGGCGACCATTTCATCGCTCGCCGCTTCGGCTCTCTCTCCCCGCCACCGTGTGATCTCCGTAGTGATCTGACGCAACGGGTCTTGCGCAGAGCGTGGGGGAGGCATGTTCGCGTGAGATGACTTCGCCATGCGCACACCCCTTCGCGTTCAGGTTCAAGAAATCCAGACACTTTTAGTATAGTCCGATGCGCTGTTGAGAGATCATTACACGAGCGATTCATGCTTGGTCTGATGGACTCGAGCTATCAAGGAAGGCGCAGCATCGGGTACTCGGCGCTGGCGTCACGCAATAAACCGCCGTCGGCGACCATCGTCGCGATGACAGCTTCCAGCTTCTTGCGTGAGAGGTTGGCGAGCGTCCCATACTGCTCCAGCCGCGTCGCCGTCTGGCTCACATCAATCGATCCGCGCAGGATCTTGACTAGCCCACCAACACCCACCTCATAGGGCAGATCGCGCAGGCAAGCGAGAATAATCGCGCGTATTGACGCCTCATCGTGACTGGAGGATGTATTCGCGCTTCTGGCGGCGCGGCGGGGTTTGGCGGATGTGTAAGCGCGTGGTTGGCAATGGTCGCAGAGGCCACATTTCCCGCCAGGAATCTGCTCGCCGAAGTACTCGGCTACGACCTGCTGGCGGCAGACGCGCGGGCGCGCGTTTACATAGGCTTTGAGCGCCTCGATCTGGCGCGAGCGCCGCACGGCGAGATCATCCAGCATCGCTGGCAGCGCCGTCTTCGCGTCGGCAGGCGGCGGCTGCAACTCCAAAAGCAGGTCGCGGATGCCAGCCCTGTATTCGAGCCAGCCCGCATCGCGCCATGTCAGGATGCGCTCTTCCAGTTCTGCGGGATACAAACCCAATGCGGCCGCCGCCGCGACGAGGTCGATATCTTGATATTGTTGCGGTCTGAGCCGCGCCGCCTGGAGAAATCGCTGGAAGGCGTCTCGCTCGCCATGGCCCGCTGGCGGGGAATCTAGCATATAGAGCGAGGGCGCGCGTGGGACGTCGGGGTGGCGGCGTAGAAAGTCCGCGCGCTCCAGCAGGCTCACCGCGACACGCGCCTGCGCCTCATCAAACGGTGTGGCGTCCCGGCCCGCCAGCGCATCGTTGATGTCGCGTTCGAGATCGGAGGCGACAACGCGACCCAAGGGCGACCCCGGCGGAGCGCTCTGCCGGATCAGAGTGCGCAGGACGCCATAGACGACTCGCAGGTCTTCGATGTGTGGCTGATCCTGGTTGAGATGCCGCGTCAGGCTGGAGAAATCGCTCGGCGAGGCGAAGAGAACGCAACGCGATTGTTGTCCATCGCGTCCGGCGCGGCCCGACTCCTGCGCGTAGGCTTCGAGCGAGTTCGAGAGCTGGTAGTGGACGATGAAGCGAATATCAGGCTTGTCTATCCCCATACCAAAGGCAATCGTGGCGACGATGACGCGCGTCGCGCCGGACATAAAGGCGTTATGCGCCTGCTCACGCGCGGCGCGATCCATCCCGGCATGGTAGTGCGCGGCGGCGATACGCGAGCGGTCGCGCAGGAAGCTTGCCACCTTCTCGGCGTTCTCGCGCGAGCGGACGTAGACGATGCCTGCGCCCGGCGTCTCTCGCACGATCTGATCCAGCGCCCGCAGCCGCTCATCCGTGTTTTTGACCTGAGCGACCTCATACGCGAGATTCGGGCGGAACACGCCATAATTGACGACACGAAAGCGCTGCGCGAGCGTGTTGATGATGCTCTTCTGCACCTCCGGCGTGGCGGTGGCGGTTAGCGCGAGCAGCGTGGGAGCCGCGCCATCCTGTCTCAACTGGTTGAGCGCGCTGGCGATAAAGAGGTAATCCGGGCGGAAGTCGTGTCCCCAGAGGCTGACACAGTGCGCTTCGTCCACCGCGAAGAGGCTCACGCCCGCGCGCCGCAGCGCATGCAGGAACGTCTGTTGCCGTAGCCGCTCAGGAGCCGCATAGACCAGCTTATAGCGCCCCTGCGCGATGCCATCCAATCGCCGCTCGATCTCATCACGCTCGACCAGACTATTGATGATCGTCGCGCGACCACGTAACGTTGGCGGCAGATGCTCCACCTGATCCTTCATCAGGGCGATGAGCGGTGAGATCAGAACCGCCAGGCCCGGCAGCAGGAAAGATGGCAGTTGATAGCAGAGCGATTTTCCCGCGCCGGTGGGCAGGATCGCCAGGACATCCTCGCCACGCAGCACGCTCTCGATGATCGCCGCCTGTCCCGGCAGGAAGCCGCTATGCCCAAACGATATACGCAGCGTCTCAAGGGCCTTCGCCGATGGTTGTTCATCTGGATATGCGGTGGCGCGCGTCGTACTCGCTCGAGACACGCTCTGAGAGGGCTGGATACTGGCTATCATGCGTTTCACACGGCGGCCTAGCGCTTCGGCGTCGTGGGCGTTGAGGAGCGCAAGGCGACCTCGTAGCTCGAGTATCCACACTTCATCGCCTATCTGCGTAGCGATCACTAGCGCCTCGCGCACGATTCCGCTTTCTGGCGCGTCGGCACGGGCGGCGAAGACCTGCGTCACGAGCTGGCGAGCGCGTTCGGCTTCGCCCTGAGCCGCCAGGCAGCGCGCCATGCCAATGTAGGCCGATTCATTTCCTGGGCGTCGAGCTAAGGCGATGGTATAGGCGCCGTACGCATTTTGCGCATCACCTGTCGCCAGCAGCGTGTCGCCGCGCGCGATCCATGCCGTCAGAAACTCTCCTTTTGCTTCGACCAACTGCTCGGTCAGCCGCAGCGCCTCAGCCGCGCGTCCAGTCCGCAGATACACCTGCGCCAGCAGCGCATGGCCATTGATCGCCTGGCTATGTCCCAGCCGCTCCTCCAAAATCGCCTCGGCGTCTTGCAAGTGATTCAGCGCGATCGCCAGCAGCGCAAGTTGATCGTAGAGACCGGCGACATATGGCGTTTCGGCGCGCAAGACTGCGTACACCTGTTCTGCGGCTATCCGCGCTTGCTGGCCTTCCTGCTGAGCCAGAAACAGGCCAATCGGGAGCGCTAGCTCGTGCGGAATCTCAGCCAGCCGCTCCGCTGAGACCGCGCCATCGGGTTCAGTCAAGTCCGCCATCAGTGTGGCGATGCGCGTCAGAGGGTGGAGTAGTCAACCATAGCCTCGTAATCTGGGATCATATAGATACCCACCACCAGCGGCCAGCGCCGCCCATGCAACTCGCGCGTCAGGCCCAGCGCCAGCCAGAGTGTGCGTTCACCCCCACCCAGCGCCTGGCGCAACTCCTGATTTGAGAGCGACAGTCGTGCGAACCTGTTGGCCGGCAGACGATGCGCCTTCTTTGGCAAACAGCGCTCTTCCGAACGCGCGCCACTTCAAGTCAGTGCATGGCGGCGAAAATGTTGCAGCTGGCTGCCCGCCAAACGACAGCCGCGCCTCATACTTTCCCGCATATTTGGCATACGAGAAGGTAGCGGCGAGATCATCAGCTATGCATACGCCGAGCGAGCGATCATGGCCAGACCAGACGCTCTCTTTTGACGCCGAGGCCGCCTGCAACAGCGCGAGCCGTTCGCCCTCTTCCAGCGTTCCCAGGAGTCGTGGACGGTGGCGCGAGAAGTCGCAGACCCAGTCTTCGACGAACGGCGGCTCTGGATAGTGGGCGTCGAGAGTGATCTCCACAATGTCGAATGGACGCATCACACGCCGCTCTCCCGCCTGATCGGGATACGTAATGTCGCCGAGCGTCACCGTGCCAAACTCGCGCACTGGACGCACCCACACCGACGGCGCATCCTGTCGCACGCCAGCGATGCAGACGCCTGTGCGCATCGCGGTAACCGCCAGGATGACCAGCGCCGTCTTCATCCCTCGCCTCCCGCCATGTGTGTCTGATGAGCACGCTTCGCTCCAGATCCCTTGCCGGAAACCTTCAGCATCAGATGATGTATGTCAAGTCCGGGCTGCAAGCGCGCGAACGCCTCGGCCACCAGCCGCCGGTGACACTGCTCTGGCGTCGGCTCGGCGCAGAGCAGACACGGTCGCTCGAAACGCTGCTCAATTCCGCGCAGGATCTCGCGCAGCGGTCGTTCCGCCAGCATCTGCCCGAACTCAGGAACGTACTCCGACCATGGCAGGCCCGCATGATAGCGCTTGAGCAGGTCCGGCGTAGGGGCCAAGCGCTTCTCCTCCAGGTAGCCGATGCCCTGCGTCTCCAGAATGAAAGCAAGGTCATCGCGCTTGGCGAATCCGGCGAGCTGTGATGTGTTGTTCTGGCGGATGTCCACCACACCATCCACCTCCGCCTCGCGCAGCAGCGTCACGAACTGGCGTAGCGACTTTTGCGTGAAGCCGATAGTATAGATGGGCCTGTTCTGTGTGCGGCGATTCGCTACCATAAGCTCGCCTGCGCTTCCTGCTGGATGGTCCCGTCGGTCAGGATGTGGCGCACCTTCCAGCCCTCCGCGCGGAGCGTGCGCGCTACCAGCCGCTCTCGGTGGCACTGCGCTGGATCGCCCTCGCTGCACATGAAGGCGGTCCGTCGCTCGCGCGCAAAGGTCGTGAGGCGCTTGATCCCCTCTTGATACAGTGGCGTCGCGGCGATGGCGTCATAGTCCGGCAACCCATGCGGCCCACGCAAGGCGGGGTCGTCCGGTTTCCCTCCCAATTCGCGGCCAAGAAAGAGATAGGTGATGCCAACTGCCTGTACACTACGCGCCAGGGCGTCGCGCGAGAACTGCGGCCAGTGGCGGCTGTAGGGCGCCGTGCGCACGTCTACGAGCAGCTCGATCTCGTGCGCGCGCAGCAGCTCCAGGAAACGCTCGATGGACATATTGCTGTGCCCGATCGTCCAGATGGCGCCAGTAGAATCCTGGTTGTCCTGCGCTGATCGACTCCACGTGGCGTACTCCTGGCATCATCAAGCATTCTTGACGGCGCGCGCTTGCATCATAACCAGCGCACGGCATAAACGCAAGGGCGGCCACTATCGCCGGTTCGCACCGTCGCGTGCTATCTCATTCTTGCGGCAGTGTGTAGCGATGGACGGTCACGCGCGTCGGCTTCGTATCATGCGGCCAGACGCGCTCGACTTCCGTTGGCTTGTCGCGCCAGCCACGCTCCGCCGCTGCCTGGGTGAAGGCGAGCGAGACGCGCCGCCGCGGCTCCGCCAGCCAGAAAGCGCCACCTGGCGCGAGTAGTCGTGGAACCAGGTCGAGCAACGGCGTGACATCCTCAGGCTCATAGAGCACATCGGCGGCGAGAACGAGCGCGAATGGTCCCGCCGCTACACACGCCTCCTGCCCCACCGGGCCACGCCAGTCGAGCAGCAGCGGATGCGCCCGCCGCCCGGTGTTGCGGAGCGTATTATAGCGGCAAAAGGCCAGCGCCTCGGCGAAGCAGTCCGCCGCCCAGAGCGTCGCGCCCACATGCAGCGCCGCTATCGCCGTCACACCCAGTCCGCAGCCCAATTCCAGCGTCCTTCCCTGTCTGGCGATCTCTGGACTCAGCCAGCAGCGCCTCGGCGAGCGCCATACCGCTGGGCCAGAGCAGCGCCCAGTACGGCATATGCGCGCCAGAGAGGACCGCGCGTTGCGCGTCTCTCGCCGCTCCTGCGCCAATCGGAATATGGCGTTGTGCGTCGCCTTGAATCGCCGCCATCTGATCGAGTGGGCCGTCGGGATCGGCGGGCAGTGTGATGAGCGCTGGTTCTGCAAGGCCAGCCAGCGGCACTGGAAGCTCATGCAGTGGATAGCGCTCTGGAGTTGACGTCGCAGGCGGAGCAAAGTAGGGACGAGCGCGCCACATCGGCGTCATCAGCGCCTGGATTCATCGGATTGCTTTCTTTCGCGGACTCTTGTCGTGCGGGATTCTCAGGCGATGGAGCGGGTAAGCGCGGGCAGCGCGACAGCGAAGATGCTCCCACGCCCAGGCTCGCTCTCCTGCAGCCAGACATCGCCGCCCATCGCGCGAGCGAGTTGACGGCAGATATAGAGCCCCAGACCCGCGCCACGTGTCTGGCTGAGCCGCGCGCCGTCCAGCCGCGAAAAACGCCCGAAGAGCCGCGCCCGCTCATGTTCCGGCACGCCAATCCTTGATCGCTTACCGTCAGGACGAGATACGGGCGAGTCTCGGCGACCTCCAGCAGTGCGCGCGCAGGTTGGCAGGCTCCCGCGCGGGATTGAGCGTGATCTCCTCGTCGTCGGTAATCACGATGGGCAGCGCCACAGTGGGACCGTCCACGAACCGTTCTGATGCGTCGGCCAGCGTCTCGCCGCCGAGATCGTGCAGCAGCGCTTCAACTGGCGCGCGGCTGGCGAGGCCGAAAGGCGCGGGACGCAGCTCACCATGATCTCGCCTCCCGGCGGGCTATACTTGATCGCGTTGCTGACGAGATTATCGAGACACCTCTTTAAGCCGGCCTAGGTCGGCCTGCGACAACAAAGTCCGCTGGAACATCCGCCAGAAGCGCATGCTGCGTTCCCTGCGCCGCCTCCAGATCACCAAACGACCGGACCACGCGCTCCACGACCGGCGCCAGCCGCACCGGCCCAGTATGCAGGTCCAGCCGCCCACTGTCGAGGCGCGCCGTCTGCAAAAGCCGCTCGGCGATCTCGGCGAGTTCGCGCGCCGAATCCGCCGCGTGTCCTGCAAATTCTTGCGCCAGCGGATCGCTTTGCGTCGCCGGAAGATCAAGCAGCAGTTCGAGAAAGCCCTGTACACCCGTCAATGGCGTGCGCAACTCGTGTGAGGCCGTGGCGATGAAGTCATCCTTGAGCCGATCGAGGTCGCGCTGCTTGCGATACGCGCGCTCCAGTTCGACGTAGGCGCGCGCGTTCTCGGCGGCCTGCGCCGCCTGCACGGCGAAGAGGTCCAGCAAACGCAGATCCTCGTCGGTGAAGATGCGTCGCTCGCCGTCGTCGAGTACATCCAGCACCCCGATCACCCGTCCATGCGCGACCAGAGGCGCCGCCATGATCGCCGTGAACGGCTCGTCGTCGTAGATCGCGGCGCGGAACGGATAGGCGCGGTAGTCATCCACGATCATGCCCCGGCCTGTGCAGCGCGACCTGCCCGGCGATGCCCGCGCCAACCGGGACACGGCTGCCAGTGTAATCACCGCGCAGTCCCTGACACACGCTGACCTCGAGTGTGTCACTGGCGGCGTCGAGCGCGTAGATCGCGCCCGCGCGCGCCGAGAGGAGCTCGATGGAGCGGCGTAGCAGATCGGCCAGCACATCGCGGGGATCGGCGCCAAGCTGGCTGGCGACGGCGAGCGAGGTCGCGTGCAGCGCCGTCATCTGGCGCACCCGCTCGCGCGCCAGGTCACCCGATTCCTGCGCCCGCTGGCGCGCCTCCACCTGGCGTGTTACTTCAACTGCGGCGACGAGAGCGCCACCCGCCGCTCCAACGCCGACCAGCGGCGAGGTCGTGACGTTCCAGTATGTCATGCGTCCGGCGCGATGCATGGGAAGTTCGACCATCGCCTGCGGCTCATCGCCCGCATAGGCGGCGTCCAGGCGCAGCGTTGTGGCGATGACTTCGGCCCGGTCGCCAACCACCTCAGCCAGCCGTTTGCCTGCGAGCGCCGCGTCGCTCTCGACCCCCAGCAGATCGGCGAAGGCTGGATTCGCCAGCGCGAGCAGATACTCGCGTCCTGTCACCAGTGCCATCGCCACCGGCGCGTGCCGCACCACCGTCTGCGCCAGAGCGTCCTGGCTGCGCGAGAAGACCAGCAGGCGGTCACGGTCAGCAGAAAGCGCGGCAAGATCGCTCAACTCGACGATGGCGGCAAGCTGCCGCGCATTGAGTGGAGCCGCCGTTCCCACCGCCAGGACGCCGAGGAACTTGCCGCGCGCGCGCAATGGGTAGGAAGCTAGCGTGGCGAGAGGCGTCGCAGTGTCGCTGGAGGTCGCATCCATTCACGCGCCAATGGATGCTCTCCCGGCTGGTGAAGGATGACCGGCTGGCGTGTCGCCACGATCTCCTCGACGAGTGGATCTAGATGGAAGCCGTTATGGCCTTGCTCGCTCTCCGCTGCCTGCCGCAACTCAGCGGGGAAGCCAGCCTGCGCGCGCAGTCGTAGAGAAGGGGAGAGTTCTACCCCGCCGACGCGGCTGGCGTTTCCTGTCCAGGGCTGTGGCTGGACGATCCACAGCTTGGCAATAGCTGGCGCGAGGGTAAGCGCGAGCGTCTCTGCCAATCCTTGCCCCGCGCTCTCCAGCGTGCCTTCCTGCAGCGCTTTGCGGATCGTCGGGGTCGCGAGCAGTAGCGCGTCTGGCAGGGCGAAGAGCGTCTGGCGCTCCGGCAGCGCCCGCTCCGTCAGCCCCAGGATGCCGCTCTCCCGTCGCCGCCCTCCAGCGGAATTGCGCCGCGCGCGCGGTGGCAGTTGCGGCGTGACGATGGTCGTCTCGCTCATCTCTTGCCGCGCGGGAGCCGCTTTAGGGGTGCGTTTCCGCCGTGGAGTAGGAGCAGACATGGCAGCGGAGTCAGCGGAGTCAGCGGGGAGTCAGCAGAGTCAGCAGAGTCAGCAGAGTCAGCAGAGTCGGCGGCGTCAGATTGAGGTATCACGGTCTCTGGCGTCGGGACAACCTTCACGCCTAGCGCCTTAGCGCGCGGTTTGCGCGTGCGGCGTGGCGGGCTGGAGTGCGCGTCGCCGGCATCCGTTCTGGCGTCCCCTGGCGTAATGGATGGATGGTGTGATGGATGGCGTGAGCGTGGCTGTCTCTGCTTCGGCGGTCATCGCGATACTGCATTCCTGCTGCTACATGGTTGATAGAGCGCTTGACGCGCCCTTGGCTATTCTACCCGACCTGACGGCGGTGCGTCTTCTGCATGGGAGCCTTTCCAGCACCGACGTTTGACAAGGTGGGCGGGTCACATCTATGCGACTGGCGTATGGCCTGGAATAGCCTGAAACTTGGTGGATGCGATAGAATACACTTCTGGCGATGGCCGTCTCGCCCAGCGCCCCGTGTCGCGCCTCATCATACGTATGCGCGGCGCGTGTCATTGCGTCTACAGCGCTGTACTCCTCCAGGAAAGGGAGCGAACTCATGGCCGACGCCATCTCCGAGCGCGCGACATACGAAGAAAAAGCACTCCAGCGCGCCGCAGCCACCCGCCACCGACCTCTACAACATCGATAGCCTCCTCACCGAGGACGAGCGTCTCGTGCGCGACACCGTGCGCATGTTCGTGCGCGAGCGCGTTCTGCCCATCATCGGCGAGCATTTCGAGGCCGGAACATTCCCGCGCGATCTGATTCCTGAGATCGCCGAGCTCGGCTTGCTGGGGATGCACCTCGAAGGCTACGGCTGCGCCGGCCTGAACGCCGTCTCATACGGTCTCGCCTGCCAGGAACTAGAGTATGGCGACAGCGGCGTGCGCTCCTTCGTCTCGGTGCAAGGCTCGCTGGCGATGTTCCCGATTCATGCCTTCGGCTCCGAGGAGCAGAAGCAGCGCTGGCTGCCCAAGATGGCGACGGGTGAGGTCATCGGCTGCTTCGGACTGACCGAGCCGGACTTCGGCAGCAACCCGACTGGTATGCTGACGAATGCGCGCAAAGATGGCGACAGCTATATCCTCAATGGCACGAAGATGTGGATCACCAACGGCGGCGTCGCCGATCTAGCGGTGGTCTGGGCCAAGGCGGAGGGCGGCATTCGCGGCTTCCTGGTCGAGCGCGGGACGCCGGGCTTTTCGACGAGCAACATCGAGCATAAGCTCTCGCTGCGCGCCTCGGTGACTTCGGAGTTGCACTTCGCCGATTGCCGCATCCCAGCGGAGAACATGCTCCCCAATGTGCGTGGGCTGCGCGGGCCGCTCTCCTGCCTGGACGAGGCGCGCTTTGGCATCGCGTGGGGCGCGAACGGCGCGGCGCGGGCCTGCTACGAGGCGGCGCTGGAGTATGCCAAGTCGCGCGTGCAGTTCGACCGCCCCATCGGCGGCTTCCAGCTCATTCAGCAGAAGCTGGCGAACATGGCGACCGAGTTGGTGAAGGCGGAGTTGCTCGCGCTGCAACTGGGCCGGCTCAAAGACCAGGGGATGGCGCACGCCGTGCAGGTCTCAATGGCCAAGCGCAACAACGTACGCGAGGCGTTGCACACCGCGCGCGAGGCGCGTAGTGTCTTGGGCGCCAACGGCATCACGCTGGAGTATCCCATCAGCCGGCACATGAACAACCTCGAATCGGTCTTCACCTACGAGGGCACCGACGAGATTCACACGCTCATTCTCGGCCAGGCTATCACCGGCCTGAGCGCCTTCGGCGGCTAGCGCCGAATCCGCCTGGGGATTAGCGTTTGGTGGACTTCAGTCCGTCATACCGTGCTCCGGCTCTTCAGAGCCGAGAGCGTGATCAATGCCGAGAGCGCGATCAATGCCGAGAGCGCGATCAATAACGGATTTCGAGCAAGAAAAACGGGCCAACTCTCACGAGCGGCCCGTTAGATAGCGTCTGTATTCATGGCGATCCGTCCTCATCAACGCGAAGGGACGAGGTCGCGCTTGTCCTCACAGAGGTGGGCAGAGAAGCGCGCGCGCCAGCGCGCTCAGAGCTGGATCCTCCACAAACTTCTCTGGATCGGCGTAGACCTGATCGAGCCAGACGAGAATCGCCTCCCCGCTCAGACCCGTCGCCGCGAGATGTGTTCCCGCCTCATACGCCAGAACCAGCAGCCGGCCTTCAGGCCAGCCTAACGACTTCACCAGGGTTCGTTCCAACATGCGTTCCCTCGTTTTCTGGGCAAAAGAAAAGCGCGGTTGTCAAATGGGTGACATCCGCGCCTGCCTGAGGGAGCGTCATCGCTCAACTCACAGCGACCCATATCCAGGACGGTTGGCAGGCGCAGGAAGAAAGGGTGTACTCCCCGTATGGAGTAATTCGCATCCGTCTACCTCCTCCCTCAATTCTTTGCGCGCCACATGGACCTGGTTATCGTGGCGCGTCCAGACAGATTCTATCATGCCAAAGAAGGAAGCGCAACGTTACGGCAGAGGTACTAACAGTTTTCCAACGATCATGAGCAGATTTCTTATGCTCGCCTGTGCGCTCCACCGGTCACATGCTGGCTCACTCATCGTGCGAAGCCGCGATGATGAAGCGCACGCCACCCACGTCGAGCGAGTAGCGCGGGGTGGGCGATTCCACCTCGTGCGCCGGAGCTACTGCATGCT
>CAVTFE010000078.1:0-95344 GCA_963733745.1 uncultured bacterium
TCTTCACGACTACCTTGCGCGCGGAAGCAGCAAGTTATGGGCTGGTCAGCCCCGAGGATGAGGAATGGCGGCATACGCGCATCTGGTGCCCGTCCTGCGAGCGCAACGACTCCTGGGCCGGTTGGCCTCAGAAGAAGGGCTGCTCATGCTCCGTTGTCCCGCCTGCTTCGAGCGTAGTCAGATAAATCTTGCCAGTTGGACTGATCCCTGCGCTTTTTCGCGGAATGAAAAGCTATCGTTCGTCGCTGTCGCGGCTCAGCCGCTATGCGCATGGGTATTATCGTCGGGGACTCGCTATTGGCATGGCGCGTTGTGTGAGTTGCGGCCACGAAGCGCCTGTGCGACGCGCGTACAAGGCAGAGTTGCCGCAAAAGGCTGGAGAGATCACCGGTATCATCATTTCCTGCCCGGCTTGCAAGAGAACAGCGCTCGTAGGGCTAAACGGACTGCTCCTCTGCCATCCGCAGGCACAGCAGTTCTGGCGCGCGCATCCACGCATCTCCACGACGCAGGCGCAAAAGATCGCGGTGAACGGGCGAACCGCGACGCTCACGCGTTTCGTCGCCAGGGCAGAAGCGGCGCGACTGGAGGTCATTTCGGACTGGGAGACACTGGAAACGCTTAGGATTCAAGAGGTCCATGAGCGTGCCTGACACCACCTCCGACGCGCTCGTCCAGCCGCCATCCGCTCAACCATCTGGGCGCATGGGCATTTTGATCAATCGTGATTTCGCGCTGCTGTGGGTCGGGCAGATCGTCTCCAGCATCGGCGACTTCGCCTTGAGCGCAACGCTTGTCCTGTGGATCGTGACTCGTCTCGCCGTCAATGAGCCGTGGGCGCCACTGGCCGTCAGCGGTGAGTTCCTCGCGCTCACGATTCCCGTGGTTCTGTTTGGGCCACTCGCGGGGGTCTTCGTCGACCGCTGGGACAAACGCCGCACGATGCTGACGATGGATCTCGCGCGCGCCCTGCTGGTGGGACTCCTCGCGCTTCTAGCGACATCGCTAGGGAACAGCCTGCCTCCTGCCTGGCTCCTGGCAGGCGTTTATGGTGTGGTTGCCCTCTCCTCCATCTGCTCGCAACTGTTCAACCCCTCCCGTCTCGCCCTGATCGGCGATCTCGTATCGCCCGAACAGCAGCCACGAGCGAGCAGTCTCATGTTCATGACCGTTAGCCTCGGCGTGACGATTGGTCCGGCGCTGGCCGCTCCGCTCTACATCGCGTACGGGCCGGTGATTGCCCTTGCGTTCGATGCGCTGTCGTTTCTGGTCTCCTTCGCCGCCTTATGGGCGTTGCGTGCGCCGAAGGGGGCGCGAAGCAAGACAACCGCAGGTGGTGTGCTTGGTGAACTCGCCAGTGGCCTGCGCTACTTCTTTCGCCATCGCGGCTTGCGCACGCTCCTCATCGTGACGGCGCTGACACTGGCCGGGTCGAGCGCCATCAATACGCTCGGCATCTTCTTCCTGACGACGAACCTGCAGAGTCCGGCGGCCTATTTTGGCTTGCTGAGCGCGGCGACGGGTATTGGTGTGCTTGTTGGCTCGGTGTGCGCGGTGTGGATTGTCCCGCGCCTGGGGCCCGTGCGCTCCTTCTGGATCAGCGTTCTCGTCGTCGGCGGATTGATCGTGGTCTATGCGCGCCAGACAGACTTCATCTGGGCCGTTGGACTCCTGCTCCTGCTTGGGCTACCGAGCGCGGCGCTGAATGTGGCGATCGGGCCATTGATCCTGGCCTACACTCCTCGCGCGATGGTGGGGCGCGCGGCGGCGATATTCACTCCGGCCACCAGTCTGGCCGCGGCGCTCTCGGCGGCGCTCGCCGGCTACCTGGCGAGTACGCTCCTCGGCGGATTCCACCTCGGCCTGGCAGGGATCGACTTTGGTCCCTACGACACGGTGTATCTTCTCAGCGGCGTACTGATTATGGCGAGCGGTATCTATGCCATAGGGAGGCTGCCAGTAGCGCATCCAGGTGAGGCTCCCGGGGATGGAATCGAACCATCATGAGCTGATCCAAAATCACCTATCCTACCAACGAAACGGGCTGAGGGCTTCTGCCTTCAGGCATGGGGAAAGCCTGGTCACCCATCAGGGCGACGAAAGTATCCGCCGCTTGACTGCCGCGCGTACTAATAGATATAATTAGAGCATGCGAACGTTTGAGTACCGACTGTATCCCAATCGCGCACAGCGCCAGCAGTTGATGGCTTGCCTCGTGGAGTCGCGGGCCATCTACAATGAGATGCTGGCGGACCTGAAAGCGCAGTATGAGGCGGACGGCAAGTTCCCCACGAAGTATGATCTGACGGCGCGCTTCAAGGGACGTGGCGGCGATGTCGTGCCCGCGACGACGGTCCAAACGCTGGCCGACCGGCTCAGCAAGGCGCTCAAGCGTTTCCTCCAGATGAAGGAGTTGGGCCTGCCCTGCGGCTTCCCACGTTTCAAGACGCCCAACCGTTGGCATAGCATCCAGTTCCGCCAGTACGAAACGCATCGCGATGTGTGGCTGGATGCCGATGGGAAGCATTTGCATGTCCCCGCCAAACTGGGACGCTTGCTCAAGGTCAAGCTGCATCGCCCGCTGGAAGGCACGCCCGTCACGGCGCATCTGGTTTTGCGTGCCGACAACCACTGGTACGCGCTGATTGTCTGCGAGACGGCGCCACAGGATGCTTTCAGGGCAACGCATCCCTCCCAAGCGGGCTGCGCGCATCCGCGATTGGGCTAGATGTGGGGCTGAAGGTATTTCTGGCCGACTCCGAGGGTGGGATGGTGGAGAATCCGCGCCACTATCGCTGGGGCCAGAAACGTCTGGCGCATGCGCAGCGCAGCGATGTGCCGCCGCAAGAAGGGCAGCCAGCGCCGCCGCAAGGCGAGCCGTGAGGTCGCCTGCACAGCATCTCAAGATCAGTCGCCAGCGCCGTGACTTCCACTTCAAGACGGCCAAGCACTATGCCGAGCGGTATAGCCGCATTTGTGTAGAGGACTTGAACGTCGTCGGGATGGCGCGTAACCATCATCTGGCCAAGAGGCATTCATGACGCCAGTTGGAGCGCATTCCTCGGCATCCTTGAAGATAAGGCTGAGAGAGCTGGTCATCAAGTTATCCGAGTTCCATCGCGCTTCACGACACAGAAATGCAGCCGGTGCGGTGAGTACGTCCAGAAAAGCCTCAGTGTGCGGACGCACATCTGTCCGCAGTGCGGCCTGGTCGAAGATCGTGACGTGAATGCCGCCAAGAACATTGTACAGGCGGGGCGCCGCCTTCAGGGACGGGAGCCGATGGGCTGCCGGTTGAACTGAGAAGCCCCCAGCGTTAGCTGTGGGGAGTCGTCACCGTTAGATGACCCGGGAATTGGGGTCACTTCGCACGGTATCATATCATCCTCGAAATGAATAGCTGTTGAGATTGGAATGCGCGCTCTGGAGGCGGCTGATGGCGATTCACGGCCTGACGCGTGGCGTCAAACGCATTGACCATGTGGCGATCGTCGTGCGTGACATGGAGACGGCGCTGCGCTTTTACCGCGATACACTGGGCGTGGCGCCGTCGCGCATTCTCGACTTTCCGCGTGAGGGTGTGAAGATCGCCTTCCTGCCGCTGGACGGACAGGGTGGCAGCGAGATCGAATTGCTGGAACCGACCGACCCAGCAGGTGGCGTCGCGCGCTTCCTGGAGAAGCGCGGTGAGGGGCTGCATCATCTCTGCCTGGAGGTGGAGGACATCGACGAGGCGCTGGCGGAGCTGACGGCGGCGGGCGCTGCCGTGCTGGATGCGACGCCACGACCTACCGCCGAGGGACTCGGAATCTTCTTGCATCCCAAAGGCGCGGGCGGCGTGCTGCTGGAGCTGGTACAGCGTGAGGACAGCGAGGCGAGCGCCAGCGGAGATGCCGAAAGTGGCGCGCCATCCGTTTAACTGATGGGCGCATATTGGGCTGGCGAATGAATTCGCGTCTGAGGGCGTGACGCCACGATGTCCGCCTGCGCGGACACCCGGAATCGCCGTGCATCTGAGTATCTGAGTATCTGAGACCTACGGGAGACCTGCGCAGGCAGGTCTTGGGGCCGCGAGGCCCTCAAGGCGCGGTTTCAACCGCTGGCCATCCGAACACACATCATGTAATACATCACCCTGCATGAGGAGCGCGCGAGATGAAGACGACACGTGAGAAGCTCGAAGACCTGCGCAAGCGCAAAGAGCAGGCGCTGCTCGGCGGCGGGCAGAAGCGCATCGAGGCGCAGCACAAGAAGGGCAAGCTCACCGCGCGCGAGCGGCTCGACCTGTTGCTGGACGCTGGCTCGTTCCAGGAGCTGGACATGTTCGCCGAGCATCGCACCAGCCGACTTCGGGCTGGCCGAGCAGAAGGTTCCTGGCGACGGCGTCGTGACGGGCTATGGCAAGGTGGATGGGCGGCTGGTCTACGTCTTCTCCCAGGACTTCACCGTCTTCGGCGGCTCCCTCTCCGAGGCGCACGCGGAGAAGATCTGTAAGGTGATGGACCTGGCGATGAAGAACGGCGCGCCGGTCATTGGGCTGAACGACTCTGGCGGCGCGCGCATCCAGGAGGGCGTTGTCAGCCTGGGGGCCTACGCCGATATCTTCCTGCGCAACACGCTCGCCAGCGGCGTCATCCCGCAGATTTCGGCGATCCTGGGGCCGTGCGCGGGTGGCGCGGTCTACTCGCCCGCTATCACCGACTTCATCTTCATGGTGGAAGGCACGAGCCACATGTTCGTGACCGGGCCGAATGTGCTCAAGACCGTCACGCACGAGGAAGTCACCTTCGAGGACCTGGGCGGCGCGATGATCCACAACGCTACCAGCGGCGTCGCGCACTTCGCCGCGCCCAACGAGGCGGAATGCCTGCGCCAGGTGCGTACGCTGCTCAGCTTCATCCCGTCGAACAATCTGGATGATCCGCCCGTCGAGATCAGCGCCGACCCCAGCAGCCGCACCGACGACGCGCTGGACACCATCATCCCCGATAACCCCAACCGCCCCTACGACATGACGGCAATCATCCGTTCCGTCGCGGATAACGGCGATCTTCTTCGAGGTACAGCCAGCAGTTCGCCCGCAACATCATCGTCGGCTTCGCGCGGCTGGCCGGGCGACCTGTCGGGATCGTCGCGCAGAATCCAGGCGCGCTGGCGGGCGTGCTGGACATCAACTCATCGGACAAGGGCGCGCGCTTCGTGCGCTTCTGCGATTGCTTCAATATCCCCATCGTGACGTTCGTGGACGTGCCGGGTTTCCTGCCGGGAGTGGCGCAGGAACACGGCGGGATCATCCGCCACGGTGCGAAGCTCCTCTACGCCTACTGCGAGGCGACCGTTCCGAAGGTGACGGTGATCACGCGCAAGGCGTACGGCGGCGCGTATGACGTGATGAGCAGCAAGCATGTGCGTGGTGACATCAACTACGCCTGGCCGACGGCGGAGATCGCGGTGATGGGCGTAGACGGCGCGGTGAACATCATCTTCAAGGATGAGATCGAGCGCGCGAAAGACCCAGAGGCGAAGCGCGCCGAGCTGGTCGCGGAGTATCAGGACAAGTTCGCCAATCCCTACGTGGCGGCGGCGCGTGGCTACGTGGACGAGGTGATCGAGCCGCGCCATACCCGCGAGAAGCTGATCGTGGCGCTAGAGATGCTCAAGAACAAGCGCGACACGAATCCGCCGAAGAAGCACGGCAACATTCCGCTGTAGGGAGATTATCGCGGCGATTGCCTATGCCGCCACTGCAATAGGAGATGTGCGTACCATAAAAGGTGGATTACTAGGAGGAGAACAGGCGTGATAAACATCGCCTGGAGCCTGACCTATTCGCTTCCATTCATGGCTCTTGCTCTGATCTTTCTGCTCATTGCGTATCGCGCCACTTCCGGTTCGTTGAAGCGCGCCAAATATATGCAGTTGGCAGCCTTCTGTATGCTCTTCTTTCCATTCTTTCTTCTGTTCCTCTTACCTCCCGCAAGACAGATCACGTTCATAAGCTGGGCCATTGCTGGAACAGGTCTCGCCTTCTTAGCCCCTTTGCTTGTCTTTGGTCCCAGATGGCTGCGCTATTTTGCCTCCGCGCCATTCAAGCCCTTTCCTTCACGGACGAATCCACGTATCGCGCGGCGGCCAAATATCCTCGGACGGCTGTTAATCATTATCAACCTGGAACTCTTAGCAGTCATGATTGTTGCGGCGGATTTAGTCGCTTGGATGCCTAAAGCTCCTATCGTTCCATTCTTGCATGGCACAATGACCGTAGTGGGTGATCTCTGGCTCGTGGTGTTCATTGCATCAATGCCGATAGGGGTCTTCCTTGGAGGAATAGGTGGGGTCGAGCCAACCACTACGCGCAACCCGGATGCGCAAGCATCTACATGAGATCTCTGGCTTGGCTAACCTATAGTGAGTAACCCTTGCTCGTGCGCCATCGTGACCAGCCGGAAGAAGTCACTGGCGCCGACGATCTGATACTCCGGTGGTAGATCGCGGGTAAGCGTCACGATGTCCGTGGGCGTCAGGCTCCAGGCAAGGAGTCCAAGCGAGAGGAAGACTGGGCGATGGCCATCAAACTGGAAGGCGGCGGACAGCACGGCGCGCGCGAAGTCTTCGGCGTTGTTTATGCCCCACGTGATTGCCTGCGGCAGCCCACCATCCAGCATCGAGACTGCGCCATACAACTCGTAATTGAGCAGCGCGCCAACCGGGCCGATCTCAGCGCGATAAGCGCGAGCAGTGGCGGGAGAAAGCGCCTGTGACATGCCCTGACGCCGGTTGAGCGTCCAGACCACCTCAAGCCCGGCGCGGCGCATGTATCGCGCGGACTCGCGCAGGAACGCAGGCAGCGCTTCGGCGGGCCAGGCGTCTGGATACATATAGCCTGCGCCGGAGGGACCGGCGATCAGCGTGTCATTCGCCGTGCGCGTCCGCAGGTAGTGGCCCAGAATTGTCGGCGCGATCTCCCAGGCAAGCGGATTGACGCTCCAGTTGAAGAGAATTTGCCCCCGCGCAGGATCGTCCCAGAGCCGGCGCAGGCGATGCTGCATGTATTGTAGGTTATCGCCCTCGCTGAAGGTAAGGGTCAGGTAGATCTTGTTTTCGAGGATGGGCGCTGGAGCATCGGAAGCGCTTGCGAACCTGCGCGCCGTGGGCCGTGGCATGCCGGAGAAGACCGTTAGGTTCGCGCTAAAGTCCGCCGCGAGTGTGTAGACTCCGCGCGCCGACGCCAGCTCGACTCCTTGGAACTCGCCGGTCATATCAGCGGGAAACCAGCCGAGGTACGGCGTGTCTGGCGTGGCGCCATCCAGGATCGTTTCGAACAGACTCCGTTCGTCGGGATCGGCGGGATTCAGCCAGAAGGTCATCGCCCGCGCCGCCACGGCATAGTCCTGTAGCGCGCCACCATACGGAGTAACGCCATGCGCAGGCGATATCCCGACGAGCAGTCGCTGGTTGACACGCGGCCAGAGCGCCTGATGCTGCCAGGTATAAGCTTCGAGCTTGTCCTTGAAGCGGCCACGGAGGTCCGCCAGGATGGGCAACGGATGGGGCGCCGCGCCGAGTCGGTCGAGCAGGCGCGGACTGGCGACGATGGCATCCTCCAGCCCCGCCAATGTCAACGCGACGTTGATGGAGTCGGGAAGACCAGGGTCGTAGACGACTGCGCCGCGTAGCTCTCTGCGATAGTGCGCCAGCAGATCCCAGGGATCAGTAATCTCATCCACGGGCAGATGTAAATCGTCGAACCAGGTTCGCGGACCTTCCTCGGCTGGCGAAAGTAGATAGATGCGAGGCTGCGTGCGATTGACGACGCCTTGAAGCGTCGTGAGCAGCAGTTGCTCATCGCCAAGCAGCGTCGTGATGTCAATCACGTCGAGATGGCGCGGACGGGGAAAGCGCGGGACAACAGGAGACATCTTCGGCATAGCGTGTCAGGCGAGCGTTTCGTAATGGCGCAAGTCCACTGGCTCTTGAAAGCACCCGGTGATGTGGCTGCGGTACTCGGCGAAGAGCGGGCTGGCGCGGAAGGCGTGATGGAGTTCCAGCGACTCCCACTCAATCTGATACATGAAGATATTTGGCTCCTCGACACACCGGCGCAATGTGATGCCGTGGCAAGCTGGGTCACGATGGAAGACCGCCATCGCCTGCGTCAGGCCCTCACGTAGATTGTCTTCTTTGCCGGGCTGCGCGGTGAAGCGCGCGATCTCAGTCACCATGGGATCTGTCTCCTCCTCTGCTCTGTTCGACATACGAGACAGGGTGATATGCTGCGTTCGTCGTGAAGATCCTATGGGCAAGCGGCGCCCAAGAGGCTCCAATGATACTCACCTCCACGATCCAGTGTCCTCGCTGTGGATTTACGCGGCCTGAGACCATGCCGACGACAACATGCCAGATCGTCTACGATTGCCCCCAGTGTCACCTGCGGCTGCGGCCAAGGGCGGGAGACTGCTGTGTGTTCTGTTCCTATGGTAGTCTCCCCTGTCCTTCGCGACAAAAGCCTGCGGCAGAGACGCCCGCTGATCGCGCGTAGCAAACTGGAAACCTCTCTTGGCGCATCTTCATTCGGCCTGCGCGGCATCCCAATCGCCCCGTGCGACGCTGGCGAGTTGCGTCACCACCGCTGTGTCGGCGACGATGACGCCGACTTCGCGATTGGCGTCCAGGCTGGTGGATGAGAAGTTTTGCGAACCGACAAAGGCGCGCTGGCCATCCACCAGGATCAGTTTCGCATGCATATAGAGCGTATGGCTATCGCGCACCTCCACGCCGCCTGAACGGAGACGCTGAACATCCTCGCTTGGCGACGACGCGCTATCGGAGAAGACGGCGACTGTGATGTTGATCTGCACACCGCGTTGCGCCGCCGCGATGAGCTGGTCCTCGATGCCTGGGTCGTCCATCTCCTCCTGCTCGATCATCAGCGTTGTCCGCGCTGAATCAATCAGGCCAGTCAGCTTCGCGCGTGAGTTTGTCGGGCTGACGACGAGATTGGCGTCGTTCACTACTGGTTGCGTGCGATCCCAATCCGCCTGGAAGATGGCGGCGACGGCCACTGTATCCTCGGCGTGCGTATCCACGATGGCGTATTCGCGGTTCGTCGCGCTGGCGCTGCCACCGAGCGCGGATTGCGTCAGGTTGCAGGTCATGGAGTGCAACTGCTAATCTAGCCAGTCAACCAGCTCCAGCATGGCTGCTGGACCTCGAAAAATTCGACCTTCCCGCTTTGCGGTGAGCCCAGCTTACCACGAGCGGGCTTTTTGTTGCCTCTCGTACGAGGCACAGGAGCACACCTCATGAGTACGAACCGACACAGTACGCCCCGACAATTGCGCCTGCCCCTGGTCTTACAGGAGATGTTGGCGTCCGAGGATGCCGAGGTTGTGGCCATCGCCCAACAGATTGCCGACCTCCCCTCGCCCGACCCTTTGTGTCCCTTCTGCGTGGTGATTCACGCGCTGGAGTGGCCGGAGTATGCCACCTTGAAGCTGTGTGCCGACCACCTGCCGATCGCCCGCGCCTTGCAATGCAAGGGCTGGAACGCCCTCTCACATCATCAGCGCCTCGCCGCCCTTACCCGCTGGGGACGCCTGCCCGACCCCGTCGAGTGGTGGCCGGAACACCTTTCGGAGCTGGTTCCCCCTCTCCCACAGGAAGGAGACGCCTAGCGACAGACTCTGTCTGAGAACCACACGAACACAGGGACGCTCACTGTGAGTGTCACTGTCAGACGACCTTGACACACGAAAGAGGAACGAACGGACATAGCGAACTTTGTGATTACGGGCAAGGCGGAGCAGACAGACGAATCCAGTTACACGGTGCAATCCACCGGCGAGGTGGTGACCAAGATCCAGCTGACGCTGAACGTCCCTGGCATGCAAGATCGGGTGCTGTGCGAGATGCCGCTCGATGTCTCTCCCAAGCCCGACATCCTGGAGCAGTGGGAGATGGAGGAGTCCTGGCTGGTGGTCTCGGCGAACACCATGCGGGCGCTCGGCTTCACCAGGAGCAACGCGCGACCTGGAGAGAAAGCAGTTGGCGCTCTGGTCATCTTCCAGGCCACCGACGTAAGGGAAGCCACGGCGGATGAACGACGCGCATTGATGGAGGCGCGCAAGGTCAGCAAGATCCAGTCCAAGCAACGCCGCGCCCAGCGTAAGTCCGAGCGCGACGCCGCCAAGGCGCAGACGGCTGAGAAGCAGTCCGCGTAGATGACTTCTCGGGAGAGGTAGGCACCTATCTCTCCCGTTCACTCTCGGAGGTTATATGACCGATACGGATGAGACGGCGTCTCCCCCTGCTCGAGGACAGGGACGGCTGCAGAAGTGGCGAGCATGCTGGTTTGGCGAGCGAGACGAGGTGGCGGATCAGCTCGCCGACATCGCGCGACAGGGATCGGGGATGGCGAGATTGGCGCATGTGTGCGCCTCGGTGATGCTGGTGTTGTTCTCGGCTGGTTCCCTGGTCGCTCTGGGTGGCGATGCGTTGCTCAGCGTCCTGGATGGCGCACAACAGGGGCATGTCGATGCGCCAGCAGTAATCTCCTTGGGAGTGAGCACCTTGCTGGTGCTGTGCATGGATGTGGCGATGCTCTACGCCGCCTCAATGCTCCGCCTGTTGGGGATGCGACGCGCGGAGCCGAGATCCATGCGGTTACATCGTGGGGTGATGACGACGGTGGCGGTGCTTGAGGCTGGCACCTACGCCTACATGGCATGGAGATATGAAACGCCTGTGAGTGTCGTCGCCTGGGCGCTCATCCTTTCCCGGGCGTTGGCAGCGCCGCTGCTCTCGGTGTATCTGGCGATGGCGCGACCGTTGCCCGTGACGGCGCGCGACATCCTGGCGCAGGTGGAGCTGGCAAGTGGACTCGGTTTGATTCGCGATGCGGTTACCATCGCCAATGATGCCTCGGCGTCATTGAGTCAGAAGGTCGCTCTCTTCGGCGCATCGGCCGTCATGACACTGCAGGATCGTGAGCGACTCGATGGCTTGCTCGCAGCTGTGGGACGACAGCAAATCGTGAGGCAGGCGCAGGTAGACGGACCGTCTACTGCGGCAGTGACTCCAGCACCCGACACCGCTTTGGAGGTGGCCACGAGCGCCACCCCTTTCGCGCTCAACGGCCACCATCCCAGCAGCCACAACGGCTCACGGTCGCGCTCGTGAGCAGTCCGGCGCCAGTGTCATTGGGAAGAACTTGGACGCAGGTCGACTATGTGCGCCGGGATACGAAGCTGCATGCGCTGGGCGTGGTATCCCTGCGCGCCTCGCGTGTGTCAGCGCCCCAGGCGCAGGAGGTGAACAGACATGCTACTGACTAGGCGTGTCAAAAGACGTGTGGAGTGGGAAGCTGCTCTCCCTGCTGTTGGCGTGAGGCGACGAGTCCTGCCAGCAACTCTTCGCCCATTGCTACCGCCTCGGCATAGCTCTCAACGTGGGTATGCGCCAGATCACCCCATTCGGGCAGGCTCACGATATAGGCATGATCGTCATCGGACCACTCGATCACCATGGAATAGCGGGGAGTGTCGGTCATGGTTGCCTTCATCGCGCTTCCTGCGCCTGCTCACAGTCCGTGTCGGAGGTCTCCTCACCGAAGGTGCACACGACGCGCGCGGATCCACTGCGCGCGTCTGCATGGTCTGGCGAACGGTTGGCCGCTCTGCGCGCTGATCTTCGCCTGCCCCCCACCGGCTCCGTCAGGCGGTGGGTCGTTGGACGCCCAATTGCTCCATGATCCCGGGGGAGCCGGGCTCGACGGCCAATGAGGCGAGTTGGTCTCCACGCAAGGTCGCGACCATGTGATCGGTGGTCGCAAACGATTTGCCGGTGGGAGGCATGGAGGGCATCGCCGGCAGCGTGAGGACGCCCGTGTGCGTGCCGGTGATCCGGGTGTCGGCCTTGGCCACGCCCGCCTCCTCACGCAGGTTCTCGAGCGCGACATGCCAGTTTGGCGCCCCAGCAGCCCAGGCTTTCTGTCCCTCGATGAAGCCCTGTTTGCCCACTGGCTGAGGAGTGACCCCGCTAAAGATAAAATCCTCCGTCAAGTACCCCGCGACACGATCCCACTGTTGGGCATTCACAGCCTCGTTGAATGCCCGCACCGTCTCGAGTGCGCCCATTGTCTGTGCTCCTTCGCTGCTCAGCGCATCACTGTTCTGCCGATCGACCTGGCGCGCCGCGTCATCACCGGCGACAAGACACAGAAAGGATAGCCCCTGGCGCCGCAAAAGACAAGGGAACAGACAAGGGAGATGAGCGCATCTCGAGGGTAGGGACGCATCGGAGGAGAGCAGTCCATGCTTACGTAGACAGGCTCGTGTGGCAGGTGAGCGCCGAGTCCAGGCCGCTCGGACGGTGCGGTCATTCCCGCCGAGATCGGGGATTCTGCAGCGCCGCAGCGTGCGCAGGCGTCAAGGCTGGCGCGGAGCGGAGTGGAGGGCAACGGAATGGAGCGGAGCGCCACACGGAGTGCGTGGCCTTGACGACAAGCCGCGCAGCGCTATCCTCCCCGATCGTCTCGGCGGGATGGCAAGCGCGCGTAACGGCAGGCGGCCGGCGAGCGCCGAGGGAGGCGCAAAGCGGTCAATCTTTTGTACTTTGCCCGCCCGACGGCACGACGCCGGAGGGCGGGAGAACTTAGAGGAGGTGAGGATAGGTGAAGAGCAGATGCCCATCCTCTGCATACGCCGTCAGGGAATCGGTGGTGGAGTCCTCCTGCAGCAATTGGCGATGGAGCGTGGCGTGTTGTCCATAGGCGTCGATCTCCTCGCACAGCACTCCCAGCGCATCACAGCGGTAGAGATGCCACGTCGGATGCTCCAGGAGGGAGTCTTCGCGCGCCAGATGGTAGCGCTGTCCAGCATAGCTTGCACTCGTGGCATGCGCAAAGGAAGATTGCACGCTCGAGAACAGCATCACGAGGAACAGGACCCCGACGCCGCCAACAAGCAGAAGAGCGGCGCCAACACTCGCCAAGAAGAGCCGCCAGGGCGTGGCGCGCGGCTGGCGCAGGCGTTGCACGACGATCGCCACGAGCAGCGCGGTGGCCGCAATGAGGATGGCAATGGCAAATGTGCTCGCCGAGACGCCACTGAGGTCGGCGAAGAAGCCGAGCAGCATCGCCGCCAGCACGCAGAGGATGATGGCCAGCAGCGTCGCGAGCGGCAGCGCGCCGAAGAGTGCTCGGATGCTTGTACGAGCGCTTCGCGGATCGCTGGCGCTCAACGCACGGGCGTAGTGACGTCCCGCCAGCAGGTCGAAGGTGGCGATGGCGGCGAACAGCAGTGCGATCAGGCCGAGGAGGAAGATGCCAGGGGTGGAGATCCCGACCAGCGCCCAGTAGACGATGACGCTAGAGGGGGGAGTGACCAGCGAGGTCAGGGCGATGGTAGGCATACGACCCGCTCCTTCTCTGTGCAACTGGCGCTTTGAGTATAGCCGCAGCACCGGTGCTGCGCTATGAAGCAGTTCACACTCCGATCACCTGCTGTGACGATGAGTGACGCGCGGAAGGAGCGGGAGGGGAACGGGGTAGCAACCAGGTCCGCCGATGGCATTCTGCCGTCGGGCGGGCAGGAGGGCCGATTGGGTCTCACGGCCCTCAACGCTGACATGAGTTGACCATGGCCTCAGCAAGGAGACAAGCAATGACAATCGGGAGTGAACGCATTACGCCGTTGTTGGCGGGGATGGATACCATGTACTTCTCGTGTGATCTGCCCCTGAGCGATGCCATGCGAGAGCGGCTGACGCAGGAAAAGTCAGTGGCACAGCAGCGTTCTTCCCAGCGCCAGGTGCATTGTCCCGAGTGGCTGGAAGCGCGTATCGCTCCGCAAGGCGCGAAGGGCGGTTACGCCTTCCTCATCGAGACCGAGGGCTTCAGTGTCAAGCTGCTGGGGGAGCACATCCAGAACCGCCCCAGTGTGTTCATCGAGATGCGCTCACAGGCGCTGCACACCCATCCAGAGGGCGCAGCGGGAGCGTGTGAGGCAGCGTTGGCCTGGGTTCGGTCGCATCTCTACTCTGACCAGATCACTGCTGCGAAGGATGCCATCTCCTTCAACGCCGCCAAGGTCTCGCGGGCGGACATTCACATCGACTGGCAGGGTGGCTACGCGCCAGCGCTCAGCAATCTCTCAGAGGAATTGCGCTGCTTCATCCGCCCGGGACGGGTGAAGGGCGCGCTCTATTTCCAGGGAGGAGCTGCCACGGGGATTCAGTTTGGCCGCAGTCAGGTGGTGGCGCGACTCTACGACAAGACGCTGGAAACGAAGGAGAAGAGCAACGAGTCGTATGCCGAACTGCTTACCGCTCGCTGCGGAGAGACGTTCAATCCCGAGCAGGATGTGTGGCGACTGGAGTTTGAACTCAAACGGGAAGGCGCGAAGGGCTTTCGGCTCTATGCGCCACCCGAGGAAGAGGATCCCGATGAGGAGGTGGAGGCGGAGATGAGCGCCGAGGAATTGCAGCACATTGGGACGTTGCCGCGCTTCTTTGCGCGCATGGGGGAGTTGTTCCTGCATCTGACTCAACACTGGCTGCGCCTCGTTGAGGGGAGCGAGGATGCCAATCGCTCCCGCTGGCCGATGCATCCCACCTGGCAGCAGCTGCGCGAGGCATTTGGGACACTCGCGAGCGTCCCTCCGCTCGATGATGAGAAGCGCCAGTTGGTGCGAGGCGCACGCTACCGTGGCAGAATGCGTCTCCTGCGGCGGATGGAGGCGGGGGTGATCCGCTCACTCGAGGTGGAAGACGCCTCACCGACAAGCACCGCTCTCATGATGCTCCAACGCTGGATGGAGCGGATTGCCGAGAAAGAGGTGGAGCGTATCACCGCGAAGTGCCGGCGCTATCAAGAGCAGGGAAAGCAATCCCAGCATGGGTGCGGGCAGGGATGGATGAACGCTTCCGTCGCGTGGAGCAGGTCGAGCAGCGCATCCAGATGCTCCTGGGCATCTTTGGCGCACATGGTGTGTTGCCGCTGGAGTTCAAACCTGCCTACTCAGTAGGCGATCTGCTACTCCAGCACTTGGATGCGCTCGAGCAGGAAGCGGTGGAGAAGGGTGGCGTGCAGCAGGTGCTTGCGGACCATTTTGCCCGGGTGTACGAGGTCAACATGCCGCTGGCTGCCTGAGGGCGTCATGGCTGCGCTGGCTGCGTCGGCACAATGGTCGATGTGAGTCCCTGCGACTGGACCTGGATGTTCAGACCCTCCAGCCCTTCCACGGTCCGACCGGTGAGGTAGGGGAGCGCGCTCGCGTCGCCCAGCGTATAGTAGCGCACCAACGCCGCCAGGTAGGAGCCGCCAGCAAGTTGCTGGTTCGCGAGGGAAATCCCGCCGTTGGGATCGCGGATTCCATAGGGGGCGCAAACGTTGTTGGCGTCGCATAAGTCGGTGTACCCAAAGTGATTGGCTCCCGGAATCGTCACCAGGGACTTGGGCGCCGCTCCGGCCGTATAGGCTCCTTGAGGATCGGCGCCCTGCATCGTGTCTTTGCCACCGCGCAAGACTAACAGGTTGTGATCCTCAGCGCTGACGCCACCTGGGATAGGGGCAATGAGCCCGTAGGCGAGGGAGCGGAGATTGAGCGCTGGCGAGAGGATATGCCCTGCACGTGTGGCGGCTGGTCCGCCGGTCGAGTGGCCAACAAAGACGACGCGCGAAAGATCGAGCTGTTGGGCAAACAACGTCGTGTTCAGCCGGATGAGATAGTTGTAGTACTCCACCAGCACCGTTGCGCGCAGGTTGATCGCATCTTGGTACGCATCCTGGTACACCGAGCCACGCGCGCCAGGCAACCAGCTCAGGTCGGGGGCCACACAGACACAGCCGTAGGAGGCCACATGACTCAGCATAGTATCGACCGTGGTGAAGTCCCGGTCGAGCGGAGACGCCACAGGACATGCTTCGCCTGGGGGACGATACCCGTGGGCGTAGAGCAGAACTGGATAGGGACCCCTTCTCAGGTCCAGCAGGTTGGGGGTAGGGACACGGTGATCGGTCCCATTGCCGTAGTAGGGATAGTAGAGCGCGGCGAGCACGTGCGCCGGAAGGCTCCCAATGGGCACGAGCTTGCCGTTTTGGCAGACCGTGTTGAAGTCAGTTTCTTGAAAAGCGCTGCTCGGGAGTTGAGATAGCGTGTACGGATTGGACATGGCGGTGGTCCCCAGCTCCTCGCCCAAGATCAGCCTATGGGTCAGATACGGGCCAGGCGCTGCAGGCGAGGGATTGGGCGTCGAGGTTGGCCCACCCGGCGTGGTGACAGGCGTGGCGGTGATGGCGCACGCGCCCAACACCGCCGCCGTCCCCACGCCAGCCACTGCGAGGAATCGCCGCCGCGACAGGGCATCATCGGGCATACCACCACCCTACCTTTCTCTTCTCTCGTGTTCTCTGTGTCATTGCTGCTTCTGAGGACAACGCATTCCCCCAAGGACTCAGCGCCATGTAATGCCATGCTACTTTGGCGTCGCAGGGAGTGGAGCCCTGCCATCAGACAACTTTCCTGGGAATCAGCGAGAGACTGTTTCGGTCCAGTGTGTCGTAAGGAACAGCGCATGACCAGGAAGTATTGAGCGACGCAACCACGCAATTGACCGGCAGTATTGCGACATGGTCGCGGCAAGGTGAGTCGCGTGCGTGATACCATGGGAATTGTCTGACCATAGCCACCTGGCGTTGCGGCGCTGGAGAGGCGGCACGTACGGCGAGTGACACGACCCAGGAGAGCCCTCGCGATGGGGTCCGCACAGGCGATCACCTTTGGGCAACTACTCAAGCGCTATCGGATTGCCGCTGGCCTGACCCAGGAGGCGCTGGCCGAGCGCAGCGGATTGGCGGTTCGCAGCCTCAGCGACCTCGAACGCGATGTCCGGCAGCTGCCACATCCCGACACGATCCAGCGGCTGGTAGTCGCCCTGCGGCTCTCTGCCCAGGATCAAGTCGCCCTTTCAGCCACCGTCCGCCGGCGCCGAACGCCTGCATCCACTTCTCCGAACGAGGGCAGACCAGCGAGCGGGCGCACACCTTTCGTAGGGCGCGCCGATATCATGGAGCGTGTTGAACGCTTGCTCACTGGTCAAGAGCCGCCTGTCTTGCTTTTTGCAGGTGAGCCCGGTATCGGGAAGTCACGGATACTGCATGAAACGGCTGAAGTCGCGCGCGCAACCGGCTGGCGGGTGCTTGTCGGTGGGTGCACACGGCGCAGTGGACAAGCATCGTACACGCCCCTCACTGACGCCCTGGCGCAGGAGATTAGTCGTACCTCACCGCAGCAGCTTCGTCTCGACGTACAGGGGTGCGCATGGCTGAGCCGCCTCCTTCCCGAGTTGAGCGAGCGCGTGCCGGCTCCCGCGCCAAGTTGGACGTTGCCACCAGAACAAGAGCGTCGGTTACTCTTCGCAGCCGTCCGACGCTATCTGTCGAATGTGGCTGGCCCTTCGGGGACCGTGCTCGTCCTCGATGATCTCCACTGGGCAGGCGACGATGCGCTTGACCTCCTTGAGAGCCTTGCTCGGGTGCCCGCCAATACAGCGGGCGCCCCGCTCCTGCTGGTCGGCGCCTATCGCGATACTGATGCGTCGCCTGGCAGCTCTCTGACCGTGCTCACGGCTGATCTTGCCCGCGATGGGCTGGCGACGCAGCATCCTGTAGGCGCGCTTAATCGCCAGGAATCTCTTCTGCTTGCTGATCTCGTACTCACCAATTTACGCAACACAGAGGCGAATCAGAGTCGAGAAACGCCCTCTCATGCGATGCGACGCGTTCCTGGCCCTTGTCTGCGACACCTTCTGCGACACCTTCTGCAGAGCCGTCTGAGTTGGCCCGTCAATTGGTCCGGCGCGCTGGTGGTGTGCCCTTCTTCCTCGAGACCTGTGCGATTGGGTTACAAGTGGGCGGTCAAGGTAGTGGAGCTGACAGAGCGACAGTGTCTGACCCCACACAGGAACCGCCACAGATCCCCTGGCGAGTGACGGCGAGTATTCGTCAGCGCGTTTCGGCGCTACCTCTTGATGCCCAGCAGCTCGTCAGCGCTCTGGCGGTCGTGGGCCGGAGCGCACCGTTTGCGCTCCTCGCTGCGGTCCTCGATTGGCCCAAGAGTCGGCTGATGTGGGCGGTCGAAGCGGCGTGTCGGGCGCGAGTGCTCGAGGAGGCACAGAGCGGGCTACCGCATCTCGCGACCTATCAATTCCCGCATGAGATCATGCGGGAAGTCGTCGCACTCGATCTCAGCGCGGCCCGCCGCATCGTCCTGCATCACGCGGTGGGCGAGGCGCTCGAGGCGCGCGATGCTGCTGTGCGCCGCCCCGAAGAATTGGCGTTTCACTTCGCTCAGGCGGGAGAATACGCACGCTCCCTGCTGTATGCATTGCTCGCCGGAGATCGAGCGGAAAGCGTCTATGCGCACGCCGAGGCCAAGGATCACTATCGCACGGCGCTGGCTGCGGCGCGTGAACTGAGTGATCCAGCACGCGAAGCTGAGGCGCTCGAAAAGCTTGGCGCGGTCAATGGTCTGCTTGGACAAAAGGACGAGGCTGTTTATCTGCTGGGGCAAGCGCTACGTTGCTATGATGCTATTGAGGATCAGGAGGGAGAGCTCCGTGCGCTGGCGGCCCTGCTGGAGATCCAAGGTTTGTATGGTCGGGAGATGGTGGACGCAGCGTCAGCGCGCGCGCAGGCGATCCTGACACGTCTCGAGCCCTCGAATAGGTCGCTCATTACCTCCAAGCGCGCTTCCGGGCTGGCCGCGGTCTATCGAGGTCTCTCCCTGGTCTATATCGGGTCTGGTCGCTACGACGATCTGTTGCTTGTCGCTCGACGGGCAGCGGAGTTGGCCCGCATCGCTGGAGATGAGCGACAACTGGTCTGGGCGTTGCACCGGCTCTATGTGGCGGGAGGTCTCGACGACGATCCGGCCGCGCTTGAGACCATCCTGGCGATGGCAGAGCGGTCCGGTCAGGCCATGATTGTCGTCTTTGCGCACAATATGCTCGGTAGTCGGCACGAACAGGCCGGAGAGTTTGCGTTGGGCATGGCGCACATGGAACACTCGCTCGCCGTAGCTGAAGAGCGCCAGGATCCCATTCATCTTGCCTGGCAGCTGCGTAACTTCGCCTGGTTTCTCTTGTCCGCTGGCGACTGGCCGCGCATGCGCGCAACCGTTGCGCGTGCGGAGTCGATCATGCGTGAGGCGGATCCGCATAGCGCGAGCTGGCATGCCGTCGGCGTGTCAATCTTGTCGGGTATGCTTGCCCTCATTGAGGGGCGCGAGGAAGAGGGTCGGCGGCTGCTCGAACAGGCTATCGAGAGGATTGAGCAGGTGGGGCGCCTCGCGCTACTGGATATGCCAACGCGTTTGCTGGCAGAGAGTGATCTGTTGGCTGGCTGTGCTGAGCAGGCAGAGCGCCGTCTCACCGCGTATCTTCAGGCGCCTCATCCCACACCAGCTGAAGGTGGCGCGCTCGGCGCGCAGGCGTTCCTGGCGTGGGCTGAAGGTATGCTGGGCCGCAAGGTGGAGGCTGAGGCGCGGCTAGCACTAGTTCTTGAGAGCGCCGCTCTGCTCGTTCGTGTCGATGCGTTGCGGGTACAGGGGCTGCTCGCCACACTGGAGAACCGGTGGGATGTGGCTGGTGCGGCGCTGGAAGAAGCTATTATCCATTCTCACGCTATGTCCTCGCCGTACGCCGAAGCCAAGGCAAGGTGGGCCTTTGGCCGTCTAGAGGTGGCACGAGGCAATTCCGCAGCGGCGCGCGAGCGATTCGTGCAGGCACTGACGCTCTGTGATCGGCTGGGCGAGGGCCTCTACCGAGCACATGCCGAGCGAGATCTGGCAAGCCTGGAGGCGCACTGATTGCTGTGTTTCTCAAGTAACGTCAGTTTTGGATAAGGCCAGCGAGGAGTGGACGGGCAGCGAGGTCGTAACGAGGGCTAACGAGGGCTAACGAGGGCTTCGTGGGCTGGTGGCAAGAGGCAGCGAGGCCCGCGAGCAGGTGGACGAGGAAAGTGTAGGGGCGGCGGTGGCGGGAGTGCTCGATCTGGCCGATGTTCTGGCCGATGTTCTGGCCGATGTTCTGGCCGATGGTTTTGAGCTGATCGAAGATGGTCTCGATCAAGGCGCGCTAGCGCAGCAAGAGCCGATCGGTGAACGCGAGGAGGTGCTGGCGCCTCTTCTTGCGCAGTTTGGTGATGAGTCGCCGTCCTTGGGTGAGCAAGAGGCGCACGGCGAGCGGCGCGGAGAGGGAGCCCTTGTCGCCGAAGAGGCGTCCGAAGAGGCGTCCGAAGAGGCGTCCGAAGAGACGGCGGACCAAGCGGGGAACTGGCCGCAGTACCGGACGGCGATCGTCGGTGTTGCCGGGGGTGAGGCAGAAGGCGAGCAACTCGCCGCGATCAGTGACGACGAGATGGAGTTTGAAGCCTTTGAAGCCTTTGAAGCCTTTGAAGCCTGAAGCAGAGAACCAGCCCACTGACGTCTTGCCGCGGCGGGCGTCCACACGCAAGACACGGTGCTGGGAGATGCGCGCGGGATGACCCACGCTCAGCGAGGGGGAGTCGATACAACTGCTCCCTGAACACTCCCCCAGCTGGGGGGGCAAGTAAATGGCCAGCGGCACCCAGCGGCACCCAGCGGCACCAGGTAGCGCGGCATCACGGCCACGAAGCGCGGATAACTCACACCTCAGCAGCCTCAGCAGCCTCAGCAGCCTCAGCAGCCTCAGCAGCCCAGGAAACTCCTGGCGCAAGTGGACCTGGACGTGCGCGCAGGAGAACCCCTTGAACGTCCGATCGCCTGACTGCTGGAACAGGAGGAGGATCGTGCGGATCGTGCGGATCGTGCGGATCGTGCGGATCGTGCGGATCGTGCGGATCTCCGTTGGCTGCCGCCGCGTTGCGCGGCGGCGCTGGCGTGTGCCACTGCGCAGGAGCTCGCCCTCCCACTGCGGCTCGAAGCGTTGCCAGCAGGCGGCTACGGAGCAAACGAGGTCGAGTCTACTCACCCCGCTCCCTCCAAGCGGGCTGATGGGTGGGAGGCAACCGCATCATATCCCGCTTGGAGGGATCCTTCTTATCCATAACTGACGTAGATTAGCACGCGCACTTCATGATATAGGCGGTGGCGCTATCAATGAGCATGAACTTGGCGTGAGTGAAGGTGAAGGCAGGATTCGCCGGGCGGACCTGGACGCCAGCGGCGGTGAGCTTCTCGCTCAGCAGACGCGGGCTGACATCGCCGCCGCCATACGGATTCATCTCCAGCAGGACGCGCGTCTCGACGCCACGATGCGGCGCGTCCTCCAACGCATAGATGACATCAAGGTTCGTGAAGAGATACATCTCGATCCAGATTGAGTGGGTCGCCCCGCGAAGCGCCGCCAGAACCGGCGCTTCTTTCGCCCGTGGCTCGACGAAGAGCTGGACGCCGCTCACACCTGCTCCGGCGGCGCAGTCACCGCCAGCGCACGGCGAACTGATGGGCGATGGACGCTGAGTTGTAGACGCGCAGGCGGCAAGCAGAACTATGAGAAACATGAGGAACGGGCGTGCAACGGTTCGAGGCAAGCCGATTTCCATACGTTCCCTCTCAGCGCCTTGTATCGCCGCTGGATCGCATGATAGCATGTGACGCCACATGGCGATATACACAACTGCGTCTCCGCCTGTCGCGGATAGACGGGCGGTTGACCGAGGGGAGATAATGCCGGAGACAGGCGCGCTCGTCGCATCGCGCGCCGCTGGAGGGGCTTATGATGCGTATGACGGGCCGGAGAATCAGCGCCTATAGCATCTTCGGCATCGCGGTGACGCTCGCGCTGGTGATCCTGAATGTTGCGCTCATCACGCCGGCGGCCTCTGGGGTGTTCACTCAACACTACTATGTTGCGGTGGGCGACTCCCTCTCATTTGGCTACCAGCCAAACCTCGACTTCTCGCATGGCTTCGCCGACGACCTCTTCGCGGATCTACAGCGTGCGGAGGTGACGGCGAAGGAGCGCAACACGAACCATCTGGAGAATTACGCCTGCGCTGGCGAGACCTCCACCACGATGATCAATGGTGGCTGCCGTGGCCGCGACTTCCTCAAGATTCCCTACTCCGGGCCGCAGCTCGACGCCGTGATTGCGTTTATGTTGGCGCATAAGGGCGATATCAGCCCGGTGACGTTCGAGATCGGCGCCAATGACGTGCTGCCCGACTGGAACGCGGCGACCTGCACGGCCTCATCCGCCACCGACGACCACATCAAGCAGGTAGATGACAATCTGACGCGCATCGACACAAGCAGCAATCAAGCCTCACGCGATCCCAATAACACCGCGAACGGCATCTTGCAGCGCCTGACTAACGCGCTGACTCTTACGCCACCGTTGCCCGGCCCGCGCGGACCGGCGAACACGCAGGCGCGTCCCGGCGACCTGGTGATGCTCAACTACTACAATCCCTTCGCCAAAGCCTGCGCCAACTCGGCGCCGTTCGTGAAGAAGCTCAACGAGCATCTGGCAGCGGATGCGGCGAAGTTCGGCATCCCAATCGTGGATGTCTACACGGCGTTTGGTGGCGACGCAGGTATGGCGGGGAACATCTGTAATCTGACATGGTACTGCGCGCGCCAGGACATCCACCCGACGAACGCGGGCTATCAGGTGATCGCGACGGCGGTGAAGGGCGTCCTCGGCTATCCTGGCGTCAATCCGGGAGCGCAGACGACGCCGCCTAGCTCTTCTATTGGCGCGTCCATTGTCTGGCGACGCGACCTTGAATTCTAGCGCATCGTAGCTGTCTGGCGAGCGGTCTCCCAGGGAGAACGAGCCAGGGGAGAACGAGGAGAAATGGCATGCAAATGAAGGACATCTCGCGCAACGACATCATCCGCCTGGTCGCGCTGGGCATTGTCGTGCTGCTGGAGGGGCTGGCGGTGCTCAGCCTGATCTTCAAGTTCCAGTTCTTCAGCCTGGGCGGAATCTACGCCAATGTCGTCTCGGTGGCGGTGTTTGTGTTGCCACTCCTTGTTGGCCTGCTCTCGCACCGTCTGACAGGCGCGATCTTCCTGGCGACGCTGCCCTTCCTCATCACCTCGGTCATCTACCTCGGCTTCTTCGGCGATCCCTTCAACATTGATCTCTTCCAGTTAGGCGTGCTCGCTGGACGTGTCGCCGCCATCGGCATCCTGCTGGCGTTCCTGGCGACGCTCGGCTGGATTGCGCGCAGGGCGACCTTCGATCACGAAGCCGTCGCGTAGGCGCATATGACGACGCTGAACTGGAACGCGCGACCATCGCCGGAGGGGGCGCGCGTCATCACGACGCTGGATACACACGCCGCTGGCGAGCCGCTGCGCATCGTGACCGGTGGCTATCCCAATCTGCCCGGCGCGACGATCCTTGAACGCAGGCGTTACGCGCTGGAGCATCATGACGACCTGCGCCGCGCGCTGATGTGGGAGCCACGAGGTCACGCCGACATGTATGGCTGCGTCCTCACTCCACCGATCAGCGCGGAGGCGGACTTCGGTGTGCTTTTTCTGCACAACGAGGGCTACAGCACGATGTGCGGGCATGGCGTGATCGCGCTGGTGACGGCGTTAGTGGAGACCGGCGCGTTTCCGGCGAGCGGCGCGCAAACGCCGGTGAACCTGGATACGCCCGCCGGGCTGGTGCGCGCAGTGGCGCATGTGGACGCGAGCGGACGTGTCGAGCGCGTCTCGTTCCGCAACGTGCCGTCGTTCGTTTACGCGCCTGATCTGGAGATTGATGTCGCGCCGTATGGGCGGCTGAAGCTTGATGTCGTCTATGGCGGAGCGTTCTATGCCTATCTGGACGCCGCGCAAGTAGGACTGGCGGTCGCACCGGAGCAGGCACGCGAACTAGTAGTGGCTGGTGAAGCCATCAAGCGCACGGTAAACGCAGCGCTCACGATTCGCCATCCCGACGCCGAGGACCTGGGCTTCCTCTATGGGACGATTCTGAGCGGGCCGCCGGAAGACCCCGCGCACACGACGCGCAACATCTGTGTCTTCGCCAACGCCGAGGTGGATCGCTCGCCGACGGGCACAGGAGTCTCTGGACATGTGGCGCTGCTGGCGGCGCGCGGCGAACTGCGCGAGGGTGAAGAGATCACCGTCGAGAGCATTCTGGGGGCGCAGAGCGTCTTCGCTGGGCGCATCGCGGAGCGCGGCCAGTCCAGCCCCTACGCGGCGGTGACGCCGGAGGTGAGCGGGACAGCGTTCATCACCGGGCGACACGAGTTCATCCTCGATCCGCGTGACACGCTGGGCGCGGGCTTCCTGCTGGGATAGCCCAGTGACGGCGAAGGAGGCGCGAGATGCTGATCCTGACGCGGGAGGACGTGCGCCAGGCGGCGGCGATGCCGGAGATCATGGATGCTGTGGCTGGCGCATTCGCGCAGCTTTCCAGTGGGCAGGCGGTTGTCCCGCTACGGCCGCATATTGCCATTCCTAAGCGCGATGCGACGGCGCTGGTCATGCCCGCCTATCTGCGCGGCGACGAGAAGCTCGGCGTCAAACTGCTCACGCTCTTTCCACACAATCCTGCGCACGGGCTGCCCGCCATCGCGGCGCTCGTCGCGCTCTTCGATACGGCCAATGGGCAGCCACTCGCGCTGATGGACGGCGGACTGCTGACGGCGCTACGCACCGGCGCGGCCTCCGGCGTGGCGACGCGACTGATGGCGCGACAGGACGCGCGAACGCTGGCGCTCTTCGGCGCGGGCGGACAGGCGCTCGCGCAGGTCTGGGCGGTCTGCGTCGCGCGGCCAGTCGAGCGCGTCTGGCTGGTGAACCGCACACACGAACATGCCGAGCGGCTGGCGGCGGAGTTACGTGCGTTTGGCGCGCCCATCCCGACCGATGTGCGCATCGCCGGGTCAGCGCGAGAGGCGCTATCGGAGGCTGATGTCATCTGCTGCGCGACGGGGTCGGCGACGCCGCTCTTCGACGATGGCGACCTCGGAGGAGGGACGCATATCAACGGCATAGGCTCGTATCGAGCAACTATGCGGGAGATTCCCGGCGCGACGGTGGCGCGGGCGCGTGTCGTGGTGGATCAGCGAGCGGCGACGTGGACCGAGGCGGGCGATCTGGCACTCGCACGCGACGAGGGGCTGATCGGCGAAGAGCATGTCGCGGGTGAGCTGGGCGAGGTGATCTTGGGGCGGGTCGCTGGTCGTGAAAACGACGAGCAGATCACGTTCTTCAAATCAGTGGGCAGCGCCGTGCAAGATGTGGCCGCCGCGCACGTCATTCTCGCCCGCGCGCGTGAGCTTGGCCTGGGAACGGCGATTGACCTCACCTGACGAGACCAGCGACGAGCGCGCCGGATTCGGTATAATCCCACGTGGCCGGTGTGGCCAGACAAGATTCCAGCAAGGATGGCGCTGGCTGGCGCAAAGCAAGCGCGAGAGGAAAGGAACAAGACAATGGCAGTCGCCGAGCGACGCGCGGATGTGACATGGCAGGGAAATTTGACGCAGGGGCAGGGCGTGGCGACCCTGAGCAGCAGCGGCGTGCTGACTGACACGCCGGTGACGTGGGCCGCGCGCACGGAAAGCCCCGACGGCAAGACCAGCCCGGAGGAATTGATCGCCGCCGCGCACGCCTCATGCTACGCGATGGCGTTCTCGAACACGCTCGACAAGGCGGGGTCGCCGCCGGAGCGGCTCAACGTGACGGCGGTCTGTGCGCTGGATCGTGTGGACGGCAAGATGAAGATCGTCTCGATGGACCTCAATGTGCATGGCGTGGTCCCCAGCAAGACACAGGCGGAGTTCGAGGAGCTGGCGAAGACGGCGGAGCAGGGCTGCCCCGTCTCGAACGCACTGCGCGGCAACGTCGAGATCCGCCTGACCGCCACGCTCGAAAGCTAGGGGATTGCTCAACAGAGAACGTCATGCGGCGCTGAGGCGTTGGCAGGCATTCTTGGCAGGCATTCAGGGAGCGTACCGGTGCAAACGCAGGTTCGCGGCGTCATCCTGCTCACTGGCGTGATGGCTGCCGGCAAGTCCACCATCGCGCAGCGCCTCGCGGAACGCCTGCCAATGAGCGTCCATCTGCGCGGCGATGTCTTCCATCGCATGATCGTCAATGGGCGCACTGAGATGGAGAAAGGATTCTCCGAGCGCGCTTTCGAGCAACTGCGCCTGCGCTACCGGCTGGCGGCGGTGGCGAGCGATCTCTACTGCGCGGCAGGATTCGCCGTCGTGTATCAGGACGTCATCATCGGTCCGATTCTGCGCGAGGTCGTCGAGGACTTTCAGCGGCAGAGCGCGGGCCAGCCATTGCATGTCGTCGTGCTGTGTCCGGCTCCAGAGGTCATCGCCGCGCGTGAGGCGGCGCGCGAGAAGAAGGGCTACATCACCTGGACGCCCAATGATCTGGACCACGAATTGCGCTCAAATACGCCGCATCTCGGGCTGTGGCTGGATACCTCGGCTCTCTCAGTCGAAGAAACCGTCGAGACGATCTTGGCGCGACTGGACGAAGCGACGATCCGCGCCTGACAGAGCGCAATCATCATTGCGCTGGAGCTTCGACCATAGATTCAGCGCAGGGAGAGTTCCATATAGCTTGACCCGTGGACGGGGTTGGCGCGGTACGCCGCGATCTCGCGGAAGCCGAGCGCGCGATAGAGCCGCTGCGCCGTTGTCATCGTGGGTAGCGTATCGAGCCGCAGCGTCATGTAACCTGGCGCACGCGCCTCAGCGATCACGGCTTTGGCCAGCGCGCGACCCAGACCTGTTCCTCGCCATGCCGGACGCACGTAGAGCCGCTTCATCTCGCCGACGCCTTCGGCGAACCGCCGTAGCGCCACGCACCCCGCCGCCTCTGCGCCATCCCAGGTCAGCAACAATCGCCCATCCGGTGGCGCATATCCTCCCGGCAAGGTCGCCAGCTCCTCGTCGAAATTCTGGAATGAGAGGTCAACGTCCAGTCCATCGGCGTACTCGCGGAAGAGCAACCGCGCCGTCTCGATCTCGTCAGCGCTCACCGCAGGCCGTATCTCCAACATGCTGGTGAAGCCCTCTCTTTTACTCCTGTATGCGCCAACAGATACAGTATCAGGTATAGAAAACGTCAACCCTGGATAAGCGCGATGCCCCCAGCGGGGATATGATGCGGTTTGTCACGACCCATCACTCCAGAACTGGAGGCATCAGCATGAGTATACTCGACCTGTATTGTTCGGTGGACGCCTTCTGGCGGCGCTTCGAGCCACTGTGGGAACGTGAATTGCTAGCGTCAGGCCAGCGACGGCGGCGTCGAGCGACGCAGTTGCATCCGACAGAGATCATGACGATCCTCATTTTGTTCCAATTGTTCCAAGAGTCGGGGTATCGCACCTTCAAGGGCTTCTACACCCAGTATGTCCAGACCCAGCTACACAGCGACTTTCCCGGCCTTGTCAGCTATACCCGCTTCGTCGACCTCATGCCCCGCTTCCTGGCGCCGCTCGCCATCTATCTGCACACGCAACTGGGGCACTGTACTGGCGTGAGCTTCATCGACTCCACGTCGCTCGCGGTGTGCCATCCCGCGCGCATCCAGCAGCACCGCGTCTTTCGGGTCGATGCCCGCCGGGGTAAGACGTCGGTGGGCTGGTTCTATGGGTTCAAGCTCCACCTCGCGGTCAACGATCGCGGTGAGTTGCTCGCCGTGTGCCTCACGCCCGGCACACCGACGACCGGCGTCCGGTGCCACGTTTGGTCCGTCGCATCTTTGGCCGGCTCTTCGGCGATAAGGGCTACATCTCCCAGGCGCTCGCTGAGCAGCTCTTTCTTGCCCAGGGGCTGCGCCTGATCACCAAGCTCCGCAAGAATATGCACAACGTCTTGATGGATCCGTCCGACAAGGTGCTCCTACGCAAACGGGCGCTTATCGAGACCATCAACGATCAACTCAAGAATATCTGCCAGATCGAGCACACTCGCCACCGCAGTCCGTTCAACTTCCTCGTCCATCTGCTCGCCGGTCTCATCGCCTACTGCCACCAGCCCAAGAAACCCTCGCTCCACCTCGACAGTGATCGCTTGCCCTTACCAGCGGCCTAGCTTATCCAGGATTGGATACTGTTGGCGAACTAGCGATTAAGCGGCGAGAGCAGCAAATCGCGAAGTACGTGTCTTGGCGAAGGGCACGCCCTGCAGCCAAGCATCCAGGCGGAGGAGATTGGTTGCAACCGCGGTGAGCATGTGCTGGAGATGCGTCTTGGGCAGGCCGCGATAGCGTGCGCGGCGCAAACCGGCTTTGCGCGTGGTCTGCGAGAACGTGCCCTCGATTCCTGCGCGGCGGCGATAGAGCGCCTTGAAGGCCTCGGTCTGTTGGCGTTGGCGCGCGGCCAGCAACAGCTCGTGGCGCTCCTGCGGGAAACGCAGCGTCATACTCCGTCCTGTCGCGCGCGCATCGGTGCACATAGAGCGGACAGGACAGCGTTGGCAGACGGATTTAGCGAAGAGCACCTGCACCACCGACTCCCCTTTAGCGTCCTTGGCAGGCTGCCACCCGACACTGTCCTGCCCTTGGGGGCAGGTGACGCTCTTGTGCTTCCAGTCCACGGTAAACTGCGACAGATCCAGCGCACCCGGCGTGCGCGCCTGCCAACTAGGATCAATGTGCACCGGCCCAATGAGGTCAATCCCATGCGTCTCGCGACTGTGCAGGATGCGTTTGGCGCTGACGTAGCCAGCATCGACTAACTGCTCAGCGGGGAGCAGATCGCCTGCGCGAGATGGCCTTGGATGGTGTCAAGGGCATGGTGATCCTGCTCAATCGCTGGCGCAGTGTGGACGTCGGTGATGAGATATGGCCAGTCGTCGTCACAGCCTTCGGTCACATGGACTTTGTATCCCACCCACTCTAGACTCCGCTTACGACCGTAGCGCACATCGCGGTCGTAGGGAGAGCGCAGCCACTCCCCCACCGGCGGCCGTTCCTGCGGCGTGAGGCGACGCGCGTGGCCTGGTGGCCATTGGTGATGCGGTACTGCTGCGCCCAGGTCTGCTCGAGCGTCTGGACCGCTGGCAGCTGCTGGAGCCAGTCCATCCCCTGCCTGCGCCGCCTGCTCCACACGCCGCCAGCAGCTGGAAGCCGTCATCGCCGATGCGCTGGCTACTCAATGCCTCGCGCTCCGTCTTCTCTTTGGGCAGGCGCGTAGTCTTCTATCCGCTCCCCATACCGCTCATACCAGTCCGGCGGGACCTGCTCCTTGAGCCAGTCTGGCGCCACCGTCGCCAGCACATTCAGCGTCGCGCGCAACGTCTCCCCGACGAGCTCGAGCTGGTTGAGCGCGCGACACGGCTCCCAGCACATGCGTCGAATCGGTGCGTTGCCGTCCGCGCGTCTTGAGCCAGCCCCGCTCCCGACAGCGCTCCAGGAGGCGGTCGAGCAGGATCTGCTCGAGGCTGCCAGCTACCAGCCTTGTCCGAAACTCGCTGAGCGCCGAGTAATGGAAGCCCTCATCGCTCAACTCCAGGCCCAGGGCATACTTCCAGTCAATCCGCGCCCGCACGGCGTCTGCCGCTTGCCGGTCACTCAGATTTTCGGCAAACTGCATCACACTCACCAACGCCAGTTGCCACGGATGCAGCGCCGGTTGCCCTTCGCTGGCGTAGACCGGCGTGAAGAGCTCATCGGCAAAGAGTGTGCCCAATTCATCGCGCAAGCGCATGTAGACATTGCCAGCGGGAAACGCGGCATGGGCAATGCGGCATGGGCAATGCGGGCGGTCTCAGCGGGAACCGGCTGCAGGGGATCACGAGGCAGGCTCATCTTTCATCCCTCCTGAACGAGATGCCTTTGCCTTCCCCTACTATGCTCCTCTCTCGTCAGTTCGCCAACAGTATCGGATTGATTGACGTTATTGGCTATTCTGGCGCGCCACGCATTCGTCGTGAAAAATCCATACTGGAGAGGCGCGTGCAAGCGACGCCCGTAGCAGACGCAAATGGACAGGGCGTCAGGATTGCTGCTGTCAAGATCCTCTATTGCAGAGCCGCAGTCAGGCGCGAGAGATTCTCCTTCAGCCTGGCCATGAGCGAGCGCGTCATCCACTCGTGAAGATGGACTTGCTTCGACCGCTTCAAGTAGCCTTGGAAGATCGGTTGCATGGCGGCAACGACGCTCTTGTCGTAGCAGATCAGCGTGACCTCCAAGTTGAGCGTGAAGGAGCGCAAATCGAGGTTGCTCGACCCGATCACCGCGATGTCGTCGTCCACAGTCAAGTGCTTGGAATGCAGCAGGCTCGGCGAGCGGTAGAGATAGACCTTCACCCCAGCGCGCAGTAACTGCTCGTAGTACGACCGCTGCGCGTTGTAGACGAGGAACTGGTCGCCGATCTCCGAGGAGATCAGCGTGACGTCTACCCCACGCTCCGCGACCGTCGTCATGGCCGTCATCAGCGAGTCATCTGGCACAAAGTACGGGTTGGCGATGGTGAGTTTGTGCTTGGCGGCATGGATCAGCTCGGTATAGAGCTTGAGGTTATTTTCATCCGGGAAGCCGGGGCCGCTGGGCAGCGTTTGGCAGAGCGCAGTCCCAGTTGCGCTGGGGGGTACGCGCGTCTCCTCGGGTAGGTCATCCACCAGCAACTCATCCGTCTCGGTGTACCAGTCAGTCATGAAGAGGTCGTTGAATTGACGCACCACCGGACCCGTCAGACGCGCCACCAGTTCAGTATAGTAGAGGCCCTTGCGCAGATTTTTCTTCTTGTGATAGGTGCGATCGATGAGGTTCTGTGAGCCAACGAAGCCGACCGCGTTATCGACGACGACAATTTTGCGATGGTTGCGCAGATCGGGACGCGTAAAGCGCGGGTTGAAGAGCTTGAGGGGTAGCATCAGGCGCCACTCAATGCCCGCCTTGGTCATGCGCTTGAGCATGTCTTTGTAGTGCGGATAAGAACGAGATCCCAGATCATCCAGCAGCACGCGCACTATCACGCCGTGCTGGACCGCCTGCTCCATTGCGACAAAACACGCCTCCGTCGCGTCGTCCATAGCGATGATGAAGTATTCGATGTGGACGAAATAGCGCGCCTGCTCGATCTCCTCGGCGATGCGCGCGAGCGATCCGGCGTAGTCGGGCAGGAGTTCAACGCTGTTGCCCCCAACGGCCGGCAAGCCAGTCAAATTGGCGTTGAGCGCGATGAAAGGGTCGTAGCGCTCTGCGCTGGTAGGGTCGGGCGCCGTTTGATCAGGCGCGCTCGACCCCGCCTGCTCCACCGCAGCGGTAATCATCTCAGTGGCGGTGCGCTGCTGTGCCCGGCGGCGCGCAGGGAGCTTAGGGTTGCCAATCAAAAAGTAGATGAGGAGTCCTAAATATGGCAGCAACAACATCATCAGCAGCCAAGCCGTCGCCGAGGAGGGCTTACGATTGCTTGGGATGATAAACAGCATGACCACCGGCACCACATAACCGATGATCGTCAGGATCTCGGTGATCTCGGCGATTGTTCCCCAATTCCAGGTCATGGCGCTCCATCCTTCAGTTCGAGAGTCACCACTTTCAAACGTCACGTCATCCTATGACAGCAGGCGTGCGAGAGGAGATGGTATACGCTCCCACGCCCATGGGCCGAGGCAATGGCGAAGCCGATGCCGCTTGCCGTAGATCGTCGCCACAGGGCTTGATATGACATGCCAAGAAAGCGCTAAGCACGCCACTATCGTTGTCCACCAAACTCCCGCGCCCGGCGCTCTGCCTCCTCTGCCTCCTCTGCCTCCTCTGCCTCCTCTGCCTTAGACGCGCGCCTCATCACGCATAACGACATCGCTTTGCCCTGCCACACGACGACGCTCTTTGGATCTACTGCGAGCGCTCAGTTGTATGAGACGAGCGCCTGCTCTTTCACCCAGCTTACCTCATCGTACCAGACATCTGCGCCTGCTTTCCGCAGCGCGGCGCTCAGCGCATCGCGCGCAGCGATGTCTTGGGGACTGTAGACAATCACGACTTGAATCTGGACAACCATCGTCTCCACCTCCCGGCGCTGCCGCTCCATTTCCAGCATCATAGCGTCAGAGGGCAAGACTAGCCCAGGCGATCGCTGCCGGAAGCGCAGGCTGCGACGAGTGCGCTAGCGACGGTCCAATGGCTATCCCGATGTTACTGGGCGCCCTCAGGAGCGCTTGACGGCACGTCGGGAGCTGTACCATTAGCCGACATCTCAGCGGCCTCGCTCGCCGCAGTGGTGTCTGGCGTGACTGCATCCAGATCTGCCTCAGACGCTGGCTCCGCAAGATTGGCAGCCGATGTGACGGTAGAGGGCGGCGTTACTTCTGGCGCTGCTGATGCGCTGGCGGCCACAGCCGCTGTTTCGCCCGCGCCTGTCGCGGCGCTCGTCCCGGCGCTCGTAAAGGGACTCTCTGCTGAATACTCCTCGACGACGAAATTCTGGGTGGTGCGCCACTGGAAGTAGAAGCCGATCGCCGCGATGGCCAGATACAGCAATCCCCAGAACCAACTGTCGCGCACGATGGCCCCCACCGCGCCAAAGCGCAGACCGGTGAGGGTAATGCGTCCCAGCGCCAGGAAGACGCCGCCCAGCAAGAGTTCAGCGCCAGCGAGAGAGGTCAGGATGAGGACGAGCACTTTGGGGAAATGCAGATAGATGGCGACGGCCACCCATGCCAAGCCAACCAGCAGGCCCACCAGGAAGGTCAGCCATCCATCTTGAAATCCCAAGCCCGCCATGATGCCAATGCCCAACTGGTAGCCCACGAAGCCCGCCAACAGCACGACGGCAGCGGCATAGAACAGGTAGGCGATGGCGGCGGCGAAGATGGCGACAAGCAACCCCAGTACCCAGCTGATGACGGTAGAGAGGAAACCCTGCCCGAAGATGTTGGTGAAGATCGTCGCGCCGAACTGGAAGCCCGCGATAAAGCCCCAGATCGAGACAAGAATCGTGAAGAACCGGTAGCCCGTAAAGCAAAGCGCGAGCCCCAGCATGATCACCAGCAACGACGTAAATACGGTCTGGAAGAACATAGCGGCGCCTCCTCGGCGTAAAACGTTGCCTGCTACCGCCTACTGAGCGGCGCGCTGTAACGGTCCATACGTCCAGCGGGACGAACAGAGGTGGAAAACTGCAGGCAGGGCGAGCGCCTATATGGCGCCAATCGTAGTATGCGCCAAATACATAGCGCGCACATCGTTAAGAATTAGGTATTCTTCAAAGCCAGCACGCACAGCCCTCGGCCCGTTGCATGCCAATGGCAATTTGATAAAGGCGCGGGCGCCCATCTCTAACTGGCGCCTCTAGCAGACGTAAACGGGCATAGCACAGGACTCTCTACCGTCGAGAATATCTATTGCAGGGCTGCGGTCAGGCGCGAGATGTTCTCGGCGAGCTTTGCCATCGTCGGGCGCGCCGCCCATTCCTCCAGATCGAGTCGCTTCGCGCGCGCCAGATAGCTCTGAAAGATTGGCTGCATGGCGGCGACGACGCCTTTGTCATAGCAGACCAGCGTGACCTCCAGATTGAGCGTGAAGGAGCGCAAATCCAGATTACTCGAGCCGATCACCGCGATGTCATCATCCACGCTCAGGTGCTTGGAATGCAGCAGAATCGGCGAGCGGTAGAGATAGACCTTCACCCCCGCACGCAGTAACTGCTCATAGTACGACCGCTGCGCGTTGTAGACGAGGAACTGGTCGCCGATCTCCGAGGAGATCAGCGTGACGTCCACTCCGCGTTGCGCCGCCGTCGTGATTGCCGTCATCAGCGCGTCATCGGGCACAAAGTAGGGATTGGCGATGGTGAGCTTATAGTTGGCGGCGGAGATGAGCTGTGTGTAGAGTTTGAGATTGTTGTCATCCTGATAGCCTGGCCCGCTAGGCAAGGTCTGGCAGAGAACCTCGCCCGTCGCACTGACTGCCTCGCGCGTCTCAGCAGGCAATTCTTTCAGCAGCATATCATCGGTCTCGGAGTACCAGTCGGTCATGAAGAGCGCATTGAACTGCCGGATAACTGGCCCCGTTACTCGCGCCACTAACTCGGTATAGTACAGCCCTTTTTTCAGGTTCTTCTTCTTGTGATAGGTGCGATCGATGAGGTTCTGTGAGCCAACGAAGCCCACCAGGCCATCGACGACGACGATCTTGCGATGGTTGCGCAGGTCTGGCCGGGTGAAGCGCGAGCTAAAGAACTTGACTGGCAGCATCAGATGCCACTCGATGCCCGCCTTGGTCATCCGATCAAGCATCTCCTTGTAATGGGGATAGGAACTGGAGCCCAACTGATCGAGGAGCACGCGCACCTTGACTCCACGCTGCGCCGCCGCCTCCATCGCCACGAAGCAGGCCTCCGTCGCGTCATCCATGGCGATGATGAAGTACTCGATATGGGCGAAATATTGGGCTTTCTCGATCTCCTCGGCGATCCGCGCGAGCGATCCAGCGTAGTCAGGCAACAGTGCGACCTGATTGCCGGCGTACGCGGGCAGGCCGCCTAGATGCGTGTTGAGCGCCACGAAGGGCTGATAGCGCCCCGGGATGGGCGGGTCCAGCAGCGCAAGTTCGCCGGGATGCGCTTCGGGATTCGCCCGCGCCTCCTCCACACCGGCGGTAATCATCTCAGTGGCGGTACGCTGCCGCGCCCGGCGATAGGCAGGCAGCTTCGGGCTGCCGATCAGCAGGTAGATGAGCAGGCCCAGGTAGGGGAGCAGCACGATCAACAGCAGCCACGCGGTCGCGGATGAAGGCTTGCGATTGGTTGGCACGATGAAGAGCATGATGATCGGCAGCAAATAGCCGATCGCCGTCAAGATCAGCGTGATCGTGGCCCAATCCCAGGTCATGGCGCTTCCTCCTTCACCGCGAGAATTGCTGCCTTCCGGCGCCACGCCGTCTTATGTGAACAGGCGCGCAAGAGAATGGCTGGTATGCTCACCGCATGCTTATCTGGTCGCTGTTATCGTGCGCTTTGCTCTCCGGCGGAAGCTAAATGGGTAGCCCCTGGCTGTTGGTGTGGAGGGATTGTGTCTGAAACTTGACCAAAAACGCCACGATCTCGCCACTGGGTCGCTCGATCAAGACAGCGCCATCTTGCCAGATCCCGTCCAGATACTGGAATTGCCCTAGTGGATCGCCTTGATTGAGGTGAACATCATGCACGCTCAGATCACTGCCGTCCGGCGCGCCAAAGACGAAGACCCGTACACTGCCCAGGAGCTGCGTCTCCAACACGTTGAGCGCATTATCGCCCGTGCTGTCAATCCACGGATTCCGCAAGCCCTCTAACCAGCGCAGGAACCGCCCAACGAGGGAGTCGCGGCGGAAGAGCCAGAAGCCAAAGTAACTGGCGGCCATGCCAATGCCGAAGAGGGGATTGCGAACGTAATCAATCGCGCCGGAGGAGCGGGTGGAGGCGAGCGGCTGCCAGCCAGCGGGCAATCCCAGGATAGGCGTGAGCGCGAGGTGATTGAGGTGGCGGATCAGGCGATACTGGACCCTGGCGCCGGTTGGCGTCGCTACATCCACCGCGCCTTCGTACTGGCCCGCAGGGGTATCCACGTAGAGCTTGCCGTGAGAGTAGGCTGCGGTGGAGGTGGGGTCGTCGCGCGTGAAGTGGCTAAGCGTCCCGATGAGAACGCCATAAGCAGGTAAAGGCATCTCGCTCGATCCTCTCTAAATGTCATGACTCCTTTCTAACGTTTGGAAGCGCCCACGGCCACGGCGTCTTCTTCCTCCGCCGCTCTCTGTCACTTCTTGGACGCCCAGAGGCAAATTTGAGCGTGGATACCTGCGCCGGACATCATCGCGCCCAGAAGCGCAAGTCTGCCTGCTTAGACAACTCCGTCACGCTCCCCGGCTAACCGTCAGGGATGTATCACGCTGTCTCATGTCGCCGTGTCTGTCGCGGGCTGCTGCTTCTGCTCGAACGCGGCCAGGACCGCGGCGACTGAACTGTAGTAGGCGTCCGCCCCCACCAGCTTCGTCACTCCATAGGTTTCCAGTTCGGCGCGCACATTGCCGGCGACCTCCGCGAAGACCAGCCGAACACCGCGCTCCTTGACCTGGCCAAAAGACTGGCGTATCGTCGCCCCGCCCGACCAATCCACGTCGTCGATGGCCGCCGCATCGACGCAGAGCCAGGAGACCGGCGGGTCCGCTCCATTGACGAGGTCGAGAATCTCCTCGGAGAATTTTTCGGTGTTCGCGTAGTAGAGGCTGTGGTTGAACCGATAAATCAGCAGTCCGGGGGTCGCCTCTGCGGGCGTGGAGACCGGCAGCGAGCGCCAACCTTGTGCGCCATCCACCACCTCGGGCGCCAGCACCGTATTCTTGGGTTGGTACCCACGCCGCACATGATCCAGGAGCGAGAGGACCATCGCGAGGAAGATCGCCTGCTCGACGCCGATGATGACCACAGTCGCCGCCGTGATCAGCGCGACCCAGAATTCGCTGGGCCGCTGCGCTAGGATGGAGCGCATGCCCTTGATGTCGATGAGTTCCACGCCGATGTAGAACACCACGGCGGCCAGCACCGCGTTTGGCATATACGCCAGCGGTTTGGTGAGGAAGAGCAAAACAATCAGGACGAGGACGCTTGTTGTGAGCTGAGAAATCTGGCTGCGTCCCCCTGCGCCATCAACCATTTGGGTCTTGGTGGGACTGCCATTCACGACAAACGTGCCAGACAAGCCAGCCCCGACGCTGGCGAAGGTAAGCCCAACCAGATCGCTGTTCTCGCTAAAGCGCTCGTTGTACTTGGCGGCATATGCTCTGGACGTGGCGGCGCTCTGGGCGAGGATCACGAGGAAACAGGAAAAGGCGATGGGGATGAGGGGAGGGATGTCGCTCCAGGTCACGCCTTGTGGCAAGCCGAATGTGGGGAGACCGCTTGGCACAGTCCCCAGGGTTGAGACGCCTTTCGCGGATAAGTTAAAGAAATAGCTTGCGGCGATCATGCCGATAACCGCGATCAGCGCGCCAGGAACATTCGGCGCGAAGCGCTTGCAGCCAATGATCAGGGCGAGAACGATCAGCGAGACGAGGAGGGTGAGGCCGCTCGTTTGTGGGAGTTGTTGGATGTCTTTGACCAGCTTATCAATCTGCGCCAGAAGACCCCGCCCTTCAGGTGTACCGTCAGGGCTGGGGATGAATGGCGCACTTGACTGGCGCACGTGACTGGTTGCCTGTCAGGTGCGATCCTGTCCACATACCGCAGGGCCTGCGGAAATTGACGCTTGTATACGGATAGGAGGTGGCTTCGGGCCACGACATGACGGTGTCAGACTTGCCCAGCTTGCTGGATGAGCAGTCGTCAGCCCAAGAATCCCCCGGCTTGAGCCGTGGGGAGTGGTCAACGAGCGTGCCACTCCCGCCACCTGGCAGCCCAAGCATTCCTGAAATTTGCCCAATGGCGACTTGGAAGCCGACACCCGTTAGGAACCCGATCAACACCGTGCGCGAGAGAAAGTCCGCCAGGAATCCCAGCCCGATGAGGCGGGCGATGAGCAAGATCGCGGCGGTGATCAAGGCCAGGAGTCCCGCCAATGCGACATACTGCGGTGAGGCCGTCGCGGCCAGACCAGCCAGACCCGCCGCCATGATCGCCGCCGTAGCCGAATCCGCGCCGACGACCAGATGGCGAGACGACCCCAACAGGGCGAACAGCGCGATGGGGATGAGGATAGTGTAGAGGCCTGTGATGACGGGCATGCCAGCGATCTTGGTGTAGCCCATCACCTCAGGGATGGCGAGCGCGGCTAACGTCACACCAGCGACAATGTCAGTGGAAACGCCCGCCCGATCTATCGGCAGGACGCCCTCCATGACGGAGAACTGGCGACCGAATAGCGAGATTTGACGACCTGCGATAGGCTCCTTGCGCCCGTGAACGACGGCCATACCATCCCCCTTCATGTTGCCGCTGCCGACCAAGAAGCTCATGAGCGCTCGATGGGGCGCTCACTTATTGGCGACTTCAATTCATTGCTAGCGCCTAGTCACCCTCACAGACCGCTCTGCTGCACAGTGACGCATCGGGGCCAGCTTGGGTCACGCTTGGTCGGGAGTCTGCTGCTCAGTGAAGAGTTCGCCCTGTGCGGCGGCGGAGCCAGACCTGCCGCCACCAAGGCCGCGCAGGACATACGCGATGCCAACGGCGATCACCGCGCCAGTGAGCGGGCCAAGGAGGTAGACCCAGTAGTCACTGAAATTGAGGCCGATGAGATCTGGCCCGAAGGTGCGCGCCGGGTTCATCGAGGCGCCGGAGATCGGGCTTCCCCACAAGCCCGCGAGCGCGATGTAGCCGCCGACACCCAGCGCGCCGAAGATGCCGATGTTCTGCGCCCCAGAGGCGGTGCCGAGGATGACACTGACCAGCACCGTCGTGAGCAGCGCCTCCATCAGGTAGCCTTGCCAGCCCGCATAGCCATGGGCGACATAGTTCGACCCGAACGTGGCCGACACCTTGATTATCCCGTGCAGCAACAACGCGGCGAGGGTGGCGCCGATCAACTGGACGACGATGTAGCCAGGCACACGACGCCAGGGGAAGTCGCCACGCAGCGCGAAGGCGACGCTGACCGCGGGGTTGAGGTGCGCGCCTGAGACCTTGCCCATGAACATGATGATCCCCATCACCATCAGGCCGGGGGCGACGACGGCGGCGGTGCGCGAGATGGTGTTGGGAAACGCCTGACTCATCATCCCGCCGCCAGCGGCGACGATCACGAGGAGGAAGGTACCGTAGAGCTCCGAGAAGAGCCGTCGCCACTCCTGGTCGGGGTTCTGAAAGTCGCGCATGGGACCGGTGATGTCCTTGTCAATCCAGCTGAGGATGTCCGTCTGGGCTTCTCGCACTTGCTCGCTCATGCTCTCTACTCCTCTGTATTTGCGTCTTGCGCATCTCCGCCCAGAAGCGGGAAGAAGTGATGGGCGATATCCCTCAGGAGCGGAACGACGAGACCGGGTCTTAGCTGCGCGTCCGGAGCGTCGAGTTCCGGTGGGAGCTTCACCCCCATCTCTTTCGCCTTGGCGATGAGACCAGGCCCGATGGTCCGGCCGAGGCCGCTCAGCGCCTTGCCCACGACCTCGGAATCCATGGTCCATGCGGGCACGGGACGCGCCTTGACGGGCGCCCACATCTCCGGATCGCGGGGCGTGTCGAGCGAGAAGACGTGATCGAAGGTCCGAGCCGTGGCGTCTCGCTGGCTAAACGCGGCGCCGAGGCCCCAGGTCTTTCGCAACGTGGCGATCAGTGAGGTATGGCGATATTCCTCGTTGTATACCGATCCCGATTCGACCCATGGCGACACGATGATCGCGGGTACCCGGTACCCGGAGCGATCGAAGGCGAAGTCGCATTCGCCGACGGGCGCTGATGGGTCCGGCGGGGGGACTCGGCCCGGAGGGACGTGGTCATAAGTACCCCCCGGTTCGTCCCAGCCGATCAGGAGGGCGGTGTTCCAGACGTTGGCTCCTGTCTCCGACGCGGCGGTGCGGTAGGCAGTGAACACCCGCTCCAGGAAGGCCTCACCCAGAAGCGTCGACGACGGGGGATCGGCCGCGATGTTCACCTGGTCCGAGAACGAGCGGCCGAAGGCGGGGTGGTAGTCGCCGTGCCCAGAGATCATGTTCGGCTCGATGAACGAGAAGGTCGGGAGCGCGCCATTGGCAGCGTCCTTCTCGAACTCCGTGAAGGGCACGAAGTGGGTGGCCAGCCGGTCCTTCAACCGGGGATAGTGGATCACCCCGGTGAACGACAGCGCCATCGGCTCCATGACGTAAACCTTCCAAGTCTTGCCGTGGGCCTCTAGTCGCTCGAAGATCGTCTCGGCGTCGTTCATCGTGAACCACTTTTTGGACGGACTGTTCACGACCAACCCCGACGAGGTGGCCGCCGTCCAGAACGAGCGGTTCATGAAGGTCTGAGACGGTACCTCGCAGAACCAGTGGTCGAAGACCCCGAAGTCCCGGGCGATGCCGTTGAGCACCGGCAGCTGCTCCGGTGTATAGCCGGTCATGATCTGCGCGTACTCGTCGTAGGTGGGCTGGCGACCTGTCTCGCCAGTGAACGTGGAGATGTAGTCGGTGACGAATCCGTCCATCGTCGGCGTCGCCCCGACTGGGGGCGCGTTCCAGGGCGCCGTCACAGCCTCGCCGATCTTGAAACGGTTATGCTCGTCCAGGATGTTGAAGAGCTGGGTGTTGGCGTGGTAGTACTCCTCGCCCGAGTCCGGGTTGGGGCTATCCATGTCGGTGGCGACCGTATATGGCACGACCTTGCGGTCAGCGCCGTGCTCGGCCCATACCGGAATCGGGTTGGAGAGGTCCTTGCCGATCACGCCTTCGAAGGTCTTCCCGTCTTCCGGTCCGTAGAGATGGCCAAGCACATTGTCCAATGAGCGGTTCTCAAACAGCACGACAACGACGTGATCCATTGCATGGCTGCGGTCAGGGGTGGGCACGCGGGAACCTCCTAGTCGGAGCAACACGCCGTGGACGACTTCCTTTGCCTACTAGACCTTGCCCGCGCAGAATCTGTCAAGCTGAGCTGTTTAGTCGCACGCTTCTACTCTGCGGCCGCCTCTGCGGTGGGGGCGCGACCCGCGCCGCCGCACGCTGACAGTCGTCATCGCACTGGTCGATGCCGGTGTAGGCAGTGGGTCCTTCTTTCCGTTTATTCTCACTACACCCCGGTCTCCGCCTTGATTCGCCCACTCTTGACTGCCTCGACGAGCGCGGCATGGTCACGCTCGTTCTGGTTCGCGTACGCCACCGAGAATTCGGCGATGGCCCGGTCGAATGTCTCGTTCTTGCCCAAATAGGCGGCGATGGCGATTGGATCGCCCGAGCGCGCATGAGCGCGGGCGAGACTCCAGGCGCACATCTTGGCATAGAAGACCATCATCCTGGGCGTCATCGTCTCAATCATCGCCGACACCTTCCAGTCCCACAACTGCCGCACATAGTAGTCCTGAGGCAGATCATCACCGAGCTGGATGTGATCCCAGCCGAGGAGGATATCCGTGGTGGCCTGGATCAATCGCTGGCCGTTGACCACTCGTTCGCCATGCTTGGCATACTTGCTCCGCCCAGCATAGGGTTCCAGGACAGAGGCTTGCGCCTCCTTGACTTGCAGGAACAGCGGATCGGTCTCATCGCGCCCGACGAGCAGGATGATCCATGTGCGCGTGCCCACACTGCCGACACCGACGACTTTGCGGGCGATATCGACGTAGCGATACTCCTCCACGAGTTGGCGGCGGTCGATCAGGAGCGTCTGCCGGTAGCTGCGGATGAAGTCTCGCACGAGGTCCTCGATGCGGCGATGCTCCTCGGCCGACAAGAGCTCCTCCAGACGGACAACCAGCGGCGGGCTGCTGACGATTTGCAGTTGACCATCCACGCGGCGCGTCAACTTTTCAAGCGCGCGCATATTATCTTTGGTGTGCGCTTCCGCTACCCTCAGGTCCAATCTCGCCAACTCCTGTGGCCGCGTTTCCCCTCCCCACCGTTGGCGAACACCGGCCAAATCCAACGTGGCGTACCAGATGGCGAGATTGCCCATGGCGGCGAACTCGCGCATGGCGCTCCGGTATTCCGCTCCGACAGCCAGCACGCATAACCGGCGGTCTTTGACTGAGAAGGCGCGCTCACGTCCGGCGATTTCGACGCTGGCGGCAAGCCGTTTGACGTCCCATTCCCATGGGCCGGGCAGCGTCTCGTCGAAATCGTTGATGCCGAAGACGAGATCGCGCTCCGGCGAGGCGAATCCGCCAAAGTTCGCCAGGTGCGCGTCACCGCAGAGTTGCGCGTGAATCCCGGACTGTGGCGTAGCGGACAAGTCCGCGGCCATGATGACCGCGGCGCCTCGATAGAAGGCGAAGGGAGACACGAGCATCCGCCCATACCTGATGGGGACAAGGTCAGCCACCCGCGTTCGCGCCTGCTCTTCCAGAAGCGCGATAGGATCGGGCCGGTCTGAAGGCGCCGTCCAGGCGGCATGGCTCTCGCGAGGCGTTTTGGCGCGGGCGGTCTTGCCAATGGTCGCGCGCTCTTCCGGGGTGAAGTGCGTAATGACAGGCGGCTTCGCATCCTTTGTCACAGGACCATCCACGGGTTGGGGCTGCGCCTGCCGGGTTGTCGTTTTCTTCGTCATGACGCCCTCTCTCGCTTGCGCCTGACTCTTTTGGCGCGGGTGGCTACAGGCTGGACATATCGCGGCGTATAAGCGCCTACCAAATTAAAAGGAAATGTGGTTGAACGGCATGCGGACATGCATCCAGTATCAGCAATGTAGTATGCGCACGCATCGTTGAAAATTGGCTATATTCGTCGCGGCGAAGACGCGGTCGAGGGAGAGCGAGGGAGAGCGAGGGAGAGCGAGGGAGAGCGAGGAAAGGAGGCAACCGTTTCGGATGCCCGAGCGTCTTGGTGGTAGCGTAGCGCCTATTCAACATCATGGATAAAGAGGATTGGCTTGCGATGATACTTGCTTACTTGCTATTGTTGTGTGATACTTACAGAATGGGGCGAGAAAGCCCCAACTTCAGTCGAGGGATGAATCGCCCCCTGCCCGTTGACAAACATCTGTTCTAGCGAGTCTGCTGTGTTCTCCTAGTGGGCGGGAAAGGAGGCGGCCGGATGCCCTACAAGCACACGAGTACGCAGTGCATCGTGCGCCTCGTCGCCTTGCGTGGCCTCGCCTCCGCCACGCTCGCCCAGTGTCAGGCGTTGCGCGCGGAGGCTGGACGCCTCTGGACAGAGTCTGGTCACGCTCCATCCCACTCGCCCGCGCCAGGGGCAGTGGCTCAGCGCGGGCGAGTTGGAGCAGGCGACCAAAGGCGGGCAGTATGCCCTGCACAGCCAGAGCGTGCAGGCGCTCTGCCAGAAGTTCGCCGCCAACGTCGCGACCGCGACTGAACTGCGCCGGCAGGAGGTGACGAGCTGGGACACGTCCAGACGCAGTATCCCCACCACCCCAAAGCCTACCAGACGGTGATCTGGAAGGACCAGGCGCTCACGGTCCTCCCACTGGCGAGTTGCGCCTGCCCCGGGCGCCCAGCGGCCACCGCTGCTGCTGCCGTTGCCAGAGGAGTACCGCCAGCCAACCTGCGTCGGGTCGAGTTGACCTGGCGGGCGGACCACTACGAGCTGTGCCTGACGCTCGACACCGGCGAGACGCTGCCACCTCCGCTGCCTGCGGGGGCAGTCGCTGGAGTGGATCTGGGGGAGGTCCACATCGCCGCAGTGACGACGACGCAATCGGCATGCGCTGGTAGTGTCGGGACGGCAGCTGCGGCGTGCAAGCAATGGCGCAACAAAGTCCACAGCGTGCTGCAGGAGAAGCTGAGCCGCTGCCAGCCCGGTTCTCGTCGCGCCAAGCGGCTCAGCAGGCGCAAGGCAAAGGTGAGCGCGAAGCTCTACCGCCAACAGCGCGATCTGCTCCACCAGGCGGCGCGCAAGGTGGTGGACTTCTGCCAGATCGAGGGGGTGAGCGGATCGCGGTAGGGGATGTGCGCGACATCCAGACCGGCGTTAGTCTGGGCAAGAAAACAAATCAGAAGATCAGCCAGTGGCCTCATGGGCAGTTCGCCCGCTACCTTACCGAGAAGGCGGCGCTGCTGGGCATGGTGGTCGAGTGGATAGACGAGGCGTATTCGACGAAGACCTGTAGTCATAGTGGGCACGTCCAGTCCTCCTCGCCGCGCGGGCGCCGCTTTCGGTGCGCGGGCTGCGGCGCGCGGGTCCATCGCGACGTCAACGGCAGCGCCAACATCTGCTCGCGGGCGGCTTCGGCTGCTACAGCAAGGTGCAGGCCGACACCGTCAAGTATCTCCGTCCCATCGGAGTAGCGCCTTTGACACGGGCCACAAGTAGCTAGCTCACGCTAGTACCTCCCGGCTTCAGCCGGGGGAGTGTCAGGTTATGCAATGTTCATGCCATACTTAGCGCTGAACCAGCCGGGAACGGCCATCTCTGGTAGGTGCGGCGCTTAGCGGGACGTCTCACGCGTTCTCGCCTTGTCCACAGATAGTTCACATTCGCCTGTGCCATAGATAAGGCGCCTTCCATGGACAGCGGTCCGAGACGTGGACGATCCTCGCATCAGACATCCTCTGTCGCCTACATCTCGTCCCGGCCTCCCTACATTCGCCCTGATTGCCTGACGCGCACACGTTTGCTCGACCAGCTCGATAGCGGGTTGGATAGCGCGCTGACGCTGATCTCTGCTCCAGCGGGTTTTGGGAAGACCACTCTCCTTGCGCAGTGGGTTGCGCGCGCGGCGTCGCCGGTCGCCTGGGTAACGGCGCGCGATCAGAACAAGTCGGCGCTCACCTTCTTTACCTCCCTCGCGGAGGCTGTGCGCGCCTGCTATCCTGGCGCCCCCATACTACTCGATACGTCACGCCTGCTGAGGCATGGAGCGCGTGCGCCTCATGAGTATATCGCCGCGACGTTGTTCCGTGAATTGGGCGAAGTTCCCGGGCGGTTAGTTCTGCTCATCGACGATTTTCACCTCATCGACGATGAGGCGGTTCTTCACTTCGTCACGGACCTGATACAGGATGCGCCCGACACGATCCATCTGATACTGTCGGCGCGAGCGGATCCGCCTCTTCCGCTGGAGCGGCTGCGCGCACGTGCGGAACTGCTCGAGATTCGCGGATCAGGTCTGGAATTCACACAGGATGAGGTAGAAGCCTTCCTGACCACCCATCTGGGAGATGAGCTTGGCCGGACGTTCGCCGGGGAGGCGACCCGGCGCACCGAGGGCTGGATCGCGGGGCTGCGGCTGGCCTTGATCTCGCTCCAATCGAACCCACATCCCGAGGACTTCCTGCGCCGACTGGACGCCAATGGCGGCCAGCACGTGATGGGCTATCTGATCTCAGAAGTTCTGGCGCAACAGCCGCCGCCCGTCCAGCGCTTTCTCCTGCGCACTTCCGTTCTCGACCAGCTATCGGGCGATCTTTGCGACGCCGTCACCTCATCCCTTGACGACCTCGCAGATGGCCACGCCGCCCTCGAGCGCCTTGAGCGCCTGAATCTCTTCCTCTTGCGGCTGGATGGGCCAGGAGACTGGTATCGCTATCATGCGCTTTTTCAGGAGCTCCTGCAGCATGAACTGCGCGCTCGCGTTGGGCGCGCTGAGGTCATGGCGCTCCACCGCAAGGCGAGCGATTGGTATGCTCGGCACGGCATGATCGACGAAGCGCTGCGCCATACATTCAAGGCTGAAGATCCCGAAGCAGCCGCCCACCTGATCGAAAGCCAGTTCGAGAAGGCGCTGAACGAACAGCGCTGGCGGGACTTGGAACGCTGGCTCAAACTGCTGCCCGAGTCGCTCGTACAGGAGCGCCCCGCGCTGTTGGTCGCCCTCGCGACTGTTCACTCGATTCAGGAGCGGCTGAGCGCGATACCTCCACTTCTGCGCCGGGCGGAGAAACTGATGCGGGCGCAACCAGAAATGTGTGCGGCGCTTCCCGATACTATTCTGCGCGGAATGTGCGACGTTATGTGGGCGCAAGATCACTATTGGAAGAGCGCGAGCGCCAGAGGGATGCGTTTCATCACGCGCGCCATCGCGTCGTTGCCACCTACTTCGACATTCGCGCGCGGCAGCGGCATTCTGTACTCGGGCATGCTCTACCAGCAGACTAGCGGGTACGACGCTGGCGCGCGGATGATCGAGCGTGTGATTGACGCAGACGAGTCGGCCACCGTGACCGCGCGCGCCCTGCTCTGCCTGTGCATCAGTTCGCGTCAGGCTGGGCGCCTGGAGAGATGCCAGGCCGCAGCGGAACGACTCCTCGCCTACGCGCAACGCCATCATCTGCCGCTCGATATTAACTGGGCGCATTACTTCCTCGGATGGGTGGCATACGAGCGCAACCAACTGGACGAAGCGCGCGACCACCTCCTCGCCGTCTCGGTAGAGCGCTACTTCGCCAACGCCATCTCGGCGTCCGACAGCCTCAGCGTCCTCGCGCTCACTTATCAGGCCCAGGGACGCGCGACCGAAGCTGAAGAAGCGTTGCAAGATCTCAGCCACTATGCGGTCGAGCTGAATCACTCCTTCGCGATGGGCGCCGTCGCCGGGCTGCGAGCGCGCCTAGCCCTCCTGCGTGAGGACCAGTTGACGGCCCAGTCAATGCTGCCCTGGCTCGACCAACCAAGTAGTCCGCCGACGCCGATGATCTGGCTTCTTCCCCCCTCGCTCACGTGGGCGCGCATTCTGGTCACTCAAGAGGACGAAGAAAGCCTGCGCCAGGCCGTCGCGCGCCTCAATGAACTAGAGCAATTCGCGCGGTCTACACACGATCAGTGGCGACTCTACATCATCCAGAACCTGCAAGCGGTGGCCTACGCCGGGCTGGGTCAACGCATCGAGGCGCTCACCCTGCTGCGCCAGACACTCATCTCGACGCTGCCACAGCGATTCGTGCGCACGTTTGCGGACTGCGGGCCGAAGATGGCCGAACTCCTGCGCGAGCTGCGCGCCGGGGAACTGCCAGCGGATCTCGCGCGGTACGTCGATCACATCCTGAGCGCCTGCGCGCAGCGCCAGAGCGACGTCGCGTCCGCTAAGGCGGCGCATAGAACGCCGGAAAAGGCGCAAACAGCCCTGGCAAGCCCGTTGACCGCGCGCGAGATTGAGGTGCTTCTCCTCCTGGACCAGCGCTACAGCGACAAAGAGATCGCGCATGCGCTGGTCATCTCATCCTTCACCGTGCAGGCGCACACCCGCAGTATCTACCGCAAACTCGACGTGTCCGACCGGCGCGAAGCGACGAGCAAAGCGCGCACTATCGGACTTATTCAACACACCAGCGCCGCGACATAACCATATCTCCTGACGCCTTACAGCGGAGGCCAGCGCGGTAGCCGCCAATCTCCCCCCGCTAGAGCGGTGGACTCCAAGGCGCCATAGAAATAGCTAATTATCAACGATGCGTGCGTTGCTCGTTGGTTCGATACTGACATGAGCAGCGCGGAAATCGCTTCCAGCGGAACGGACCAGGCGCATGCCCGAACAACAGGACCGGCTGACGATGTCAGGCCCGGCCGAGTATCGCATCTGCGTGCAAGGCGCGATCGAGCGGAGCTGGACTGACCTGTTCGCCGGGATGAAGGTCGCCTATCGCAACGTCGCCACACCAGGCGCGCTCACCGTGCTGACGGGAGACGTGCTGGATCAGGCTGAGCTGATTGGTCTGCTCAACCGCTTGTATGGACTGGGATTGCCACTGGTCTCTGTGCAGTGGCGGCGCGGAAAGGTGGGCGGCGTCGTCAGCAGACGCGCTCACACAGGTTCAGTGTGATGAGCCTGTTCCATTCGCATCGCTCTAATGGGTGAGCGGCGCAGAAGGGTAAGAAGAGGGTCGAACCATGTTTTTCCAGGCGGTCCTTGTGTCGCTGATCGCTATCTTGATTGGGCTGGCGCTCACTCTGAGTGGTTATCGCTTCTTCATCATCCTCTTGCCCATCTGGGGGTTCTTCGCCGGATTTTCCGCGACGGGCACGACGATTAGGGGATTGTGGGGGACCGGATTCTTTAACACGGTCTTCAGTTGGGTGATCGGCTTGCTAGTCGGACTGCTTTTCGCTGTGCTCGCCTACCTCTTCTACTACGCGGCGATTATCATTCTGGGCGCCACGGTCGGCTACATGCTGGGCATTGGCTTCATGACCTGGATTGGGTTTCAGCTTGGCTTTATCTCCGTGATGGTCGGCCTGATCCTCGCCGTGATCTTCGCGTTTGGCATGTGGTATCTCAAGGTCCCCAAGCTATTGATTATCATCCTCACCTCGTTGGCAGGAGCCGCCAGTCTGCTGGCGGGTGTCTTCCTGGCGTTTGGGACAATTCCACTCGCCGACTTGCAGTGGGGCGCGGTGGGCGCTGTTGTGCGACAATCCTGGTGGTGGACGCTCGTTTATCTGGCGCTCGCCGGCATTGGCGTCGCGGCCCAGTGGGTGATGACCTCCTCCCAGTACACTCTTGACGCCTATAGCCGGGAAGTCGCGGTCGCTTGAGCTAGGAGTCATTCGCCGCAAGAGGCGCCAGCAGGAGAAATCCGGCAGTGACCGTGATTGGGGTAGAATTCGTCAGCAAGGTGGGGAAAACGGACAGACGCATTCTGTAGCGTCTGAGGGCGTGTGGAGCAGAGGGGAGAGAAGGGAGCGCGCAGGTGGCGAAGAAGGGCAAGCGCAAACACCAGCATGATGACGATGATGAGAGCGGCGCGACGCTGACACGTGACCCAGAAGCTGAAGGTCATCCCGAGGAGGACGGCCACAGGCGCACGGCGGGTCTGAATGGACGCGGCGCACAGCGCGAGAAGATGAGCAACAAGGAGTATGAGAAGGCGCTCAAGCCGCTTCAGATCGAGCTGGTGAAGCTGCAAAACTGGGCAAAGCAGACCGGCGCGCGCGTTATCGTGGTCTTCGAGGGGCGCGACGCCGCCGGCAAGGGCGGCTGCATCAAGGCCATCACTGAGCGAGTCAGCCCGCGCGTCTTCCGTATCGTCGCCCTCCCTGCTCCCACCGAGCGCGAGAAGTCGCAGATGTATTTTCAGCGCTACATGGAACACTTCCCGGCGGCGGGCGAGATCGTGCTCTTCGACCGCAGTTGGTACAACCGCGCAGGCGTCGAGCATGTGCTGGGCTACTGCACCGACGAGCAGTATCGCGGCTTCCTGCGCGTCGTCCCCGAGACCGAGCGCGTCGTGGTCCAGTCAGGTATTACGCTCATCAAGTATTGGCTGGAGGTGGGCCAGGAAGAACAGTCCCGCCGCTTCGAGGAGCGCATTCACGACGGGCGCAAGACGTGGAAGCTCAGCCCGCAGGACCTGGAGTCGCACCGCCGCTGGTACGACTACTCGCGCGCACGCGATGCGATGTTCGCCGCGACCGACACGCTGGAGGCGCCCTGGTACGTGATCGACGCCGATGATCAGAAGCGCGCACGGCTCAACTGCATCGCGCATCTGCTTAGCCAGATCCCCTACAAGAGCGTTCCGAGCAAGCCGGTCCGCCTGCCCAAACGCCAGGACGCCGAAGGCTACGTCGAGCCGAACTGGCGTCGTCACGCCGTCGCTGACGTCTACTAACGCGATTGAGCGCCGTGCGGCGCAGGCTACTGGAGGCTAGGCGGCGGGCAGTACAGCGAGGGGGGAGAGATGAGTACGACGACCACGGAGCCAGGCGCGACCGCAGCAGGGCCAGTCTGGCATACCTTGAGCGTCAGTGATGCGTTGCAGCATGAAGAAGTCGATCCCACCAAGGGCCTCAGTCCCACGGAAGCCGAAACGCGGCTACAAAAGTTTGGGCCGAACGCCTTCGCGCAAGCAGAGAAAGAACCGGGCTGGCGCGCCTTCCTGCGCCAGTTCCGCGATCCGATGCAGATCGTCCTGCTGGTGGCAGGCGCGGTCAGCGGCATCGCCATCCAGCAGTGGGGCACGGCCATCGTGCTGTTTGGCCTGGCGCTGCTCAACGCCGTGATGGCGCTGACGCCAGGAAGGCAAAGCCGAGGCGAGCGTCGCCGCGCTGCAGAAGATGATGATCGTCAAGACACGCGTGCGCCGTGGCGGCGAGGTACTTGAGATCCGAGCCGAGCAGGTCGTCCCCGGCGACATCGTACTCGTAGAGGCTGGCGACCGCGTGCCGGCGGATGGCCGCTTGATCAACGCGGCGACGCTGGAGATCGACGAGTCTGCGCTGACCGGTGAGAGCGCGCCTGTGCCGAAGGAGATCGCGCCCGTCAGCAAGGTAGATACGCCGCTGGGCGACCGGGTGGACATGGCGTACATGAACACCGAACGTCACGCGTGGCACCGGCGAGATCCTGGTCACCGCGACCGGCATGTCGACCGAGGTTGGACACATCTCCGGGTTGCTGCAGGCGACCGAGCTCGAAGAGACGCCGCTCACCAAGCAGCTCAACACGCTGACCGGACAGATCGTCGTGATTGCCGTGGTTGGCGCTGGCCGTCTCCATCGCCCTCGGCTACTTCCGCAATAGCCGATCGACGCCCTCTTCCTGACCGGCGTTGCATTCGCCGTCTCGGCCATCCCGACCGGCCTGCCCGCCGTCGTCACCTATCTGCTCGCTACCGGCACCACCGCGCTCGCCGCCGCCGGCGCCATTGTCAAGCGGCTGCGCTCGGTCGAGACGCTGGGAGCGACCTCCGCCATCAACTCAGACAAGACCGGCACGCTCACGCTCAACCAGATGACGGCCGTCGAGATGGCGATCCTCGGCCAGCGCTACACGATCACTGGAAGCGGCTACTCGACTGATGGCCAGATCACGCGTATCGGCGGCAGTGCCAATCACCGATCTGGAACCATACCTGCTGCCAATGGCGCTCGCCTCGGATGCGGTGGCGAAGGATGGCGCGCTGGTCGGCGATCCCAACTGAGGGCGCTCTAGTGGTGCTGGCGGCCAAGGGCGGCATCGACGCGATCACGACCCGCCAGGAGTATCCGCGCGTGGCGAAGCTGCCCGTTCGATGCCGCCTACAAGCTGATGGCGACCTTCCATCGTATGAAGGATGAAGACTGGTCGCGAGGTCGATCCGCTGCTTCGTCAAAGGCGCGCCGGACCAACTGCTCGCTCGCGCGACACGGGCCTCGACGCCGATCAGCAGACATCCCAGTGGACGCAGGCGCGCGAGCAGTATCTGGCATACAACGAGCAGCTGGGCAAGACAGGGGCTGCGTGTGATGGCGCTGGCGCGCAAAGATTTCGATCCCGCCAGCTTCGATCCCAGCGGGCGACCTGCTGTCACTGGTCAGCGACCTGACGCTGCTTGCGCTGGTCGGCATCGTCGATCCACCGCGGCCCGAAGCCAAAGCCGCGATCGCCAAGGCGCAGGCAGCGGGCATCCAGGTGCGCATGATCACCGGCGACCACGCCGTCACCGCAGCTGCCATCGCAGGAACTCGGCATTCCAGGTCGCGCGATCACAGGTGCGGAATTTGCCGCGCTCAGCGACGAGGAAGCACAGCGCAGATCGACGAGATCGGCGTCATCGCCCGTGTCACGCCAGAGGACAAAGTGCGGCTGGTCGACGATCCTGAAGAGGGCGGGCAAGATCGTCGCCATGACGGGCGATGGCGTCAACGACGCGCCCGCGCTCAAGACGGCGGACATTGGTGTGGCGATGGGGATTACCGGCACCGACGTCTCCAAGGAGGCGGCGGTGATGATCCTGACCGACGACAATTTCGCCACCATCGTCCGCGCGGTGGAATTGGGGCGCGCCCTCTACGACAATCTGGTGAAGTACATCCGCTTCCAGATGGGGTCGCTCTTCGGCTTCATCCTGACCTTCCTGGGGGCGGCGCTCTTCAACATTCTGTCTGGCATCCCGTTCCTGCCGTTGCAGGCGCTCTGGGTCAACTTCACGGTTGACGTCTTCGAGGCGATTGGTCTCGGGTTGGGCGCTCCAGAGCCAGGGTTGATGGAGAAGCCGCCGCGCCCGGCGAACGAACAGATCATGCCGATGCGTCTGGCGATCCGGCTGATTGCCGTCGGTCTGATCCTCGCCATCATGACCCTCGGCGTGATGCAGTGGGTGGTGGGATATTTTGGATCTGACGCACAAGTCCTCGCGCGCTCGATGGGCCTGACCGTCTTCTCACTGGCGAGCATCTTCTTCGCCTTGGAAACCAACGACGAGCTTGGCTCCGTGTTCAGCCACGCCACGATCGAGAACCGCAAGCTCATGCAGATGAGCGGGCTATCGTTGCTGTCCACCTTCATCGTCGTCCAGTTCAACTTCATGCAGCGCATCTTCGACACGACAGCGCTCGACGTGAATCAGTGGCTCGTCTGCATCGCGCTCGCCTCGATCCTGCTGTGGGTGATGGAGATCGCGAAGATATTCCGCCGCCGCGCAGTAGCCCGTGCGGAGGAAGGGTGATCCGGATCACAGGGCGTGAAGCTGAGTTGCTGATGCCCGAGGCGATGAAAGCGGTGCGCCCACCGCTTCGCAGGGAGATAAGTTTGGAGGATTGCGCGTATGACCTCAGCAGATCAATCTTCTGAAGCTGCGACACCAGCCGCCAACGCGACCGAGGCTGGATCGACGCCACGCAACTTCATCGAGGCGTCGCTGCGCGCGCCGGTCGTGGGGCCCATCGTCTTCGCCGCGTGTCTGGTCATCATCATCATCGGGCTGCGCTACACCGCCGCGTTCGTCGCTCCCCTCTTCCTGATCATCACGCTCGCGATCCTCTTCACCCCGCTCCTGCGCTGGCTGGAACGCAAGGGCGTGCCCAGCGGACCTGCGATCGTCGTGATGCTCGCTGGTCTGCTCGTCTTCTTCGCGGCCTTCTTCTTCGTGGTCTTTGTCTCCCTCCAACAGCTCGTGGAGCGTCTGCCGGCGTATCAGGCCATGCTGGCGATCCGGCTGGCGCCGCTCAAAGGGGTGCTGGTTCCTCCCGGTGCGCAGATTGACACCTTCGCGCAGGGCAACTTTACCAATGTGCAGGCGCAACTGGACGCGCTGCTGGCGGCGCTGAGCGGACTGGCCTCCAGCATCTACTACCTCGTCTTCTACACCTTCATTCTGTTTCTCATGCTGGCGCATTCCTCAGCAATCGCCGAACGCTTCCGCAAGGCGAAAGCCGACAATGGCGTCTTTGCGCGCCAGTTTGTGCGCTACGCGCAGCAGATCCAGACGCAGTACACCACCCAGACCTTCAGCAACTTCCTCAGCGCGGGCGCCATCCTGGGTACGCTGTTGCTCTTCGGGGTGGATTTCGCCTATCTGTGGGCGTTCCTCGCCTTCTTCCTCGGCTACATCCCCATGGTCGGTCTCTTGATCGCCTGCATCCCGGCGATCTTCCTGGCGTTCATCCAATATGGGATTGGCACGGCGCTGGTGGTGTTGCTGCTCATCATCCTCCTCAATGCGGCGATGGATAACTTCGTGACGCCCCGTTTCATGGGGGACCGGCTGAATCTGCCGATCGTCTTCATCATGGTCGGCTTCATCTTCTGGGGCTGGGTCTATGGGCCGTTCGGCGCGCTGCTGGCGGTGCCGCTGACGCTGCTGGTGCGCGTCGTGCTCCAGAGCAGTCAGGCGACGCGCTTCCAGGCGCAGTTGATGACGGCAGCCGACGAGGAGGGGGAAGAGGAGCCTGGCGCTTATCCCGCTGTGCCTATCGCCTCTGCTGCTCTGCTATCCGAGCCGGTTAGTGACAATGCCACTTGAGACGCGTTCGATGAGGTTCTCCTTGGTCAGGAGGAGCATACTATGAGATCATTTCCCACTGCGCGCTCCTCAGTATCGGATTTGTGTGCGTTGAGCATAGATCTGCGTCTGCGAGATGTAGATGAACTCTTCCGCGCGCGGATCAGCCTCACTCGCTCACGCACACACACTTTTAGCAGCATACAGCAAGGCAACTACTCTCCAGCCCACAGATCGCTGCAGATGCCATCCACGTCGGAAAGGAGTCGCAGTCATGACGCTCCCCACCAACGCGCCTCGAGGTGGTGAAAGAACTGCGCACTCCCCAGCGCAGGTTGCTGGCCCGGCTGACGCGCAGACTCCCACGGCTCCCGTCTCGCCGGATGAGATCGACTTCGCGCGGCTGATGGAAGAGCAATTTCAAGTCGCGCTGGCCGAGGAAGAGGAGCAACGCGCCCAGCAACGCCGCCTGCGCCTCTATATCATCATTGGCATCGCCGCCGCCGTCTTGATCCTCGCCTTCGCGGTCGTGGCGACGATCTTTGGCTGGTGGCCCGTCGTGCTCGATCTTGTGCTGATCGTCGTGGTCCTCATCAACGGCGTCATGCTGGGGTTTCTTGGTTGGGCCATCCTGACGGTTATCCGCACGATCCGGGAGATGCGCGCTGAGATCACGCCGGTGGTCGCCTCGCTGGCGGAGACAGCGACGACCGTACAGGAGACGGCGAAGAGTACAAGCGGCAGGTTTGGATACGGACCCGTGGTGCGCACCACCACCCTGCTGATGAGCGCGGCGGGCGTCGCCAGGACCATGCTGGGATCACGCAGGACGCCGACACGCACAGAGGCGCGGCAGCAGCGGCGCGAGGAGATCGACCAGCAGATCGCTGCACGCACAACGAACATGGAAGGGTAGGCGTAGAGCAGGCGGCAAGCGCCGCAGCGCTCTCGGAGCCGATAGGAGGCGCAGACGATCTTACCTGAAGGCTGGATGAACCGCTCACCAACCTGCTGAGCGTGAGGAGCAGAAAGGGCGCGGAGCAGAACGCGGTTATTTACCCATCGACCTCACGCTTCTGACAGTTTCTGGCGCGTTTCAAGAAGGAGAAGCGCATGACCACCGCAACACCACCACTCGCTACCCCACCTGGCCAGGAGACGGCATGGCACATCCTCAGCATTGAGGACGCCCTGCAAAAGCAGAATGTCGCCGCCACGAGCGGACTCAGCGAGGCGGAAGCCGAGAGCCGTCGGCAGAAGTATGGCCCCAACGCGTTCGCACAGGCGAAGAAGCAGCCGGGATATGTCCGCTTCCTGAACCAGTATCGCGACCCGATGCAGATTGTCCTGCTCGGCGCCGCGATCATCAGCCTGTGGATCAACGAGTGGAGCACCGCGCTGCTGCTGATTGTCCTCACCCTGTTTAATGCCTTTCTGGCGCTGCGGCAGGAGGGCAAGGCCGAGGCCAGCGTCGCCGCGCTGCAGAAGCTGCTCATCGTCAAGTCCAAAGTGCGTCGTGGCGGCGAGTTGCTCGAGCTGCCAGCCGAACAGATCGTTCCGGGCGACATCGTCGTCCTTGATGCCGGTGACCGCGTGCCGGCGGATGGCCGCATCATCAAGGCGGCGACGCTGGAGATCGCCGAGTCGGCGCTGACGGGTGAGAGCGCTCCCGTGCCCAAAGAAGTGACTCCCGTCGCGAAGGTCGAGACCCCCTTGGGTGACCGGGTGGATATGGCCTACATGCAGACCGAGGTGACCCGTGGCGCGGGGGAGATCCTGGTGACGGCGACCGGCATGTCCACCGAGGTGGGGCACATCTCGGACCTGCTGCAGACGACCAAGATCGAGGAGACCCCGCTCACCAAGCAACTCAACAAACTCACCAACCAGATTGTGATCATCGCGTTGGTGGCGCTCTTCCTCTACCTGCTCATTGGCTATTTTCGTAATGGCCAACAGATCAATTCGCTCTTGCTGGCAGGTGTGGCGTTCGCCATCGCCTCCATCCCCACCGCCCTACCTGCGGTCGTCACCTATCTCTTAGCCAGCGGCACGACAGCGCTGGCGTCGGTAGGCGCCATCGTCAAGCGGCTGCGCTCGGTGGAGACGCTGGGGGCGACCTCGGCGATCAACTCGGACAAGACCGGCACGTTGACGCTCAACCAGATGACGGCGGTCGAGATGGCGGTGATGGGTCAGCGCTACACGATTTCTGGGAGTGGCTACGGCACCGACGGGAAGATCACGCATGTCGCTGGCCTGCCCGCCACGGATCTCGAGCCCTACCTGCTGCCGATGGCGCTCGCCTCGGACGCGGTGGCGAAGGATGGCGCGCTGGTGGGCGATCCCACCGAAGGGGCGCTGGTCGTGCTGGCGGCCAAAGGGGGCATCGATGCGACGACGACGCGAGAGCAGTATCCCCGCCTGGCGACGCTTCCGTTCGACGCGGCCTACAAGCTCATGGCGACCTTCCATCGTATGACCGATGAGTCCGGCGCTGAGGTCGTGCGTTGCTTCGTCAAAGGCGCGCCGGATCAGTTGCTCGACCGCGCCGCCTTCGCCCTTGATAGCAACTTGCAGCGCGTGCCACTCGCACCCATACATGACAGATATCTTGCCTATAACGCGAGCCTGGGCAAGCAGGGGCTGCGTGTCATGGCGCTGGGGCGCAAGGACTTCGCTCCGGCCAGCTTCAATCCCGACGCCGACCTGCTGCCACTCATCAGCGACCTCACGCTGCTCGCGCTGGTGGGCATCGTCGATCCGCCACGACCGGAGGCCAAGGTCGCGATCGAGAAGGCGCGCGCCGCCGGCATCCAGGTGCGCATGATCACTGGTGATCACGCCGTCACCGCCGCCGCCATCGCCGAGCAACTCGGCATTCCAGGCCGCGCCATCACGGGGGCGGAGTTCGCCGCGCTCAGTGAGGAGCAGGCGCAAGCGCAGATTGGCGAGATCGGCGTCATCGCCCGGGTCGCCCCCGAGGACAAGGTGCGGCTGGTCAACATCCTCAAACGTGGTGGCAATGTCGTCGCCATGACCGGGGATGGCGTCAACGACGCCCCCGCCCTCAAGACGGCGGACATCGGGGTAGCGATGGGCATCACCGGCACCGATGTCTCCAAAGAGGCGGCGGTGATGATCCTCACCGACGACAACTTCGCCACCATCATCCGCGCGGTGGAGAACGGGCGCAATCTGTATGAAAACCTGATGAAGTACATCCGCTTCCAGATGGGGACCTTGTTTGCCTGGATCCTCACCTTCCTGGGGGCGGCGATCTTCAACATCCTGGGGGGCGTCCCCATGCTGCCCTTGCAGGTGCTGCTGATCAAGTTCTCGATCGTCATCTTCCTGGCCATCGGCCTGGGCTTGGGCGCCCCCCGGCCCGAGGTCATGCAGGAGAAGCCCCGCAAAGCGGGCGAGCAGATCATGCCCACGCCACTCGCCGTGAGCCTAGGGGTGTCTGGATTGATCCGCGCGGCGAGTGTGTTGGTCGCGATCGTGTACGCGCTCAATTCGTCGAGCGACGCCGCGGTCGCCCACACGATGGCGCTGGTGACATTCAGCATGGCCTGTATCTTCTTCGCGCTGGAGTGCAACGACCAACTGCGCTCGGTCTTCAGCCAGGAGACGCTCGAAAGCAACCGGCTCATCCGCATGATCGGGTGGTCGCTGCTGCTGCTGTTTGTGGTGGTCTACATGGACTTTCTGCACCGCCTGCTGGGGACGGCGGACTTGACGCTGTGGCACTGGGTGGTGGCCATCGCGCTCGGATCGCTCGTGCTATGGACGAGCGAGATTGAGAAGATCTTCCGCCGCCGCGCTGCTCGCGCCACTGCGGTTACCACTGCGACCACGACGCCTGCCACGCCTGTCGTGGCAAGCGCCGCGTAGACCGAGCGGTAGGAATGTCGAGGCGCGCCAATGGGAGTTGGCGCGCTTCCCTATGCAGAGAGGCGTCGCGCTTCGCAGCGCGCATCAGATCACCCATTGAGGCTCACGATGTCCGCAAGCAGTTCCCCCTCGGCCCCATCCTCCCGCCGTGCCCGGCTGGAGCAGTGGGCGCCAGGTCTGCGCATGCTGCGCACGTATGACCGCTCGTGGTTGCCCAGGGACGTCGTCGCCGGTCTCATCCTCTCCGCGCTGCTCATCCCACAAGGCATGGCCTACGCGGAGCTGGCCGGCCTCCCGGCGATTACCGGCCTCTATGCCACCGTCATCTGCCTGCTCGCCTATGCGATATTTGGCCCTTCCCCACGCCTGGTGCTGGGGCCTGATTCATCCTTGGGCCCGATGATCGCCGCCGCGATCCTGCCCCTGGCGGCGGGCAGCGTAGATCGCCAGTGTCGCTGGCAGGCACACTGGCGCTGCTGGTTGGAGCGATCTGCGTGGTGGCTGCGGTCGCGCGACTCGGATTCGTGGCAGACCTGATCTCCAAACCCGTGCGCATGGGCTACCTTGCGGGCCTGGCGGTCACGATCGTGGTTGGTCAATTACCCAAACTGCTTGGCTTTTCCATCGACGCTGATACCTTCGTGCAGGAAGTGCGTGCGATTGTGGCCGGCCTAGGGCAGACCAATCCCTGGACCTTCGCCGTTGGCCTCCTCACCTTGGGGATTATCCTTGGGATGCGCCGCTGGGCGCCGCGAGCGCCAGGCATTCTCTTCGCCGTTTTTGCGGCGATCGTCTTTACCTCACTCCTGAATCTGGCTGCCCATGACGTCGCAATTGTCGGTGTCTTGCCACAAGGCTTCCCCCTGCCACAGTTGCCGCGCGCTTCCCTTTCGGACCTCCCGATTCTTATCGCCACAGCATTCGGCATCTCATTGGTGGCCATTGGCGATACGATCTCCACTTCGGCGGGATTCGCTTCGCGCCAAGGGTTGGAGGTGGACGCCAATCAGGAGCTTGTCGGCATTGGCGCGGCGAACGTGCTGGCGGGATTCTTCCAGGGATTTCCAATCAGCACCAGCGGCTCACGAACTGCCGTCGCCGAACAATCGGGAGCGAAGACCCAGTTGACCGGCGTGGTGTCGGCGGCGGCCGTGCTCGTCATGCTGTTGTTTTTTCCAGGCTTGGTGCGCAACCTGCCGCAGTCGGCGCTGGCCGCGATTCTGATCGTCGCCGCCTCAGGTCTCCTCGATCTTGAAGGTCTGCGCCAATTGCTTCGGGAGAGCCAGAGCGAGTTTGTTCTCGCCATCATCTGCGCGCTCGGCGTCATCTTCATCGGTGTCTTGCAAGGTATCCTCCTGGCGATCCTGCTCTCGGTCTTCCAGTTGTTCGCGCGCATATGGCGGCCTCGATGGGCCGTGATGGGACAAGAGGATGGGTTGCCTGGCTTCCAAGATCTGCGGCGGCATCCAGCGGCGCGGCCATTGCCTGAGATCCTGATCATTCGATGGAGCGCCCCTTTGATGTTTGCGAACGCCACGGTGTTTCGTCCGTCGTCCGGGAGCAGCTTGCCCAGAGGGACCCACAGCCAAAGTGGGTCGTCATCGCGGCCGAACCGATCACCGAATTGGATACCACAGCGGGCGACATGCTACGGGATCTGGATCTGGAACTCAATGCGAAGGGCATACACGTGGCCTTCGCTGAACTCCAGGGACCTGTGCGCGAGCATCTCATCAAGCTGGGACTGCAAGAGACAATCGACGCGCGGAACTTCTATCCAACGCTGGATACAGCGATCGAGGCCATTGTGGAGCAGGCGCCAACGGAATGAGATCAGTAGCCCCGGATTGACGCGAGCCGTGCTAGGGAACCGGCATTTTGCCTCCCTCGATGAGCTCGAGGACGCGCAAGCCGCTCGGTGTGTCGCGTTGCAGACCCGTCCTGATTTGGTCCGCTCTGCCACTCTGTTCCATTGGTGGCCGGCCGCGGCGCCTCAAGAAACGACAAGGGCCAAGGCAAACTTAGAGCAACTTTCAGGGAGCTTGAGCAGGCAGAGCGTAGCCGGCGTGGGCGAACCAGGCCGCTGCATCGTGGCGGGTAATGGCCTCAATGGCGAGACGAACCGCTTCCTGGAGCGCCTCCTTGGTGCGGGCTCCCAGCCCGCGCAGGATAGCCTTGATCTTCGAGAACGCCTGCTCAATGGGGGTGAAGTCGGGCGAGTACGGCGGCAGGAAGAGCAGCTGGCAGTGGCGAGCTTCAATGGCCTGGCGAACGCGCTCCGCCTTGTGGACACTCAAATTATCCAGCACGACGATTTGTCCCGGCCGCAGCGTCGGCGCCAGCTGCTCCGCGATATACCAGACAAACGATTCCGTCTCGATGGCTCCCTCGATCAGCCAGGGCTCGTGCAGCCCGTCGGGGGCGAGCGCCGCCACTAACGTGGTGTTCTTGCCGTGGTTGCGCGGGACCGATCCAGTGGCCCGCTGGTCATGTGGCGCCCAGCCGTAGAAGCGGGTCAGGGAGATATTCGTGCCGCTTTCGTCGACAAAGACGAGCTGCTGTGGGTCAAGCTGGGCAGAGGCCTCACGCCAGGCGCTGCGCGCCTCCTCGTTGCGCTCGCTGGCTGCCAGTGTCTTTTTTTCTGCGTCCAGCCCAGGCGCCGGATGGCCCGCCACATCGTCGCCTCGCTCAACTGCTGCCCGTAGCGCTCCGCCCACCAGGCACAGTGCTCCAGCACCGTGGCATCCGAGGCCGCTTCCAGCCGCGCTCGCAACACCTCCTCCAGCTCAGGTCCCGCTCCGGTCCAATGCGGCGCGGGTAGCCGGGAATGGGCTTGCGCTCCAGCGAGCCCGTCTCGCGCTGTTGTACCACGGCGCGTTTGACCGTGGTCACCGCCACGCCAAAGCGGCGCGCGGCTTCTCGCATGGGCTGACCGTCAGCCACCGCTCGCACCAAGCGTTCCTTGAGGTCGGTCGAATAGGCTCGCATACTGTTATGTATAGCACATCCCATGCCTGGCTTTGCTTCTTGCAAGTTGCTCTAGTATGACATCTTGTGTGTAGCATCTGGATGTTTGTATCATCTCGCCATGGGCAGGAGAAATTATCTGATTGACGGCGTTTCTGGCGCCGGCAAAACGGCGGTCTGCACCGAATTGCAGCGGCGCGGCTACCAGGCCATTCATGGTGACCGTGAATTGGCGTATCAAGGCGATCCGGACACGGGTATACCGACGGATGGCCTCACGCACGAGCACTCGGCTACCTTCATTTCCGAGCACCACATTTGGGATGTCGAGAAAGTCAACGCCTTGGTCGCCAACCAGGATGAGGCGGTCACCTTCTTCTGTGGTGGTTCGAAGAATTCCTCCCAATACATCGACTTATTTGACGGCGTGTTTGTCCTTTCGGTCGACCTGGACACCAGTCTCCGGCGGATTGCTGAGCGAGTGGCGCTGGACCCAACTGATTGGGGCGGAACAGCAGAGGAACGGGAAATCACTGTGCGCATGTATCACACGAAAGCAGCCCTTCCGCACAACGGGATCATCATCGACGCCACGGCGCCACTCGCACGCGTCGTGGACGAGATCCTCAGTCAAAGCAAAGCAGATACAACACTGTAGAGCGTTCTTCACGAGGCGGGCGCCTGGCGCGCCCAGCTTGACCGAGTCGTGATGCGCCGTGTTTCGGGCCCCGCCGGGGCACTCGAACCAGTAGCCAAAGAAATCCTTGACCAGCCATGACGCGGTCGTACGGGTTTCGGCTGAATCATTGTAATGTGGCAGCGGCTTACGCCCACCGGATTCGGGGCCGAGGCGGCCTTTCTACAACTTCCCAGACGAGACCCGTATGAGCCAACAGCGACGATAGGAGCGTGATCGAACGCCTGTTACCGCTCACATGACGCAGAGGCGCGCCCATCACATCGCTATTCGAACCGCGACTCGTGCTGACGCTCTACCTCTTCAGGATCCCGCGGCCACGGCACACCATTGGGTTTCAACCAGGGCCACCAGGCCACGAGCAGCCCAAATGAGATGGCGCCCATCCATGCGCCCAGGCCGAATGTGGCCGTTGGGCCAATCTGTGTCCATAGCAGGGCGGCTAGGAGATTGGCTGGCAGCGCAATGAAACCGGTCAGGCCGTTGTACCAGCCGAGCGCGGTCCCACGGCGTGTTTTGGGAACGAGGTCAGAAACGAAGGCTTTCGCTACCCCTTCGGTGGCCGCATAGTACGCCCCGTAAAGGAGAAACAGCCCCCAGATGTGCCATTGCGTCGTGGCGCGCGTCCAGCCCAGATAGACGAGGGTGAATGCGGCGAAGCCTACAGCCAGTATGGGCAGGCGGCCGAAGCGATCAGAGAGCGCGCCGAGCGGCGTCGCCAGCACGGCATAGACCAGATTGAAGCCAAAGTAGACCAGCGGGACCGCGATCAGGGAGGCCTCCAGCCCCTCGGTGCGTAAGAAGAGGAAGGCGTCTGAGGAGTTGCCAACCGCAAAGATGGTCGCGACGACGACAAAGAGCCAGAACCGCGCGCCCAATCCCTGCCACGCGCGTGTTCGTGGCTCCGCAGATACCGTCACAGGTTGCGCATCGCTGCGAGCAACTGGAGATGGAGAACGTGGGCTGGCGAGCCGCCGTGGGTCGCGCAAGAAGAGCACGGCAAAGATGATCGACAGCGCGCCGGGGATCAGCGTCCAGGCAAAGACGGCGCGGAGGTTGCCCGCAGTCGCGGCAAGAATGACAACCGCGAGGAGCGGTCCAATGGCGGCGCCCAGAGTGTCGGCGCTGCGATGGAAACCGAACGCCTTGCCGCGCTGATTCGGCTGGACGGAGTCGGCGATCATCGCATCGCGTGGGCTGCCACGCACCGACTTGCCTGCGCGGTCGAGCAGGACGAGGCCGAGCGCGAGTTGCCAGGTGGTGATCCATGCCAGCAAGGGCTTGGCCAGGTTTGAGACGCTGTAGCCACCGATGACCAGCCAGCGGCGGTTGCTGAGGCGGTCGGCGACCGTCCCCGAGATGACCTTGAGGATGCTCGTGGCCCCCTCCGCCACTCCCTCGACCAGGCTGGCCAGTATGAGCGGCGTACCAAGCACCTGCACGAGAAAAAGCAGCCGCAACGGCATAATCATCTCGCTGGAGATGTCGGTCAGCAGCGACACGACGCCGAGCACCAGAACGGTGCGACTGATACCACGTAGCCAGCGGCGCGGTCCGCGCCCCCTGGTCTGGGACTCGCCTGGCTCGGCCGTCGTTGCCTCGTGTTCGGCGTCGGACGGATGCTGAAGCGCGTCCTGGGACACCGTGAGACCGGCCGAAGGCCCTTCCTCAGTCGGCTTCATCGTCCTCTATGCTCCAATACAGCGCGTCAATATGTCCTGAGGCGGTGAAACGCTGGATCACGCGATGGCCAACGTCCGCCACATAGATACGCCCATCAGCGTCCTGCGCGAGGCCGCCAAGCTGCCCAAGCTGGCCAGGTTGATCGCTGCCGGTCTGCGACTGTCCGCTCGCCGCGCCGTATGCGCCGCAGACGCTCCCGCCTGGGCAGCGGACCTCCACACGCAGGCTGACGTTGTTCGCCATGAGCACGCGTCCAGATAGCTGAACAAGGAGTGCTTGATAGCCACTGTTCGGGCCACCAAAGTTGGTGGGAAGCGCCCAGTTTGTTGTCGCGCCGCTTCGCGTATCCAGCCGGTACACATGCCCCTTGGTCAGCGCAAAGACCGCTGCGCCGTCCGCGGTGGCGGCGATACCGGCCACGAGCGGCTCTGGCACGGTCCAACGATTCAGCGGCTTTCCCTGGGAACTGAAGGAGAGAATCGCGCCGCGCCGGTCCGCGAGAAACACGTTTGCTCCGCCGGTCGCCACACACCCAATTGATGGAGCATAGTCAACGGGGATCGGCCAGCGGGCTATCAAGCTGCCACTCGGCGAGAATTGGAGCATCAGGTGATTCATTGTATCAGGGACAAAGAGATGATCGGACGTGTCGAGCGCGATGCCGCAGAAATGAAACTCTAAGCCTGTCGGCGGCTGATTCCGCGCGACGATGGCGCTCGCCTGAGTCAGGTTAGCAGGGATGCCGAGCCGCTCAGGGTCGGAGGCTGGACCGGGTGGGCTGAAGCCAGGTCCGGGCGGACCCTGCCAACTGGCAAGCGCTGGCCAGAGCTTTGCGCGCAAAGAACCATCTGGGCCGAAAACACGAATGGCCGATCCCTCGAGATCGGTGGCGTAGAGCGCGCCCTGACGATCAACGGCAAGGTAGCCGGGCTGGAAGTTGATGGCGCGCGGGGGATTTACCCAACCTACGAAACTCAACAGGAGAACGGTGGGGACGAGTACGGCGGGCATAGTGCGTAACTGCCAGCCACGTGGCAGGCAGCAAGCGCACCAGATCGCCGCCGCGAAGACCACGAAGGCGCCACGCTGGCACCACACCACAGTAGGAGATTGTGTGAGCGATACGGGAGGGGATGGTGTGAGCAGTTCGGGAGGAAATCGTGTGAGCGGTACGGGCTGGCTCAAAGCGCACCAGAGAATCGTACCCCAGACCAGGATCCCGCCTACGCAGCGCAGCGCCACGCGCGCGACATGCTCGCCAGGCAGGAGCATAAGAAGTGTCCCCGCCGTTACCAATCCAAGCCCAACCGCCAAATACGGCTCGAAGGCGATTTGTGGTGGCAAAAGCACACACACGATCGCGGCGGCGACGCCTGCGAACAGCGGCCATACGCTGCGCCGCATGACAGACCATCCCATTGCGCAGCCTTTGTCCGGAAGAACGGTATGGTTGCATCAGAAGGCCACAGCGCTGACCCCGGCGCGTAGCGTTCTAGGGTGTGAAACGTGTGGTGTGGCGCAGAGTCACTCGGCGAGCCATGCGCTGGCCCTGGCGCCATCATAGAAGTGATGTTGGGATAGGCGCCGGTTCGTCATGGTTCGTCATGGTTTGGCCAACCCTGAGATTAGCCTACCGTGAACTCTGCCGAATAGACCGGCGCGCCGGTGGCGCTAGAAGCGACGCTATTCTCACTGGGCGTATACGTCAGCATCACACGATATGTGCCCGCTGGCCAGCCAGCGCCGTTGTCCATTTCATGCGCAAATTCGATGCGCTGTACAAACGCGCTTCCGGCGGAAATAACTACCGACTTCCTGCCTGCTGGCGCGGGAGCGCACTGGCTGACGCTCTGCCAGGAGTCCTGTACCAGACGCTCGACTTCGATCGAGACGCATCCAGCCCCGCCGTCTGTCAGCGCGATGTCCGTCTGCAATCCGTTGTGAATCGTGACCAGAAGCGGTTCCTCGACGCCGTATCGCTGTTTGGCAAGTGAGAGTGTCACCTGGCCTGACGTTGTCTGCGACCCCGCGCCTGCCTGGGCCGTCTGGGTAGAAGCTCCCTGCGCGTCAGCGGCGCCACGTGGGCTACTGACTTGACCGCAAGCAGCAACAAATAGCGCAAGCAGCAAGGACGCCGCCAGCGCCAATACACGCGCGATGGTCTTTCGCACTGTGCTACCTCCTTTACTGAATCTTACTATTAATGACGCCGCATCACGCGCGCAGGTTCCATAGCCGACCAGCGATGCGCGGCGACGAACACTGCCAAGGCTCTATTGCCGCATGATACGCGGTTGCTCACCCGTAGACGACGAGCAGCCGCGCGACTCCCATATCTCATACATGGTCGAGGGCCGGCTCCCAGGTAGGAACCGGCCCTCGCATTCACCCGACCGATTGAGCCAGCCTATAGACTCAACCGATCAGAACGTACGTCATTTCAGGTCAATCGACCAGATACTACGGCCGTGCGTCGCCGCAAACAGCTTGTGACCTGTGCTGGTCGTCACCAGCGTGATGCCATCAACCTTCACGATCGGCAGGCCGGAGCCAACCGGCAGCCAGTGCGAGTTGCCGCCGCCGATGGAGTGCAGGACGCCGAAATCGGTGGAGACATAGATGTCATTGGCGTGCGAGTCGAAGGCGATGCCAGTGATTGGCTGGTCGCCGAGTCCCTTACTCAGGTCCTTCCACGTCGCCTTGCCGGTGTTCGGGTTAAACCGCACATCGAAGACGTGGCCAGTCGCGGTTCCCGCAGCCACTGAGTAGGCGTCGTAGCCGGAGAACGAGATGAACGCGTGGTTCGGATCCTTCGGGTCAAGCGCGATGCCGCTCACGAAGCGCGTCGGCGTGTTCGGCGTGTCGATGCGCGTGTATGAGACGGTCGTCGCATCGCTCGCATCAGCATTGGTGCTGATGAAGACGCGACCGCGGCGTGTGGCGGCCCATAGCGTGCCGGTATTACCCGCCGCGCGAGTGATCGCCACGACATAGTTCCCAGCGGAATCAGCCGGGCTGCTCGCGCCCTTATCCGTGCCGTAGAACGTGCCGGACAGGTCGCCAGCGTCATTCAAATTGGTCACCGGGAAGGGATCACTGGGGTTGACATAGCTGCCGCCCAATGGGACCCAGTCGCCGCACTTCGCCGCGAAGTCGCCTGTGAACTCGTTGCAGTGCTGGTCGAGATAGGCCTGCGGGCCGCCATTATCCGTGGTGCGGAAGATGTGCTGCTCGCCCTCAAATATCGTGTCGGCCTTCGTCACAGTCGGATCGTAGATGATCGGCACGTAGAAGGACGCGCCCTCATTGTTGCCGAGCGGATCGGCGATCCAATCCCACTGGTCCGGCGCGCCATTTTGGAAGTTGACGTCGTGCGCCGGGCTGAAGAACGAGTGGAACGAGATATTGGGGTGGGCGGCGTTAATGCCAGACTGGCCACCGTCACCACCGACCGCCTCGAGCCAGTCGCTCGTGCTACCGCCCTGGATCCCGTTCATCCAGGTGCCATTGTCCTGCGTGCCGCCGATCAGGAGGCTCGGATTCTGAGGATTCACCGAGACGCTCTGGAACTGCAGCGTCTGCAGGCCGGAGTTCATGGAATAGATGCGCGTCGGCACTGCGGTGAGCCAGGCATTGCAGAGAGCGAGCGATGTGGCGCCGAGTCCGCGCACATTGCACCCCAAGTTGGGATCGGTGGCCATATTCGCCAAGGAGCCGCTCGTGCGCACAATACCGCCGTCAGAGCCAGCAAAGGCAATGTCGGGGTTGCTCGAGGCGAAGGCGAGCGCATGCTGGTCGGGGTGCATCCCGATGAAGTTCATGTCGTAGCTCATGTCGGTGAAGCTGGCGCCCGCATTAGTGGAGCGCTGCACGGCACGCGAGTTGGACCGACCTGCTAACTCTTCATACTTAAACAAGCCGCTGATCCAGACCGTGTCTGGATGGCCTGCTGGTGAGGCGACGACCATATCGTAACTGCACTGCGATGTGGTCTGCGTGCGGCAGAAGTCGTATGAAGCGAAGCCGCCCGGGTTGGCGGTGCTGGAACTGGAGAGCTGCGTCCAGGCAGGGGTCGCGACGCTGGCGTCGTCGGTGCGATACAGCACGGCGATCCCGGTGCGCGCATCAGCGAGGTAAATGCGCAGCTTGCCGGAGCTCAGCGGGGTCACATCGAACTCAACGCGGTTGTTCGCGCTGTTGGCGGGATCTCCAGCGTCAAACGCGGTGAAGACCTGCTCATAGGAGCCGTTCGTGCCACGGAACAGGCCGTAGTCGAACATCGAGAAGTAGACGCGACCAGATGTCGTCGGGTCGAACTCGACCTTCGAGACGCCGCCGCGGAAGAAGTCGTTCCCAGAAGGAGAAGTAGGATCCACCGGGTCGGACGGCTGGCTGAAGGCAAGCTTGAAGGTCAACCCGCCGTTGGTCGTCTCGTAGAGTCCAACCTGTGGCGCGCCTGGCGGCGTGAAGCGGCCACCATTCACCGACGAGACACCATGACGGGCGACGGCGGTGCCGATGAAGATGTGCAAGGGGTTATGGGGATCGACCGCGATGGATGCGATCGAGCGGCCAGCCGCGGCTTTGAAGCTGCCCAGCACCGGCAGCCAGAGGTTGCCGCCGTCGAACGTCACGAACATGCCAACTCCAGCCTCGGAGTCACTCGAGCCATTCGGCTCGCCGGTGCCCACGAGGACATGGTTCTTGTTGGCCGGATCAACCCAGATCGAGCCGATGGCCGCGGAGAGCATCCCGTTCGTCATTGGCGTCCAGCTTGGGGGTGTCGCCAGCGCGTCATTGGTGCGCCAGACGCCACCGCCAGCGGCGCCGAGGTAGAGCCGGCAGTCGCCAGGATTGCAACTCGAAGCCACGCCAATCGCCGTGACACGCCCTGATTCAATCTTTGCCCCAGCCGAACGGGACCATTCTGCCGGAACGTTTCCGACCGACGGTCCAAGCGGCTGCCACGTGGCGCCCTTGCCGTTCGGATCGCCGCCACTCAAGATGGACTGGAAGATATTACGCGCAGCGGTCACCTGGTCTGGGGCAATGTATGTGGACGGATACGCCTGGTTGTCGTAAAGCTCCTGATTGGGACTGCCCAGGTCGCTGCGCGGGGCCTCGGCGCCGCCATGATCGCTTTCAAACTTGCCGGTGTGGTGGCTCCACGCGATATTGGCGCCCACACCAGTGGGACGCGCGAGGAATGTGCTCGCGCTTACCGCCACTAGGGCTACCACCCCGACGACGCCAATGATGCCAAGGATCCGCTGTCGTGCGGACAGACTTGATAACCAGCGTTTCACCTACGCCCCCTTGTACTAGATCGACCCGAAAAACGGTGGCGAATATGATTCGTGGCCAGCGCCACTACTGGCACTCGGACAAATATTCCCAGTGATGACGCTGAGAACGCTGTGTCCCAAGCGCTCTAGCCTCACACGCGGCTGAAGCATGGGGGTGCAGAGGCCCCTGCGCGCCAGTCGGCGCGGGTTGCTTTACAGCAACTGATAGCCTCCAGGCGACTGGATGGCGCCGCCTGCCTACTATTTGGTAGCTCCTCCTTATCTCTCCCTACTTAGCTCGTTACTACATTAGATGCGTCTGACGCGCTATGTGTTATGGCTTGCGCCGGTTTTTGAGGTAGGTAGACTGTCAACTGCAACAATATAGCCATGTCGGACAACCACGAGGGGCAGAGGACAGCGCGTGATGGGCAGCTCACTTGCCGCCTGAGGGGTTCGCCCGGCTCACTCCGGAAGGGGTGTCACTGTCAAACCACGTCCTGGGCCACCTTATGGCTTGCCTCCGCCTTGGCCATGTGTCGGGCCTGGAGTTCCGTTGTGCTGGTTATCGCCGTTCCCATTTGCCATGAGGCGGCGTGGCCGTCAGAGTACTTTGGCTGGCTCCATCAGTGTCGCGCCGTGTGACGCGCAGCGCATTGGCAGCGGTGTTGTCGGGATTGCCGACACCTACAGACGCACTCCCTGGGATTGGTCCATCTGAAACCTCAGCGATGAGGACATTGTCAGTCACCGAAATGACCACATCACGCTGGCTTCCATTCACCAGCAAAATCGCGCCGGGCTGGAAGCCGTACCCAGTAACTGTCACCTGCCAGACGTTCTTATTCCCCTTCACCTTCTCCGCTTTGATGATGTCCGCGTTCGTGACAGAAGGCGCAGAGACGTCCAATCCTGCCAGAACCGAGGTGGTCAGGATGCGATCATGCCAGCCCAGCGTTGGAAGCGCCGCACGCAACCCGTTAACTTCTCGTGCGCGAAGCGTTGTTACCTGGGCCACTAACTGCGTTCGCTGATCGCCCGCTGGCGCCGCAGTCGCGGCCGCAATAGCCGCCTTATCTTCCTCTATCAGCGTGGACAAGGCAGCCCGATAGCGCTCAAGGTCATGCTTCAACACGGCGTCTGTCAATTCAGCGAGCGCCTGACCCGCATAGGACACATGCAGCGCTACCTCGTCTGACTTGCTCGCTGCGACCTGGACGCTTAATGGATTGCTGGGCCCGGCGAACGGCATACAACGGACTTGCCGGTGGAGCAGCGGCCGCGGCGAGCAGCAGGCCAGCTCCTAGTGCGATCAGAAGGGTTGCGGCAAGCGTGGCGACCTGCACGCGCCGCGAGCGCAGAATAGCGCCAATGTAGTTCGCGCCAGCATGGCGCACTTGCCATTGCGGACGCGTGGGCGCTGGTCTTGCAGGCGCAACTGGGCGCTGCTCACCACGAGCCACCTCCGCCGCTGCGAGGAATCGCGCCTTCAGCGATTGCGCGAAGTCAGACGACGGGGTAATCCCTTGTCCAGCGGCGATGCGCTCTGCGACGGCGAGTTCAGCTTCATATTCGTCAGGAGGCCCCAGATCAGGGTCATAAGCGCCGCGCAGCCTTGCCTCAAGAAGCTCGTCAAGCGCCTGCCCGCTCTCGTCAGGTTCCATAGACCCGCCGCCTCCCTAGAGCTAGCGCAGGAATCTGTATCGCATCTTCGTCTGTACCTGCAGATAGACCCAGCAGCCGCTCAAGCGACGCAAGCGCGCGGAACTGGAGCGCCCGGACAGCTCCAGGCCGTTTCTCGAGGAGTCGGGCGACCTCCTCCGTAGAGCATCCGAGCAAACAGCGATACAGGACAACACTGCGCTGATCCTCGGTCAGCGCATTGAGCGCAGTGACGACCTCCGCCCAGTCCTCTCGGGCCGTGATGACGGCTAAGGGATCTCCCTCTTCGGCGCTGGCGACAAGAGTCACCTCGGTCACCGGCTCGCTCGGAGGATGCGCGCGCAGACTTCGATAATGCGCAACGACAGCATTGCGGGCGATTCGAAGAATCCAAGCTGCAAAGGTCAATTCATCGCTGGCGTGTACCTGCTGAATATGCGCGACGACACTCAAAAAGACGTCAGAGGTCACATCTTCGGCGACATGGGTGTCACCAACGCGCAGATAGATGAAGCGATAGATGACCGGGAGATAGCGCTCGTAGAGCAGGCCAAGCGCATGGTTATCCAGTTCGCGCGCGCGCTCAATGATGGAGGAGAATGAGGGCTCACCCCCCATCCTATTTGCTCTCCCACAACCTGTTGGGCTGCTCCCAGCGGCGCATTGGGCGGAGATGGGTCAGTTCCAACTTTAGGGTCGTTGCCGTACACAGCGCCAAGCCCCCTATACCACCCTTTGCCGATCAAAGCCCCATGTCAATCAGTATAGCAGCCCATGCTAGAGGCGCTGGGTAACTCACTGCCGTTTACCTGCTACAAACCGGTCCGCCTGAGATGGAGTGGGATGGACGTCCGTCACCTGTCCGACCTGCGACGCCCGATACAGAAGTGATAGGGGGACGCATACCTTCTGTGTTTAACGGAGCAGATGTATTTGGATAACTGCGAAACGGCGAGAAACCTCTTCCTTCTGTGATGCTGGCTGTTGTTCTCTATTTGCACTTGACACGCTCTAGCCACCTCGCTATGATAGGCGCCAGACTACGCCTGATGGTCAGGTGGAGATGGTCTCTAGGCCCGTGTTACGTAGAGAGGCAAGGGTTTCATGTCGAGCACATGGCGCTGGATTGTCGCGGCCTTGGGTCTCATTACTGGCGCGCTGTTTCTGCTGACGGTGGTCAATGCAGACTGGCTCGAAGCCATCGGCATCGACCCCGATGGAGGAGATGGCTCGGTCGAGCGATTGATCGTCGGAGGACTGGCATTACTGACGATAGTCCTCTTCTCGGTGGCCTCCTATCAATGGGGGAAGGCCAGCGCGGCCAGGGCATAGTGACCGCCTGACCTACTTGTTGTCGTGCTTGTATCCAGAGCACGCGTTTCCTTGGTCCATCCCAGCTATCTATGCGAGACTGCCCAGAGCGGATGACAATCTGGGCAGTCTTCTGCTATGCGCGGTGTTGAAGAGGCCTTGAACAGATAGCGCCGAGAAAGAGCGCTGCCAGCATCGCCATTGCCGCTTGAAGAGTTGCATGGACTGTGATGGCGCGAATATCAAGGAAGCGCGCCACGCGCACGCCACTTCCCCGGTAGCTAGCGTATTAGCGAACGAGTATACTGTCGTGGCGCCACGCTACATGGGGGAGGCCCGATGATCGACCAATCCGCGGACGTCAGCGCGCAAGCCAAGACGCTCATCAGCGCGCCGGGAGATGACGCCGAGCTCCTGGAGCAGTTGAAGTCGCTGGCCCTGGCGCACGAGACAGAATTCGCCGCCTGCGCCGATGTCTGGGCGCCGAGGCTATACGAGCGCAACCCCACCTTCTTCGGGCCGTTCCTGGTCGCCTACCTGGACGCCAAGCAGGAGTCTACCATTAAGGCGCTCCTGGCCAGGGCGGAAGCCGACGGGCATGATGAACTCTTCGCCGATCTCTATCAGAAGTTTCGGGATGAGAAGAGTTGGAACGCCGATGCCGCGCGACTCGCGCGCGCACGCCTCTCCGACGAAGAGGCGCTCAAGGCGCTGCAACGCCGGGAGAATCAGCGCGCGCGCTGGCGGCTGAGCGAAGATGTGGCGCTGGCGCTGTATCGGCGCAATTCCGAGCGCTTCGGCGAGTTCGTGCGCGAGCACGTCCAGCGCGGCTGGAGCAGACGCCCGGAACGCTACCGGCGTTTGCGTCGGGAAGCCCGCGCACGTGGCGACGATACGCTCTACTGGGCGCTCTTCCGCGACTACGCCAGCGACGAGGAGTGGAGGGTGAGCGTTCATCAGTTGCTGGCGAGCAAGCCCCCAGCCAGCGCGCTAATCGAGGGGTTGAACAAGCGGCAGCCGACACACGCCGTCGCATTGGACATGAAGACGCTCACCAGTCTCGTGCGCACCTACCGGCAAGAGGCGCTACCGTACCTCGAACAGCATCTCTCCTCGGCGCCAGATGCGTTGCTCAAGCAGGCGCGCAAGCTCGACGATGAGACGCTCTACTGGTCCCTCTTCTTCCTCGCTGGAACCTCCGCGCGCTGGAACGCCGACCTGCGCGAGCAGATCGCGCGTCCGCTCTCGGATGACCAACTCGCCGAGGCGTTGCGTCCGCGGACGCCGCCAGAGGAGCGCCGCCACGCATGGCGACTGGAGAAGGACGTGGCGCAGGCGCTCTACCAACGCAACGCCAGCCTCTTCGGGCCATTCCTGGATGAGTTCGCCAACGGTGGCCTGGCCGCCCTGGAGCTGCCCCAACGTATACAGGTGGCGCTCGCCACTGATCAGGATCGCGGGGCGCTCTTGCGCGAGATGGAAGCGCTCGCGCAGGCGCCTGGGTTCGCGGAGCAGGCGCCGCAGTGGGCGCTGGCGCTCTACGAGCGCGATCCGCTGTTCTTCGAGCCATTCCTCACCAACCACCTCTCCAGCGACCAGACCGATGTCATCACGCAACTGCTCACGCGCGCCGAGGCGGTCGGGCAAGACTCCTTCTTCACCGCACTCTACCGCAAGGTCGCGCGGGAAGACACCTGGAACAAGGAGCTCGCCGAACTGGCGGAGTCGTCCCTGCCAGATGACACGGTGGCCCAGATGGTCCTGCGCCGCCAGGCAGATAGCTGGCTCAGCCTCACCGACAAGACGGCGACGGCGCTCTATCGCCGCGATCCGGCGCGCTTGGGCGCTTTCGTGCGCGAGCATGCGCAACAAAGCTGGCGTCAGAAGGAGGGCTACAAACAACTGCGCGAGGCGGCGCGTCAGCGCGGGGATGACGACCTCTACTGGGCGCTGTTCCGCGAGCTGGCGGATGAGCGTGAGTGGCAGGCCGAGGCGCGTCGCCTATTGGCCAGCGACACGCCCCCCGAACGCATCGCCGACGAGTTGACGAAGCGCCATCCCGAGCATCTGTGGAACGTGGATACCGGCGTCATCGCCGATATCGTCGAGAAATATGGTCGCGCGGCGCTCCCTTACGTCCAGGAACATCTGACCTGGATCACACGACGCGCGGCGCCAAAGCTCCTCTCGCGCATCAAGAAGCTGGGCGATGAGAACCTGTACTGGCCCATCTTCTTCAAGGCTGGCGATAGCAAGAAGTGGAATGAGGCACTGCGTGAGTTGCTGGCGCAGCCGCTCGGGGCCGAGGAGTTGGCCGCTCAGCTTCCTCTACGCACGCCGCCCGTGCGTCGCTGGGGTGGCTGGACCCTTGAGGAGGATGTCGCGCTGGGGTTCTACCGTCGCGATCCACAGCGGTTCGCGCCGTTCCTGGAGCGGTTCGCGCATGGCTCCTACGACGAGGCGCTCTTTGAGGAAGCCCAGGCGAAGCAGGACCAGGACTTCCTGGATTACCTCTCGCTTCAGCTCTTGCGCCAGATCGAGTCCTGGCTCAACCTGGCGTATCCCACCGCCTCTATGCTCCAGTGGCGGAAGCCGGATATGAAGGCGCAAGACAAGGTGCGGCGCACGGGGCGCATGCTGACCGACCGGTTCGATCGCCTCGTGGCGGAGTCGCCTGCGCTGTACGTGCGGCACGCGGCGGCGCTGCTGAGCCGGATCAACGCGTTTGAGGTCTGGTCCTTCAAGCGCAACCTGTCGCTGAACCCGGCGTTCACCTACCTGTACACACAGCACCGCGCGGCGTGGCTTGCCGAGGCGGATGCGCTGCGTGAGGTCCTGGAGTCGCCCAATATCTATGTGCAGATCCTGGGCCTGCTGATGCTCGGCGAGGGCGGCGCGGACGCGGCGGAGCGCACGCGCGAGAACCTGCTAATTCTGCGCGCCCTCCTGCTCGGAGGCGCGCATCTGGGCACGAAGAAGCTGGCGCTGCGCGCACTTGAACTGGCGGCGCGCCAGAGAGAGACATACGCCGATCAAATCCTCCCTGTCGTGGAGGAGGCGGTCCACCTGAGCGGAAGGCGCGCGGTGGATCAGCAGGCGATGGTCGCGTTCGTGCGGCTGCAACGCGAGATGGCGGCGCAGAGCGCCTGAGAAGACCGGAGAGATCGGAGTCCATTATGGAGGTTGCGCTAGCGTACGACGGCCTGACGACGGTCATCACGACGCCTGAGGTATCCGCGCTGGAGATCGCCACCAATCGCCGCCGCGCGCCCGTCGCGTTCAGGGGACGTGTGAAGGCGCCCTACCTGCTACGACAACTCCTGCTAGGGCTGCATCGGGTGATCGTGAGCGACCTGCGCTGGCTCGACGAGGATGAGTGGCTGCAAATGCTCGATCCTGTCATCACCGTGCATCACGACCAGCTCTTCTTCGAGGCGTTCAGCAACGACCAGTCCTCGTACGTCCGCCTCTCCGCGCCACTGGACGCGTTCGAGCCTGAGGGTGAGGTGAGCTATGGGACGACGAACATCGACTTTACCGAGCAATTGCGTGATGCGCTGACGCAGTTACGCAGCTCGCGGCGCACCCTGTTCACGGTTGGCGCGACGAGCTTTGGCGTGACGACAGCGGTCGGCGCGGGCGCGCGCGAGCATGTCGAGCGCAAAGTGGATGTGCCGGATGACTGGCTCAAAGGCTTCCTCCAGGTGCAGAGCGCCTTCGCCATGCATCCCTACCAGTTCGACGCCCAACCCGTGGACCTGCTCTCGGTGATCGCCTTTTTGCAGGAGAATAAGCCGCCTACCCTGCCGCATGGAATGCGCATCGAGTTCACTCCTGACGCGCCGATTGTGATCGCGCTCGAACCGTGGGACCAGCGCTTCGTCCTGCGTGGGACGCGCTACACTGGCTACGAGCGCAGCGTACGACTCTGGGGGCGGCGGCGACTCGAGCTGTTGCAGGGCGTGCTGCCCTACGCCGACAAGGTGACCATTGGGGTGCTGGGGCGCGGCCTACCACACTACTACATCTGTCATTGCGGGCCGTTTCAGTTCACGCTGGCGCTCTCCGGCTGGACGAAGAACGACTGGTCGAAGGATAGCGCGTTAGATGCGCTTGCGCCACGCGGAACACCCGACGTGAAGCTGGTCGCGCGGGTCTACGCCTATCTCGGCGAGCGCCTGCTGGCGCGCCGGGATGAGATCGCCGCCGACATGGGGATCGAGAAGAGTGAGGCGGAGAGCGCGCTCTTCGCGCTGTGCCGCGCCGGGCGCGCGATGTATGACCCAACCACGCGCCAGTATCGTAACCGCGACCTCTTCGCCGAGCCGCTGGACATTGCGGCGTTGTTCGCGCCGAATCCACGCGCCGTCGCGGCGCAGCGCCTCGTCGAGGCGGGGGCTGTGTCGCTGGGGGAGATCACGCCGCCCGAGCGCCGGGATGACAATCGCCGCGAGACCCGCGCGGTGGCGCGTGTGACTGACGGGCAGGTCTACGATGTCCTGGTCTCGGTCGATAGCTCAGGGCGCCTGCGTTTTGGCCGCTGTGAGTGCCCCTTCTTCCAGAACAACCTCTTATCGCGTGGCCCCTGTGAGCATCTGCTCGCCGTCACCTTCGCGCTGGAGGCAGCGCAGGAGAAGACGGGAGCAGCGTCGGAGCGGTTGGCGCAGGCTGAGTGACATGCGGTATCAGCACTACTGGCGGGTCGGGTATTGACTTGCCTGCCGCCTGTGTGCGTTGCGGCCCCCCCATTGCGCAAGCGAAGCGACGTTGCTATAATGGCGACGTGTGGCGGCGGCAGCCCGGGTTAGCCGATGATGCTGCGGCGTTACGCCGTGGCGGGACACTGGGGCACACCCACCTTCGCAGGTTCCCCACCTTCGCACAAGCGGGGATCCACTCCACCGCATGAAAGTAACCGGGCTGTCACGCCGGCCCTTCTCATAGGAGGGCCTTTCCAAGATGTGGAGCGTATTTCGTCGCTGGCGCGCCGCATGGAAGAGCAGGCGCGCGCGCAATTTCGCCACACTTACTCCCGGCTCCTCGTCCGCCTATGGGTCAGTGGACGACGACGATTTGGAGCTCGAAGACGACGATGATCTTGCAGAGGGCGATGAGGACGAGACCAGCGTAGCGTCCGGCCAGAGACCTGCCCGCCGCCATCGCATGAAGGGTGATCGCCGCTACTTCGGCGAGGAGTTGTGGGGGACCTCGACACGTCATCGCTCGGCGGCATTCGACGAGGAGAAGTTACGCCGCTTCGGGCTGCCATCACTGCGTAATGAGCGCGAGGTCGCCGCCTGGCTTGATATTCCGCTCCCGCGCTTACGCTGGTTTACCCATGATCGCGCGGCGGACACGACGTGGCACTATGTGCGTTACACCGTTCCCAAGCGGAGTGGTGGGCGCCGCGTCATTCTCGCGCCCAAGCGAGAGTTGAAGTCCTTGCAGCGCCGCGCGCTGGCCGATCTCGTGGGAAAGATCCCGATAGCGCCAGCGGCGCACGGCTTCGTTCCTGGTCGGTCCATCACGACGAATGCGCGGCCTCATGTGGGCAAACGCGTCGTGATTCGGCTGGATCTGAAGGACTTCTTCCCCTCGATTACCTTTCCGCGCGTACGTGGCGTCTTCATCGCGCACGGCTATTCCTACGCAGTGGCGTCCACGCTGGCGTTGCTGTGTACGGAGTACGACCGCGAGCCGTTCGACCGCGAGGGCGAGCGGTTCCATGTCAGCGTCGGCCCACGCCATCTCGTCCAGGGCGCGCCGACCAGCCCCGCGCTGGCGAACCTGGTCGCCTGGCGGCTGGACCGCCGCCTCACTGGTCTTGCCGCCAAGTATGGCTTCAGCTATACACGCTACGCGGACGATCTGACGTTCTCCGGTGACAATAGCGCTGCCGTTGGAGGACTCATCACGAACATCAGGCGCATCGTCGCCGACGAGCGCTTCACGCTTAATGACGCGAAGACACGAGTGGCGCGCCGCTCGCGCCGGCAGGTCGTCACTGGCCTTGTGGTGAACGATCAGGTGGCGACGCCCCGTCAGCTACGCCGTCGCCTGCGCGCGATGCTGCACAACGCCCAACGTGACGCGCGAGGAGACGGCATGGCGGGAACAAGCCCTGCGCTGTCCGGCGCAACGTTCAGCCGTGCGCGTGGCCTCGTCGCCTTCGTAAACGCCGTGAATCCACAGCATGCGGCGCCCCTCTGGGCGGCCCTACGCCGACTTCGAGTAGCAACAGATGGCGCGCCTGACGACGCACAGGGTAGTGGCGAGCATGCTGGCTGAGGCGCGTACGCGCTACATGTCAAGCTAGCGGATGAAACCGCAAATGAGACCTGGAGCGGGAGACGGGACTCGAACCCGCGACAGCCTGCTTGGAAGGCAGTATAGCGTTTCAAGCCCGTATAATCGCGACTCTCGGTTGGTCCTAGACCGCTTGTGAAGCGGGTTCTCACGCGTACGTGGTGTGAGGAGAAGGCAGGCACGCTAGGGGCGCTCAAGCCTAGTCGCAGTATAGGGCCTGCTGCGTCGCGATGACAAGGTTATGCGCAAAGATTTTCCAGACAATTGCGCCATATCTGGCTCAAATGAGCGGCAAATGAGCCGGAATGATAGAAAATGCGCCGAAATGGCAGAAAATGGCTCGTATACTCAATCTAAATGCGCATCCACGTCCCGATCTCCACTACTTACATCGTGGCTCTGGGCGGCTGAACTAACCGCCAAGTGTTAGTATGGAAGAACCGTGGAGCGACCGCTGGAGCGACCTAGGAGGGGGAAAGCACATGAAACGCACGACGAGAAAGAGCAGGTGGGTAACGCCTCTCATCGCGGCGGTTGTCGCTGGCCTGGCCTGGGCAATCTTCCCTGCCGTGGCGTTGGCGTCGCCGTTGTATTCCACCGGTACTACCGGCTATGACGTGTCCTGGCCCAACTGCAGCGCCAGTGCGCCGCGCAACCCCCAATTTGGCATCGTCGGGGTGAGTGACGGCACCGGCTACAGTCAGAATCCCTGCCTCGTGCAAGAGGCAGCGTGGTTCCCCAGCGTCAACCTCTATGTCAATACGGGGTGGAACGATCAATCTGTCTACCTGAACCCGAATAGCCCGAGGGTCTGCGCCACGGGCGATCACAACTGCCTCGCCTACAACTATGGCTACAACGCTGGCCTGTATGCGCTCAGCCATGCGAACAGCCAGAATATCCACGCGAGCGCATGGTGGCTGGACGTGGAGACCAGCAATACCTGGAACACCGACGTGGTGCAGAACCAAAACAGCCTGCAGGGTGAATACGACGCACTGGTGGCCAATGGCGTGAGCACCGTCGGGATCTACAGCACGACCGCACAGTGGACGAGCGTCACCGGCGGCTGGCTCAACAATTGGCCGAGTTGGGGGGCGACGACGTGGACCACGGCCAAGCAGGCCCTCACCTACTGCACGGGCCATCAATTTACCGGGGGACCGAGCTACTTCATGCAGTTCAAGCCCAAGGGAAACGGGCTCGATCAGGACGTGGCGTGTTGAGCGCTAGCCTGCCACGTCCTGCCCTGCTGCTGTGCTTCGCTCCGGAGCGCGTCGTTGCCAGGCGCGTCAGTCGAGCTGCATTGTCTACATCCTCATGTTGTCAGGGCAGCATGTCTGTAGCGCTCTGTGTAAAGGCAAGTAGAAGAACAAGACAGGCTGTTTTTTTCATGTCTCTTGCGGGTCCCTCCCATCACGCCAATCCCAATTGCAGGAAGGTTTGCGTTTCGAGCCGTCTGTGGTGGTCTGTGCGTCCTGCTGTCAAGCTGGATGACGATATCCGTCAGTGTAGGGAATCAAAATAAGGACCATCCGCTGAAGCACGGGTCCCTGTGGTGATTTTGGATGGAATACTGCTCTCAGTGCGCAGCTCCCGCCTGGAGATCCACGCCAGGTTGAGGAATGGCCACCACCAATCGGCGTTGGGGGCATCGGTCCAACAGTAATGAAGCAGCGGGTGGCGGAGCGGCTCATTCGCATCCGCCGCCCGCGCCACTACGCGTCACATAATCTCACGCGCTTACGTTGACAGGTCGTTCGCCCAACGTGACCTGGATGGTCTGCTGGCCGTCGCCCCGTTGCACCTGGATGCTCACCTTCGTGCCCGGCGTCTGTGAGAGAATCGCCCCAGCGAGATCCTCTTCCGCACTGATGGATTGACCGTTCACCGCGATGATAACATCGCCGACTTGAAGCCCAGCCGACTGCGCTGGGGTCGCGCCGTGCGCGTCTTGGGTGAAGCCAGCGACTGCTATACCGTCTGACGTGAAGCCGTTCCCAGCGTTGCTTGTCGAGATGCCCAGAAATCCCTGATTCGTGCTGGTGAGCTTGCCACTATGAATAAGCTGATTCACGACATAGGCGACGCGATTGGAGGCAATCGCGAACCCAATACTCGAGGAGGAGGTGGCTCGCCGCCCTGTCCCGCTGGTCGCCGCCAGCGTCGGGATGCCGACCATCTTGCCGTCCAGGTCGATCAGCGCGCCACCACTATTGCCTGGCGCGAGTGGCGCGCTTGTCTGGATCATGCCCGTCAGGATCGGCCCGGAGCCGGACGAGGCGCTGTCGCTTTGCTCGGTCTCTGTCTGATTGAGCGCGCTGATCGCGCCGAATGTAGCGGTATTCGCTTGACCAAGCGGCGACCCAAGCGCAACGACGAACTCGCCGACTGTGGCGGCGCTGGAGTCGGCGAGGGTGATCGCCGGCGTGTTGGATTGGTTGACCTTGAGGACAGCCAGGTCATCTTGCTGATCCGCGCCGACGAGGGTGGCAGGTAGGCTGGTCCCGTCGGAGAGCTTCACCGAAAAGGAACTGAAGCCATTGATGACATGGTCGTTGGTCGAGATGTAGCCGTCCGCGGTGACGAACTCGCCGGAGCCAATGGCCGAGCCAGCGCTGCCAGAGCTGTAGACGGTGACGACCGACTTCTCGACGTTCTGCACGACGGTCTCCGCCGCTCCCTGTGCCTGCTGGGCGTCAAGGTTGGAGGAGACCGATGGGCCGGAGGAAGAAGAAACAGCGACTGGCCCTTGTGTCGCACTGTGCTGCGCCGCAAGGATGAGTCCGCCGGCGAAGACGCCGCCCAGGATCAGCACAAGCGCCAGCAGCGCTACCATGATCACACGCCATGTCCCCCGCAGCTGCGGAAACGGCGACGGAAACGGCGACGGAAACGGCGGCGCTGTGTTATAGAGTGGTTGTGTTGGCGCGGCGGCAGTGGGGGGAATCAGCCCGCTGGAGCGCGCCCAAGGGCTCGACGCTCCGCTTTGGACCCACGGCGCTGGGGACCAACCGGCGCTGGGACCCGGCCTCTGTGCGGGTTCGGACGGATAGTCTGGTTTCTGTTCATCAGTCATGCGTGTGGCCAGCTTTCTTGGGTCTCTCGCGAGGGAAGCGTGGGGTGGAGAAACACTGAGTCTCGTATCGGGCAATGGCTTCAGTGCGCAGAGCATCATCGCTCTACCCATTACGATACGGGGCGTGCGTGTGAGAATTCTGTGAAGGGCGTGTGAGCTTTCCCATCAAGACTGACGGCATGAAAGGCATGAGAGGTATGAGAGGTAAACGGTAACTTGGCAAAGGAACGGCAGTTGCCAGGGCAAGCGGAGATCAAAGATCGCGGAGATCGCGGAGATCGCGGAGATCAATGACCGCGCCTGGCACCGGCGCTATCGCTGGCCACAGGCCAGGATCAAGAGCCAGGTCCAGCGGTCAGCCGCCGCACGTGAACGTAACCTTGGCGTCGTCCATCGCTGTAACCGTCAAATGAGCGCCTGCACCAGCCGTGGGAGGGCACTGTACAGACGTTTGTGGCGATGCCGTAGACCGCAGATGGGCGCCCGAGTTGAAACGGCCAGTAGGTCTTAAGCCAGCGTAATATCGCCGTTGCTCTGCACCGTCACGGGCACCGGTGTCAGCGGAGTATCTGCTGGACCTTGCAGAACACTCGCGTTATTGGCAGGATCGAAGACCGCGCCATGGCAAGGACAATAGAGATCATGGCTTGCAGCATCATACTGGACAGGACAGCCGGCATGAGTGCAGGTAGCATCGAACGCCACAAAGCGGCCATCCTCGAGATGAACAAGCACCCCGGGATCGCCCGTGCTTTGCAGTGTGAAGGTTGCTGCAGAATTGGAAGGCACATCGCTGGTGCGTGCGATCACGTTCGCGCTCGCCCCCGTGGTACCAGAAGGCGTTGAGCCACTTGTCACGGTAGGAAGGCTACTTGTCCCTGATCCGCCTGCCGAAGAAGAGGGTACTGGGTGAAGAGCGCCCCAGAGCCACACCAGTCCCAGGGTCCCTGCCGCGCCCGCTCCCAGCCCCACCAAGAACTCACGCCGACTGGCCTGTCGCGCTCGCTGCCGCCCAGGACGGCGGCCCTGCCCGCGAACAACGGCGGTCACTGGCGCCAGGCCTGCGGAATCCGACGACTGCCTGGTCACCGGCGTCTCCGGTATGCTCAAGAGCAACGCCAGTGCGGCGGGATGCTCGGCCACCCAGCGTGGCTGACGCGTAGCGAGCCAGGCAGCCACCCGCGCATCGAGGTTGGGCAAGCCTGCATGTGGCTGGAGTCCAAGTGTCAGCCAGGCGAAGACAAAGACAATATCCGCGCCATAGAAGTAGGGATGGACGTTCCAACTCGCCGATAGAAAGAAGACCAGACTCAATAGCAAACCAAACGCCACAGCGGGACGAGCCAAGAAGCCAACCAGGGTCCCCAATCCAATGGCGATTTCACCATAGGCGATCAAGCCACCATAGAACGCTGCATGCGGCAGCACAACACCGAGCAATAACCCTTTGATTGGAGATCCATGGGCGAAGGCCAGTATCTGTCGCCCGATATATCCAGCAGCACGCGGGTTGAAGAACTGGGGGTCGGTCAGCTTCTGTATGCCCGCATAGAGAAAGGTCACGCCTAGGAAGAGACGCAACGGAGCCAGCACTCTCCCCGAGACAAGCGGCATGAGTGCTGCGATGGATGACCACACGCGTGCGACATGCTCTGCCAGGCGGTTTGGCCCTTTATTCAGCGGACGCTGGCGCAGTGGGGTTTGCCTGGACATCGTGCCGACCGATGCCTTACTCGATACCGTATTCGATGGTACGGGATGGGCACTCTCAACTCGTGCTGATCCCCGTTGGTTCCCTCGGCGGTCCACACGCCCCTTAAGCCGTCCACTCCCCATACGCTCGTCCCGTCCTTACAGCCAATGGCATGTTAACCGCAGTCGCACGCCGCAGTCGCGACTCGATCCGGATGACATCGGATACATCAAGACTTCCCTTATCAAGTTCTTCATGAACTGGCCAGCACACCGCACAAACTCCTAGACAGACACCTGTCGAGAGTCTTGACTGATCGCCATCACAAGAAAACGCAGGATGATAAGGAACGCGAAGAGTGCCCCAGCTCCGAGATAGAGCAAGATCATCCACGGTTGACTCGCGTCCGTCCCCGCCAACACGCCATGCAGTGTGACGAGCGCAAAGGCGGGAAAACTGAGGAAATGCAGTGCGCGCCATACTCCATGAGAGAGGCGCTTGCGTCCCCATGAGGTGAGCAACACGAGCCCGAGCCCATAGAGGCTCAAGACCCCCAGTCCCGCGGCGACTGGACGATACGGTTCGTTGAGCGGCACGAGGAGGTTTGTCAAGGAGAATGGAATCAAGGGGTCAAACAACAGCGCGAGCAGGTGAATTACCACGAATCCCGTCGTGAGGAGCGCAAGAAACTGATGCGTTTCATCTGAGAGCCAGAACAGCCATGGCGACCGTGCCCGACCAATGCGCAACATACTGCGTAGGAGCCCCAGTGTCACCGTCAGTGTGAGAAAGACATAGGCGGCGACCGCGGCCGCGCGGGTGAAATACCACAGCGTGGGATCTGCCGCCGCTCGAGCAGCAATGGCTACAGAGGTCGCTTGCGCCTGCATGAAACTCACCATGATCACCTAGCCTTGTGCCGCGTCCTCGGAAGCGCCGTCGCGTCTTGCTTCTCGCCATGCGCCAGGAGGTATGCGTACAGGCAGCGCGGCGGCTTCTGTTCCCCAGGACGCAAGATAGTCTTGCATGTTGTGGGACAGTGTGAACTCGCCATTCCCAAAAGTGAGAAAGAGCGCGACGCCAATATCCTCCGCTCCTTGCGCATGGGTGTCTCCTCGTGGGTCGAGCGCGCCGAATCGCTCCCATGCTGCTTCGACGGCTTGTACCGCTTCTGGCATGCCACGCAGCAACGCCACTTTTGCTGCGATCTCGGCTTGTGCCGCGGTGGGCGCAAATGCCGTTGCCGTCGCAAGGAGGCACTGGTCTGGCTGACCTGGAGTCTCATCATCTATCCAGAGCGCCGCAGGACGACCGGTGCGTGGATCCAGCAAATGGTGCTGACGTTCGCCATCCTTCCACCACCACCGACGAACCGCGCCAGAGGTTGCCAGGCCGCCTCGGCTCATAGTGACAATCGCCACATCATGGTTGTCATACTGGGAAGACTCGCCGCGTGGATCCGGAATACCGATCGTCCAGGCCTTTCCTGGCTGCGGCCCTCCGCGCGCACGCAAATCGCCGCCGACGTTGATGAGCGCGCCAGGGAAATCGGCGCAAAATCGCGTGAGCGCCTCATCAGCCGCCCAGCCTTTGGCAATGCCTCCCAGATCCACTCCGCAGTCCTTTGGCAACAGGATCCGTCGTCGCGTATGGTCTACTTGGACATCCCGCCATCTGCCACTCGGCGGAAGGGACGATGGCTCCTCCGTCGAAAGGACAGTCTGGTGCGCGATGTCTGTGAAGTCACGATCATAGCCAGCGGCGCGGATATGGAAGAGGAGGGTGGGGTCGAAGAGACCTCGTGTGCTTTCTGCCGCGCGCACAGCCTGGCTGACGACGGCGTAGAGCATAGCTGACGACTCATACCATGTACCGGCGTGAGAATTGAGTTGGTTTAGCTCGCTGTCTGCACGAAAGCGCGATAGCCGCCGATCCACATCACGCAGAAACGCTAGCACGGCCTCGGCGGCGGCGTCTGCGGCAGCCTGTTGAGCTGGCAACGCAGCGAGTTGGACGTTGATCTCGGTGCCCATGATGCGCTCCGTGCGCATTACCAAGATGCGTTCTTGCTGGGTGTCACTGGATGTCGATAGAGTCATGGCTACGAGGTCTTCGTACGGGTGTTGGACGGTGTCACTGGTTGGGTGGGCTGTGTCGTGATGCCGCTTGGACCACTGGGAGAGGCGACGGCGCAGGTATTGTCATCATCATCGGATACGCAAGGGGTTGCAGTTGGTGCAGAAGGCCCTCCACCTGCCGTTTGGTGTGACGGTGTATAGCTGGTGAGGCCCCATGCGCCAGAGAACACCACCACCGCAGCGCCTGCCAGACCCCACCGCATGATCGTGCGAGTTGCCCGACGAGCCCCAGACAGCTGCGCCGAGCCAGCAAATGCGGCGGGAGTGGGTAAGATACTCGCCAGCGTGACCTCGCCGACTGGCTGGCTCACACAACTGAGCACGTAGCCCTGTGCCCGCTCTTGAGGAGACAAGACGCTCGGATCGACTTCGGCCACCTCGCGCACTTGCCCAGAGACACGGCGCAACTTGCAGGTGCCACACGAGCCGACGCGACAACTGAACTGGGGGTGATAGCCATTGCGCTCCAGCGCTTCCAGAAGCGTCTCGCCTGGATGAGCCTCCAGCACGGCGTTACGATCTGCCAGTCGCACACGGCCTCGGCCGATACCAGTAGATACAGCGCTGGAGTTCGAAGCGCGCATGGTCGTGAAGATCTCTGCATGGAAGCGCTTCGCTGGGACGCCGTAGTGCGCCAAAGCGCTTTCCATATTGCGCTTGAATGCTACGGGACCACACACGTACCACTCTGCGCGCGCTGGCGCTCCGGATTGCCGCCACACCAGATCTGGCGTGATGCGCGCCCCTTGTGTCGACACATAATGGACCTGCGTCAACCACGTGCGCTGCGGATCAAGCGAGGTGATTTCCCGCGCGTAGATGCTGTCGGCGGGACCGTGATAGGCGTAATGCAACTGCACGCGCGGACGCTCAGTCGGCGCCCGACGCGCGATGGCGCGTAGCATTCCATAGATCGGCGTGATCCCGCTGCCTAACGCGACCAAGACGAGCGACGTCTGTGGATTCAGGTCGCGTGGCAAGGTAAACGAGCCTGCGGGGGCGCTTGCCTGCAAGAGCGTGCCAGGTCGGATGGAGTCGTAGAGATAGCGTGAGACGACACCAGCGTGCTGTCGCTTGATCGTGATCTCCCAGGGGCCTTTTCCATGCCCCGGTCCACAGAGCGAGTAAGATCGGTAGATCGGCCCGCGGGCGGTGGGAAGCCCTATGGTAATGAACTGACCCGGGAGATACTGTGCAGGACCCTGGGTCGTGCCAGGGACGGCAAGCCAGAAGGTGACCACATCCTGCGCCGCCTGCACCCGCTCGATGACCTGCACCGTAAAGCGCATGCCAGGAAGAAGCTGTGAGGGTCCATTTTGCGCGCGCTGTGGTGCTGTCACTGTGTGTCCCTGCTCGTGTTGCTATCATGCCAGACCGGAAGCGCGCAACGGCGCCCTCTGCATAGGATGATACGCACATAATGTGAGCGTGGTATGTGACATCAGTGAGAATCGTCTCATAATGCCCTACTGCGCAACGAGCTTGCCGATTTGCCGTATCGCAGAGGCGCGACCTGCGCAGATTTGGGCAACCGCCAATGACCGTATCTGAACATGTTGGATCTGTATGGCCAACCCCATCGACGCGCCAGAGCACCTGAGCAAACAGGAGCACAGACCTGCTGGCGCATCTGATCTGGGTCCTCGCTTTAATACGGCGCATTGTGTTTGTATCGTAAATGTGAGATGCGATGATCTCCTACCACGGAGTGACGGCAGCGGGCTCAAACAGCTTCCGGCCCCACACAAGGTCGTCTCATGCTCTTCTCATGAAGACGCTGTAACATAGGGCCATTACTACAGGCAAGCTTCGCGGTATCCTCGCGTGGTTGGAGCGGTGTTCATGGACTGGAGTCTGGGTCAGAGATGGTGAACTTTGTTAGTTCGTTACGACCACTATTACATCCAATTCTCGTCCATTTCCCCATCGCCCTCCTCTTCACCAGCGTTGCGCTGGATCTGACTGGCTATCTCCTCGCCCAGACCAACCTGACGCGCGCTGGGTTCTACATGTTGCTGCTCGGTGTCGCAGGGGCAGGCGCCGCTGCGATCTCTGGACCCGACCATGCCACTGGCTCTGCAGCGGCGGACGCCTTGCTGATCGTGCATCAGAACTTTGCGCTCCTCACAGTGGCGTTGGGGGTCTCGTTGTTGCTCGTCCGGTTTTTCGCTGCAGACGGCATCGGCAGGCCGTGGGCGCTACTCTATCTTGCCGTGTCGCTGGTCACGCTCGGGGTGTTGGCGCTCACCGGCTACTATGGTGGTGAATTGACCTATCATCAAGGCGCTGGCGTCGTCACCTCGGCTGGTCCAGTCATTGTCCCATCAGGACCGATCACCGATGTGCATACGTTGGTAAAGCCGCTCGTCGCGCTCATAGGCCTACTCACGGTCGCGCTCATGGGAGGGTGGCTGCTCTTCGGGAGACAGCTTGCGCCGCACTATTACGCACGCTGGATAGCGGCAGTGCGCAGTGAACGGGCCGATGCGCCAAGTCGTCTCTGGACCTTGTATCGGGATTCCTTTGTGGCCCAGAAGCCTCGGGCACGGTAGGAAACGCACGAAGCTGCGACACTATCCCAACTTCATCGAAACACGAACCAGATCAAGACACGGGAATAGATGTCACGCGACGCCCTTTGAAGGTTTCGACCATAGCGCTGCCGCTGAACGGTAGAGGTCATCCCAGCACTCTGTACGCCATGGTCACCGCACCATGTGTCAACCACGAGCAACGGTCCGCTGCCAGATCCCAATCGCCCTAATTGCCAGGGGGAAATGGCCCGGCTGCAGCGAGCGCCCAGACAAGTGCAACAACGAGGGCGATGGACAGGAGTGCGCCACCATAGCTGAGTGCGAGGCCAGCCAAGGCGAGCAATGTGTCGCTGTTCCTGCGTGAGATACGACGGGCGAGATGACCAAACGTTGCTCCTTTGGCGTCGCAGGCGAAGCCGCACGCCGGAAAGAAGTAGTCCACGTATGCAGGTATCTACCGGCGGCTCCTCGTGGAGTGGTCCTGTTCTGGTTTGGCTGAGGGCGCATGGTCCGAGGAGGGCGCGAGCGTCGATCGCATACGCCGGACCTGCGATTCTGGCCGCTCATTTTTCTGTGGCGGCCATGGTGTTCTCCAGCACATTCGGGCTTTCGACGTGCGGAAGATCGAGAAGTCGACCACGCCCAGTGTCCTGTCGCCGTCCGGCGAATGCCAGTTGACGAAGTCCTCGCCGATACGGGGGCCATTACCATGCTCCCGGCGCTGACGCCCGCCCAGACCGTCTCGCGCAGCGACGGCAGGAGGTCTGCGAGGCCGCACACTCCGTCGCTAGAAGCGGCGTTGGAAAATCGAGCGGTTCTTCGCCTGGCCCAGGAACTTCCGCCGGCTGGTGGTGCGCTATTAGCGTTCTGCGCTCAACTCTCTTGGCTTCGTTCAACTCGGCTGCATCCTCATCCTGGTGCTCCGCACCTGCAACGAGTGGAGACTTCTTCAGTCCGACCGTGTCGGATGATGTTGCACCTCCACCGTGAGCCGCGGGTGCAGTCCTGCCAACGCCGGAAGCAAATGATTCAACACCTGCTCTGCTGTGGCGCGGAACTCATTGCCGCGTGTACTCACCTTGACCCAGCACTTCGTATCTGGAGCGCTCCGCTTGTCCTTATAGTAGCGTTCCGTGCGCTCGGTCCCATCAACGCTCGTGATGTGAAAGACGATGGTGTAGCTTTCGTTGGTCAAGTCCATGAGATATCCTTCTCGTGCTCTGGTGAATACGCTAGTCACCAGACCCATTGTAGCCTTCCATCGTCTCAGCGCCGTTCACCTCGACAGCATGCTCGTCCTGTTGCCGCAGAGCTGGGGTTTATGAAATGGCTTGTCGTCAGACAGACCCCTAGAACAAAAGGTCTGAGCATGTCTCCATCCGCGCTCCGCTAAGATAGAATGGTATAGAGCGGGCGCTGCCCATCGCAGGCTCCATCGCCGAAAGGAGACAAGGATGGCGGAGCATGAAATAACCCAGGGAGCCAACGAGGAAATCTGTGGTGGTGTTGTCCACGAATTGCCAGAGGACTTAAGGGACACTCTCGCCGCTGACGCGGAGGCGCTAGCGGCGTGGCAGGATCTTACGCCACTTGCGCGCAATGAATGGATCTGTTGGACTCTCTCCGTGAAGAAGACAGAAACCAGAAGGCAGCACGTTGAACGGGTGCGGACGGAACTCAAAGAGGGCATGCGCCGACCTTGCTGTTGGTTGGGCTGCATTCACCGCACGGATAAACCCATTAGCCCTTCGGTACAGTATGTGCTCAATAGACGATCAAAAAAGTCATCGTGAATGATGGCTCTTAGAATGTTTCTTGCAATTGGCGCGTGACTTCCCTTCACTAGAGCAACTTTCAGGTAGTTTGAGCAGGCAGAGGGTAACCAGCATGGGCGAACCAAGCCGCCGCATCGTGTGGGGTAATCGCCTCGATGGCGAGACCACCGCTTCCTGGAGCGTCTCCTTGGTGCGCGCCCCAGCCCGCGCAGGATGGCCTTGATCTTGGAGAACGCCTGCTCGATGGGCGTGAAGTCGGGGGAGTACGGCGGCAAGAAGAGCAGCTGGCAGTCACGCGCTGCGATCGCGTCGCGAATACGGTCAGCTTTGTGGGCGCTCAGATTGTCCATGACGACCACCTGTCCTGGCCGCAGCGTCGGCGCCAGCTGCTCGGTGATGTACCAAGTAAACGATGTCCGTATCCATCGCCCCCTCGATCAGCCACGGCTCGTGCAGCCCATTGGGGGCGAGCGCGGCCACCAACGTGGTGTTCTTGCCGTGGTTGCGCGGGACCGATCCATTGGCTCTTCGGTGGTGCGGCGCCCAGCCATACAAACGGGTTAGGGAGATGTTCGTGCCGCTTTCGTCGACAAAGACGAACTGCTCTGGGTCGAGCTGGGTCGCGGCTGCCGCGCTGCACGCCAGGCGCTGCGCGCCTCCTCATTGCGCTCGCTGGCTGCCAGTGTCTTTTTTTATGCGTCCATCCCAAGCGGCGAATGGCCCGCCACATCGTCGCTTCACTCAGTTAACTGGCCGTCGTGCTCCGCCCACCAGGCGCAGTGCTCCAGCACCGTGGCGTCGGGAGCCGCCTCCAACCGCGCCTGCAACGCTCGCCTCCTGCTCGGGTCCTAATGCGGCGCGGGCAGCCGGGAATGGGCTTGCGCTCCAGTGAGCCTGTCTCGCGTTGTTGCACCACGGCGCGTTTGACCGTGGTCACGGCCACGTTGTAGCGGCGAGCGGCTTCTCGCATGGGCAGACCGTCAGCCACCGCTCGCACCAAGCGTTCTTTCAGATCGGTCGAATACGCGCGCATATCTCACTATATTACACAACCTTGCCTGCCTTTGCTTCTCGCAAGTTGCTCTAGGCTCTTGGGAACGAACACACAGGGGCCTGGTTCGCATGTGGAACAAACAGCTGTACCGATGGGTCGAGCGGGATGGGCGAGCGCTTCTCGCGCGCTAAAATCGTATCCATATCTTTGCTCATAATGATGGGCCATGCGAGAGCTCGCATATGTGGCAGCGCGGCGAGCGATACGGGCTCCTTCCAGTTGCTCGCCCACGATTGGCGTGCGTCGCAGTCCACCGGCAAATTGTCACTGCCCTGCCATTCACACGCAACAGGCAAGCTATTCCTCGGGTTAGGTTGACGTGTCGTACAGGGGATCAGCATACGGGAATAATGCTTTGCCCTTGAGACCTGTGGCCGCTGGAAGCGCCAAGCACCTGGGGGAAAGTACAATGTTGGATCCCCAAGGATAAGGCGTCGCATAGGGGACAGTTCCCTCTCTCCGTGCATCGCAGAAGCATCGCTGCGAGTGATATGGTGGGGGACATGACTACCGACGTGTCGCTGGCGTCTCACACACGACGATCTTTCAGCTCGCCAATGATAACGATTGAGGGAGCCGATATCGATGAACATGTATCACGAAGCGCGTAACGACACATCCGATGGTCTGGCGCGGCGATCTGCGAGTCTTCCCTTGATGCCAGCCTTAATGCTTGCCGCGGTGCTGTTCGCTGGCTGCGTGCAGGTCACACGCAGTGGAAACGCTGGCCAGACCCAAACGCAATCCGCGACCCAATCGCCATCAACAGGAGACGGCGTGGTCGTGAATGGGTCCGTCCAAACAGCTCCCCGTCGATCGAGGCGTGTTCCATCCCGATGTCACCGTTACTTACAGCCTCGATCAAGGCGTGGCGCAACCTGTCGCGCTCAACATGGGCAAGTCTTGGAGATACTCCTCACCCCTGATGTGCAGTGGGGCCTGACCATCACTGACACCGATCATGCCCTGCAGGGTCAACTCCAGCGGGCTGGTACGACACATCCGCAAACGCTTGCGCATGGCGTTTCGCCGCAAACACTGCTGGAGCCGCAACCTCGCCTTCAAGGGTCCCGTCCTCTGCCCACCGGCATCCACTGCACGGCGGTCCTTGAACAGGCGGCGTTTGACGTGACGGTTCACGAGGATCTAGCGCCGTGCGCGCGACGGAGAACGGCCGCCTAAAATTACTCTCAGGCGGCCACAGTCCACACTACATACTGACGGTATGGATCTCTTCCATGCTCCAACTCAGGCCAGGCAAGGGTTGGAGGAGATGATGTTGCGGTAGTTTTCCGCAGCGGAGATGACGCCATTGGCATTAACCGAGCTCGCGTAGTCGATGAACAACAGCGAGCCGTACGCGGTGGTTGAGCTGCCGCCAAAGGTGTTGGTGGCATCCTTTGATATTGGGTCCACCCAAATCCCAAACACACGCCTTCTTCGGACCGGTGACAGCAGTCCCGGTTGAGTAGAAGGGATGGAGGTTGAGTAGAGCCACTGCCGTTGAGTGGCGGATTGGTGCAACCACCGCCCGTCAGGACGTTGCAGTAGCCCTCAATGGCGGGCAGATCGGTCTCAAAAAGCGGTTTCCGATACGAAGTTCGCGCCGTTAGTCAACGGGCTGGTGAACTGGACGGGGGTGGGATGTCGAACTTTTTGTCCTGCCCGGAGTTAGGACCCGTTCCCGGCCAGTTGTTCCCATAGGAAGTGCCGTCGAAATCGGTGTCTACTGGGTTGAAGCCCAGGCAACCGTTGATGCGCACTAGCGTTGACTGCGAGGCGTTGAAGCACCCGTTGTCATCGGCATCAAGGCCGTCTGGATCGCTGGCGCCGGCGCTGACGCAGTTCCCGCCTCTGGCACACCATCAGTAGCGGCGCAGTATTCGAAGTGCCCGATCTCATCCGAGAAGGCGACGTTGTAGGAGTGCGCTGCCCACGGCACACGGGTGTTCTCGCTCGACGTGCTGTACATGGGTCGAACGCCTGGTGAATAACGGTGCACTCCGTGCTGGGCGCAGGCGCGTACTTGATCTGCCCAAAGCCGTTGGCCACACTCGCCGTCATCAAGCCACTCTGTCCGGACGTGAGGTCATGGATCACGACCTGGAATCCGGCCGGTGTATCGTGCATGTCGACCGTCAGCTTGTCGCCCGAGCTCATGAAGAGATCCTTGGTGGGATCGGGGGTAGATCCGACCGCGTTAGGATCGGCAATGAGGTCCTTCGAATTCGCGGGCGCCTGCGAGACACCATTCTTGGTGATGAACGCGAAGTTGACGTACTCCAACCCGGTCTGCGCCAGGCAGGTGGGATTGTTGTTGCGCCTCGGATCGCCAACTGGGAAGTTGGAGTTACGTGAGAGGCTGTCGATGTTGAGCGCGGCGCACCACTTCGTGGCGTCGCAGCTAGCGCCAGCCGGCCAAGGGGCGAAACCGGGCGGATGGAACTGCATCTCCATGAAAGCGCTGCCAGGATGCTGCCCGATGTAGTGTGCGCCACCGAGCGTATCAGTGTAGATATTGGCGTCACTATCGGCGGTGCAGGGCACAGTTGGGCCTGCACGCGATCCATGTTTCGGCTCCAGCGGGATTGGGGGCCGACTGGTCGTCGCACATCGCCATGCCGAACCAGAACGCTGGCCGAAGTTGGAAGTTCCAGGTGGTCCCTGTCCCATCCTGACGGGGTTGATCCTTCGGATCTGATGGCAACGTTAATTGGTAGACGTTGGCGTTCCCTGAGCCGGCGCGGTTCGAGTAGAACAGCGCCGACGGCTCGTCATGGCCAATGTAGTACTCATTCCCCACCTGCTCATCCTTAGCGGGCTCGGTACAGTTGGCGGAATGGGTCTCGCAGTAGTTGTCGAAGGTGGTCGCGGCATGGGCTGTGCGTGGCGCGAACAGGCCAAAGGCAAATGTCCCCGCGACAAGCGAGACAATCCCCGCGCCGGTTACCGCAATCCACGCGGTACGCTTTGATAGACGCATCGTTGGGTCTCCTCTTTCCCCATCAGCGTTCGCCAATGGGATGAGCGCAGTTTCGATTCTAGCCAGGACGACACAGCCGATCAGCCTTGATTGAGACCGGCGGATCTGTACCTGGCGACACTCCCAGATATGCGAAACTGTTGTGCTTTCCTTGCCTCCCATCCAGCCTAGTCAAGAGCGCGCACTACGACCCTGCATTCCTTGCATCCGGTTCATAACGAAATAGAGCCTACTCCTCAGAGGCGCACGATTGCAAGCTGGATATTGGAAGACTTCAATTCTTCGCGGCGCCAATCGAGTGACGTCTCTCGATGACTGGTTGTGCTATGAAATCGAATGGTTGTCAAATGAGGCCTGCTGCAATCGCCGAATGGTGACTGATGGTGGAAAGTGAAAGCTGTTCGGCGCCATGTTATTTGGGCTGTGCTAAGAAGCATGGGAGATCGAAACAAAATCAATCTCTCTCACCACTGATGGGCCACTGCATGTACACCATGAAGTTGCATTTGTGTATGGTAAACGTCTGGAGTTGGGTCCTGAAGAACCGCGCACTGGAAGATGCCTCACCTACTGTTGCAGCCTCGATGAGGCTCCACTGGTCGATGAAGAAGGTGGTGGCGCGCATCACTGCCGAGTGTTAGCGCTACCAGGAGCGGCAAGGCACTGTGCCGCGGTCGGTGGAGACGCGGGATGGGCGAACGGTTCTCACGTGCAGAGCGGCTGGAGCATTGGGTCCAGATGCTCTGGGCATCTTCTCTGCCAGGGGCGTATTGCCGGTGGAGTTCAAACCTGCATACTCGATGGGGTATGTGCTCACCCAGCGTCTGGGCGAGTTGGAGCAAGAGGCCGAGAGCAAAGGCGCCGTGCTGCAGGCGCTCAGCAATCACTTCGCAAAAATGTACAAGACAGACCTTGCAGCCGCATTGGCGGCATAACATTGGTGGCATAACAATGGCGACGTCGGTGGCATTTAGCGGTTGTGCGACTCAAAGCCTCAAAAGCGGAGGAAGGCGCCCTGGTTTTCGAGCGTCCATGCTACAATAGATGCTCACTCAGGCGCACTCCGGCGTGGCTGAGTGGTCGCACCTCTCTATCGGACGGTATTTGCTATGTCGCTGTAGGAGGTATCAGATGCGGCTCCGTTCGCGCGCTCGCTATCTCGTTCTTGTGCCAGTGCTGCTGCTCTTCACTGTTGCAGTCGCGGTCGCCATCTTCGCGCGGTCGCCATTGTTCGCGCGGTCGGCGTCGGCTATCACAAATGGGACACTCGATGGCACGAAGCATCCCAATGTGGGCGCGCTGCTTGCCGAATGGCGCACCCCTGGGGTGAAGGAAGAGCTGTGCACCGGGCACACTCATCTCTCCCACGGTGTTTCTCACTGCATCCCATTGCACAGCCTATCTCGAATCGCTGGGCATCCCCACCAGCCAGATCTCGGGTCAGCTTTGACCAGGATGTGCGATACGGTCACGCCTGCGACCAACCTGTATCAGGGACATTGGGTCACCAACCCAGGCTACAACCACCGCCAATCCGACCCTGGTGACATCGCGGTCGTCCTCTTTGACACCCCCATCGTGGGCGTGACCCCAGCGGTGTTGCCACCAGCTGGTCTCTTTGACCACATGAAGGCTGCAGGTATGCTCAAGGACCAGCAGTTCACTGCCGTTGGTTATGGCGATCGTGAGCGTCAGAATGGCGGCGGGCAGCCGTTCTTCCCCTTCGATGGGCAGCGCTACCGAGCGGTCTCGTCATTCAACTCGCTGCAGGACGCGTGGCTGCGTTTATCACAAAACGCCGCGCATGGCGACGGAGGCACCTGCTTTGGAGACTCAGGTGGGCCCAACTTCCTAGGGGCTGGCTCGTCTGAGACGAACGTCATCGCCGCCATTACCATCACCGGGGACAGCGCCTGCGTCGCAACTAACGTGGATTACCGGCTCGACACCCCAGCTGCTCGCGCGTTCCTGAGTGAGTTTGTCACCCTGCCGTAGCGAGCAATAGGACCGGTGTCAACGTCCAAGCAAATAGAGCCGTGGCCTCTTGAGCCCTGGCTCTCATCGCGTGTGGGCATGGCATTCTTACTCCCCCACGTCCCACACACCTCCGACCAGTGAGCAGCAAGAACTACTCTTCGCCTCCTTCCCGCTCCCCGTCACAACCCTGCTCGGGTGGCTATCGCTGCAGCCACAGCGCTCCTTCACCTCGCTTCCCTCAACCCTCGATCGCATTGAGCGTGACGGTCAAGTGGCTCTGTTCCTGACGAGCGTTCGCACAGAGCGAGGAGCCCACTGCTTGCAGGGCCAGTGGGGAACCCGACCAAGAAGGTGTGTCCGCCGCCAAGCGACTCGCAGTGCGCGCCGTAGCGCATCCAGCGTTTGCGGACGCAGGTTCCGGCCAGCCCGCCCTCACACCTCCTGGAAGACAGGAAGTCGGACAGGAACACGCCAGCGGCAGGACGAGCGGGTACTGAACGCGCAAGCGCGCTCTCACGCCCTGTTGCCCAGTATAGCGTCCGAGCCTCAACCCGTCCAGCGGATCGGGTGTGTTGCGGCAAACTGTTCCCATGGCTCGCGCTCTTCGCTTGGGAGTCCCGTGCTCTTTTGTTGGCTTCTGACGTAAAGCCATACGAACTACGTAGCGATATTTGCAGCCGCCACGAGGTCCCGATCGCCCTGAAAAGCGCACGTCGCACAGCCGAATAGGCTTGGCTGCTCAGGCCGCGCCTGCTGACGTGCGCCGACTGCGGGCGGTCTCGCGCGATAACGCCGCGCTCACGGTGCGCGCCAGTGGCAGCCCGAGCACTTCCAGCCGCGCATCAACCGCCTGCTGCAGTGCTGCGAACTGGCGCCGGTTGAGCAGCGCCCGGTGCCGCCGATGGGAGGTGCGCACGGCCTGTGGCGTGTATGGAGCTCGTCCGGCATCCGGAACGACGTCAGATCCTCCATCAGCACCTGCGCATCCTCTTGCCGTGCCAGCGGCGACGATCTCGGGACCGCGCAAGGCAATGTGGTGTTTGGCGATGCGCGCTTGGCGGTGATCTCCCTTCGTTGACGCACCGCGTCGCTGCCGCTCCTGCCGCATCCGCTCGCGCGCGACC